>NZ_JAUXUP010000069.1 GCF_030680935.1 Polaromonas sp. | reverse complement strand
CCCTCCCTCGCCCCGCTGGGCGATGGAGGGGGACTTCATTTGGCCGCGTGTGCTGCAAGCGCGTGCAAACATGACGGTCCCGTGGTCCGACCTGACGCGCTGCGCGCGTCAGGTCTCCCCGCATCCGAATCCGCATTTGTTCCCCCACCCGTCGGGCTAGGCCGAGGAGCGCAGCTGAAAACAGATCAGGGCGAGCGATTGTCTGAGCGCAGCGAGTTCGAGCTCGACCCCGTTTTCGGCGAGCACCGCAGGTTGCCCGTATCGAAGCGAAGGGACCCAGACCATCGGGTCGCCTTTCTTTTGGGTACTTTTCTTTGGCGACGCAAAGAAAAGTGCCTCGCCCGCCGGGGCGAGACCCGGCTTGCAGGCATATCACAGCGATCCGTGATGCCGACATCCGCAACTTCCCCGCCCGTCAAGCCCTAAACTAGAAACATGATTCGCTGGATGCTGGTGATTTTCCTCGCGCTGATCCTGATCAGCTGGTTCACGCCGCTGCTGCAAAAACTGGGCTTTGGCAAAATGCCGGGGGACTTTCGCTTCAAGCTGTTTGGCCGCGAGTGGTTTATCCCGCTGACCACCACCATTGTGCTGAGCCTGGTAGCCAGCCTGATCAGCAAACTGATTTGAACACCGCATGACCGACAACGCCCCTGTCAACGCCGCGCCCAATATCTGCCTGCCGCCGGGTGCTGCGCCCATCGCCTGCGTGGACATTGGCGGGACCAAGGTGGCGGTGAGCCTGGTCGATGCGCACGGCATCCGGGGCCGCATTGTCGAGCCGACCGTCAAAACCGGGGAGTCTGATGCCCTTTCCCGGCAGGTCATCCGCATGCTGGACGAAAGCTGCGCTCAGGCGCAGATCAAACGGGAGCGAATCGCCGCCGTGGGCATTGCGTCCTGCGGCCCGTTTGTGATGAGCAAGGGCCTGGTGGAGCTGGCTGCACCCAATATCTGCGGCGGCCTGGCGGGCGCGGCGCGCGGTTTGCCGAACAACTGGACCAGCGCCCTGCTGGAAGCGCCGCTGCGCGATGTGTTTGCCGATGTCCGGATAGAAAACGATGGCATCGCGGCCTTGCAGGCCGAGCGCCGCTGGGGCGCCTTGCAGGGCATGGACCATTGCGCCTATGTGACCTGGAGCACCGGCATTGGTGTGGGCCTGTGTGTGGACGGTCGCCCGCTGCGTGGAAAAAACGGCAACGCCGGCCATGCCGGCCATATGTTTGTCAGTGACAACTCCGACGCCTTGTGTGGCTGCGGCAATATCGGCGACGTGGAAGCACTGGTGGCCGGCAATGCCCTGCCACGGCGCTTTTCAAGCCTGGGCTACCCCGACACAGCCAGCATTTTGACAGCGGCCCGCGCAGGCGAATCGAGGGCCCAAGCCATTGTTGATGATGCATGCCGGATTTTGGGCCGGGCTTTGTACAACCTGGTGGTAACGCTGGATTTACAGCGCATCAGCCTGGGTGGCAGCGTCTTCTGGCACCACCGGGACTACCTGCTGCCGCGCCTGCAAGAACACATCAGCGGCAAGTTACCCGCGCTGACCGACGGCTTTGCACTGCGGCCTGCCGGGCTGGGTGACCGGGTGGGTGACTATGCCGCTCTGGCGCTGGTGGCCTGAGAGGCTGAAAACCTAAGGAAACAGCGTCCATTCGTGGCTGCATTTACGGCATCGCACCCGCAGTTGCCCATTGCGGCGGTCTTCTTCAACCACGTTCAGCCGGCCGTATTCAGTGCAACCGGGGCAATTGGCCTGGTCGGCCACTGCTTCAGCGTGCATCAGCAGATACAGGTAACGGCGCAGCGCCCACAAGCCAACCGCACCGCTGATGAAAAACATGCCAACATCCACCAGCTTTTCGGCCAGTGTGCCGCCCTGAAACAGTTCGAGCAGGGCCATCAGCGCAATGGTGCACAGCAAAGCCAGCAACATGTGGGCGTGGCTGGACAGCAGCTCGCGCTCGTACCACTTGCGAAATCCCACCGTGCGGATGCCGTCCGCCAGCGGCCGGTTCAAATAGTTGCGATTGGCCATGTCAGTCCAGAGTTGCTGCATGGTTGCATACTTCGGAATTTTCTGCCGACTTCGGGGTTTGGGGCCCCAGGAGCCCAGACGACTAGTCTGGCGTGGTGCCCGACAGCGCCTTGAGAAATTTCTTGCGCCACCAGTGCACGTCTTCGGTGCGTATGCGCTCCAGCAGTTTCTGGTGCCGTTTCTGGCGATCTGGCAGCGCCATCTGTAGCGCCAGCTGGATGGTTTCTGCGGTGCCGTGGGTATCGTAAGGGTTAACCAGTAGGGCCTCCTTGAGCTGCTCGGCCGCGCCGGCAAACCGCGACAGCACCAGCACCCCGGGGTCGGCCGGATCCTGGGCGGCAATAAACTCTTTGGCCACCAGGTTCATGCCGTCGCGCAGCGGTGTGACCAGCGCCACGCTGGCCGCGCGGTAGAGGCCTGGCAGGCGTTTGCGCGCCACGTTGCGGTGGATGTAACGCACGGGCATCCAGTCCAGCTCGCCATAGTCGCCGTTGATGGAGCCGCACAGGCTCTCCAGTTCCTGACGCAGACCCGAGTAGGTGTCCAGCGCCTCACGGCTGGGCGAGGCGATCTGTATCAGGGTGGCGCTGTTGAGGTTTTCAGGGTATTGCTGCAGCAAATGGCGAAACGCGCGCAGCCGTTGCGGCAGACCCTTCGAGTAGTCGAGCCGCTCCACGCCAAGCAGCAGACGGCGCCGCGAATATTCGCCCTTCATGCTGTCGAACATGTCACGCGCATCCTTGCCGTGGGTCAGTGACGCAAACTCATCGACATCAATGCCAATTGGAAAAGCCTGCGCCTGTACCGTCCGTCCAAAAGCGCGGAACTGGTGCTGGTCCAGGGCTTCCGCACCCGCCTCCTGCCCCACGTAACGTGAAAAGTGATCCACGTCGGCCTGGCTCTGAAAGCCCACCAGGTCGTAGGCAAAAAGTGATCGAATCAGCCACTCGTGTTGTGGAATCGCCGCCAGGATCAGCGGCGGCGGCAGCGGAATATGCAGAAAAAAGCCAATGCGGTTCCTGCAGCCCATGGCGCGCAGTTCGGCAGCCAGCGGGATCAGGTGGTAGTCGTGCACCCAGATGATGTCGTCCGGCAGCAGCTGCGGCATCAGCTTTCTGGCCATCATCTGATTGACGCGACGGTATCCCCCGATAAAACCGGTGTCAAAGTCCGCCAGGTCGAGCCGGTAGTGAAACACCGGCCAGAGCACGCCGTTGCTATAGCCCAGGTAATAACTGTCGTGGTCGTCTCTGCACAGGTCCACTGTGCTCAGTGTGACGTTGCCTGCCTGCTGGGTGTGCATCTCGCCCTCACCGGGCGTTCCGCCCTCGACAATCGTGCCGCTCCAGCCAAACCAGAGCCCGCCGTTGACCGACAGGGCGTCGCCCAGAGCCACCGCCAGACCACCCGCTGCAGTTTTGCGCGGATCGGCAACACGGTTGGAGACAACAACGAGCCGGCTCATACCTGGGAATCCCATGGTGCGGACAAACGCACCGCCGCATTGATGATGCCGACCATCGAGTACGTCTGCGGAAAGTTACCCCACATTTCACCGGTCACCGGGTGGGTGTCCTCCGACAGCAGGCCCAGATGGTTGCGCGCCGCCAGCATGGTTTCAAAAATCTCGCGCGCCTGTTCTTTGCGGCCTATACGTGCCAGTGCGTCGATGCGCCAGAAGGTGCAGATGTTGAAGGCGGTTTCGGGTTTGCCAAAATCGTCTGGCGCCTCGTAACGCCGCATGTAGGGGCCGTCGCACAGATACTTCTCCAGCGCGTCCACCGTCGCCACAAACCGCGGGTCTTTCGGGTCGATGAAACCAACCTCGATCATCAGCAACACGCTGGCGTCGAGGTCTCGACCACCAAAACTCTCGGCAAAGGCCTGGCGCTCCTCGCTCCAGGATTCGCGCAGGATGCGTTCGCGCATGATGTTGGCATGGCCGTGCCAGTAGATGGCGCGGTCCGGTTGCTTGAGCGTCACCGCTATCTTGCCGAGGCGATCGCAGGCGGCCCAGCACATCAGCGCCGAAGACGTGTGCACCCGCGCACGCGTGCGCAACTCCCACATGCCGGCATCGGGTTTGTCGTAGTGGCGCACCGCCTGTTCGCCCACCGCTTCCAGGCGCAGAAATTCAGTCTCGCCCGCGCGGTGCAACAGGCGCTGGTCATGAAAAGACTGGGCCGCACCGAGCACCACGTTGCCGTAGACATCGTGCTGAAAGTGCTCTTGCGCCTGGTTGCCGACACGCACAGGTCCCATCCCCCGGTAGCCGCTCAGATGTTCGTACGTCGCTTCGGGCAATTCGCGCTCCAGCCCGATGCCGTACAAAGGCTGGATGTGGCCGCCGCCGGCCTGCACCACGACATTGCTGAGCCAGCGCAAGTAGTCCTCCATGGTGCCGACTTCTGACAGACTGTTGAGCGCGCGCACCACAAAAAAGGCATCGCGCAGCCAGCAGAAGCGGTAATCCCAGGTGCGCCCGCTGTTCGGCGCCTCGGGGATGCTGGTGGTCATGGCGGCCACGATGGCGCCGGTGTCTTCAAACAGCGAGAGTTTGAGCGTGATGGCCGCGCGTATCACCGCATCCTGCCACTCCAGTGGCAGGTGCAGGCGCTGGCTCCACTTGCGCCAGTAGCTCAGGGTTTCTTCCTCGAACAGGCGCGCGGTGTCGGCAATGCCGTCGGCCAGCGACTCGTCGGCGCCCAGCAGGAAGTTGTGCTCGCGCGTCAGCACAAAGGGCTGGCGCGACAGCAAATGGGCAATCGGCGCGTCGGTGTTCAGCCGCAGGGTCAGTGCATCACCGACATAACGCAGATGGTTGCTGCCCTGCGTTACAACCGGTTGGGTGCGACCCCAGTTGTAGCGGATGTCGAGCGAAACACGGATGCGCGGTGCGCCCTGGATGGGGCGCACACGCCGCACCAGCGTCATCGGCCGGAAAAAGCGCGAGCGCCGGTAAAAGCGCGGCGCGAAGTCGGTGATCTCGACCGCCTGGCCGCTGGTGTCGAACAACTGGGTGCGCAGCACCGCGGTGTTGTGTTCGTACCATTGCTTGCTGTGCGAAAAGTTCTCGATCTCGATGGCAAAGGCGCTGCCGTTTTCGCTGGGGTCCAACAGGGCATTGAAGACCGGGTCGCCGTCGAAACGCGGCAAACAGCACCAGACGATGCGCGCGCGTGCATCAACCAGCGCGCTGAAGGCGCAGTTGCCAATCACCCCCAGCGACAACGAAGGCGGCGCCGGGCAAGCAAAAGAGGCCGAGGTGCCAGGTCCGGGGGAAAGACGCGAAACACTCATGAGGGCAGACTTTCAGCGTGTGAAACCGGGGAATGGGCCAATGCCGACTGCAGCCATGCGGCCAACTCTGCCACACCAGCACAGCGATAACGCGCTGTTGTGGGCCCTGCTCCGACCTTGACGGCATATCCGCCCATGCGCTGCACTTCCTCAAAGCCGTCTTCATCGGTCACGTCGTCCCCGGCAAACACCGGAACGCGTCCGGCAAACGGCGCCTCTGCCATGAAAGCTGCAATCGCTGTGCCCTTGCTGACGCCGGTCGGCTTGAGATCAATCACACATTTGCCCTGCATCAGTTGCAGGCCGCTGCTTTCTGCCACGGCCGCCTGCATCACCTGCAGGCACAGCGTTTCAAGTTCGGGCGCATGGCGGTAGTGCAGGCTCAACGCCAGGTTTTTGTGCTCAAGCTTGAGGGCGGGGTGTTGCAGCGCCAGCCCCTGAGCAGCCGCAAGCACATGGCGCAAATCGGTGGCTGGCGCGCTGATCATCAAGCCCTGCGTATTGCGGCGCTGTGCGCCGTGTTCAACGGCCGCAGGCAGTTGCAGCGGAGCAAGAAAACCGTCCAGATCAAGCAGCCGGCGGCCAGAAACCAGGGCCAGTGCCCCGTCGAGCTGACCGTACAGTGCGGCCAGCGTGCTGGTCAGTGTGGCCGGAATGACGACCGCTTCTGGCTGGGACGCGATTTCCACCAGCGTCCCGTCGAAGTCGAGAAAAAGCGCGGTGCGGGAGCTGATGCGGGGAAACGTTTCGTGGGACATTTGCATTGAAAGCTACCTTAGCAGAATCCTTGCCAGCGACGTGTAGGCCATCACCGTCTTTCGGCGGCCAGCTTCAGCCCGCGTCGCTCTCCAGCGCCTGCTGGACCGCGCGCACACGGGCGCTGTGGATCATTTCGCCGATTTTGACGCCCGACAGGCCGGCCGCCTGCGCGGCTTGGGCCACGGGCTCGGTGGCGACCGCCTGCGCCGCCTGCAGCACACCCTTCAGGCGCTCGCGCTGCGGATAGGCCGAATCTTCGAGCCCGAGCCGGCCACGCGCGTCGCACTCGCATGCCAGCAGCACGTCGCTGAAGCGCTGCGGCTTGCGAAACGCATCGCAGCGCTCCAGCAAGCGCACCAGCGCGGCAGCACCAAACTCCGCACTGCGGTGGATGTTGCCGTGTTCGCGCGCCACGACTTCGGCCAGTTCACGGCAGTCGGTGGGCACACGCAGCCGCTCGCACACCCCTTTGAGCAGGCGCGCACTGCGTTCTTCGTGACCGATGTGGCGGGGCAGCACTTCAGCCGGTGTCGTGCCCTTGCCGAGGTCATGGCCCAGGCAGGCAAAACGCACGGCGAGGCTGGCGTTCAGGCGGGCCGACATGTCCAGCACCATCATCAGGTGTATGCCGGTATCGACTTCAGGGTGGTACTCGGCGCGTTGCGGCACGCCCCACAGCCGATCCACTTCGGGCAGCAGTTTTTTCAGGGCACCGCAGGCGCGCAGCACATCGAACATGCGCGACGGCGTGTCTTCCATCAGGCCGCGCGCCAGCTCCTGCCAGACCCGTTCAGCCACCAGGGCGTCGGCCTCGCCGTCTTCGACCATCTCACCCATCAGCGCCATGGTTTCCGGCGCCACCGTGAAGTCCGCAAAACGCGCGGCAAAACGCGCCAGCCGCAAAATGCGCACCGGGTCTTCGCGAAAGGCATTGGTGACGTGGCGCAGCACCTTGCGCTGAATGTCGGCCAGCCCGCCACACGGGTCAATCAGCGTTGAAAGATCAAGGCCAAATTGGCCCCCAGTCCTTTCTGGATAGGCGCGAACAGCTATTGAATTGATAGTGAGATCACGCCGCGTCAGGTCTTCTTCCAGCGTGACATCCGGCGCCGCATGGATTGCAAAGCCCCTGTAGCCGCGCGCGGTGTTGCGCTCGGTGCGGGCCAGCGCATATTCCTCCCGCGTATCCGGATGCAAAAAGACCGGAAAGTCACGCCCTACCGGCAGGTAGCCCAGGGCCACCATTTCTTCGGGGGTACTGCCCACCACCACCCAGTCGCGGTCTGCCACCGCCAGGCCCAGCAAGGCATCGCGCACTGCACCACCGACCACGTAGATGTCCATGACTCAAGTGTAGGGGCAGGGGCCCCGCCCGCTCCGGGCGACTCCGTCCTCAGCTCAGTACGCCAAATGCCGAGTTGCTGCCGGCGGGCCGCGGCAAGGTGAAAAAGAAGGTCGCGCCCTCCCCGGGACTGGCGTCCGCCCAGATGGTCCCGTCATGGCGCAGGATGATGCGGCTCACGGTTGCCAGCCCTATGCCGGTTCCCGGGAACTCGGCCACCCCATGCAAGCGCTGAAAAGTGCCAAACAGCTTTTCAGCGTAAGCCATGTCGAAGCCCGCTCCGTTGTCCCGCACGTAAAAGGCTCTTCCGTCCTCGCTCTGGCCCACGGCAATCACAGCACGGGACTGTTGCGATGAAAACTTCCAGGCGTTGCCCAGCAGGTTTTCCATAACCGCACGAAGCAGACGGGCGTCCCCATGCGCCAGCAGGCCATCCTCAATGTCAATCTGTACTTCGCGGGCCGGATCGCGCGCCCGACAATGCCCCAGGATGTCCCGCGCCAGCTCACTGAGATCCACCACATCGCGCCGCAACGCCACCCGCGAGACCTGCGCCAGCGCCAGCAGGCCTTCGATCAGCTGACCCATCTGTCCCACACCCGTCTGGATGCGGCTCACATAGTGCTGCACCTTCGCGTCAGCGCTGTCCTGCAGGTGACGCGCCAGCAGGCTGCTGAAACCGGCCACGGTGTTCAATGGGGAACGCAAGTCGTGCGACACAGAGTAGGAGAAAGTCTCAAGTTCCTGGTTGGACCGGCGCAGGGCCAGTTCCGTCGCCTTGATTTCGGTGATGTCCGTATCAATGCCGACCCAGAACAAAATCTGCGCCTGCTCGTCGAGAACCGGCGACGCACGGTAAGACATGGTGTGATACGTGCCGTCCTGGGCAAGTAGTCGCCGGATCCCCGTGTACATGTCGCCCTTTTTGGACGATCGTTTCCAGTTGGCTGCGACCTCGGCCTGGTCGTCGGGGTGAACCGCGTCGAACCAGCGTGCGCCCAGCCAGTCGTCTGCCGTTCCGCCCATCAACTCGTACCAGCGGCGGTTGATGTAGATCAGCTGGCCGGTGGTGTCGACGGTCCAGATCACCTCGGGTGCCTGCTCGGCCAGCGCGCGGAACAGTGCTTCCTGGCGCGTCAGTGCAACAGTGCGCTCGGCCACCTTGTGTTCCAGGCTGGCATTGAGTTGCCTGACCTGCTCAAACAGACCGGCGTTTTCCATCGCTATCGATGCCAGCTGCGCGAGTTCGACGGCGACGTATTCGTCGCGCAGGGTGAAGTCACCCTCGTACTTGTCCGACAACTGCAGCAAACCCATGTTCTGGCCATCACGTCCCGTCAGGGGGACGGCCAGCCAGCCGCGCATCGCAGGATGCGCAGGTTGTTCAGCCCCGAAGCCACGCCATCGCGGGTGCGCCTCCAGTTCCTGCTGCGTAAGCCTGACCGGCCGGTTGGTTTCGCAAACCAGCGCATAAATTCCCGAGCCGTCAGCCGGCACGGCGTAGCCGCGATACGCCGCATATTTGTCAGACAGTGACAAGGCGGTGACGGCTTGCGCCCAGTTGCCGCCAACCGTCAGGCTGACGACGGCCTGGTGCGTGCCAATCACGCCCCTGGCCTGGTCGGCTACTTCCTGCATGGTGGCCTCCAGGGTTTGGTGCGCGGTGATGGCCTGCACCGCATCCGCCGACCGTTGCAGCGTAAACAGATGGTCCTGCAGTTCCCTTTCTGCATTGACTTGGGCGGAAACGTCGCTGACCACCACAAACCGTGCCTTGCGGCCGGCATACACGACATAACGCGAAATCGGATGCGCCCAGAACTCACTGCCATCCTTGCGCCTGTGCAGGACCGGTGTGCGCGAGGCGCTTGTCGGGTCTACGGGCCCGAGCCCCAGTTGCCAATCCAGCATCGCACGGTATTGAGGCGGGCGCAGTTCGTAAAGCGTCATGGCCAGAAATTCATCCCTGGAATAACCGTATTCCTCGGTGGCGGCCAAATTGACGGCCAGAAGGGCGCGTGTTTCTTCGTCGAACACCCACATGGGCGTCGGACCCGCTTCAAAGAGTGCAGCATAGCGTTTCTCGCTGTCGGCCAGGGCCTGTTCAGACAACTTGCGTGCCGTAATGTCCTGGGCGGTGCCAACCACTCGCGTCACGGCCCCGGCGACGTCCAGCACCGGATAAGCCCGGTCTGCAATCCAGCGCTCCTGCCCGTCAGGTCGCCGGATGCGAAACTCGATCACGGTCGGTTTTCCAGCCCGCTGGCGGACATAGGCGTCCGTGATTTTTTGCCGATCATCGGGATGCACCGAATCACGGAGTATCCTGGTGTCTGCATACAGGCTTTCACAACTGCGGCCCCAGATGGTTTCATAGGCGGGGCTGGCGTAGTCAAAACGGGTTGTTTTGGGATTAAAGCTGTAAACCACTTCGTCGATGTTGGTTGCCATCTCCTGAAAACGGGCTTCACTGTCCTGTAGCGCCTGATACGTCTGCTGCTGCTCAAGTGCCAACAGCTGGGCCCGCTCGCGTTGCAGATAAGCCACGCAAATGCCCCCCGCATATTTCACCAGCGTCTCGATACACCACTGCTCCTCGTCGGTGTAGCCACCGGTTCGGTTGGCCAGTGCCACGACGCCGCAGACCTCCTGCCCCGCATAGATCGGCACGCCCATGAAGTTGTGCATGGGAGGGTGGCCATGAGGCCGGCCCGCAGCATGAGGATGCCGATCCGGCTGGTTGGCGATAAGCACTTGCCCGGTGGTGATCGCCCTGCCGAAGAGGTTGTCGAAACTTTCAAACACCAGGTAGCCGTCTTCCTGGTAGTTCGCCATGGCCCGCTCGTAAAACTCCCGGTTGACGACCTTGTCCCAGACAATCCCCTCCAGGGCCAGCACGCGCAGTTTCCGGCTCTCCACCACCACACCGATGAAGCCGTATTCGCTCTGCGTCTGGGTCAACGCGCCACGCAGCAGTCGGCTGAAGGCGGCTTTCCAGTCGGCTCGATCCAAATAGGCGGCCAGCGATTCGTTGATGGTTGTCAGCGTCTCGCTTTGCCGAGCCAACTGCTCGGCACTGCTGCGAAAACGCTGTTCACTGTCCTGGAGGGCCTGCTCGGCCTGTTTGCGTTCGGTGATGTCGGTGACAAAACCCTCCAGCCCCAGCAACTCACCCGCCGCCGAATACACCGGGCCGCCCTGCTCCCACACCCATTTGACAGTGCCGTCGGCTGCGGCAATCCGGTAAGTCAGGCGAAAGGCCGAACGCTCGCCGATCGCAGCCTGCACACCCGCATACACCGCATCCCGGTCGTCGGGGTGGATCAGTTCGCCGTAATGAACGCCCTGCGCGCCGGTCAATACATCCGGGGGATAGCCGGTCAGCACCAGCGCGCCGGAACTCACAAATTGCATGGTCCAGTTTCGGTCGTTCTGGCAGCGATAGGCCATGCCGGGCAGATTGTCCAACAGCAGGCTCAGGGAGAGCTCGCCGTAGTCAGCGTGCTCGCTCCCTGTAACAGCGGCGGGGGGGCTTTGTCCATCGCGGACTTGCCAGGAATCAGCCGGCTGCGCAGGGTCTGTGGTGGTCATCATTGCTCAGGATTTAGACCGAATAGTGGTCCGGAATTTCCTTGTACACCAGCCTGACCGGCGCTGCAAATGGTTTTACCCCCGGCGCACCGCTCGCCACAGAGACCCCGAGGCACAAAGGAGGCACCTAGCTCTGGGACGGTGTGCTAAATCCGGCAGATCAATAAGGCGGGTTCAACTGCGATTCAGCATCAGGACGGGGGGCGAGCGGCGGTTGGAGAGGCGAGGAAACGACTGACAGGGGCGCTCGTCAAGAGAAAACCGGCCGAAAAAAACTTCGCTCGTAACTGATAAAACAGCGTGTGTCGGCAGCGTATTTGAAAGCCGCCTTGCAGTCCGCGTCTTCAAATGAGCTCTGTCGGTAAATTTCATACGCGGCCAGACTGTCAAAGGTAAACAGCGCCAGCGCGATGTTGTTGGCACCTTCACTGGGCATGAAATAACCGTGGTGCTTGCCGCCAAACTTTTGCACCAGCGCGATCCAGAGCTTGCCGTAGTGCTCAAACTCCTTGAGCTTGCTGGTGTCGAGAACGTAGCGCAGGTAAATGGTGACCATGGGCTTTCACTTTCTGGGGCCTGGGGATCAAGAGCTCATCTCGCCGAACGATAAGGTTCGTCGGCATCAACAAAGTCTTTCTCGGCCAGGCCGCCCTCGATCCAGGCCTTCACGCCCGGCAGATCGCAGACGCGCCCGACGTAGGCGGCGATAGTGTCAGGCACCGGCAGGCCGTAGGTTTTGATGCGCATGCAGACCGGCGCGAAATAGGCGTCGGCGATGCAGAAGCTGCCAAAAAGCATGGGGCCCCTGTGCTGCTCCAGCAGTTCGGTCCACATCGCCACGATGCGCTGCATGTCACTTCGCACGGCCGCCTGGTCACGCCAGATGATGGCACCGGTCTGGGACAGGGACGCTTCGATGTTCATCGGACAGGCGCTGCGCAGCGCGCCAAAGCCCGAGTGCATCTCGGCGCAGACACTGCGGGCGCGGGCGCGGGACTTCACATCCTCTGGCCAAAGCCGTTTGTCGGGAAATTTCTCGGCTAAATATTCCGCGATGGCCAGCGTGTCCCAGACCGCCAGGCCGTCGTCCGCCAGCACCGGCACCCGGCCTACCGGATTCACCGCAAGAACGGCCTGCTTGAAACTGGAGTTGGGCGAGAACGGGTCGGTGCCGAAACGCACCAGGACTTCCTCAAACGCAATACCCGCCTGCGTGAGCAATACCCAGGGGCGCATCGACCAGGAGGAGTAATTTTTGTTGCCGATGAAGAGTGTGAGCATGGAAGCGTCCGTGGCGGAAAGTTGTCAGAGCCACTCATGCTACCGCGTGGCAGACCGCGCATTGATGCAAAAAAGACGGCCAATTGATGCCCCCGGCCTGGCGTTAAGAGCGCCCCGCCGTCTTGCGTCTGGCCGTCAGGTTGCTGCGCAAGCCCCAACCGCCGCTGACCGGGCCCAGATAACCAGCTGCAATGCCGGCCAGCGCGGATGGGGTAATGCCCAGGGCCGACAAACCCGGCAGGTTGCCACTGGCGATGTTGGGCAGGCGCATCGAGTCCATGTTGTCGCGGCTCATCAGCGGCTCGCCGGGTGCCAGTTCCATCAACCTGGCTTGCAGTCGGCCCAGCGCCGCGGGCAAGGGGAAAACCGGCCTGCCGCGGCCCTCGTTGACACCACTGAGTTGCCCGGCCAGCTCCACCAGTTGCCGCAAGGTGAAGACATCCGGGCCGCAGGCCTCGAAAGTCTGGCCGCTGCTGGCATGGGTATGCGCGTCCTGCAGGCAGTGCGCGATGGCCCTGGCCACGTCTTCCACCCACACGGGCTGGAACAAGGCATGGCTGCCGGCCAGCGGGATCACCGGGAACATCTTTTGCAGACTGGCAAATACATTGAGAAATTTGTCTTCGGCGCCAAAAATCACACTCGGCCGAAATATGGTCAGCGCCAGCGGCGCCTGGTGCAAGGCCACTTCGCCGTGGCCCTTGCTGCGCAGGTACATGGACGGCGCGACATCCGGGTTGCGTGCATCGGCGCCCAGGGCACTGACATGTATCACGCGGCTGACACCGGTAGCAGCACAGGCGCGGGCAAGCTTTTTCGGCAACTCGACATGCGCTTTGTCAAAAGCCTGCGGATGGCCATGCAGGATGGCAATCAGGTTGACCACAGCGTCGTGACCAGCAACCAGCTGGGTCAATGCCGCCTCGTCGTGTACGTTGGTCTCAAAAACGTCCAGCGAAGGCAACATCTGGATACCCCGCGCGCTGGCGACCTGCCGCGTGGGTACCGTTACGCGCCATTGGAGTTGGGTCAACTTCTCGCAGACATGGCGGCCGACAAAGCCTGTACCGCCCAGCACCAGTATTTTTTTCATGGGTGTTATTAGACCCTGTCATGAAGGCGGATGCCTGACAGAGGCCCAAACAACCCCGCTGTGTAGGCCTCGGGCGCCGCCAAAACTGGCTTGCCGACCTACAACGTTCTCGCGCGTGCCTTTGGATAATCAGGCGATGAACATTTTTGAAGCCCTTCGCACCAGCCACGTCACCCAGCGCAGCCTGGCAGATAACCTGATCAAGACCTCAGGCGACAGCAGAGAGCGCGAACTGCTCTTCAAGGAACTGAAAGCGGAGCTGGCTGCCCATGCTGCGGCCGAAGAGCGTTTCTTTTACGTGCCGCTGATTGCGCACGACATGACCCAAGAGCCCTCGCGGCACGGCATTGCCGAGCACCATGAGATGGACGAACTGGTGGAAAAGCTGGAGAAAACCGAATACAGCTCACCGGCCTGGATTGCGGTTGCCAAAGAACTGCATCACAAGGTTTACCACCATCTTGAGGACGAAGAGCAGGGAATTTTCCAGCTGGCTGGCAAGGTTCTGACCGAGGCTGAAAAGTTGTCTCTGGCCAAAGAGTACGAAGGCGAGTTTTTGTCCCAGCGCGTCAAGGCCTGAGAAACCTCCACGCTGCCTGCCTCCCCGTCAGGGCATCTTTTCATCGGACGCCGGCGCCGACGCATCACGCGGGCCCACGGTACCGAGGCGCGCCTTCAGCGACTGCGGCTGGCCAGTGAGCATGGCCGCGTAGTTGGTGGTGTTGGATAACACTTTTTTCACGTAATCGCGCGTCTCGTTGAATGGCACGTTTTCGGCCCAGATCGCCGCTTCCAGCACCGGGCCGTTGCGCCAGCTGCGCGGTCGTCCCGGACCCGCGTTGTAGGCGGCTGCCGCCAGCGGCATGGAGCCGCCAAAGTCGTCCAGCGCCCGCTTGAGATAAGCCGTGCCGATGGTGATGTTGGTGTCGCGGTCGTTGATCTGGTTGGCTGTAAAACCCGTCAGCCCGATGTGGCGCGCGGTCTCGCGAGCGGTGGCGGGCATGACCTGCATCAGGCCAGACGCGCCCACGCCAGAGCGCGCGTCCATGATGAATCGGGACTCCTGGCGGATCAGGCCATACACATAGGCCGGGTCCAGCCCGATGTCACGGCTGCGCTGCAACACAGCCTCGCGGAAGGGCGTGGGAAACCGCTGGTCGAAATCCATCACGGTCGGCGTTTTTTCGCTGGTGTTGATGCAGCGGTCCCAGATGGACCGGTCGCAGGCAAACTGGGCAGCGGCCAGCAGTTCACGCTCGTTCATGCCGCCGCGCTGGTGCAGGTTGGTGCTGTAGTTCCATTCGCGCACGCCTTCGGGCCGCAGGCCAATTGCAATCGCATAGGCCGCCCGGTTCAGGCCGGGATTCAGGCGCGCAGCTTCTTTTTCTTCGGGCGACGGTGCGGCTGGTTTGGGCGGCGCGTTGATTTTTTGGCCCAGCTCTTCCAGAGCCAGCTGCTCATAAAAACCGCGCACCGAGGCAATTGACTGCAACAGCGCCAGGGCCTCAGCGCGTTGCGGCGATACCGGGGCGCTGGCCGCAGCAGCCGGCGCGTTGCTCAGCAGCGCGCGGGCCTTCCAGTAGACCCAGGTCGGGTCTTTACGGGCGTCGTCGCTCATGGCGTTGATGGCGCCCAGCACCACGGGCCAGCGCGGCGTGCTGCCAGCGCGCAGGGCAGCGCGCACTTTCCAGCCCAGCATCTCGTCGCTGAGGTCGCTGTCCTTGCTGACCTTGGCAAAGTAGCCCGGCGCCTCATTGCTCAAGCGGCTGGCGGCTTGTTTGCCGATGGCGCCCCAGACCCAGTTACGCTCTTCGCCGGTCAGCTGCATGCCCCACTTGTTTTCTACAAAACGCGCGGCGCCGTCGGCGTCGGTACTGGCGAGTTTCACCAGCGCCAGCACAATGATCTCGCGACGCACATCGCGGATGGCCACCATCTTGCTGCTCAAAAACTTCACCGGGCTGGCATTCAGTTCTGCCAGCAGGCCCAGGGCTTCCGGCGCGATGATCTCTACCGCCTCGCGCGCAGCGCGCGGCCGGTTGGCTTCAGTCGCCATCCTGGCCTTGGTCCACACGTCATGTGTGGACAGGCTTTTGTTGCCCACCAGCCGCGATGCCGCCGAGGTGCAGCCATCTGCCGCTTCGCGCTGCGCCAACCAGTTTTTGCGTACTTCATCCGCGAGCCGCGTGTCAGCAGCCGGGTTTTTCAGGTGCTCTACCAGCAGCGCATAACAGCGCACGTCCCTGTCGTCGCCCATGCGGTAGTTGGGGTATTCGGCAGCAAAGGCCGCCCAGTCACGGCGCTGGCCCAGCAGCAGCAGCCAGTCGTTGCGCAGCCGGTCTTCCTGGTAGCTGCCGGCGTAACGCGCCATGAAATCCTGCACCTCTGCGGCGCTGGCTTCGCCGAGCCGGGTCTTGATCTCCCAGTACGCGGCCCAGGGTTCGAGCGCATGGCCGCGCGCTTGCGGCAGCAATTGCGTCAGCCGGTTCTTGTCACCGCGTTTGAAGGCCTGGTTCATCTCCAGCAATGCGTCGTCGCCGCGCGAACCGCTGGTTTGCGCGAAGCCGGGTGTGAGAAGGAGTGCAGAGCTGAGGCACGAAATCAGGGCTGTGACAAAAAATTTGGATAGCATCGGGACATTATGGACAAATTAACAGCGCGCAAAGCCTTGATTCAACAACGTCTGAACCTGCCGGACCGCCTGCAGCGCGCCGACCTGTTACAGCGTGTCATGCGTATCTGGCTGGTGGGCCGGGAGGACGCGGTCATAGGCGCTTACTGGCCGATCAAGGGCGAGTTTGACCCGCTGCCGGCCCTGTACCGCTGGCAGGAAGACGCGATTTTGAGCCAGGAATCCGAAGGTAACAAGGGCCAGGCCCAGGAGGGGCGGGCGGAAGCAGCTACTGAAAACATAGCAAACCGGTCACCGCGCAAGATCGGGCTGCCGGTGGTCAACAAGGTCCACAAAACCCTGACCTTTCACGCCTGGTACCCGGGCTGCCCGATGGAAGAAGACGCCTACGGCATTCCCAAGCCCAAGGACACCGAGGTGATTGTGCCGACGCTGCTGTTTGTACCGTGCGTGGGTTACGGGCCGGGCGGCTTCCGGCTGGGTTACGGCGGCGGTTTTTACGACCGCACGCTGGCCACGCTGCAACCGAAACCCTTCACCGTGGGACTGGGCTACAGCCACGGCTGGCTGCCAGATCTGGAGCCGGAGACGCACGATGTAGCGCTGGATGCGATTTTGAATGACAAAGGGGTGGTTTGGCCGGTGTGAGTTTGAGTTGTTGTTGCATCACGCTGCGCCTCTGGTTTGCCTTGGGCAGTAGGCGTTAACTCCCCACTCCCTCCCCCAACCCCTCCCTCGCCCCGCTGGGCGATGGAGGGGGGCTTCATTTTGCCGCGTGTGCTGCGATTGCGTGCAAACATGACGGTCCCGTTTTTCTTACCCCAACCCGTTAGGCTGGGCCGAGGAGCGCAGGGCAAAGCGGATCAGGGCTCGCGATTGTCTGAGGCGAAGCCGAGTTCGAGCGAGACCCCGCTTTGACCGAGCACCACAGGTTGCCCGTAGCGAAGCGAAGGGACCCAGACTGTCGGGTCGCCTTTCTTTTGGGTACTTTTCTTTGGCGAAGCAAAGACAAAGTGCCTCGCCCGCCGGGGCGAGACCCGGCTTGTTGGAAGGACCAACACAAGCACAAGCTCGCACAGGCTTCGACAAGCTCAGCCCGAACGCTCGTCGCGGCTACTTCAGCCGCTCAATCAATATCATCCACCGTATCCGGATCCGGCACATCCCCAATCGCTTTACGCGTCAGAGCGCTCTGCACCAGCAGCCAGTCGCAAAACGCCTTGACCTCGGGCCGCGCCGCGCTGCGTGTTCCCACCACCAGCCAATAGGCCATCGGCGAGTCCAGCCGGGTATGTGGCAGGGGCTCGATCAGGTCGCCCGAGGCCAGGCTTTCGGCGATCAGCGGCAGACGGGCCAGTACCACGCCCTGGCCGGTCAACGCGGCCTGCACCATCTGGTAGGCGTAGTTGAAGTACAGCCAGCGCTTGCCTTCGAGCTTGGGTGTGCCGTGAACCTCCAGCCAGCGCCGCCAGGTCAGCCACTCCATGTGCGTGGAATGGGAGTCACCCGCCTCGATCAGCGCAAAGTGCGCCAGGTCTTCCGCCTTTTTCAGGCGTGGGCTGCTTTTGAGCAGCCAGGGGCTGACGACCGGTGTCATCTGCTCGCCAAACAGGCGCACCGCATTGGCAGGCATGCGGGCGGCGGGGCCATAACGCAGCGCCAGATCCAGGTCCGAGGTCTCCAGCTCAATCGAGACGTCTGACGCATCAATGCGTATGTCCATGTCGGGGTTGTCGCGCTGGAAAGCCTCCAGCCTCGGGATCAGCCACATGGAAGCGAAGGAAGCGAAGGTGGTGAGCGAAACACTTCTGCGCCCGGCAGTCTGGCGTATCTGCCGGACTGCGCCATCAATACGCTCCAGCGAAGGCGTCACCGCGCGCAGCAACACACCGCCGGCGCCGGTCAGCTCGACAGAGCGGGTATGGCGGTGAAACAGGCTCAGGCCAACCTCTTCTTCCAGCGCCTGGATTTGCCGACTGACCGCCGACTGCGTCAGGGCCAGTTCTTCAGAGGCAGCGCGAAAGTTGAGGTGGCGCGCGACCGCGTCAAAGGCGCGCAACTGGCCTGCAGAGATGGGCCGGGAGCGCAAATGGGTTTGGGAATGCAGCATGGCGGTCAATGGGTTGATTGATGCGATTATGGAATGAATAGCGTAACCCGATTTCATTGGACTGCCAAGGCCCCCGGCGCGATCATTCATGCCCATCAACGACTTATGTCTTCAGGAGAACAGCATGAACCACCTTCACCACCCAGAGCTGCAACCATTCGCCGGCACGGAAAAGGTGTCGGGCTGCTGGAAGCTCGGCGACAGTCGTGCACTGACTTTGCGGCCCAGTCAGCCCGGCGTGTTGCGCATTGCGCACGGACGTGTGTGGGTCACTTTCGACAATGCGCAGGGAGATGATGCCGTGCGTGGCGGTGACTACTTCCTCGGTGCAGGCGACACACTGAATCTCCTGCCGGGGCAGATGCTGGTGATGGAGTCCTGGAACGCCCCGGCCCCATCGGCCGCGTATTTCAGCTGGGATCCGCTGCCGGCCGCAGCCGGGATGGCCATCAGCAGCAGGCAGTCGCCGGTACTGGCGCTTGGCCCGCAATGGCGTGGTGGCGTGGCTCAGCCGCTGCGTGACTTGCGGCTGGCCTTTGGGCTGGCGGGCACGGCATCGGCGCGCCTGGTGGCTGGGCTGGTTGGCGCAGTCGGTGCGGCCTTGCTGGCCGTTCTTCCCCGCTTCGTTACTGATTTAATGGCCGGTCGCGCCCGTGGTGCCTTGGCTGCACGTGCTTTCAGTGCACAGTCCAGCGCTTGCCGGGCCCACTGCGTCATGAGCTGAGGCGACTCCATCGCGTCTGCGGGCGCGCTGTAATAGTTCAGCTTCATGGCCTTGCCTTTGGCCTCATAGACGAAAGGCGCACAGCTCGCGGCCTCGAACAGGCCGCGGGTTTCTTCGTCCGCCTTGAGCCACAGCGTATCGCCCCCGCCCAGGTTGGCCACCAGGGCGATGTTCAGCCCGCCGGTGCTGATGCCAAACCCGCCAAACATGCGGCGCGCCGTGCAGGGGCCGACGCTGCCGAGCAATTCACAGCAGTAGCTGGCAAAGGAGAGGTCGGCCGCCATGGGCCTGAGTCTAGCTGCTGCGGTGCTTCACAATAGCGCATGGCCCGCCCCAAATCTGCCACCCACGAGCTCCAGCGCGAAGCCATTCTGGATGTGGCCGCCCAGTGTTTTGCCCAGCGCAGCTATGTGGCTGCGAGCGTGAACGATATCGCTGCGGCGTGTGGCACCTCCAAGGCCAGGCTTTACCACTACTACGGCAGCAAGGAAGCCATCCTGTTTGACCTGCTGGACCGGTACACCCAGCATTTGCTGGCCATCATTGGCCAGACCGATGCCAGCGCCCAGCGCAAGAATCTGGATGACCGGGCCGCCCTGCACGAGCTGATCCGCAACTTCCTGGACCAGTATGAAACCTCAGCCACCCGCCACAGCGCGCTGCTGGGCGACACCAAGTTTCTGGGCGACGTGCAGCGCGAGTTGATTCTGGACCGGCAACGGGACGTGGTGTCGGCCATGACACGTTTCCTCAAGCGCGCCTACCCGCAACGCATCACAGCGGCTAACCAGACGGCTGTGACCATGATGCTGTTTGGCATGATCAACTGGACCTTCACCTGGATGCGGCCCGACGGGCCCATGAGTTACCGCGACTACGCCGACGAGGTGGTGGCCATGCTGGAGCGCGGCCTGGCCTGAGAGGGCGGACAGGGATTTACGACGTTTTACTATTCGTAATAAGTTACGTATAGTAGAATTCCGCGACACGCCGGCCTGTTGGCCGCACCCCACGGAGACCTCACCCCATGTCAAAAGCCTTTGCCTCGCAGTCCGACCTCACGGACAAAAAAATCACCTTCGAGCAGCTCAGCGCCCATTGCTGGGCCTACACCGCCGAGGGTGACCCGAACTCCGGCGTGATCATCGGCGACCAGTTCATCATGGTCAGCGACGCGACCGCCACTCCGGCGATGGCGCAGGATCTGATCACACGCATACGCGCCGTCAGCAACAAACCCATCAAGTACGTCTTGTTGACGCACTACCACGCGGTGCGGGTGCTGGGAGCCAGCGCCTACCTGTCCGAAGGCGCGACGGAGGTCATTGCCAGCCAGGGCACTTACGAGTTGATCGTGGAGCGCGGCGCTGAAGACATGCAAAGCGAGATGGAGCGTTTTCCGCGCCTGTTTCGCAATGCTGAAAGTGTGCCCGGCCTGACCTGGCCGACCATGGTGATTGCCGGTGGCAACCCTGTCAAAGGAGAAGTCCCGGGCAAACTGGTGCTTGATCTCGGTGGCGTGAAGGTCCAGATCTGGCACCCGGGCCCCGGCCATACCCGGGGCGACACCATCGCCTGGGTGGAAGAAGAAAAAGTGCTGTTTTCAGGCGACCTGGTCGAGTACCAGGCCGGCGTGTACACCGGTGATGCCCAGCTCGAAGAGTGGCCAGCCACCCTGGAAGCGCTGCGCGCACTCAAGGCCGAGGCCATCGTGCCTGGCCGCGGCGAGGCCATGAAAGGGGCTGCCGAAGTGAACAAGGCCATCGACTACACGAAACAGTGGGTCGAGACCCTGTACCGCTGCGGCAAAGAGGCGGCAGCGGCAAAAATGGACCTCAAGACCGCCATGGCGCACACACGCAAAAGCATGGACCCGGTCTTTGGCCAGGTCTTCATTTACGAACACTGCCTGCCCTTTGACGTCAGCCGGGCTTATGACGAGGCCAGCGGGATCAAGAATCCGCGCATCTGGACGGCCGAGCGTGACCAGGAGATGTGGGCCGCGCTGCAAGCCTGACCGCACAGCACGAACTGCGCGGATTTCACCTCCCCCTTTTTCGCTTCGATCCCCGCAAGCGGGGCCCCTCGCAGGTCGAAAAAGGGCTCGCCGCACATCTTGACAGCCGAGCGTGACCAGGAGATGTGGGCCGCGCTGCAAGCCTGACCTTAAAACGCGAGCAGCGCGGATTTCACCTCCCCCTTCTTCGCTGCTATCCCCGCAAGCGGGGCCCCTCGCAGGTCGAAAAAGGGCTCGCCGCGCATCTGGACGGCCGAGCGTGACAAGGAAATGTGGGCTGCGCTGCAAGCCTGATCCCCAGCGCGGGCAGCTTCACCCACCCATATCCAGATTCGGCAACAAGGCGAGGAACTGGGTCAGGGCCTGCTCCGGACCGCTGCCCTCCATGTGTGCCAGCACTTCCACATCGTCCACGCTGACGTAGCCGAGGGCGAAACGTTTGAATCGGCGCGCCTCCAGCGGGCCATGCCGCAGTATTTCCACGTTGACATGCCGGCTGTCTTGCCGGATGCGCTGAATGAGGGCCAGCACCTCCGTGCGCGGTCCTTCAATCTGCTGGCAAAACCGCATGCCGTCGAAAATCAGCACACCAGTGATGCCTGTTGCCCCGTTGGCAATTCTGGATTTGGCGGCAATTTTGGCCACCACCTGAAGGGAGGCCTCTGGCGCGAGCGTGCTGACATAGAGCACTTCGTGCAATTCGGATACATTTTTCATGGGATGGCGTGTAATGTAGCCACCGCCCCGGCTGCCCACAATGTCAAAAGACACAGTGTTTCAGTAATGGAATTTTTGTGATTTTCACACCCCTTACCCGCTCCAGCGCCTGCCCCAGGCAGTGCGCCGACTGCCGCTTGCGCCGCACCGAGGCGTTCAAGACCGTCAGCGACGCGGAGTTGGCCTTCATCGAGAGTTTTCGCAGCGGCGCTGCGCTGGCCACAGCAGGCACTTCGATCATTTCCGAGCA
>NZ_JAUXUP010000065.1 GCF_030680935.1 Polaromonas sp. | reverse complement strand
CGCCCGCATCCGGTTGACCTCGGTCGGCGTCACTTCCGCCGCCTGGTTGCCCCAGGCGCTGCGCAGGTAGGTCAGCAGCGCTGCCAGATCACTGTCGTTCAGCACCAGCACAAACGGCGGCATGCCAAAGGGGCGCGGGTTGCCGGCGGTGGCCGGTGCGTAACCCCCGTTCAGAACCACCTGGACCAGGTTGGCGCTGGAGCCCATGGTCACCGCGCGGTTGCCGGCCAGCGGCGGGTAGGCGCCGGGCACGCCTTGCCCCTGATCGCCGTGGCACTGGGCGCAATGTTTGTCATAGAGTTTTGCACCGGCCACAGAGGCGGCCCATGTGCCGCTGGCGGCGCGCTGGACGCTCGCCAATGCTGTGGGCGGGAGGGATTTCAGAAAAACCGCCATCGCCCCCAAGTCTGCCTCGTTCAGGTGCTGGGTGCTGTGCAGTACCACCTCGGCCATGGGGCCGAGCACCGAGCCGCGCGGCGAGACACCGGTTTTGAGCAGGGCCACGATGTCTGTCGGGCTCCAGTCGGCCACGCCGGCTTCCAGCGCCGACGTGAGGGATGGCGCATACCAGTTCTGCATCGGGATCAGGCCACCGGCCAGGTCCAGCGGCGTGCTGCTGGCGCCCAGGGCATTGCGCGTACTGTGGCAGGCGCTGCAATGGCCCAGGCCGCGTACCAGGTAGGCGCCGCGGTTCCATTCGGTGCTTTGTTGCGTGTACGGCTGGTAAGCGCCAGGGCTGAAGTACAGCGCGCGCCAGAGTGCCAGCGCAGCCTGGGTGTTGAAGGGCCAGCGCAGGGTGTGTGCTGTGGCAGGCTGCACCACGGGGGGCAGTTGCATCAGGAAGGCGTGCAACGCATCCGAGTCGGCGCGCGTGACTTCGGTGTAGTTGGTGTACGGAAACGCCGGATAAAGCAGACGGCCGTCTTTGGATTGGCCGTGGTGCAGGGCACGCCAGAAGTCGCTGGCCGACCAGCTGCCTATGCCGGTCTGCGGATCGGGCGTGAGGTTGCTGGAGAACACCGCACCAAACGGCGTGTTGATACTGCGCCCGCCCGCATAGGGCACGCCGCCGCGCGCGCTGTGGCAGGCCATGCAGTTGCCGGCCCGCGCCAGGTAGGCACCGCGCGCTGCCAGGGCTGGCTTGTCGGCCACCGCCGTGTTGGTTGGGTAGGTCGTGGTGTCATCGACTGGGCCTCTGAGTTGCCAGGCCACAGTGGCCACTGCCGCCAACAGCAGCAGGGCCGCCCCGGCCAGGACCCAGCGGACAGCGTGTTTCATGGTGGACTGACCCGGGGTGCTGGCGCGCTGCCGCAGACCGGCCGGTCCAACTCTGCGGCGGGCGCACGCGCAACCGGTTTGCCGCCCCTTGCCCCCCCGGGAACCGGCTGGGCTGCCAGCCAGCTGGTGGTGGCGTGGATGTCTTGGTCGCTCATGCGCGCCACGATATGCGCCATGCAGTCGGGCGCATGGGCACGCCGCTGGCCGGTGCGCCAGGCGCCCAGCTGGGCATTGAGGTAGTCGCGCGGCAGGCCTAGCAGACCGGGTATGTGCGGGGCCACGCCGGTCAGCGCCGTGCCATGGCAGCTCGCGCAGGCCGGCAGGCGGTGCGCCGCGTCGCCCTTCAGCGCCAGGGTCTGCCCACGCTGCAACACATCGGGCGCTGTCGCTGGCGGGGCGGGCGGCGGATAAGTCAGCTCCAGCGCCGAGAAATAGGTGGCGATCTCCATCAGGTAGACATCGCTGAGCGGATCGACCAGCTGGGTCATCAGCGCGTAGTGCCGCCTGCCATCGCGGAAATTCAGCAGCTGGTTGTAGAGGTAGCCAGCCGGCTTGCCAGCCAGGCGCGGGTAATAACCATCCGGTCCTGCGCGGCCCTGGGCGCCGTGGCAGGCGGTGCAGGCCAGGGTGCGCTGGGCGATGGTGTTTTCAAAAGGCGCGCTGTGTGCCGGGCCCGCCGCCATCGCAATGGCCAGCAGCAGAAACCGCAGGCAGCCGGTCACCGCGGGCTGGAGCGCAGGCAGGCCAGAAAATGATCCCAGCTGGTCTGTACTTCCTGGACTCGGGCGCCTTTGTCGAGCACGGCACCACCGGCAGCTTCGGTGCGGCGCACCACCTTGGCCAGCGCGCTGGCGGGCAGGGGGCCGATCTGACCGCGCAACTCGGCGGCTTTGAGCCGCATGTTGGCAATGGCGGCCCGAGCGACGGATTTGTTGGCTGAGCAGGCAACCCCGCACACCAGTTCGGCCATTTCAGCCAGAGCCGGGTCCAGGTACCAGACTGCCGCTGTGCCCAGCGCCAGCGCCCAGGCGCGCTTTTGACGTACCGGGCCTGCCGGGGGTTCAAAATTCGGGGCGCTTGGTTTGATCATGGAGGGGTCGGTAGGTGACCTTAGCGGGAAAAGCTGAATTTTCCCTGACTGCCACCGGCTGCGCCCACGCTGCGCGGCAAGACCCCGTAGCCTTCCGGCCCAATTTTCAGGAGGGGAAATAGCCTTTTGTCCATACCCCCTATGCGTAGGGGGCTATAAAAAAAGGAGCAAATCAGCGGTTGACCAACCATTGGGCAATGCGCTGGCAGACCCAGTCGGCATCGTCATGCGGCAGGTCGTGGCCGGCCCAGGGGTGGGTCTGATGACTTGCCTGCCATGCGCTGGCCACGGCTTGCGAGCACTGCGGGTGGACCAGCCCGTCGCCGCTGGCGGAGAGCAGCAGGGTGGGACAAGCAGGCGCTGTGGCTGCGGCAGAGAACCGCGCCGCCGCCCAGAGCTGTCGCCAGGCGTTGGCGGCACTCACGGGTGCGCTCTGACGGATGCGGCGCCATGCCGCCAGATCGTCCTCGCGCCCAGCGCCTCGGTTACAGGTGAGTTGGTGAATCAGCCGCTCTGCGGGGTCGATCTCGCCCCAGTACCAGGCCAGCCGCACCAGCGTGCGCCAGGTCTGCAGGCCTGGCCCCGGGCGCAGCCGCTCGGTGACGCGGCTGAAAGGCCGCATGCTGGTGTTGATCAGTACCAGCCGGACTACTTCATGCGGGTAACGCTGCGCCCAGTCGGTGGCCACCATGGCGCCCAGCGACATGGCCAGCAGGTTCCAGGGCGGCTGCAGGCCCTGCGCGCGCAACTGGCCGCGTGCAAACTCCACCATCGCGGACACCGAGGTCGCAGACGGCTGGCGGTGAAACATGCCGTTGCCCGGCAGGTCCAGCAACACGGCGGGGTCGGTGCCCAGCGCCGCGGACAGTTGGCCGGGAAACAAGCCCCAGTGCCGCGCCTCGCGCGTCAGGCCGCGCAGCAGCACCCAGCTCATGGCGCGCGCCTGGGCCGCCAGTGGGCGGTCGCCAGTCTCAAGAGCCGGTTGCGTTGCTCGTCGACCGGCAGCCAGCCCGGTGCGGCATAAGCGGCGCGGGTCAGAAAATCCAGCAGGTCGGCATGCCGGCGCAGGACACGTTTGATGCGGTGTGCCTTGATCGGGTTGAAGATGCCATGGCGCGAGAAAAGCTGACGCGGGTTCTTGCGTATCCACAGCCAGGAGCCCAGCTCCAGCGTCATGGGCAGAAAAACATGGTCGGCCGGAGTTTGCTCATAGGCATGGTCCCAGAGGTCGCCGTGTAACAGGTACTGGTTGCTTTGCGGCTCAAAGCTGTAGTCGTGGTGTGGCATCGATTGCTCGAGCATGGTCTTGAGCGCATACATCTCTGGCAAGTGGGCCATCAGGCGCCTGGTTTTGGCGTACGGAAACCAGATGCTGTCGGCAAAGCCATAGCCCGAGTGGCAGTCCAGCGCCAGGCTGAACGGGTGGCTGGCCAGTTGCTCACGCACCACCCGCAGCAGCGCTGCGCTTTCGGTCTCCATGGGCGCACCGGGTCGGCCGCAATACCAGGGCAACTGCGGGCCCAGCGTTTGCCCGCCTGCAAGAAACGGCACCCGGCTTTCAGCGCGTTGCGGTGCGTTGCGCATCAGGTCCACCCCTTTCGGGTTGGCGCGTTTGTGCGCCCACATGCCGCCGGGGTTGACGATGGGCATGAACACCAGCCGCACGTGTTGCAGTTGCCGGTGCAGCAGTTCGTCCCAGTTCAGGCGAAACAGCAGTGCCCGCATGTAGGCCAGGATCAGCTGCGTACCGATACGCTCCAGACCGTGGATGCCGCCAAAAAAGCCGATCACCGGCGCAAGCGGGTCGGCGCTGCCTATGCTGGCTGTGTAAAGCGGAAAAGAAGGGCCGGTGGTGTGTACCTCGCCCACCGCCTGCACCTCAAAGTGCGCGCCACCGGCCAGCAGGATGGCCTTGAAGTCCTCCTGTTCACCAAAGGTCGCGCTGGCGTCCTGGGTCCGGGAGAAACGATAGCCGTCGGCAGCGGTGGGCATGGAATCCATTTGGCTATCGTTGCAGACTTGTGTGACAACTCGGCAGGCGCTTCAGCCAGACCCAGAAGTGCTATTGAAAACATAGCTGTTTACGCAAGCGCAGAAAGGGCTGTAGCCTGTTTTTGTCATGATTCCTGGGCGGGTGCCTGAATCACCAGGTCAGAAGCGGGGTAGGCCACGCAAGGCAGGATATAGCCATCGGCCTTTTCTTCAGCGCTCAGGCCCGGCCATTCCATGCGGTAAACCACCTGGCCGCTGGCCAGGCGGCAGAGGCAACTGCGGCAGGTGCCGTTGCGGCAGGAGCTTTCGATCCATACACCAGCGGCCAGCGCGGACTGCAGGACGGGCAGCGAAGTGGGTGCATCAAAAGGCCGGCCCGCAGCGCCCACGCGGACCTGGAAAACATCGTTGTTGGATGCGGCAGGCATGCGCTGGAGTTTAGGGGCTGGTGACAGCGACCGTGTGTAGTGGGTCGGGCAGGGTGGGCAAGGCCGGCTGCGCTGCATCACTGCTGGCAAGCCGCGCTCTCAGGGGCATGGTTTTCTCCCCTATTTGTAGGTTGCCGGGATCCATAGACCTGATTACAAGGTCGGGATGCCGTCTCTTCAGCTGGCAATGGAGAAAAAAATGCGTGATATCGCCTTGCGCAGTTCATGGGTCCTGTGCATTGCTGCATTGGCCAGTGGCTGTTCCGTGAACCCGGTTGTGCCCTGGACAGTACCCGCCCGTACCGGCCAGCCCCTGACCAATCTCGACTACGCGGAGACTTATGCCCAGACTGTGCAGGGGGCCTACAAGAACGAGATTTCCCGCCAGGCGGGTATGTCCAATGACCTGGCCAGCGGCCTGGTGGTCGCCGGCGCCCTTGCCTTGGCGCTCGCAGCCGGCAAGGCCAGCAGTGGTACGGTCGCTGGCGTCGCCTTGATAGGCGGAACCGCCTATGCCATTGGAAACATGAACTTGAACAAACAGCGCCTGCTGATTCTGCAGGCCGGCCACGAGGGTATCGGGTGCGCCCGCCGCGCGGTGATACCGCTGCGAATGACCGATGGTGAGCGGCGCGACATTGAAAAGGCGCTGATGGATCTTGATGCGGCTGGCCCGGGACTGAGTGCGCCAGCTGCACGAGTCCGCACATCCCTGGCGGCCTACCTGCAGGGCGGCGCACTGGCCACCTCCGAGTTGTCTATCCGGGCGTCGGCGGCACTGGCGGCCGCGGCGGAAGTCGCCGACGCTGCTGCGGCTGCCTCAGGCAGCGGCCGGATACTCGTCACGCAAGCGCGACACGCGGGCGACAACCTGATTGCAGCCGTTGACAAAATCGACGCAGCAGTGATCCGGGCTTCGCTGGACACCATGCCTGACCTGACATCCGTGCCCAAGGTGATCGCGGGTTTGGCCGGCTACGCCGCGCAGATCGCGCCTGGAGCCGGCGTTGACAAGATGATTTCGGGCGGACTGGCGGCTCGCAACCCTGAAACGCTCAAGAGCGGGACACTTCCGGCGCAGGCTGCGGCACACAGCGACCTGCTTGCGGCGACCCTGACGCTCGAAGCCGTCACTGCCGGGGTGCAGGGCCAGGTGCGGGTTGTCCAGTCCTATCTGCGGGCCTATCAGCCGGGCACGGCAGCGCTGGAAGCGCTCAAGGACTGCGGCGTGACCGACGTCTATTTCCCGCTCAAGGCCAGCATTGACAAACTGGCGTTCCCGGGCAACGTGGACGCAAGCAAAGGTTTTGCACTCAGCGGCGGCACCCGGCCCTATGTGATCGAGTTGACCGACACGCCCATCCAGGGCCTCACGGTGAAAGGGCCCGCACCTTTCGAGACCCGGGTGCAAGTAAGCGTCACCAAAGATGTCGCCAAGCCGCAAACCACCTCGATTCTGGTGATGGACTCATCCAGCCCGATGAAAACGCTGGTGGTCCCGATCACGATTGGCGCAACGGCGGAAACCGGCAAGGCGCCTGTGGCCGGCAACACGCCGGTGGCGCCCACCTCATCCGGCACGGTTCAGGGCCTGGTCAAGGCCCTGAACGACGGATTCGTCTTCTCCATAGCGCAAACGCAGGTCACGCTTGGCGACAAGGCCCAGGAAAAAGACGGCGTTGTGACGGTGGGCGTCAAGTGTGCGCCCAAACCCGGCCGACCCTTTCCGCAGACGGCTTTTCGCGACAAGCTGCTGGCAACCATCGCCCCGGACAAGAGCTTGCTGCCGCTTGCAAGCAGTTTGAAGGTTTTGCCTTCCAATGCCTGCGTCAGCGAAAAATAGCCGGAAGCCGGCTCCTTTGCTGGCGCAAGCAACAAGGAAAACCGGTGCATGGGCGAGACGGGTGGAGAGCGACTCACTGCGCCATCCGGCGCAGGTCCTGAAGGCGGCGCTGAAGACCTGGCGTTCGCTCAGGCACATCGACATGCGCCAGTGCTTCCAGCTTGTCGACGAACTGGCCCAGGACCGCGGCCCTGAACTGACGCTTGCCTTTGGCAGCGTCGTCATGGTTGCTGCCGGATTCCGGCGCCGCATGGGCCGCAGCGGCCAGGCCGGACGCACACGGGAGCCCTGCGTTGTTTTTGTTGTGAAGGACAAGTGGCCCGACGAGCAGGGCAGGGAAAACGACCCGCAGAAGATACCGCGCTATCTGCTCGCCCATGCCACGGTTGACGGGCAGCGTGTAGCCTGCGCCATACCCACGGATGTCCAGCCGCATGAATGGTTTTACGGCGCCCGTTCGCAAGGGGCTGTCACCCTTCAGGTCGGCCTGGGCCAGACGGCCGGGACGGGCGCTGCCGCCTGCGCTGTCCGGCTGGGGGTAGGGCCGCATGCCATGAAGTTGCTCATGAGTGCGCACCATGTGTTGAGTCCGTTTCCCGATGTGACCGCACGCCTGCCGCGCCCCGGTTCGCCGGTCTCGCGGCTCGCACCCGCAGGTGCGCAGCCTTTTGCGACCAGCAGCGCCTGGGGAGGGGCGATGCGCGCCGATGGGCAGCCCAGCTTCGATGTGCAGTTTGCAAAAGTCTCTGACTGGACGGCCGCGAAGTCCGCGCTATCCGGGTTGAAGCTGTCGGTTGACATGGCCTATGCCGGCAGCGCTGCGCAAGTCATGGCGCTGGGTGAAGTCGCCGCTTTCGAGATTCTGGTACCAGCGGACAACCCCGGGTGGCAGGGTGGCCCGCGTCCTGTTGCGCGGGCTGCGCTTGATGTGATCCTGCCCGACTCCTACGGTTTCGACTGCGCCGTGCGCGAGAACGGCGCCTTTGCCGAGCGCCATTTGGTCTTCACCCGGCTCGTCCGGATGAGGCTGCTGGCGAATGCCGGCCAGCTCCTTCCGGGTGACAGTGGTTCGCCCGTTGTCGCGCGCCGCGCCGACGGGAGCCACACGCTGATCGGCCTTTTCATCGCATCAGGCAACGACTATGCCTACGCCATTGCATCCTGGCAGCTGTTCGACACCAGCTACTACGCGCGCTTGCCGGGCGATGGGCCGCTGGTGCCGGTGGCGGCCTGAATTTTGTTCGACCCCCAAGGAGAATTCCATGCGCCCTGTTCCCTTCCCCGGTATCGTTGCTTCACAAGGCATCTCGGCCGCCGCTCTTGTCTCCCAAGTGCAACAGGCACTTGTGGCGCGCGGCTATGGCCCGTTTACGACCGGTGTATTCGACGCCGCGATGACCTCATCCGTCATGTTATTCCAGTCGCAGCACGACGATGCCGACAGGCAGCCGCTGGTCGTGGACGGCGAGGTAGGGCGACACACCTGGGCCGCCCTTTTTGGCGGTCTCCCAGTGACGCCTGCGAGCGCTCCTTCAAGTTTCATGCTGCAGGCGCTGGGCGTTGCCGGCTCCCAGGTCGGCCAAGTGGAGGAGCCGCGTGGCAGCAACCGGGGCACCATGGTGGATGAATACCTGAAGGCTGTCGGCGTCCCCCTGCAAGATCCCAACGCGGATACACGCGCCTGGTGCATGGCCTTCGTCTACTGGGCATTCAATACGGCCTCCGTGGCAATCGGCCGGGGCAACCCGCTGCCGAAGACCGCTGGTGTGCTCAAGCACTGGACAAAGGCCGCGAATGTGCCGGGCTCTCGCCTGATCACGGCCGGTGAAGCCTTCGCCGACCCCACGCTGATCAAGCCGGGGATCGTTTTCATCCTGGATTTCGGCAGCGGGCTCGGGCATACCGGCATCGTCGAACGTGTCATGCCGGGCGGACGCCTGGCCACGGTGGAAGGCAACACCAACAATGACGGCTCGCGCACCGGTGTCGGGGTTTTCCGGCTGGAGCGGCGCAAGCTGAACGACCCCAAGCTGGTGGGTTTCGTCGACTACACCAACGCCTGAAACCCGCACATCCGTCATCGTCCAGCTGACGGGCCGACGAACCCGTCCCAGGCGGGACAGGTGTTGGCGGGACAGTCCGTATGATTTTCCCTTTTGACGTCAGACAAACAGGTGATTCATCCGGTGCAAACATCTTTCGACGGCAAGGTCTCGCTGGTTACGGGTGGGGGCGGCGGCATAGGGCGCGCGACGGCACTGGCGTTTGCGCGAGCCGGGGCCCGCGTCGTGGTGGCCGACACTGCGGTGGAGGCCGGGCAGGAGACCGTGCGACAGATCGAGACGGCTGGCGGCAAGGCCAGTTTTATCTGTACCGACGTCGCGTACGCCGATCAGGTGCAGGCCATGGTGGCTCGCACAGTGGCAGCGTACGGCCGGCTCGACTGCGCTTTCAACAACGCCGGCATCGAAGAGGAGCACCTGCGGCTGGCGGACTGCAGCGAGGCCACCTTTGACCGTATCATGGGTATCAACGTCAAGGGTGTATGGCTGTGCCTGAAGTACCAGTTGGCACAGATGCAGCAGCAAGGCGGCGGTGCCATTGTCAACACGGCCTCGGTGGCCGGGCTGGTGGGTGCGCCCAAGATGGCCGCCTACAGCGCCAGCAAACATGCCGTGCTGGGCCTGACGAAATCGGCAGCGATTGAATATGCGCGCAGGGGCATACGCGTGAACGCGGTGTGTCCCGGCGTGATTCGCACGACCATGTACGAACGCGCAGTTGCGGCCGACCCAAAGGTTGGCACAGCCGCGGCGCAGATGCACCCGATCGGGCGCCTGGGCGAGGTCGATGAAGTGGCGGCTGTGGTGCTGTGGCTCAGCTCGGACGCAGCGTCCTTTGTCACCGGGCATGCCCACACGGTGGACGGCGGCCTGACAGCGGTCTAGGCGGGGTCGGGACAGCCGGAATTTGCTGCGACAATCCGGGTCCCCACACAACGATTCCCAGAGCCTTTTCATGTCCAGTTACAAAGTCCGACCCGCCACCTTGCGCGACGCCAAAGCCATTGCTGAAATCCATGTGGCCTCATGGCAAACCGCGTACCAGGGCCTCATGCCTGCGGAGGACCTCAAAAATCTGTCTGTTGAAAAACGCCAGGCATTCTGGCGCGACGCGATCGAGTACAGCGAACCGCAACTGCTGGTAGCCACCGAGGCAGATGAACTGGTTGGATTTGTCGGGTTTGACCGGTCACGCGACAAAGGCACCAAATCCACCACAGGAGAAATCTGGGCCGTTTACGTGACGCCAGGCCACTGGCGCAAGGGCGTCGGTCTGGCTTTGTGGGATGGCGCCCGCGAAGGCTTGAGGGAGGAGGGATGCACCCAGGTGACCCTGTGGGTGTTGCTGGCCAACGAGCGGGCTCTGGGCTTTTACGAGCACGCAGCCGGATTCAAGCGCGACATGACCTCGCTGAAAACCGTCACGGTGGGCTCGGTCAAACTGGAGGAAATCCGCCTCAAGCGCGAGGTGGATTAAAACTTGTCCATCAAGACGGCATGTCGAAGACGCGCTCTTCATCGGGAATCACCGGGCTGTCCTCTTCCGGCGACAGCGGCAGGTCGTCGGTGTCTTCCGGACTGATGGGCTCTTCGGTGCTGTCCGGGCCGCGGCGGCCCGTGTTGTTGGCAGAAAAACGTGGCATGGCAAAACTCCATTGGGGAGGTGATCAGGGCTTGATGCTGCACCCGCGCTGGCAGCGGCGAATAGCGAAAACGGTCTGTTTGCCTGTCAGCGCAGGCCGACAGTGCCACAGAGTGGCTTTACCCAAAGCTTGAGCATGTTTTTGCCCTCCAGCCCATACCCGGTATGCGCAAGAAGCTATCAATATGATAGCGTTTTGCGGCCATTTCCCGGTTTTGTGCGGACGGGGCGGCAGCATGAGTGACGCCACAGACGTCCCTTGCTTCACGCTGTTTGACACCCCCATCGGGCCCTGCGGTATCGCCTGGGGGGATGCCGGTATCCGTGGCCTGCAACTGCCCGAATCAAGCGCGCGGCAGACGTTTGAACGCATGCGCCAGAGGTTTCCCGCTGCCCGGCAGACGCTGCCGACCGCGCCGGTGGAGGCCGCCATAACCGGCGTGGTTGCCATGCTGAGTGGCCAGGCCCATGATTTCAGCGGCCTGGCCCTGGACATGCGCGGCGTGCCTGAGTTTCACCAGCGGGTGTACGCGCTCGCGCTGCAGATCGAGCCCGGGCAAACCTTGACTTATGGCGAACTGGCCGCGCGTCTGGGTGAGCCCGGCGCCGCGCGTGCTGTCGGGCAGGCACTGGGGCGCAACCCGTTTGCGCCCGTGGTGCCGTGCCACCGCGTGCTCGCAGCCGGTGACAAGCCGGGCGGGTTTTCGGCGGCAGGTGGCATCCGCACCAAGCTGCGCCTGTTGATCATTGAAGGCGCGATGCGCGGCACGCCCGGCCTCTTCGACTGACGCTTCGTATTCGCCCTGCGCACTGGCTCCCTTGTCCTACAGGCGGCTCCTCCCGCCACGCACAGCCCGCGCGGCATGCCTGCGGGAAAGTAGGGGATGCGTGCAAGCCATGGTCACCCGTGGTGTTGCTCCAAGCGCATGCCTTTACTTTTACCGCTTTTTTTGAAGGACTCCATCATGGAAAAAACCACCACCAGCCCTTACTCCGGCAGCGCCGCTTCTTCCGCACCTGGCGCCATCGCATCGGCTGAAAGCGCCGTGCTGCGCAGCGTCAACCAGGCCGGCACCAGCCTGCACGACAGCATTGACAAGGCCACCCAGCCAGCGCACAGCACCGTGGACCGGGCCGCCAGCATGGCGCACAGCACGGTCGACAAACTCGCCAGCGGCGCCAACACTGTGGCCGGTAAAGTCACCGAGCACGCCCATCTGCTGACCGATGTGCCGCTGCAGGCGGTGGATTATTCCAAGGCCTATATCAAGGACCATCCGCTGCAGGCCGTGGGTGGTGCGTTGCTGCTGGGCTATATCTTCGGCCGCCTGACCGCCAGCCGTTATTGATCCAGGCGCCGGCTCAGGTTGGCACCAGCCGCAGGTGCGTGATTTCGGAGGGGGCGCCAAAACGTTTGGGCGGCCCCCAGTAACCCGTGCCCCGGCTGGTGTAAATCCATAGGTCCTGCATGCGGTGCAGGCCGGCGGTGAAGGGCTGCTGAAAGCGCACAAACAGGTTCCAGGGCCAGAACTGCCCGCCATGGGTGTGCCCTGACAGCTGCAGGTGGAAGCCGGCGCGCGCCGCCTCGGTCGCGCTGCGCGGCTGGTGCGCCAGCAGCAATCTGACGCCAACCGCAGCAGGTGCACCGGCCACGGCCGCATGCGGGTCGCTGCGGTGACTGGCATCAAAGTGCGCGGCGCTGTAGTCGGCCACGCCGGCCAGCAGAACGGCCTCGTGCGCCTCCACTTCGCCATGCTGCAACAACACATGTTCATTCATCAGTACCCGAATGCCCAGGCGCTGCAACTCGTCGATCCAGGCGTGCGCGCCAGAATAGTACTCATGGTTGCCGGTCACAAAATAAGTGCCGTGGGTGGAACTCAGGCCGGCCAGTGGCGCCACATGCGGGCCCAGCTCTGCCACCGTGCCATCGACCAGATCGCCGGTCACTGCCACCATGTCGACCTGCAAGGTGTTGACCGTTCGCACAATGGCCTGCAGGTAGCCGTGTTTGATGGTCGGGCCGACATGGATGTCGCTGATCTGCGCAATCGCAAAGCCGTGCAGGACGGCTGGCAAGCCGCTGATGGGCACGTCCACCCGCACCACCGTGGCGGTGCGTCTGGCATTGAAAAACCCCAGCCCGCTCATGAACAAGGCCGCGAGCGCAACAGCCACGGCGCTGCCGATGCGCAGGGCCTCACTGCTGAAGGCGCCTGGCGCTGCCAGCAGCAACAACCAGGCGGCCAGCAACACGGCGTCACGCAGCAGGGTCAGCACAAACAGCGACGAAAACAGACCCATGAACAACATGCCGGTCCAGGACATGCGATCTGCCAGAACGCGCGACTTGAAGCGCCGCGCTGTCAACCCCAGCGGGATCAGCAGTGCAGACGCCAGCAGCAGCAAGCCCAGCAGCACCTGGACCATTGGCCAGCCGCCCAGGCCAGGCAGCAGGCGTACACCCACGTAGGTGTGCAAAAGCGCGGAAAACAGCAGCAGCGGCATGTACGGTCAGAAAAGTGGCGGGACTCAGGCAGGTGGCTGCGCCGCGCCCAATTGCAAGAGCCCGCCAACCGGCCCGGCTGCTCAGGCCTTGCGCTGACCCCAGGCACGCACCGCAAAGAAGCCTGCAACCGCTGCGGCAGCCGTCAGGGCCGCACCCCAGGCCATGTCCACCAGTGTCAGTTGCCAGGGCCAGCCTTCGAGCGTGGCCAGGTTGCTCAGGTCGTACGTGCCGTAGGCAATCAGCCCCAGCAGCCCGCCCAGCCCTGCGCTACGCTGCCAGCTCTGGCGCGCCAGCGCGGGCAGCACCGCAAATACCACCACCCCCGCCGGGTACAGCAGGTAAAACGCTCCGGCCGCCAGCCACAGCGGTTGCGCGCGCATCAGCGGGCCTATCCAGGCCTGGTACTGCTGCGGCATCACCAGCCCCAGCCACAGGCCATCGGCGACGATCAAAAGCAGCAGGGCAGCGGCGTAGGCGAGCACGGTATTTTTCATGTCCGCATTGTCTGCTTTCCCCCCTGTTTTTAGCGGCAAAACCTTTCAACCCGGGTGACAATGTGCGCGGTATTGTGTTCTCCTCACTTTTCAGGACATCCCCATGGCCAGTAGCCTGTTCGCGCTGATTGACGACATTGCCACCGTACTCGACGACGTGGCCCTGCTGACCAAGGTGGCGGCCAAGAAAACCGCCGGTGTGCTCGGTGACGACCTGGCGCTGAATGCCCAGCAGGTCTCGGGTGTGAAGGTGGACCGCGAGCTGCCGGTGGTTTGGGCTGTGGCCAAGGGGTCGATGCTGAACAAGGCGATTCTGGTGCCGGTGGCGCTGGCCATCAGCGCCTTTGCGCCCTGGGCCGTCACACCGCTGCTGATGGTCGGTGGCGCTTTTCTTTGTTACGAAGGTTTTGAAAAACTGGCCCACAAATTTCTGCACAGCCGGGCTGAGGACGAGGCGCACCGCGAAGCACTGGTCACCGCGTTGGCCGATCCGTCGGTGGATCTGGTGAATGTCGAAAAAGACAAGATCAAGGGGGCGGTGCGTACCGACTTCATCCTGTCGGCTGAAATCATTGCCATCACGCTGGGCACCGTGCAGGACAGCCCTTTTGTTACCCAGGTGGCCGTGCTCAGCGGCATTGCGGTTCTGATGACTGTGGGTGTGTACGGCCTGGTGGCCGGCATCGTCAAGCTGGACGACGCCGGCCTGTACCTGAGCCGCAAAAGCGGTGAAAGTGCTGTTGTGCGACTGAAGCGGCGAATTGGTCGCGGCATTGTGCTGACGGCACCCTGGCTCATGAAGGGCCTTTCCGTGGCCGGTACTGCGGCCATGTTTCTGGTGGGCGGCGGCATCCTGACCCACGGCGTGCCCTCGCTGGGCCATGCGATTGAGGCACTGGCCGCGCGCGCCGGCCCTGTGCTGGGCGCGGTCATGCCACTTCTGGCAGATGCGCTGGTGGGCATGGTGGCCGGTGCGCTGGTGCTGGCCGCCGTGACACTGGTGCAAAAAATCAGGCAGCGCCAACCAGTCTGAATCTCCCCCAAACAGGGGAGGCCTTTTAGAGGCGTACTGGCTAGACTGTTTTGGGTCAAAGCAGCAGGAGCCAGCCATGAGCACGAAAGACGCAGAAACCCGCGCGCGGGAAGCGGCGGACATCGCAAAACGCAGGCACGCCGTGCTGCTGCAGTGCCGCGAAGCCGAGCTGGCCTGGCAGCAACAGCCGGGCCGCACCTTGATGCTGTTTCTCGACGGTACCGGCAACATGCTGGGCAACAACGAAGACACCAACGTCGTCAAACTGTTCAGGGCGGTGGACAAATCGGCCGCAGCGCGCCAGATCGCCTATTACGACCCCGGCGTCGGTTCGGCCAACGAGTTTCCTGCGGTGGGGCCGCTGGAGCGCCGCTTGCGCCGCGCGGTGCAGCTGATTGGGTTGGCCCTGGGACGGGGTGTTTTTGACAATATTGCCGAGGCTTACCGCTTTCTGGTCGAAAACTACCAGGACGGCGACCGCATCTGCATTTTTGGTTTCTCGCGCGGTGCCTTCACCGCGCGTGCGGTGGGTGGCATGATCAATATGTACGGACTGGTGCATCCAGCCGGTCTGGCGATATTGCCCTCGATGGTGCGCAGCTATTTTTCGCCCCAGGATGCGGCCAACCGCGCGGGGCGCGGGCGGGCAGAGTTTGCGCTTGATGTCGCGACCCATTTTTCGCTCGGGCGCAGACCACTGATACATTTTGTTGGTGTCTGGGACACGGTCGAAAGTGTCGGCCTGGATCTGTTTGGCAAGGGTCTGAAAATCTCCAACAACCCGACCATCGCCGAGAAACGTTTTGTGCATATCAGGCATGCGCTGGCGCTGCATGAAACCCGGCATAAATACGCGCCGCGCAACTACAGCGCGCCCGGTTTTGACGCTGAAGAGCTCAAGCACCGCACTTTTGATGAGCGCTGGTTCCGCGGCAACCACAGCGATGTGGGTGGCTCCTACGCCGAAGACGGCCTGTCCAACATCACGCTGGCCTGGATGCAGGCCGCAGCAGAGGACTGCGGCCTCCGCTTCACACCGGCCGCAGCGCCGCCAGTCGATTCTCTTCAGCCGGTACATGACCAGACGTCGCTGGTTCCGTTCTGGGCCTGGACCGGGCTCGGCTCGCGCCCGCGTCAAGCCGGCGAGCTGCTGGACCCTTCGGCATTGCCTGTGGGCGACGCCACGCCGGCGTTGACCATGCGCCAGACTGCGCCCCGCATGTTCTGGTTGGGCTGGACACTGCTGCTTGCAGCGGCAGTCCTCGGCTGGCAGGCTGCGCTTCATGCCCATACCGCCTGCAACCGGGGCGATCACACGTTTTCACTGGTGCTGGCGCAGCTGTTGGCACCTTTCCTGAACCCGCTGGGTGTCAGTTGCGGTGCGGAAAAGGTCAGGCTGGCGCTGGCCTGGGACTGGGGGTTTTGTGCTGCTTATGGGCTGCTGCTGGCCTGGCTGGTGGCCTGGGGCTCCCGCCGCGCGGCACTGGCCGCGATTGCAGCGGGCAAGCCTTTCGGCTGGTTGGCGCGGCAGATGCCCTGGCTGATGCTGGGCCTGGTGGCCGCCGATGTGCTGGAGAACCTACTGAGCTACCGGCTGGCCAATGGTGAGCCCATGGATTTTTACGTCGCCAGTGCCAACAGCGCCTGGGGCTGGTTGCCCTTGCTGCTGCTGGCATTCGGCGCTCTGGTCAAATTTGTCTGCCTGGTCTTGCTCGCCAGGGTCATCGTCAAACCGGTTTGAGGCCGGAGCAGCCAGATGGCCATAATGCGGGTCGCGGTTGCCGTGCGCCAGCAGCCCTTGTTTTTATTTACCTGACAGGACACTTTTCCAATGACCCTCTCGATGTACCAAGCCAGCATTCCCGTGTTCAAACAGATGCTGGGCGGCCTCAGCGCTGTGCTCACCAAGGCCGAAGCGCACGCCCAGGCGAAAAAAATCGAACCCAAGGCCTTGCTGCAGGCCAGGCTTTACCCCGACATGTTCCCGCTGTTGCGCCAGGTGCAGGTGGCTTGTGATTTTTCGAAGGGCGTGTCGGCGCGTCTGGCTGGGGTGGAGGTGCCCGGCTTTGAGGACACGGAAGAAAATTTTGCCGACCTGCAGGCGCGTATTGCGAAAACCCTGGCCTTTATTGACAGCTGCACGGCGGCGCAGATGGAGGGCAGCGAAACACGCCAGATCGTGACCCAGGCAGGCACGCCCAAGGAAAAAATATTCACTGGACAGTCTTACCTGCTGAATTACGGCTTGCCGCATTTCTTTTTTCACACCACCACCGCCTATGCAATCCTGCGCCACAGCGGCGTCGAGGTGGGCAAGAAGGACTACATCGGCAGCTATTGATTGTTGCCAGCGTGTGCAGAGGCCCTTCGGGCTGCCCCGTTATTCGGCCGTCGGCTCGGGCCGGGCAGGCGCAGGTTTGGAGACCGGTCGGGGCCAGTGCGCAGCGGTTTCATCCAGGTTGTTTTGCGAGCCCTTGGCAAACGGCCAGCCCGTGTGCAGGGTGATGGACGGCTTGTCCTGCTGCGCAGGGTCGGGGCGGCCGCCTGGGCTGTTGCCGACGGGACGGGGGGCGGTGAGCCGGGCCATAGGGTCTCCTTCAATGAAGCAGCCAATTTAAGGTGCCGCGGCATGGCGGCCTGTAAGACGTGCCCGCGTTCGTTGTAGGAGTGCGTGCTTAAGGAAGCGCTGAACAAGTCCCCTGCGGCGCGCGATCATCCGGACTCGGGCGGTCTGCTGCGTTGAATTTCTTGCCAATAGCCGGCTATTGGCTGCGCAATCCGCCTTGCATCCCATCCCGATCCGGCTGCCGCACTTCCGCAAGAACTTATTCAGCGTTTCCCTATACAAAACGTCCGCGGCTCTCTACCACCACACAGCCGCTGATGCGCCAGCCCTTGCCCTTTTGCTGCTGCAGGCTGTACACGGCCAGCCAGGCCTTGCCTTCCTGGTCGGTCATCTGCACACGCTGGATGACCTCGCCCTGCTGCGCCTCGGGTTTGAGAAATGCCACATGGCCAGGCGCGTACACCACCGGGTACGAGGTGCGGACCATGGCCATGAAGGTCTCGGCTGTGCCGAACTGCGTTTGCAGCGCCGGGGTGGCCAGTGCAAACGCCTCCCGCGCGTTGTCTGCCGCAAAAGCCTTCAGTTGCGCCTGGATCACCGCACGTACATTTTTTTCTTCAAGAGCCGACAGCGCGCCAGCGGCATGGCCGGGCCAGGCCGACAACAAAAAAACCAGGGCCAAAAGTGCAGGAATTCTGGAAAGCAGGCGGTGCATGGCGGTCTCCGGTGATGGGCATGGGGTCATGATGCCGGATAGTGGCCGCCTCTGCCCGCGCCCGGATTGGGCCGGTGACGCGCTGCTGTTTCAAATATGCTATCAAAAATATAGCTGCTTGCGCTCGTGAGTATTGGGCTGCAGCCTGTTTTGATGACTATTTTGACGGCTGCGCATTGCGGTAGCATAGGACCATGACGATTTTGCTGGCGCCCATGGAGGGCCTTCTGGACTTTGTACTGCGCGACATCCTGACGCGGGCCGGCGGTATTGACCGCTGCGTGTCCGAGTTCATACGTATCACCGACCAGTTGCTGCCAGAACGCGTGTTCACACGCATCGTGCCTGAGCTGCACACCGGTGGCCGCACACTCGCTGGCGTGCCGGTGCGCGCGCAGTTGCTGGGCTCGGACCCGGTGTGCCTGGCAGAAAACGCGGCCCGGCTCGCGGGGCTGGGACCGGCCGGCATTGACCTCAATTTCGGTTGCCCGGCCAAGGTGGTCAATCGCCACGGGGGTGGTGCGGCGCTGTTGGAGGAGCCAGACACGATTGCAGCCATCGTCGCGGCGGTGCGGCGGGCAGTGCCAGCGCACATGCCGGTCTCGGCCAAGATGCGCCTGGGCTTCAACGACGACAGCAAGGCCATCGCCTGCGCCCAGGCCATTGCCGGCAGCGGCGCCAACGAGCTGGTGGTACACGCCCGCACCAAGGCACAGGCCTACCGGCCACCCGCCTACTGGGAGCGTGTGGCCGACATCCGTGCGGCGGTGTCCATCCCGGTGGTGGCCAATGGCGAGATATGGACGGTGGAAGATGCGCGGCAGTGCCGCCAGGCCTCGGGCTGCGACATGCTGATGCTGGGGCGCGGTGCGGTGGCCGACCCGGGTCTGGCGCTGGCGATTCGCGGCGGTGCGGCGCATACCGTGCTGGCGTGGGACACCCTGTTGCCGCTGATTGCCCAGTTCTGGGAGCTGGTCTGCACCCGCCTGGATGCGCACTCACGCGCCGGCCGGCTCAAGCAGTGGCTCAATTTTCTGCGTCGCCGTTACCCCGAGGCCGAGCAGGCCTACCAGGCCCTGAAAACGGTCAACAACCCCGCGGCGATCAGCCAGTGGCTGGCGATCACCTTAAAGAAACAAGGCCTCGAAGCCGGCATCGGGCTCGAACCGCTTGTTGCGGTAGCTCAGGCGCGTGGGGCCGGGCAGGGCCTGCTCGCGCACTGAGTGGCGGGCGTCACCGGGGTAACAGATCACCCGCTGGCCCTCGTGGTCAAAAGGCTCAGGCTGGATGACAGGTGGCCGGCGTCCGCGTGCGGCGCTCAACACGCTGTCCACCGCCGGGTGACGTGACAGGTGCGCCAGACTCATGATCTGAGGTGGCGCCAGCTCGATATCGCCGGCCCAGTATTGCCGCAGGGCTTCGCGTGGGCGCAGCCAGACACTGTCGGTGGTTTCAAAGTTGTCGTGGATTGCCACCTGGCCGGTGGGGACTGCGGCGACAAAAAAACGCGTGTCAAAACGTTTGTTGGTCACCGAGGGCACAAGCGGCGTGATCCAGCGCGACCAGGGCACCACATGGGTGGTCTGCAGGCGCAGCGCCATCTGCATCAACACCGCATTGAAGCCCTGGCCCGAGCGCAGCAGGGCCGTTGCCCGATCTGCGATGCCTTGCAGGGGCTGGCCGTGCGCAAACAGCACGCCCGATTCTTCAAACGCTTCGCGCAGGGCCGCTACATACACCGCACCGGCTGTGCGTTCGTCAATGTCAGTCTCGTTCAGACCGGCGTGCAAAACGGGCAGCGGCTGATCCAGGTGGCTGGCCATGTCCAGCTCGGCATCCGCCGCGTCCACCTTGCCGCCGGGAAACACATAGGCGCCGCCGAGCACGTCCGACAGGCCGTGCCGTTTCATCAGGAACACCTCCAGCCCCGCCGGTGCATCGCGCAACAACACCACCGTGGCGGCAGGGCGCGGCGGTGTGTTGACGGTGTCGTGGTTCAGGTCCATGCGGTCTTTCTGGCGTTGCTTTGGCGGGCTCCTACGCTCGATTACAGTACGGCGTGGAATTTGAAGGCTAACAGAGCCGGCGCAATAAACCGATCACCAACAGGACAGGACACACACATGGGCATGGATTTCAAGGGGCGAGTCGCGATCGTGACGGGCGCCGGCGGCGGATTGGGCAGGGAACACGCGCTGGCACTGGCCAGGCGCGGCGCCAAAGTGTTGGTCAATGACCTGGGCGGCGCACGCGATGGTTCGGGCGGATCGGTCAGCGCGGCGGACGCGGTGGTCAAGGAGATCCGCGAGGCCGGCGGCGAAGCCATTGCCAACGGCGCATCGGTGACCGATTTTCTCGCGGTGCAAGCCATGGTCCAACAGGCCATGGACGCCTGGGGCCGGGTCGACATCCTGGTCAACAACGCCGGCATCCTGCGCGACAAGAGTTTTGCCAAGATGGATCTGGCCGACTTTGCGCTGGTCATGAATGTGCATCTGATGGGCGCGGTGCACTGCACCAAGGCCGTGTGGGACACCATGACGACGCAGAAGTACGGACGTATTGTCATGACCACCTCTTCGTCGGGCTTGTATGGCAACTTCGGCCAATCCAACTACGGCGCCGCCAAGATGGCGCTGGTCGGCCTGATGCAGACCCTGGCCATCGAAGGCGCCAAACATGACATTCGCGTCAACTGCCTGGCGCCTACGGCGGCCACCCGCATGACCGCAGGCCTGATGCCCGAGGAGGTGCTGAAAGCGCTGGCGCCCGGCGCGGTGGTACCCGCGATGCTGGTGCTCGCGTCGAATGATGCACCGACGCGCACCGTGTTGTGTGCGGGTGCAGGCACCTTTGAGACGGCCAACATCACGCTGACACGCGGCGTCTGGCTGGGCACAGGTGAACAGGTGCCTGAGGCGCTGGCTGAGCGCTGGCCCGAGGTGGTGGACAGGAAGGGTGAGACTGTGCCCCAGGACGGTTCGGCGCAGGGCGGCAATGAAGTGCAGCAGGCCAAGGCGCAAACTCAAAGCCTGTAGACGGCCGCTTGACCCGGGAAGTGAAAGAAAAATGCAGCCGGGCCCGCTGGACAATGTTCAGACGCTTCACCCGGGGGCGGATGTCCAATACCTGTCGTTGTAGCGCGAAACCCGGCTGGCACGGCGCCAGTATTTGCAGTCGTCACCGCCGCCGTTGCAGGCCAATGCTGACAAGGTGTGACAGCGGAGTCCTTCGCACGACGGGCGGGCTGCCCTGAAAGTGCCGAGCGGGCGGCAGGAGATGGCCCGACGCCCGGTCACCCGGCTGTCCTACATACCTACGCGATGGTCGCTCACCGCTGCAACAGACTGGTTGTTTTACGCTGCAAGCAGTCGGCCAGCCGGTCGGCGACGACCCAACATCCCTCAACCGGATTTTTGTTCCAGGAACTTGCCATGAAATTCAATCGCTCACTGACCTCCGCTCTCACGGCCATCGCATTGGTCGCCACTGGCGGATTTGCCTACGCACAAGCACAGGCACCTTCCGGCACCCTGCCCGGCGCTCCCGGCGAGACCAACAAGCAGGGCGCAGCCCAGATGAAGATCCCGACCACCCCTGCAGCGCAAGCCCAGCCTCAGGCACCTGCTCAAGTCCGGGTTCAGGCTCAGCCGCAAGCTCAGCCTGCTGCCAGCGCCATGCCCGCGACCACTAGCACGCCTCCAACCAAGACCGCCGTGGTTCGCCAGCCGCGCGCTGACCGCAACTAAATTCACCTTGGGATGCAGGTTTTCTCGGTGGAGTACGGGCTGAAGCCATGAAGTGTCCCCGGGACCACTCAGGGACCGTCCCTTCTCCTTCTGTTACCGTAGTGGCATGAGCTGCATCTTCTCGCACCAAGCCGACGGCCCCCTTAGGGGGGCGGTCGTTTTTCTTGCCCTGTTGGCGCTGGCCTTGCCTGGCCAGAGTGGGCCGGTGGAGGCGCCAAAATCTCATTCGCCGCGGTTGGCCAAGACGGTGCATGTCGCCGATTTCGCCTCTGAAAAGCCTGCACCGACCGTGCGCCAGATGGCGAACTGGGTTTTGTCGTCAGGCGATCACGCAGGCATGCCTTTTGTGATTGTGGACAAGCGGCAGGCCAGGGTGTTTGTGTTTCATCCAAACGGAGTGCTGAGTGGCGCAACCCCCGCATTGATGGGATCTGCTACGGGTGATGATTCCGTTCCGGGTATTGGTGATCGCCAGATGTCCGCCATTCTTCCCCATGAACGCACCACACCCGCTGGACGGTTTCTCTCAAGTCCTGGCGTGAACATGTCCGGCGAAGATATCGTCTGGGTGGACTACGATGCCGCTGTTTCCATGCACCGCGTACGGACCAACAATAAAAAGGAACGCCGGCTGGAGCGGCTGGCGTCAGCCACGCCGGACGACAACCGCATTTCCTTTGGCTGCATCAACCTTCCCGCCGCTTTTTACGACAAGGTCGTCAAACCCGCCCTCGGATCCAGCCCCGGTGTGGTTTACGTCCTGCCTGAAACACGGTCCCTGCAGTCCGTTTTTGGTCTCACGGTGCCTGAGTCACGGTCCCAGTGAGTCGGCGCTGTCGGGCATTGCGCGGCATCACATCTAATTTCTGGGTACCCGGTAGGGTCGGGATCCGGGGCTTTGCATGACGGTTTCCCCGGATCCAGCCACATAAGCCACGCCCCCGGTATTGACACGTGTGGTGTTGACTTGCGGGCAGTCGTTATCGGTGATCGAAAACACCAGATGACCACCGGGGTAGAACGCGGGCAGGGTCTCGTGCAGCTGATAACTCATGTTCACCGGCGCGGCTGCTGCGTGGTACACCACCTGGTTGGCGCGGTTGTACACCGTGTAGCAGGCCAGCGCAGGGCTGCCAAGCAGCAGGGCCAACACGGCGCCGGACGCGAATTTCAGGAGGGTGTGCATGACGCAATCCTTTCATAAAAAGGACATCGTGCGCCAAACTGTGGGTCTGACGCGCAGGCGGGGTGCGCAATACCGTGTCAGCCTGTGGCGTGTAGTTGCTCAATCCGGGGTTATTTGGTTTCCGGGGGCGCGGTGTTCTGAAAATCCACACGCACCGAATCGGCGGCAAGATCCAGCGGCACATCGCGGGCCGCAAACATGCGTTGCAGGTCTTTCAGGTCCTGCAAAACCTCGTCCTCGGTGTCCACTTTGGTCCCCACCGGCTCGGGTGAATCTTCTGGCAGTTCCGGTACTTCGGGAATCAGGGGCACGGAAGGAACCCAGCTCGCCGGATCCGGCATGTCGGGGTAGGGGCAGTTTGTACGCAGGTCAAGCTCCCAGGACATGCCGTGCAGCCAGGTGCTGGCCTGCGGCTCAAACTGGGTGATGGCGGCGCGCAACTGGGTCTCAAAGGCAAAAGCGTAACGCAGCAGGCGCTCGTCCCAGTGGCGCAGGACCAGGCGTACATACAGGCCTGGGCCGCGGCTGCGGCTTTCAGCGACCATCATCTGGCATTCAATCCAGCGGGCCGGAATGCCATTGCGACGCAGGCAATCACGCAGCACCACCTGCACCAGCTGGCGGCGAATGCCGTTGTCCGAGTTGTCCTCTATCGATACGTCCGGGGTACGGCTGTCGCCACCCACGGTTTTTGAGACCCGCGCGTCACCAGAGTCTTTGGTTGCTGCGGTCTTGAGGCCCAGCATTTTGTGGATGGCTTGTCGCATGTTTCGTCGTTCCCTTGCCTGCGCGGTGAGTCCCTGCCTGCAGGATGCTGTGGGTTCAATGGTCGTGCAAGTGGCGGGGCAAGTCAAGCGCGCACAACGACGCGCAAACACGATCGCCGTTCATGCTGGGGGCTGCGTCCTACCCCGCTATCAGCGCAGGACGCCGCTGCCTGGCGGTGGCCAGTGGTACAAACTTGTATCACCACTGGAGACACATGTTCATGGACAGCAACAGCAGCGCCGTCTGGTATGCGCAACTGGTCAAACCGTTTTTTGCACCTCCCGCCACGGTTTTTGGGCCGGTATGGGCTGTGCTTTATATCGTCATTGCCATCAGTTTTGGCTATGTGCTGCTGCAATACCTGAAGCGGCGATTGCCTCTGGCCGTGTTGTTGCCGTTTGTGGTCAATCTGCTGGCCAATCTGGCCTTCACACCCATCCAGTTCGGCCTGAAGAACAATGCACTGGCCAGCGTGGACATTGTGCTGGTGCTGGGCTCGCTGATCTGGGCCATGGTCGCCATCTGGCAACCGGCGCGCTGGGTGGCGCTGGTCAACATCCCCTACCTGCTGTGGGTGGCGTTTGCCACCGTGCTGCAACTGAGCATTACCTGGCTGAACCGGGGAGGGGCATGAACTTGCGCCGCCCGCCCCTGGTGGCTACGGTGTCGCTGCTGGCGGCGCTGATCGTGCTCACCACTTCCGGCTGCGCCGCATGGCGCATTCGCCAGTCGGTGGAGCTGGCGCGGCAGAGCGAGCCGTTCCAGGTGACTTCGGTGGGGGCTACGGCAAGATTGCTGGTGGTGGGTGACAGCACGGGGGTGGGCACCGGTGCTTCTGCGCCGGCGGCCAGCGTGGCGGGCCTGATCGCCCGCGACCATCCGCTGCTGACCGTTGTCAACCGCGCGCGCGACGGGGCCAGGTTTTCCGACATCGCGGCGCAGCTTGAAAGCGAGGAGAAGTTCGATGTGATACTGGTGCTGGGTGGCGGCAACGACGTCATCCGTCTCGCCCGGGACGAGCTGCTGGAGCAGGATATTGCACGTGCCGCCGAGCTGGCGCGCACACGTGCCCGGCTGGTGATTTTCATGCCGGCCGGCAATGTGGGCAGTTCGCCGTTTTTCTTCGTGCCGTGGTCCTGGCTGATGACCGAGCGAAGCCGAAAGCTGCACGCCTTTGTGCGCCAGGCCGCTACAGACAACGGCGCGCTGTATGTGAATCTTTTCAAGGAAAAAGCGGACGACCCGTTTGCCCGGCGCCCCGACGAACTCCACGCCCGGGACGCCCTGCACCCCAGCGATGCGGGTTACAGCTTATGGTACGACGAGATGAACATGCAAACCGGTTTGTCAGACCGGCTTGCCGCGCTGGGGCGTTAGGGGCGGGCGGGCAGCGTTCCCTCAGATGCCCAACATTTTCTTGGCGGCGCCCAGGGCCTTCATCGAGTCGTCGTGTTTGCCTTCCTTGTGGAATTTTTCACCGTCCGCACGCAGGCTCTTGACCTTGCTCATGTCGGCCGCGGCCAGAGTGGGATTGGTCAGGAGTTTGGCGTCAATCGCCTTCATTTCATTCGGGCAGCTGTGGGCCAGGGCCAGCGAAGAGACGGTGAGGGCTGCGGCTGCGATGAGGTATTTCATGCAAATCTCCAGTGCACGTCAGAAAATACTGACCGTAAAATCCTAGCAAAAACCACCCCCTGGCTGCAAGCGCACTTGCCCGCAAGCCCCGGGGCTGGCCGCAGGGGTCCTAAAATCGGACCAAGCCCGACAGGCTCCTCTACCCCCTCTGCTTTTTATCCACATCAGGTTTTTGCCATGTCTCTTGAAGTTATTGAAGCACAGACCGGCGAACAGCCGGTCGCCACGGTTCTTATCCTGCACGGCCTGGGCGCCGATGGCCGCGACTTTGTGCCGGTTGCCGAGCAACTGGATTTGTCCAGCATCGGCCCGGTGCGCTTTCTGTTTCCCAATGCCCCGGTGATGCCCGTCACCATCAACGGTGGCTACCAGATGCCTGCCTGGTACGACATTCTGGGGGCCGATATCACAGCGCGTCAGGACGAAAAGGGCATGCGCCAGACCCAGGACAGCATGAATCAGCTGATAACGCGCGAAATCGAGCGCGGCATCCCGGCCAGACGCATCGTGATTGCCGGTTTCTCGCAGGGCTGCGCCATGGCGCTGATGACCGGACTGCGTTTCCCCGAGCGGCTGGCCGGCATCATGGGCCTGTCCGGTTACCTGCCTCTGGCCGCCACACTGGCGTCAGAACGCAGCCCGGCCAACGCCGATGTGCCGGTTTTTCTGGCCCATGGCACGCGCGACGGCGTGGTGCCACTGACCCGTGCTACCGCTTCGCGCGATGTGCTGCTTGCCCTGGGCCACCCGGTGGACTGGTTTACCTATGAGATGGAGCATTCGGTTTGCGCAGAAGAGATCGCCGATATGCACCAATGGCTGCTGCGCGTGCTGGCGTAGGGACTTTCCCGTGGTTGGCCCTGCTTCTACGCGGCGCCGAAGTGCGTGCGGCTGTCAGTCTTGCAGTCAAATTGGCCTCCAGCCCAATAGGGGTGTGCGTCAACAGCTATTAAACAGATAGCAACTTGTTTGCCCCGTGGTGCCCCTGGCCAAGCGGCTTGCTTGCCTGGCACGAGCTGCGGGCGCAGCCGCCTGCAAACAACAGCGGCCTGTGATACCTTGCACGCCACGAAAGATTCCGAGGGATGGTCCAAATATGAACAGCTTGCACGCGCGATCTACCGCGCTTTTGGGAGACCGCCTGAAGGCGCTCGGCCCCGCCAGGCTGAAAGGCATGCGCCGCGGCATTGAAAAGGAAAGCCTGCGCGCGCAGCCCAATGGCTCGCTGGCGTTGACGCCGCATCCAGCTGCGCTGGGCTCTGCCTTGACACACCCCAGCATCACCACCGACTTCAGCGAGTCCCAGGTCGAACTGGTCACTGCCGCCCATAAAGGCCTCGGTGAGGGTGCGGACGCTGCGCTGCGGGAGCTGACGCAAGTACACCAGTTCACCTACCGCTCCATGCAGGCGCTGGGCGACGAGATGTTGTGGGTCTCCAGCATGCCCTGTGGCCTGCCGACCGACGAGACGATTCCGATTGCGCGTTTCGGCTCGTCCAACGTGGGCCGCGCCAAAAGTGTTTATCGCATGGGCCTGTCGCACCGTTACGGCAGGCGCATGCAGACCATCTCGGGCATTCACTACAACTGGTCGCTGCCGGACGTCAGCAGCGAGCAGTACTTTGCGCTGATCCGCAATTTCCGCCGCCATGCTTTTTTGTTGCTGTATCTGTTTGGCGCGTCACCGGCGGTCTGCTCGAGCTTTGTGGCGGGGCGCGAGCATGAGCTGCAGCAGCTTTCAGGCAGCACCATGTACATGCCACATGGCACCTCGCTGCGCATGGGGCGGCTTGGGTACCAGAGTGATGCGCAGGCTTCGCTGGCGGTCAGCTACAACAGCCTGGACGGTTACGGCGCCTCGCTGCAGGACGCGCTGACCCGGCCTTACCCCGCTTACGAGGCGGTGGGCATCCAGAATCCGGGCGGCGACTACAACCAGCTGGGCGCCACGCTGCTGCAGATTGAAAACGAGTTTTACGGCACCATCCGGCCCAAAAGGGTGATTTTCCCGGGCGAGCGGCCCTTGCATGCGCTGCGCGAGCGTGGGGTTGAATACATCGAGGTGCGCCTGATGGACCTTGACCCGTTTGAGCCGGTGGGCATCAACGCCAGCACCATGCGTTTTCTCGATGTGTTTTTGCTGCACTGCCTGCTCAGTGACAGCCCGCCCGACACGCCGCAGGAAATTGCCGAGCTCAAGCACAACCAGCACAACACCGCGGCGCGCGGGCGCCAGCCGGGGCTGCTGCTCAAGCGTGACGGGCGCGAGGTGCCGCTGACCAGCTGGGGTGCCGAGGTACTGGCGCAATGCGCGCCAATTGCTGCTGCACTCGATACGGCGCAGGGCGGGACGCAATACAGCGACACCCTGGTGGCCGCAGAAGCGGCGCTGCTGGACCCCGGCACGCTGCCTTCGGCCCGTGTGCTGGACGCCATGGCGCGCGAGCACAGCAACTCTTTTGTGGCTTTTGGCCGCGCCCAGTCGCTGCAGACGCAGCAAACCCTGCTGGGCCTGCCGTTTTCCGGCGCCGAGCAGGCCGCTTTCGAGGCTTTGACGCGCGAATCGGTGGCGGCCCAGAAAAAGATCGAGGCGGCAGACACCATGCCCTTCGAGATTTACCGCCAGCAGTATGTGTCTGCCGGTCGCCTGGGCATGGCGCGCGCCGAAACTGCCGCCGCTTGAGCGTCAGCTCAGGGCTGCGGGGTCGCCAGCTGTTTCAGCAGTTCGCGTGCGGCCGGCTCTGAGGATGCCGGGTTTTGCCCGGTGATCAGCAGGCCGTCGGTGCGCACATAAGGCTGCCAGTCGGCCGCCTTGCTGTAGATGCCGCCCTTGTCCCGCAGCATGTCTTCCACCAGAAACGGCACCACGTCGGTCAATTGCGAGGCGGCTTCTTCGGTGTTGGTGAAGCCGGTGACCTGTTTGCCGGCCACCAGCGGTGAGCCGTCCGGCGCGCGGGTGTGCCGCAGCACTGCCGGTGCGTGGCAGACTGCCGCCACCGGTTTGCCGGCAGCGTACATGGTCTCAATCAGCTTGATCGAGGCGGCATCTTCGGCCAGATCCCACAAGGGGCCGTGACCGCCGGGGTAAAACACCGCGTTGAACTGCTTGGCCGACACAGTGGCAAGCGGCTCGGTGTTGGCCAGGGCCTGCTGCGCCGCGGTGTCTGCGCGAAAGCGCCGGGTGGCATCGGTCTGCGCATCAGGGGCGTCACTTTTCGGGTCCAGTGGCGGTTGGCCGCCCTTGGGCGAGGCCAGGGTGATCTCAGCGCCCGCATCCTTGAAGGTGTAGTAGGGCGCGGCAAACTCTTCCAGCCAGAAGCCGGTTTTTTTGCCGGTAGTGCCGAGTGTGTCGTGTGAGGTTAAAACCATCAGTATCTTCATCGCTGTTCCTTGCAGTGTGTGGTGGGTGGGTGGCGCTTGGCCCTTGCTGATCTTCGCGCCGTGGGTTCAAGGCTGGCGTAGGCGCCCGGGTGGTTCGCCTGTCAGGCAGGTGCCGGGTCAGCGTCACACGGCACAATCGGCATGGTGCCGCCCTCGCAGGCGGCTGAAAAACACACAGAAAGAAAATTCAGAAAATGGCGATTCAGTGGTTCCCCGGTCACATGCACCTGACCAAGAAGGCCATCAGTGAGCGCATCAAGGAAATTGATGTGGTGATTGAGCTGCTGGACGCGCGCCTGCCCGGCTCCAGCGCCAACCCCATGCTGGCCGAACTGACGGGCGCCAAACCTGCGCTCAAGGTGCTCAACAAGCAGGATCTGGCCGACCCCACACGCACGCCGCTGTGGCTGGCACATTACAACAGCCTGCCGGGTACCAGCGCGATTGCGCTGGACGCCAGCGAAACCACGCCGGCGCGCCGTCTGATTGATGCCTGCCACGCGCTGGCACCCACACGCGGCAGCATGGTCAAGCCGATGCGGGTGCTGATCTGCGGCATTCCCAACGTCGGCAAATCGACCCTGATCAACACCCTGACGGGCAAACGCGCCACCAAAACCGGCGACGAAGCGGGCATTACCAAATTGGAGCAGCGCATTGTGCTGGCCGACGGTTTCTACCTGTGGGACACACCTGGCATGCTCTGGCCGCGCATCATTGTGGCCAAAAGCGGCTACAACCTGGCCGCCAGTGGCGCCATTGGCCGCAACGCCTTCAACGAAGAAGAGGTGGCGCTGGAGTTGCTGGACTACCTGATTCAGGCCTACCCGGCCCTGCTGGAGGCGCGTTACAAGCTCAAGCTGGCCCCGGACATCACCGACGAGCAGTTGCTGGAAGAAATTGGCCGCAGGCGCGGCGCGGTCTTGAGCAAGGGCCGTGTCAATCTTCAGAAAGCGGCAGAAATTGTGATTTACGAGTTTCGCGCGGCCACACTGGGCCGCGTCACGCTGGAAACGCCGGAGGAATTTGCCCAGTGGCTGGCTGCCGGGCAGTTGCTGGACGCCGAGCGGCAGGTCAAAAAAGACCGGATAGAAACCGACCGGCTGGTTCGGTTCAAGAAAATTCCACGGCCGCCGCGGACTTCTGGCGATGGGGCGTGAGCCGGGTCAGCACGTGGTCAGTGCTTGACCGCACAGTAAGCGAAAAACTGGTCCAGCTCGGTGGATTTGTCGAACACCGCGTCTGCACCTGACGCCATCCACCGAAACCGTATTTCATCGGTGGCGTAGTTGGACAACACCACCACCCGCTGTTGTGGGCTGCGGTTGGCACAGTAGTTGATGACCCCCAGGCCGCTGCCTTCCAGTAAAAACAGGTCCACCACCAGCAATTGCCAGTCGCGGCTGTGGCTGCTGAGCCAGTCGCGTGCCGCCTGTTCTGTTGCCGCGCAACCGAGCACCTGTATGCCCAACAGTTCGTTCATCGTGTCCATCAGGTTGTCCCGGATCAACGCATTGTCTTCAACAATGTAGGCTTTCAGTGCCATGGCGTTATGGGAGTGGGTGAAACTTTCCCGCTGCAGGGGGTAAGTCACCAGAGGGTTCAGGGGAGTCACCGGACCAGTCTCCTGCGGGGCGCCACCCACCGGCGCAAGGGATTGCACCACAGCGCTGTAGGACATCGCGCCCACTGCCGCCTGGCAAGGCGCTGCGTACCATAAGAGCCCTCGGTTCAAGGGGAAATTTGCCTCAACCCCTTGCCGGATATGCGCAAGCAGCTATAAAAAATATAGCGTACCGGGTGCTACAGCGGACTCGAAGGGCCACTGCGGCCGGTCAGGCGGCGGCGCCCATAAACCAGCATGAAGCCGCAGCCCAGCACCAGGGCAAACCAGCCGACCACTGAAGCGCTGGCCACAATGCCCTGCATGCCGGGCGACCGGATGAAGTAGGGTGCCAGCAGCACGGCCAGACCGATCGCGGCACACATAATGCCCTTGAGCAGGATTTCGTTGTTGGCTTTGGTGCTGTGCCGGCGCAGAGGGGGTGGTGGTAGGGGCATGGCCTGATTGTCGGGCAGTTGCCAGGGTCTCGCCCTGGCGGGGACATACAGCAGGGCGGGCCCAATACACGTATAGTGATTGCAATCCATTTTTCCGGTCGTGCCACTGCGCGGCCACTTCAGGAGTTCCTGTGAGCCTGCCATCCGCCGATACCCCCGCCCCCAGCCACCTGCCCAACCGTTTTGGCAGCGGACAGGCGGTGCGCCGCCTGGAGGATGACGCGCTGCTGGCCGGCAGCGGCCAGTTCACCGACGATGTGACCTTGCCGGGACAGGCGCAGCTCTTTTTTGTACGTTCACCCTATCCACATGCCCGCATTCTGTCGGTGGACGTTGCCGCCGCGCTGGCCATGCCCGGCGTTCTGCTGGTGCTCAGCGGCGCCGATCTGGTGGCGGCCGGCGTCAAGCCGATTCCGGGCTCCAGCGGCTTCAAGCGGGCCGACGGCTCTCCCGGCGCCACGCCACAGCGCCGGGTGCTGGCAGATGGACATGTGCGTTTTGTCGGTGAGGCGGTCGCCGCCGTGGTGGCCCAAAGCCTGCAGCAGGCCCGCGACGCGGCCGAAGCGGTGATGGTGGACTACGACGAGCTGCCCATGGTGGTGGACATGAACGACGCCACCGCCCCCGGCGCCCCCGCGCTCTGCCCCGAAGCTGCGGACAACATCGCCTGCGAAACCCGTTACGGCAGCGTGGAAGCGACGGCTGCCGCGTTTGCCAAAGCCAGCCATGTGGTCGCACTGGACATCGTGAACCAGCGCCTGCATGCGCTGAGCCTGGAGCCGCGCACAGTGCTGGCCGCTTTTGATGCGGGCTCACAGCGGCTGACGATACGCATGAGCACGCAGATGCCCACCGGCGTGCGTAATTCGGTGTGTGATGCGCTGGGCATGGCCCCGGAGCAAGTGCGGGTGGTGGTGGGGGATGTGGGCGGCGGCTTTGGCATGAAAACCAGTGTGTATCCCGAAGACATTGCTGCGGCATATTGCGCACGCGCCTTGCACAGGCCAATCAAGTGGACGGCCGAGCGCAGCGAGGAATTTGTTTCCGCCTACCACGGCCGGGACGTGCAGAGCCGCGCCGAACTTGCGCTCGACCAGCACGGAAAAATACTGGCCCTGCGCCTGGCCTCGCTGGCCAATGTGGGGGCGTACGCCACTGGCGCGGGCGTCGCCATACAGTTGCTGATTGGCCCCTGGGTGCAGACCAGCGTGTACGACATCCAGACCATAGACTTTCATTTTCAGGCGGTGCTGACCAACACCGCGCCCACCAGCGCCTACCGCGGTGCGGGCCGTCCCGAGGCCATCTTCAGCATGGAGCGGCTGATGGACGAAGCAGCGCGCCAGATCGGCATGGACCGGGTTGAACTGCGCCGCCGCAATTTCATCCAGCCCGCGCAGATGCCTTACAAAAACCCCATGGGCCAGGTGTACGACACCGGCAAGTTTGAATCGGTGATGGACCAGGCCCTGGTGCTGGCCGACTGGAAGGGGTTCGATGAGCGGGCGGCCCAGTCGGCTTTGCGCGGCCAGGTGCGCGGCCAGGGCATTGCCACCTTTCTCGAATGGACCGGTGGCAATGCACTGGAAGAAACCGTGACCGTGTCCGTTCAGGCCGACGGCATGATCGAAGTGTTCACCGCCGTCAACGCCATGGGGCAGGGCATTGCCACCACCCTGACGCAACTGGTGGTGGACGCCTTTGGTGTGCCGATTGAAAAGGTGCGGGTGGTGATGGGCGACACCGACCGTGGCAATGGTTTTGGCAGTGCCGGCTCGCGCTCGTTATTCACCGGCGGATCGGCGGTGCGCGCGGGTGCCGACAAGGCCATTGCGCTGGGCAAACAACTGGCCGCCAAAGAGCTGGAGGCGGCCGAGCAGGACATTGGCTACGCCGCCGGCAGTTACATCGTGGCAGGTACCGACCTGCGCATCGGTATTTTTGAACTTGCAGCCCGCCAGGAGCAGCAGCGAATTTTTGTGGACTCCACCACGGCAGTCGCTGGCCCGACCTGGCCCAACGGCTGCCACATCAGTGAGGTCGAGGTCGATCCGCAAACCGGCCATGTGGCCGTGGTCGCTTATGCCTCGGTCAACGACGTGGGCCGCGTGGTCAACCCGATGATTGTGCGCGGCCAGCTCGACGGTGGTGCGGTGCAGGGCATGGGCCAGGCGCTGTGTGAACACATGGTCTACGACCGCGAAACCGGTCAGCCGCTGACAGGCAGCCTGATGGACTACGCCGCACCGCGCGCGGACATCGCGCCCCCATTCCGCACCGAGATGGACGAGTCCACCCCTTGTCTGAACAACCCGCTGGGCGTTAAAGGCGTGGGCGAACTCGGCACCATAGGCGCCGGGCCCACGGTGGTCAATGCCGTGGCCGACGCGCTGGCGCGCAGCGGCAGGGCCGCGCAGGCGCGGCAGCTGCAGATGCCGGTCTCGGCCTCCAAGCTCTGGAGCCTGATGCAAGACGCTTGAGGAAGCGCTGCGGGGGACTTGTTCAGCGCTTCCCTAGTGGCGTTGCGCGGGCAACAGCCTCTGCACCAGCGGATGCAACACCTTCTTGTGTGCACCAATGGCAAAGAAGTTTTCTTCAACGCCTTCTGAAATCCCGACGCGCTTGACCCCGTAACGGGCCACGAGATCGTCCTGCACTATCTCAGCCATCGGAAAGACGCCCATACCCGACGCGCCAAAGGTCTTGAGCAGGGCGCTGTCTTCAAACTCCCCAACCACCCGGGGGCGTATGGACAGACGCTCAAACCAGTGATCCAGCCGCGAGCGCACCGCTGCCTGATCGGTCGGCAGCAACACCGGCACCCTGGCCAGCGATTGGGGAAAACCGCGCCGCGCGGCAGCGTAGAGCGACGGCGGCGCATACCAGGCCAGCGTGGAAGAGCCCAGAGAGTGGCTGTACACCTTGAGGTTGGGGTTGGATGGCGCCGGCCTGTCTGCCAGCACCACGTCCAGCCGGTGCAGGGCCAGGTCACTCAACAAGCCCTCAAATTCGTGCACCTGGCAGAGCAGGCGCAGGTTTGGCTCCTGCATGACGGGTTCCATCAAGCGGCTGACTGCCAGCTTGGGCAATGCATCCGATACACCGACCACCAGCCGCACGGTGGGTACGCCCACCGCGTCGCGTACCAGATCGGGCAACTGCTCACCCAGCTGAAAAATATGTTCGGCCTGACGCATGGCGGCCAGGCCTGCCTCGGTCAGCACCACGCCCCGGCCTGCGGGCTTCAGGAGCGCATACCCCAGAGAACGCTCCAGCTCGCGCACCTGCGTGCTCACGGTCTGCACCGCCATGTCCAGCCGTTCTGCGGCGCGCGCCATGCCGCCTTCTTTGGCAACCACCCAGAAGTAATAGAGGTGCCGGTAGCTGAAGGTTTGGTTCATTGTCAGGTTTTTCAGAAGTGTTTGTATCTGATTATCTTCTTTTTATGTGTTCGATAAAGCCCTATCGTTGCGGCCATGTTGTGCTGTTGCAAGAACCTTTATTTCCACTTTGGGGGAAGATTTTCATGAAATGCCCGTGCTGTCCGGACTCTGTACTGCTGATCACCGAGCGCCAGGGTGTCGAAATTGACTACTGCGCGCAATGCCGGGGCGTGTGGCTTGATCGCGGGGAGCTCGACAAGCTGATTGCGCTTTCTTCGGTGGCGCCACCCGTCCGTTCGGTCACGGCCGCGGCGCGAGAAGACTTTGCAGACTCCGACCAGCCGCGCGGATCTGGCTACTACCCGCGCCGTAAAAAATCCTGGCTGGGTGACATCTTTGACTGAGCCTTGCCACCCACCAACAAACCACCGTCCCATGAGAAATCATCCGCAATACAGCTCTCGCGCTGACCGCCTTGTTGCCCCGGCCCTGCTTGCCGACGGGGCGAAGTGCAAAAAAGGGCTTCCGGGTCTGCTGCAGGAGTTCTTGAAACCCGGAGATACGCATGACTGATTACGCCCTTCCCCTCGCATCGCTGGGGGTCTTGTTTTTGTGGTGCGCCTGGCGCGAACGTGTCGCTGATAACCGCCGCGATGCGAAGCTCCTGGCCACTTGTGGTGCCGGCGGTGTACTGGCTGGTGCCGCAGTGTGGCTGGTATGAGCCCGCGCTGCCTTTGCCGGTTGCCGCGTTTTGAAGCGGAACTGCCGGCCCCCCTTTTTGCCTTGGCTTTTTTGCCAGGTATTTTTCCTGACCTGCCGTCGCAGGCTGATTTATGACCAATATCGAATCTTTCGCCACCGGCCCGATGTGGGCCGGTTTTATTGTCTTTGTGCTGGCCATGCTGGCGCTGGACCTGTTCGTCCTGGGCGGCAACAAGGCGCACCGTGTCTCGGTGAAGGAAGCCGGGAGCTGGGTCGTCGCCTGGGTGCTGCTCGCCGTCAGCTTTGGTGCCCTGCTGTGGTGGTACCTCGACGGAACCGCTGGTCGCGAGATTGCCAACCGCAAGGCGCTGGAGTTTTTTACCGGTTATCTGATTGAGCAGACCTTGTCGGTGGACAACATGTTTGTGTTTGTCATGATCTTCACCTACTTCGCGGTGCCGCCCGAGCTGCAGCGCCGCGTTCTGCTGTACGGTGTGATCGGCGCGATTGTCATGCGGGCGGGCATGATCATGGCCGGTGTCTGGCTGGTGTCGGAGTTTGCCTGGGTTCTCTACGTGTTCGGCGCGTTTCTGGTCATCACGGGTATCAAGATGCTGGTTATGGCGGACCAGAAGCCCGATCTGGAGCAAAATCCCTTGCTGCGCTGGCTGCGCAGCCACATGCGTATCACCCCGGGGTTTCATGGTGAAAAGTTCTTCGTCCGCATCAACGGCCTGCGTTACGCCACACCGATGTTTCTGGTGCTGATGATGATAGAGGCCAGCGATCTGGTTTTTGCGGTGGACAGCATCCCTGCCATTTTTGCGGTGACCACCGATCCCTTCATCGTTTTCACCTCCAATATTTTTGCCATCATGGGCTTGCGGGCGCTGTATTTTCTGCTGGCCGACATGGCTGAACGTTTCCATCTGCTGAAGTACGGTCTGGCCCTGGTGCTGGTGTTCATCGGCGGAAAGATGCTGGTGATGCCGTGGTTCCATATGCCCGTACAGTGGTCCCTGGCGATCGTCGGTTCGATCATCCTGATCTCCGTCGTCCTCAGCTTGAAGTTTTCGGGTCGCAACCTTGCGAGGAGTAAATCATGAGTGATATCGCATCGAAGGACCCCATGCCGGTGCCGGTTCTTGAACAGCGCGATGACATGGGGCGGCTCGTTGGTGTCACCTGGCAGGGCATGCACGCCGGAGAAGTCACGGGCAGCGATCGCTGGCTGGTGGCGGTGGACGGTTCAGCGTGCTCCCTTCGCGCAGTCGAGATGGCGGCGCGCATGGCGGCGGTGGAGCAGGGAGCCGGGGTCGACCTGATCCACGTCCAGTCCTGGCTGACCAAGGAGGCGGCAGAGACCGAGCTGGCGCGGCGCGGTTGGGCAGCCACGGCGCAAGCGCGTCAGGTTCTCGACGCGGCGGGCGTCCAGTGGCGCTTGATGTCTCTCATGGGCGAGGAGGCCCCGCAGATCGTCCGCGTGGCGCAGTCGCTCGGTAGTCGCGGCATTGCCCTGGGCTCGCGCGGGCTGACGGCTACCGAATCCGCGTTGCTCGGATCGGTGGCCTACAAGGTGGTGCATCTGGCCAAATCGCCCGTGCTGTTGATACGCTGATGCGCACGCCTGTCCAGAGCCCATGATGTCCAGTTTTGAACCCGTCATCCTCTTCTTTGTGCTGGGCGCGCTGGCGGGTTTCGTGCGTTCGGATCTCAAGATACCGGGCGTCCTGTACGAGTCCTTGAGCATCTTCTTGCTGCTTGCGATTGGCCTCAAAGGGGGTGTCGAGCTTGCGCGTTATCCTCTGTCAGAAGTAGCCTTGCCAGCGTTGTTGGTGGTAGCGGTGGGCGCGCTGATTCCACTCATCGCCTATCCGGTGCTGCGTCGGCTGGGTCGCCTTGGCCGCGCTGACGCCGGGTCGATCGCCGGGCACTATGGTTCGGTCAGTGTGGTCACCTTCGCGGTAGGTGCGGCCTATCTTGCGCGGCTGGGCGAGGCGGCCGAGGGCTACATGGTGGTCTTTCTGGTGCTGCTGGAGTTTCCTGCGCTGGTTATCGGCGTATTGCTGGCGCGGCGCGGGGAGCGTGACACGCCCTGGGGGCAGGTGCTGCACGAAGTGTTTGCCGGTAAAAGTATTGTGCTGCTGGTCGGTGGCCTGGTGATTGGCTGGGTCGCCGGTGCCGGTGGCATTGCCCCCCTGGACCGCCTCTTCTTCGACCTCTTCAAAGGTGTGTTGGCGTTCTTTTTGCTCGAGATGGGGCTGGTGGTGGCCCGGCGGTTCGGTGAGTTGCGCCGCGCCGGCGCTTTCCTGATCGTATTTGCTGTCGTCATGCCCCTGCTGGCGGCAGGGCTGGGCCTGCTCACTGGCTGGTGGCTTGGCCTGTCGGTGGGCGGCATCACGCTGCTGGCTACGCTGTATGCCAGCGCTTCCTACATCGCCGCACCTGCCGCCATGCGAATTGCCGTGCCGCAGGCCAATCCGGCGCTGTCCATAGGTGCGGCTCTTGGCATCACTTTCCCGTTCAACCTGATCGTGGGTATTCCGCTGTACCACCGGCTTGCCCAGTCCCTCCACCCTCTGGGAGTCTGAAACCATGGAAATGACCGCCCGCAAACTCCTGACCATCGTCACCGAGGCCGCGATCGAGGACACCCTTGTGCGTGATCTTGAGCAACTTGGCGCACGCGGCTACACCATCACCGATGCACGCGGCAAAGGCAGTGGGGGCAAGCGCGACGCCACCTGGGGCCCGCACGCCAACATCCGGCTGGAAGTGCTTTGTGATGCAGCGACGGCCCTGGCCATCTGCGCCGCGCTGCGCGAGCGTTATTCCGACAACTACTCGATGGTGATGTACGTCGGCGATGTCGACGTGTTGCGCCCCGCCAAGTTCTGACCATCAACAACCGCCAAAAGTACACCATGCAAATTGTTACCAAGGGGCGTCTGGCCGTTGCGGCCATGCTGGACCTGGCCTTGTGCGCCGACCGCAAGCCGATTGCACTGGCCCATATCAGTGCCAGACAGAAAATCTCTGTGTCTTACCTGGAGCTTCTGTTTGGGCGGCTGCGTCAGCGAGGCCTTGTGCGCAGTGTTCGCGGACCGGGTGGGGGTTACAGCCTGGCGCGCAGTGCGCAAGACATCAGCATGGCGGATATCGTGCTGGCGGTCGATGATTCCGGCGCTCAAGTGTCTGCGGCCATCAGTGATCAACCGCGGGGCCAACGCGTTGCCAGTGACTGGCATGCCGAGCTGGAAAGCAACATGGTGGCGTTTCTGCGGTCGGTGTCCTTGCAGAACCTGGCCGAAGCGCAAGGCCAGCAAGCTCGCAGCGGAGACGCTGCAAGCAGATGACCGCTGGCGCTGCGTCCGCTGCACCTGCGCTGACGGCGGGAAAAGCCCGTGCCGCCGGGCGACAATCGAAGGGTGATGAAAACAATTCTTCCCCTGCAACTGCTGGTTGCGCCCCACAGAAATGACCCGCAGCCCCTGATCCTCTACCACGGTCGCGGTTGCCCGGACGGTTTTGCCGCAGCCCTGGCCGCCTGGCTGTATTACGAAGGCCGGGCCGAACTGGTGGGGCTGGATCACGGCGACATCCGCTCGCTCGCTGACTTGCCGGCACTGGCCGGGCGCGCGGTGTATATCCTCGATTTTTCGTTTTCGGCCGACGTCCTGCGCGGCATCGACGAACGTGCCGCCAAGCTCGTGCTGCTGGACCACCACAAAAGCGCCGCAGAAAAACTCACGGGGTTTGCCTGTCGTTGCGGGGTGCTGCACTTCGACATGGACAAATGCGGTGCCCGGCTGGCCTGGGAGTTCTTTCACCCCGCCGTCCCCTTGCCGGATCTGGTGCGCTACATCGAGGACCGCGACATCTGGGTCTGGCGCCACCCCGAGAGCCCTGCCTTTCTGGCTGCGCTCGACATGGAGCCACAAGAATTTGCGCGCTGGGCGGCTATTGCTGCGTTTACGCCCGAACAGGTGGGGGCCTTCATGGCGCGCGGTCAGGCCATGGACGAAAAATTCAGCAAACTGGCGGCCGGCATCGCAGAAAATGCGCAGCCGGTCACCTTCAATGGCCAGCACGGCCTGATGGTCAACGCGCCCGGCGTGTTTCACAGCCTGGTGGGTGAGATGCTTTCCAAACAAAGTGCCACCTTTGCGCTGATGTGGACGGTGGCCCCGGGCGGCGTTGTCAAGGCCGGGCTGCGGTCGCAGCGCGGATTTGACTGCATCGCGCTGGCAGAGAGCATGGGAGGCGGCGGCCATGCGCAGGCTTGCGGTTTCAAGATGGGCCTGGAGCGCCTGCCGGAACTCCTCAGCGGCAGCTTCAATGCGGTTTCACGCCGGGCACAGGACGGCGGCGCCAGCTCTTAGAGCGGTCCGGTGTATTCGCCGCGCGCCGGGTAATCCTTGCTGATGGCGAAGTCAATCGCCGCCAGCAACTCGTCAAAGTGCGGACGGGCAAAGGGCATGGTCTGTACCTGGCCGAAATACAGCGTGCCGTCCGGTCGGACGATAAAAACGCCGGGTTCGGAAAACAGCGCCGGCTCTTCAATGCCGATGGAGGTCTTGCCGCGACTGGTCGATATGTACAGCCCCCATTCACGCGCCACGCGCAGCGCCAGCCCGTAGCCAAACCGCAGCGCCGGTGCCTGAACCTTGGCGGCCATCTCACCGGCCCGGCCGGCGTCGTCACTGGAAACCGCGATCACCTTCACGCCGCGTTTTTCAAACTCAGGCAACAGCCGGCCCAGTTCCAGCAGGTATTTGGCGCAGACGGGGCAGTGCAGGCCGCGGTAGAACACCACCATGGAAAAGCGCTCGGGGGCGTCGCTTGCGAGCTCGTAGCTTTCATGCGCAAGTGTGTCCAGCCGCAGGGCGGGAACAGGTTGGCGGGGCATCAGCATAGGGTCTCCTTGGGGGTGAAAAGTGCGTTCAACGATATACCAACGGCCGCGAAATTAATGCCCAAGGGCTTTAGGGCATCAGGCTGACGCGCCACCAGGAGGCATTGGCCAGCAGCAGGCAGCCGCCGCCAGCCAGAGGTGTCAGTCGTTCCACCCGGGCCGGCAGCGACCGGGGGTCGGCAAGCTCCTGCCATTTCCCCGGCGCGACCCAGCGTAGCGCATGCAGCGCGCCCAGCTGCATGTCGGGCAGCACAATCGTCGGCCGCTGGCCCGCCTGTTCAACAATCACGGCGAGTCGCTGCTCCAGCATGCCCATCCGGTGATTGGACACGTCCATCGCCCTGGCGTAGGGCTCGAGCTGCGGCGGGCGGTAGTGGTACAGGGTCAGGACGCCCCCCACATGCGGCGTGATCACGCTGGCGAGGTCGAGGCGGCCGTCGCCATCGAAGTCGGCCACGCCCACGGGGTTGAGCCAGCGAAAGGTCGAACCGGCATGCGGGCTGCGCGCCAGCTCGGCCAGATGCCTGGCGGCTTGCGGTCCGCCGGTAGCAGGCCCTGTAGCGCTGGCGCGCAGGCCAAACACGACCATGGCAGCGCCATCAAAAGCGTCGGCCTCCACCAGGATGATTTCGTCGCGGCCGTCGCCGTCGAGATCGGCCAGCCGTGGCACCCGGTCCTCGAAAACCCGGCGCACGGGCAGTCTGTAAATCACCTGCTGCAGGCCACCTTCAGGCGTTCGCGCCAGCACATGCAGGCTGGCCGCATGGGCGCTTGAACCCAATGCGCCATGCGGGTAGCGTTGCGTGGGCGAACCCAGCCAGGCCCAGGCGATATCCCGTTGGCCGCTCACGGCCTGGCTTTGCTGCAGCCGGTGACGGGCAGCCTCAGGCGGCGCTGATAAAGCTGGCGCCGGCACGCCGCACTCGGCCTGCGCTGGCTCCACTTGCAGGCCCATGGCAGAACAGGTGCCAGCAATCCACAGGGGCGCCAGCCAGCACAGCCGCCATTTGTTTTTTGTTTGGTCAGGTCGGACGCGCTTGTAGGCGCAAAAAAAGGAAGTCATGGAAGTAGGTCGGTTTCAGACGAGGTTTCTTACAGTTGCCATGGCCTGGGGCCATGGTCGGGCCTGAGCGGCTGCCGCCCATGCTCCGGGGCTGCGGCACAATCGCCTGCTGTTCATTGCCTGATCAATTTGTTTGTCACGGACAAGCTTCAAGGAAACCCATGCCCCGCCTGCAACCGCTGCCGCCTGAAACCACACCGGCGCTGAAACCGCACTTTGATTTTTTTCTCGGCACACTCGGTTTTACACCCAACAGCGTGCTGACCATGCAGCGCAAACCCAAGCTGGTCCAGGCCCTGGCACAGCTGAACGCTGCCGTGATGGACCCGGACGGTGAGGTTGATCTGGGCTTTCGGCGCCTGATCGGTCATGTGGTGAGCAAGGTGGCGGGGTGCCTGTACTGCCAGTCGCATACGCTGCTGGGAGCCAAAAACTTCGGCATCAGCGACGCCAAGCTGGCCGATGTCTGGACCTACAACACCAGCCCCTTGTACAGCCTGAGAGAGCGGCTGGCACTGGATTTTGCGCTTGCGGCCGCCAGCCAGCCCAACGCGGTCACCGATGAACAGTTTGCGCAGTTGCAGCAGCACTGGAGCGACAGTGAGATCACCGAGATACTCGGTGTGGTGGCGATGTTTGCCTTTTTGAACCGCTGGAACGACACCATGGGCACACCGCTGGAGGCCAGCCCGACGGCGGTGGCCGCGCAGGCGCTGGGCAGCCAGGGCTGGACGGCTGGTAAACACACGGCCTGAAGGCGCTCCAGACCGCGGGTACCGGTCAGACCAATCCGGCTGCCTCTTTGGCGCGCATCTTCGCGCCTATGTACTCGCCGTGCGTCACATGCAGCAAGCCGGCGATCTTGCCGATCAGGTGATTCTCGTGGGCATCAAGGTGGGCGTCGGCGTAGGCGACCTGCCACATGTATTCAACCACCTGTATTTTCTGCGCCTGCGTGAAATGCGCGTTCATGCTGGACGTGAAGCGGTGGTAGTCGTGGCTGGTTTTGGCAGTGTCCTCGGCCAATTCCAGCAGGCGGGCCAGCTCATCATCGGCCAAAGCGAACTTGGAGCCCAGGCTGGCTAGCACCGCGGCACGCTCGGTGTCTCCCATGTCGGCATCTGCGCGCATCACATCAACCAACAGCACCGCAGTCGCGAGCTGGAGCACGTGGCTCAACTGCTGCGGCGACTGGCTTTCCGCAATAGCGGTGAAAGAGTCAAAGATATCTCGGAGGGTTCGAAGCATGAGAGGGGTGTCCTGAATGGCTGCATGTGTTTGCAGTAGTGGAGAAGATAGGCCCTGGATTGGTTCCTGCAAGGCCGGGATGCGCTGTTTTGTGCGTTCAGTTGCGGCTTCAGGTTGCCGCTCCAGGCACATCGCGCTACCCATACATGTAGGAGGTAAATAGCCGGTAAATACACCATTGCCTTACATCGCTTTCACATGGACCGGCCAACAATGGTTGCACTGGGTCACCGAGCTGCGCTGAAAAGTCACCGATCCAGCCAAGCAGCCTCAACAGCCTCCTGCCGCCCCTGGAATTTCCGGCCACGGCAAGTTGTCCCACAGGTTGTTGCTTGTTTCTTCCCGTATTCAGGAGAACCCTCATGAAATCGAAATTATTGACAGCGTCACTTTTGGCCACAGCCCTTTTTAGCGGCCTGGGCCTTTCGCCTGCGATGGCGCAAAACACCAGCACCCCCGGTGTTGACCGCGCCCAGCAGGCGATCAGCGCACGCATCGAGCAGGGCCTCAACTCGGGGCAGATCACGCCGACCGAGGCGCAGGAGCTGTACCGCCGCGACCGCAATATCGCCGCACGTGAGTCCTATTACAAATCCAACGGGACGGCCACCGCTCAGGAGCGCGAGGCGCTGCGCAGCGAACTCGACAGTCTCAGCGCAGAAGTTGAGCGCAAGATGACCAACAGCAAGACGGGCAGCTCGCCCGGCAACATGCGCGGCATAGACCACCAGGAGTACCGGATCAGCCATCGCATCGACGAAGGCATTCGCTCCGGCCATATCTCGCAGCGTGAAGCGCGCAGACTGCGCAAGCGTGAGGTGCAGATTGAACGCCACGAGGCCCGCTTCAAGGCCGATGGTGTTGTAACGCAGCAGGAGCGCAGTCAATTGCGCAACGAGCTGGCAGCCCTGCGCGATGAAGTGGAACGCATGATGCGCAACCGCCGCGGTCGTGGCTAGCCCAAACCAAAAAAAGCCGGGCAATGGCCCGGCTTTTTTTACCCCTGGACGCGATTTGCCTGAAATTTTTGGCTAGCCTGGACCACGCCAGTACAAAAGCCGCAGACAGCAGGCGCTAAACTGGTGGCAAGTTGCTGCAACAGAGGGATTGACAGGCCTTGCGCCGCTGCAGGGCTTTGCAGGGTGTTCGGCCAAAGCGACGCAGGAAAGAGCTATTTGTATGAAGGTGGGGCGGCAGGCATTGTTTTTATCGGACCCCGGCGCAGCCAGGGGCGGGCCAGCGCGACCAGCGCGCCCGGCCATCAGGCGGGTTGCCCGGTCCATTTTCGTGCTGCCATGGCCCTGCAAAAGGGCGGGCGCATGATCGACACCCAGTTTCGCCAGCTGACAGACGCCATGCCGCACATCGTCTGGACCATGCAGGCAGACGGACCGCACACCTGGTTCAATCAAACCTGGCTGGACTACACCGGCCTGTCGCTGGAAGACAGTCTGGCCTCGGGCTGGGGCGGCGTGATGCATCCCGATGACCTCCAGCGTGCTTCCGTGCACTGGGCTGCAGCGTTGGCTGCGGGTGGCCCATGTGAGATGGAATGCCGCTTGCGCCGGGCCGATGGTGTTTACCGCTGGATGCTCGGGCGCGCTGTGCCTCAGCACGATGCAAAGGGCCAAAGAACGCAGTGGCTGGGCACCCTCACCGATATTGACGACCTGAAACAGGCAGCGGCGCACCTCGAGCGCGACATTTTCATGAACCGCATCGCCGGCAGGGTGGCCCGGCTGGGCGGCTGGACGATTGAACTGCCCGACCGCAAACTCACCTGGTCAGATGAAAACTGCCTGATTCACGATGTGCCGCCCGGCTATCAGCCCACGCTGGACGAGGGCATCGGGCTCTTTCTGCCAGAGCACCGGCACATCGTCACGCGCCATGTGCAGGATTGCGCCCATCACGGCATTCCCTACGAATTTGTACTACCCAAGATGACCGTCAAAGGCAGGCGCATCTGGGTGCGTTCGCTGGGTGAGGCGGTGCGGGATGATGCCGGCAACATCATCCGGATTCAAGGGGCGTTTCAGGACATCACCGAACAAAAAGAAGCTGAAGCCCATACCCGCGCGCTGGAGCTGCAGCTGACCAATACGCTGGAAAGCATCACCGACGGCTTCGCCTTGATGGACAGGGAAGCGCGCTTCACCTACCTCAACGGTCAGGCGGAGCGCATGCTCAAGCGCCGCAAAGGGGGGCTGCTGGGCAAGGTCCTCTGGCAGGAGTTTCCGGCCATGGCCGGTACCGCCGTTGAGCGCGAATACCGCGCCGCGGTGGCAGACCAACGCACCACCCGCATTGAAGCTTTTTACCGGCCACTGAAAGCGTGGTTTGTATTTCACATGTACCCGACCGAGGCGGGGACTGCGGTTTACTTTCAGGACATCACCCAGCGGCGCGAAGAGCAGGTGCAATTGCGCCTGCTGGAGACAGCCGTCTCGCGGCTCAATGACGTGGTGGTCATTGCCAAAGCCAGGCCGGGCAAGGACCCCCGGATTGTTTTTGTGAACAACGCTTTCGAGCGCCACACCGGTTACAGCCGCGCCGAAGCCATCGGTAACTCACCCGCCTTTTTGTGGAAACGGCGTGCAGACAGTACCCCGGGTACTGTGCCGGAGGCGATCGTGGATGCTGTCAGAAAGTCGCAGCCGGTACGTACGGAAGTTCTCAGTTACACCAAGGCAGGCCAGCCGCGATGGGTGGACATCGATATTGCACCGATTGCCAACGCAGCCGGAAAACTCACCCACTGGGTGGCGGTGCAACGGGACATCACCGAGCGGCGGGCGCAAAGCCAGGAAATTCTCAGACTCAACGGCGATCTGGAGGAGCGTGTGCTTTTGCGTACCGCCCAGCTTGCCGAGGCGAACCAGGAGCTGGAGTCTTTTGCCTATTCCGTCTCGCACGACCTGCGCTCACCGCTCAATACCATCCATGGCTTCAGCCAGCTGCTGGCAAAAATTGATGCCGAAAACATCAGCGAAAAAGGCAAACATTACCTGACCCGAATTGGTGTCGGGGTTGAGCAGATGGGTGAACTGATAGAGGGCCTGCTGACCCTGGCGCACCTGTCGCGTGAAGAGATCAAGGCAGAAGAGGTGGACTTGTCGGTGATGGTCAGGCGCATGCTGCATGAGCACCAGGAAAAAGAGCCGACCCGCCAGGTAGAGGTGCAGGTCCAGGACGGCCTGATCGCCCAGGGCGATCCACGCCTGTTGTCAGCGGTGTTGCAAAACCTGCTGGCCAATGCCTGGAAGTTCAGCTCCAAAAAACCGGTGGCGCAGATTGTGGTGGGCAGCAAGCCGGCCGCAGAGGGCGCGCCCGTCTTTTTTGTGCAAGACAACGGCGCCGGTTTTGACATGGCTTTTGCCCACAAACTGTTTGGCACTTTTGAGCGCCTGCATTCGCCCGGGGATTTCCAGGGAACGGGCATCGGCCTGGCCACCGTCAAGCGTGTGATTGACCGGCATGGCGGCCGTGTCTGGGCAGAAAGCACACCGGGGCAGGGCGCTACTTTCTATTTCACCTTGAAGCCATCCACCGCCGCCATGGGCGGCTGAAAGCCCTTGCGCGAGTCGCAACACTCAGGCGCCCGTGGCCTCATGGGGCTGGCCGCGCCGGGGGCGGGTTCTGGCGGCGGGGTTGCCCGTCCACAATGATCAGTGCGATACCGCCAAGAATGGCGCAGGAAGACAGCAGCAGTGGCAGGCTGAGCGCTTCACCCAGAAACAGCGCGCCGCCCAGCGCGGCGATCACCGGAACGCTCAACTGCACCGAGGCCGCGTGGGTGGCCTTCAAGGCGGGCAGGGCCTGGTACCAGATCGCATAGCCCACGCCTGATGCCAGGGCGCCCGACAACACCGCCAGCACCAGCCCGCTGCCGTCCAGAGATAACTCGCCATACATCCACAGGCCCAGCACCAAAGCCAGCGCCATCGGCACGGTGCGCATGAAGTTGCCCGCAGTGACCTTGGTCGGATTGCCCTGGCCCTGCGGCGGCAGGCGTTTGCCACGCAGCGAATACACGCCCCAGGCCACCCCCGCGCCCAGCATGGACAAGGCGCCGCTCAGGCTGGGTGTTGCCAGCCCCGGCAACAGCAGCGCCACCAGCCCCGCCAGCGCCACGACCAGGCCCAGCAGTTGGCGGGCCCGCAGGCGCTCGCCTTGGGCCACGCCATAAAGAATCATCGTCGCCTGCACCGCGCCAAACAGCAGCAACGCGCCGGTGGCGGCCGACATGCTGATGTAGGCAAAAGAAAAACCGGCCGCGTAGGCAAACAGGGCGCTGGCAGACAGCCAGTCGCCTTTGCCTTGCGCCGCATCCGCGCTGCGTTGCATCCGTACCAGCAGCCACAACATGCAGGCGCCCGACACCAGCCTGATGGCGGTGAAGCTGGCTGCGTCGATGGCCGTGTGTTTGAGCGCCATGCGGCACAGCAACGAGTTGCCCGCAAAAGCCAGCATGGCCAGGCAGACATAAAAAGCCACGCGCAAACGGCTCATGCTCATGGGTAGTACTGGGGTGGTGAACAGGCAGAAAGTAAGGGCGGGGCTTTGAAGCGCGAGCCCCTGCGGAGCTGCATCATGCCTGAATCGGCGCACGGGCACATTTGCCAGGCCGGCCGAAAGCCGGCGCTGGTCAAACAAGGGCGTGGAGAAACCCTGAAATTCCCTGAAAAACAGGATAGACCCGGTGAAGCGGCCGATGTAGTCAACCGTTCACCGCGTCAGTTGCTATCTATTTGATAGCTGGTTACGCAAGCCCCTTATGGGCTGGCCCCACTTTTTACTTGAAGTTGATGGCTTCAGGCTGCTCAGGCGGCCTTGCGGCGCTGGCTGAAGGCCGTGCTGCGTTTGACGCTGGCGGTGCTCACTTCGTCGCCGGCGATTTTGTTGGCGAGTTCTGCGCTTTTCTGTTCAATCTGCGCGGCCAGTTTGCTCAGGGCCAGTGCGCCGGGTGCGGTGACGTGCGCGATGGTGCTCAGCGTGTTGACGCCGGTTTTTTCTTCAAACATGGCGGCGTTGGCGGCAGCGCGCTCGACGCCGGTTTCTGCGAGCTTCACCAGCTGCGTCACCACTTGTTGTGCGCCGTTGGTGGTCAGGGTCAGCCCCTTGGTGTAATAGGCGCTGAAGGCGGCCTGTGCGGCGCGTGCGTTTTTCGCGGTTTCATCCGTCAGTTCGGTGCGTGACTGCCTCAGTGCTTTGTTCCAGCGCTGCTCCAGCAGGCTGACCACACGCTCGCCGCCGGCGCGGTAAGCATCAATCACGTTTTTGGCGGTGTTGCCGTAAGACTCGATCAGGTCGGCTGCAACGGTGGAGAGGTTCTTGGCGCTCATGGTGTTTCCTTGATAGGTGAGGTTGGCGATGCCTGATCATCAGGGTTTTCACTAGTGGCTGCGACCTAACCGGCTAGAGGCGCGTGTCCAGACGGGTTTGCAGCCAGTGGCAGGCTCGCGATCTGCTATTTTTGTTATAGCTGCTTACGCCCGTGGCTAAAGGGCTAGAGCCACTTTTTGCTTATGCACTTCGGGTAGATGGCTAAAAACACTCTTCTGGCCAACTGTGGGAGTGCGCTTGGGGATCAAGCGGCCAGAAACAGCGCCGGGTCCACCATGGTGCGGTTCAGCATCACGCCCCAGTGCAGGTGCGGGCCGGTCACCCGCCCGGTGGCGCCCACCGCGCCCAGGCGCTGGCCGGTGGTCAGCGTGTCGCCCACTTGTACATCGATGGCGCTCAGGTGGCAGACCATGCTGAGCAGCCCGCCGCCGTGGTCCAGCCAGACCGTCTGGCCGTTGAAAAAGTAGTCGCCGGTGTCTATCACCCGGCCCGGCAGCGGCGCTGCCACCGGCGTACCGGTGGGCGCGGCGATGTCCATGCCGCTGTGCGGGTTGCGTGCCTGGCCGTTGAAGATACGCCGCAGCCCAAACGAGCTGGAGCGCCGGCCCGGCACCGGCACAAGCATGCGCAGGGCGGCGGGCAGCGGCTGGCTGAAGCTGGCCATCACTGCCTGCTGCTGCGCCCGCTCTTGCTCGTGGCGCGCCAGGTCTTCGGGCGACAGATCCACCGTGCGCGGCGAGACCTTGAGCTGCTGCTCGCTGTAACGCTTGGGGGCCACGCTGTAGGCCACTTGGCGCTGCGTGCCGTCAGCCGCTTGCACACTGATGCTGGCTGGGCCAGGCTCTGCCGACAGCGCAATACCGACCAGCGCCGTCCAGTCAATCACATCACCCACCACCAGCAAAGGCACATCACCCGCAAAGGCGACAGGCCGCACGGCAGCCGGACCCAACGACAGCCGCGCAATGCCGCCGGGCACTTGCAGGGGCCGGGGCCAGACGCCGGAAGGATTGGACGAGTTGGACGAGGTGGCGGCAATGCCTGCTGTCGGCAAGGCCAGCAGGCCCAGGCCGCCCAGCAGGGCGGTGCGGCGGTTCAGGCAGGCGTCGGGGTGATGCGGGTTGGCAAACATGCGCGGGATTATTGCTTGTTCGCCGCGCCCTCAGCTTCCCAGGTGATCTTGCCGTCCTTCACGTAGTCGTCAAACTGCGTGCGCGGAATGGCCGTGACACCGGCCACACCGTCACCGGCGTCCCAGCTCAGCGTGGCGCTGTCCGGCTCCAGCCCGACTTCCACCCGGCCCGGTGGGATGGGAATGGGTGCACCGTCGCCTGGGGTGAAGGTGACGCAACCGGAGATGGTGGCAAAGGTGGGCATGGTGTTTTCCTTGAAGGTGAGGCGGCCCAATGAGGCCGCGTGCTTGCTTCATGCCATTAAGCACGAGTGCCATCCGTTCGCCTGTCAGTCAAAAGCGCGTTTTATCGGGTGCGGTGGGGCTGAACTGGCAGCCGGGAAGATCGGGCTAACCGCAGGAAGCACCCGCCGCGCGCGTGAAGCGCTGGCCCTGCGCCAGCGCCATATTGCCTTGTGCGGCAGTGATGCGCAGGGCATCGTCACTGGCCGTCAGCACCAACTCACCGCTGCTGCCTGCCGGTGTGCGCAGCTCACTGCCGCTGATCGTGCCCTTCAGCTCACGCGTGCGATCGCGCCAGGCCAGCGTGCCTTCAAAGGCCTGGTACTTCTGCGTCAGTTTGATGCTGGCACCGCGCAGCAGCCCGCCCGCACACCACAGGCCTTCCACCCGCGCAGGCACCGTCCACAAGTGCACCTTGCTCGACTTCTCGCGCCCCACCACCTTGTCGGGCACAGGCAGAACGGTGGTGCGGTCCGGCGCCCAGTCACCCATGTCCCAGTCGTGCGAGACGATGCGTGTGCCCGGCTTGAGCGCAAGCAGGGAGGGGCGCAACAGAATGTTCACCTCTTGCAGCAGATACATGGTGATCACGGTGGCTTGCGACAGGTCGGTCTTGAACAAGTCCTGCTCGCGAAACTCCACCTTGTCTGCCACGCCGGCAGCACGGGCATTGGTTTTGCTGCGCGCCACCAGCGACGGGTCAATCTCCACGCCCAGGCCGGTGGCTTCAAATTTCTTGGCTGCCAGGATGACGATGCGCCCGTCGCCAGAGCCGAGGTCAATCACATGGTCGCCGCGTTTGACGCCTGCGACGCTCAGCATCTCCAGCGTGACGTTGTCGGGGGAGGTGATGAAGGGGACTTCTTCGAGGGGTTGGGCGTGGGCTACGGCCGCACATAGCAGGGCCATAGCAAGCGACCACAACCGCGACCCAAGCATTCGAGCAGTCGGAGTAAAAACGAAAGCCATCAATGCTGAAATTTTTCCGCGAGCATTTTAAGAAGAGCCTTCACAGTTTTAGCAGTTTTCTCCGATAGCGCATCGGCAATTGGGCCCCGAGCCCGCTCTAGATATTTACGTGCTGGCAGCACCTTGTCTAAGGGATTGGCCTTCAGGTAAAGCGAGTTCTTATCAAGCACTGTTTCCATTGGCACTTCAAAAATTGACGCGAATTCTTCTTTGCTAAAAATATCCTCAATACTTCCGTCAATATTCAGGGCTAATAGACATTCTTTAGAAATTGTCGCCCACTCGCGCTTGATCGATCTTTGTGCGTTTTTGTATGCTTGGTCGTTGTCATACAAGTAGATAACACGAGCGCCCCAACCTTGAAGAATTGTGCCAACTTTAGGCATATTTCCGGCACCGCCGCCAGATACGAAATTCAAGTGTTCTTGTGGATATAAGACATTAAATGCAGTTAGATAGAAGTAGTCAGCAGGCCCCTCTACAACCACATTGTTGAGCTTGTCAGAGCCCACTATTCCCTGATTTAGCTCCAATCCAATCGCAGTAAGGATTGGCGTCAGAGTTTCTTTATCTGAAACAGCGTGTATCTTATTTTCTATGAAGGTACCACGATCAGGTGGCTTCTGAACTAGCCTGATTCGTTCCAACTTGTCTGGCTCAATCAAATACGGCGAGTGGGTGGAAATGAGGATTTGACAGTTTCCACCGGAACTTTCTAAGTGTTTGAGAATGTCCCGTTGTGCGGTCGCGTGAAGATATAGACCAGGCTCATCTATGAGAATAATATTTGGTTTCCCTTCGCGAGCTCTAGCCGCTACGCGAATATAAAACGCGAGATGCCAACGCCTGCCTTGGCTTCGCACTTCCGGTGGGTAGAACTCGTCATTTTCCTGGACCCAAAATTGAATTTTTTCGCTGTTCCAGTCAATGGAAAGATTGGAAAAATCTTGAGTCCAAAATTGCGAGAAATCATTGTTGATCTGTAATCCGAGAGCGTGTTTGTGCCTTTTTCTGGCGGTGCCATCCGAACCAAGGATGGTTTCCACATCAATGTCACTCATCGCACTCAGATCAGCAATCCACTTGTTGTTTCGAAGATCTGTAAACGAAACTTCGTTTGGAAAGACATCTTCAAAACTACTGAATAAGATGAACTTGGGAATTTCTTGAAGGATCGCATCTCTGAGCTTGTCCGCGAGAGTCACCTTTTGAGCAGCGTTCTGTTCTAGCGCACCTTTTAGCGCAGCGAGGCTCGCCTGAACGCTAGCCAGATCCTCGGCCGATAAAGATTCAGATGATTCTGATACCCGAGTTTGATAGTTGGACAGTATTTCAGAGGCGTTTTTCGCTGAGTAAACGTCGTGCCCTAGTTTTGGAAGGCCTAGCTTTTTGGTCAGCGCATCAGTGTTGAGTAGCGAAACCGTGGCATTGAAAGCCGTAAGAAGAACAGACCATTCTGATGGCTTAACTTTCTGAATGTCTGAAAAAATTCCTGCGGTAATCTCGTATTCTGATGAATATGTTTTTTTGACTTTGAGTTGCGGTTTCGCTTCTAGCGATGCGGCGAATTGTTCTTTAAGTGCTGGAGGAAGGTCCAGTTTCTCAACAATCCCTAAGATGGCTATGTCCGTTGACTCGAAAGTAACTTCAATGCACGGCTTCGCGCCGGCGCGGTTTTTTTCGAGTGGAAGGGCTTTTGATGAGATAGCGGAGTTGAAATTGAAGTCGGAAAGTGCCTCCAATATCGAACTTTTTCCGGCCTCATTTTTGCCTGCGAAGATGGTTACTTTGTCTGCTAGAAAGCAGTCCCCGGAGTCAACAATCGATTTGTAATTCCAGATTCTGAATTTGATTATTCTCATATCCTCTCCCCTGTTATTTTGTCGACTGGCGTACTCTCTATTTGGCCCAACTATCCTTCATCCCCGTCACTCGATTGAACACCGCTTTGCCCGCAGCGTGATCCTTCAAGTCAGTGACAAAGTACCCATGCCGCTCAAACTGAAATCTCTTCCCGGCGGTGGCAGATGCCAGTGAAGGCTCCACATAAGCCGTCACCACGCTCAGGCTGCTCGGGTTCAGGTTCTCCAGAAAATCTTTGCCGTCCGCTTCGGGGTGCGCCTCGGTAAACAGCCGGTCATACAGTCGCACTTCGGCTTGCACCGCATCACTGACGCCCACCCAGGTGATCACGCCCTTGACCTTGACCGAGTCTGAGCCGGGCGTGCCGCTTTTGGTGTCGGGTATCAGGGTGGCCAGCACTTCAGTGACTTTGCCGTTTGCGTCTTTGGTGGCGCCTGTGCATTCGATGACGTGGCCGTATTTAAGGCGGACTTTGTTGCCAGGGAAGAGGCGAAAGAAACCTTTGGGGGGTGTTTCTTCGTAGTCGGTGCTTTCAATCCACACCTCTTTGCCTATTTTGAAGTGGCGTTTGCCCAGCTCGGGCAGGTGTGGGTGTACGGGTGCAGAGCAGTCGTCAAGCTTGCCCGCGCCCATGACTTCGTCCCAGTTGGTCAGCACCAGCTTGACCGGGTCCAGCACCGCCATGGCGCGCGGGGCAATCGGGTCCAGGGTGTCGCGCAGTGCGCCTTCGAGCGTGCTGTAGTCAATCCAGCTGTCGCTTTTGGTCACGCCAATACGTTCGGCAAACAGCTGAAGCGCCTCGGGCGTGTAGCCGCGCCGGCGCAGGCCAACGATGGTGGGCATGCGCGGGTCGTCCCAGCCGCTGACGCGCTTTTCAGTGACAAGCTGGGCCAGCTTGCGTTTGCTGGTCAGCACATAGGTCAGGTTCAGGCGCGCAAATTCGTACTGGCGCGGGTGCGGCGTGGCAATCAGGCCGCCTTCGGCCAATCTGTCCAGCAGCCAGTCGTAAAACGGGCGCTGGTCTTCAAACTCCAGCGTGCAGATGCTGTGGGTGATCTGCTCGAGTGCGTCTTCAATCGGGTGGGCATAGGTGTACATCGGGTAGATGCACCATTTGTCGCCGGTGTTGTGGTGGTGCGCGCGGCGTATGCGGTAAATCGCCGGGTCGCGCATATTGATGTTGGGGCTGGCCATGTCAATCTTGGCGCGCAGCACGGCGGCGCCGTCGGCCAGTTTGCCGTCGCGCATCTCGCGGAAGCGGGCCAGGTTTTCGGCCGGTGTGCGGCTGCGGAAGGGGCTGTTGGTGCCGGGCTTGACAAAGTCGCCGCGGTTGACGCGCATCTGCTCGGCGCTTTGTTCGTCAACGTACGCGTGGCCGGTTTCGATCAAATATTCGGCTGCGCGGTACATGAAGTCAAAGTAGTCGCTGGCCTGGTAAAGGTTGTTTTCTCCGTGGTTGTGCCAGTCAAAACCCAGCCACTGAACGGCGTCCTTGATCGAATCGACGTATTCGGTGTCTTCTTTTTCGGGATTGGTGTCGTCAAACCGCAGGTGGCAGACGCCGCCGTAGTCGCGTGCCAGGCCAAAGTTCAGGCAAATGCTTTTGGCGTGGCCTATGTGCAGGTAGCCATTCGGCTCGGGCGGAAAGCGCAGCCGCACCTTGGCGGGGTCGGTCTGGCCGGCGGCATGGTGGGCGGCATCGCCGGGGCTGCCACCCCACTGGCGGGCGGCGTAAGTCTGGTTGCTCAGGTCATGCTCGATGATCTGGCGTAAAAAATTGCTGGTTTTGGGGGTATCTTTGTCTGCAGGGGCGGTCATGTGTTTGATTCTAGTGTGCCGCCCCGGCCGTGCTGGTACGCCACCCCAGGCGCACCGCGCTTTGTAAAGTAGCAAGTAAAGTTACTTTTGGCTACCGTCTTCACTGTGCAGGCGGTAAGCCGTTACGGCACTGCAACGTTAAATACCTGTCAGGGCGCTTCCTGCCCGATTACAGGAGATCAACAATGCTTCAATCAACAACGCTGGCCGCACTGCCCAAAAGGGCGCTGCTGATGGCAGGCGCCACGGCGGCGCTGGCCCTGGCCGCCATGGCCTTTTCGGGCGGCGCCCAGGCGCGCAGCGATGTGTCATTTTCAGTCGGAGTCGGTTTGCCCGGTGTGCATGTGGGTGTGAGCAACGCCTATCCGGTGTATCAGCCGGTGTACCAGCAACCCGTCTATGTGCAACCGGCCCCCGTGTATTACCAGCCGCAGCCTGTCTATGTACAGCCGGCGCCTGTCTATTACGGCCGCCCGCACGGCTGGCACAAACGGCATGGCCACCATGGCCGCGATGACGACAACCGCCACGGCGGTTACCGCAGCAACGGCCATTACGTCCAAAGCCATGGCCCGCAGCCCTATGTACATGGCCCCCAGGGTTTCAAGCCCCAAGGCTATTACTACGGCCATTGATCACTTGAGACGCCCAGGCTAAAAAAAGCCCGCAGGCCTTGAGCCTGCGGGCTTTTTTATGGGTGCTGCTGACGTGGCGCGGCGGCTCAAGATCCGATGGGGCGCCAGAACACGTAGTCGGCCTCATACGGCACTGTGACCCGCATACCCAGTTGCGCCGAGGTGCAGGGGACGACGGTCAGCCAGCCGCCCACCGTGCGCAGGCGCTGGACATAACTGATGTTGTGCAGCGCACCTGGGGCGGCGGCTGGCTCTACCTTGTAGGTTTGCAGCGGCAGGTTGTGGCTGCCATTGGGTACCTCGACAAACTCGCGCGACTGCACGGTGGAGCCGTCACGGTGCGCCCAGCTGGCGCGTGCGCCTGGCTTGTGTTTGATGTTGTCGCCGCGCGCGTCGGTCAGATCAATGTCGGGGTTTCGCGCCAGCCACTCGTATTCAAAGGGCGAGCGTTTGATGGCCTGGCATTCGTAAACCAGCCTGCCGTTGCTGTGTGCCTGCAACACCGGCTGGTGGCCAGCGGGCACGCGCAAGGTGGCGGGGACGTCCTGCTGGGCAAAGGCGTTGGTCAAGGCGAGGATGGGGCGCGATCCGCAGCCGCCCAGCACGGCAGCGCTGCCGATCGCCAGCAGCAGGTAACCCAGGCGGTGCTTTTTGCCGCTCTGGCTGAAGCGGACGGGGCCAGATGCGTGGGAAGAAGGGTTGGTGCTCACAGCGGTTCCAATCGAAGCGGGTGTGATTCCAGTAGACCTGAATATGGTGTTACCGCGTGTAGGACGGTGCAGGCAGCCTGCGCCGGAAAGCGGCGCAACACCCAGCTCGCAAGCCCGGGGTTTACCCGAGTTTTGCGCAGGCGATGTCGTAAGCCGCAGCAGCACCCACGGGCTTGCCGCTTTCTGCCTGGACGCAGTTTTTAAGAACCCTGTCCCAGCCCGCAGGTCGGGCCTGCAGTGTGTAGCTGACGCGACTGATGGTGGCGGCCTCAGATCCTGGGCGCTCGGCCATCAGCAGGTCGCGGCTGGCGGGGGCAAAGGCGTGGGCCTGGCTTTCGTCCAGCAACACCCAGCGCTGGCTGCCGTCGCTGTCGATAACCCGCTGGTACAAGACGGAATCAGAGGCCGCTTGCTGCACCGCCCCCGGCATGGTGGCGGTCGCGGATGGGCGGAAGACGGCGCCCGGCACCTCAGCAGGAGTCACGCCGGAAAACGCACTCATCATCGCGGCGGTACCGGTCACCAGCAGAAAAGCCAGACCCAGGCTTTTGCCCAGGGCGCGCAATTTGTTGTGGGTGCTTTTCATGAGAGGGCTCCTTCAGCTGGCTGAGAACTCCAGTAAATCGTGAAGTGCTGGCCCAGCCTGTAGGAGACTGCCTCCAGGCCGTGACGTCTGTGGCCTGATTACCCATGTAAAAAACCCCACAGGCGCCAGCGAAGCTTTTGCCTGTGGGCGAGGTCACCCGCAAGGCCTGGCGGACCAGTCCCCGCAAGCGCCCCCAAAAGCCGGCCCCACATGACTGCAAAGCCGGCTGCTCACCATGACGGCAAACTTTCCCGGAGAAAACGCAAAAAAGGGGTTTACATCGCCTTGTAGAAGATGTAGTCGGCCTGGTACTTGACGATCTGTTTGGCCGAGAGATTGGCGGCTGTGCAAGGCGCGGCAGGGGCAACACCGCCCTGGGTGTTGACGCGCTGGATGTAAGTCACGCCCTGCATGGCGCCCGCGCCCATGGCCGGGTTGCCCTTGACCAGTTGCAGCGGAATGCTGCCGGCCGTGTGGGGCGCGACGGCCAGTTGCACGGCGGTCAGCTTGGAGCCGTCCATTGCCTCCCAGGTGGCGGGTGGGCCGTAGTATTTGCCGACCTGTTTGCCGCTGCGGTCCAGCAACCTGGCGTCGGGGCCCGCAAACACCCATTCAAACTGGCCTGCCATGTCTTTTTTGGCGCTGCACTGGTAGGTGATCTCGCCCACACCAATGGTTTCCAGGGCGACCTTGTTGCCGGTCGGGACCTGCACCGCAGCGGGCAGGGCGGCCTGCGAGTAGCTGGGCATCACGGGGGTCGTGCTGGCGCAGGCGGCAATCAAGGCGACGGTGGCGGTGGCCATGGCGGTATGGATCATCATGTGGAAAACTCCTGAGTGAGCTGGCAGACGCCAGTTGTTGTCGATAGGCTTGGTGACTGCATGCCATGAAGGGGTGGGCCCGTGCGCAGCTTGCACATTCAGGTTACGCAGCAGTTGCTGCACTGGATGTAGGCCAAAGTGTGCGAATCGTGAATAAGTTCACGCCGCCCCGCGCGTGCCCTGGCGCCGCCGGTTTTATTGACCGAAGCGTGGACCGATTTTCAGAAACTCGAACTCCAGCGCGGTGTTGGTTCGCCCCAGCGCCGAGTTGCGGTGTGGAAAGCGCCCCAGCCGCGCAATGATGTCGCGGTGCTGTTCGGCATAGGTCAGGCTGCTTTGCATCACGTCGCGCAGGTCTTCCGGTGCTGCGGCTGCCAGGCTGCGGTAGCGGCGTACGCCTTCTTCCTGCAGCTGCAGGTCTTCGGCATGCATCAGCGGCATGTAGAAAAATACGCGGCCCAGCCACGGCAGGGACAAGTCGGCTTTGTGCGCAATGCCGATGCTGACCAGGCGCTGGGCGCGCGCGTCTCCGTGAAATGCCCGGGCCTTGCCGCGAAAGATGTTGCGCGGAAACTGGTCAAGCAGCAGTATCAGCGCCAGCCGGTTTTGTGGCTCCGACTCCCATTCGATGAGGTCGCCCGCCTGGGCCAGCGCCACGGCTGCACCAAACCGGCGCCCGATGTCGCTGTCAAGCTCGGCGCCGCCGGTAAACCAGCGCTTGCGCATGTCGGGGTGGAGCCAGAAGTCGATGACCGAGGCGGGGCTGACTGGGGAAGGGCCGCCAGGGGCATACGGAACCGGAGAGGGTGAAGACGGCGTAGTGCCGGTTTCAGGCGCGTTTTCTGGCGGACTCATGCCACCATCATGACAGCATCACAATCCCTGCGCTACCGCCGTGCTTGTGACTTTTGATCGCCGGCGCGTGCTCCTGTCTGGTGCATCCCCCCGCTATGATGGCCGGGATCAAAAAACGGCAGGGGGAATTTCATGTCTTTCGCGCGCATCACAACCGCCTTGGGCTTTGCCACGGTATTGCTGGCCATGGGCGCCTGCAGCACGGCGCCAGCTACATGGCGCGGAACTGCTGGCTGTACATGCGGCTGACGGCCAGCTTTTCGGGCCGGCCGCGCAGGCTTAAAGTGAGTTTGCCGGCCTCATCACGCAGCACGGTGTCTATCGCGCTGCTTTGCACCACGGTGCCCCGGTGAATCTGCCAGAAGCTGCGGGGGTCGAGTTGGGGCAACAAGTCTTTGAGTGCGGTGCGTATCAGGTACTCGTGGCTGGCGGTCAGCACACGCACGTATTTGTCGGCCGCCTCAAAATACAGCACCTCACCGACGGGCACCATGCGTATGCTGCTGCCCACGCTGACCTGTAGCAGCTCGATAGGCGCACCGGCCGACGGGCTTGCTGGCTGCGCAGCGGCCAGCAGGTATTGCAGCTGGTGCAGCGCCTGATCCAGTGTCGGGTTTGCGCTGGTTCCTGTTGTTGCATTTGCTCCTGAATTGATAGCTGTTTGCGCACGACCAGCAAGGGCCAGCTGCACTTTTGCCACTGTTTTTTCGAGGCGCGCAGCTTGTAGCGGCTTGAGCAGGTAGTCCACCGCCTGCACCTCAAAGGCTTGCACCGCGTACTGGTCGTAGGCGGTGACAAACACCAGCGCGGGGAAGGGCGTGTGCTGCGGCCATTCATCAGCCAGCTCGGCCGCTGCCTCCAGGCCAGTCTGGCCCGGCATGCGGATGTCAAAAAACAGCACGTCGGGCAAGAGCTGCAGGGCCTGCGCCACGGCCGAGATACCGTCGCCCACGCTGGCCAGCACGCGCAGCCCCGGCCAGGTGCGCGCCAGCTCGGCCTGCAGCGCCTGGGCCAGCAGGGGCTCGTCCTCGGCAATCAGGGCGGTGGCCGGGTGCTGGCTCATGGCTTGAAGGGAAATCGGGCTGTAGCCCTTGTACCGCTTGCGTAACCAGCTACCAAATCAATAGCAGATGAAGCGCCGTAGCTGTTGGTCAGGCGCTCACGCACCTGGGCCAGGCCAAAACCCGGCCGGTCTTCCTGCGTGCCGGACAGGCCCACGCCGGTATCGGCCACTTCCAGCAGCACAAAGTCGCCCTCGCGCCGCGCGCTGACCTTGATGTTGCCACCCTCTACCTTGGGCTCCAGCCCGTGTTTGATGCTGTTTTCCACCAGCGGCTGCAGCAGCAGCGTGGGGACCGGGTGCTGGGCCAACTCAGGTGGCAGCTCCAGCGTGTAGCTCAGGCGTGGGCCCATGCGGATGGTCATGAGTTCCAGGTAGTCACGCACGCGGTCAAACTCGGCCTGCAGCGGATGGGTGGCCGCCAGCGATGCCCCCAGCGTGGCGCGCAGGTAGGCAATCATGTGGTCCAGCATGACCTGTGCGCGCTGCGGGTCGGTGCTGATCAGCGCGCGCAGATTGGCCAGGGTGTTGAACAACATGTGGGGCTCAAGCTGGGTTTCCAGCAGCCGCAGGCGGGCTTCGCTGGCGTGCTGGCGCGCCTCGGTCATCTTGCGCTGCAGGTAGGCGCTTTTGTTGATGGCGTAGAAGTAGAAGCTGCCGGCAATACCGGCCAGCGCAGTGATCAGGATGGAGCTTCGCAGCTGGGCCGGGTCCTGTTGGCCGGCGTTCGGCGGGTACCAGCCGTAATACTGGCACAGCGCGTTGGCAATCCAGGTGCCGACGACATAACCCAGCACAATCGCGCCCAGCACCAGTGCCAGGGCGGCCCAGCCCTGGGGCCAGCCGGTCTCGTGGCTGGACGGAAAGAAGTCACGGCCCAGGTCAATCACCGCCCAGGTGATGGTGGCAATAAACAGCGAATACACCAGCGGCGGGCCATAGGGCCGGTCCGGCATGAAAGCGTACTGGATGGTGGCGATGGCCAGCGCAAACGCCATGACCTGCAGCATGTGCCGCAGCTTGGCCAGCCAGTCGATCTTCATCGCGGTGTGCCGTCCTGCTGACGTTGGAGTTTGTCGCGCTCTTGCTGCACCATGCGCTCGCGCAGGCCGCTGCCCTTGCCGAGCAGAAACACCGATGCCCCATGTAAAGCCAGACCCAGACCCCAGCCGAGCAGCGGAAACGCAGACCACGACCGGCTGCCAAAACCGTACGTCGAAAAGGCCAACATGGCCAGGTTGACCACCAGGTACAAGGCGGCATGGGCGTACCAGCCGAGTTTGGCACCGGCGCGTTTGCGCGCAAGCTGGTCGAGTTTTTCGGGGCTGAGACGGTGGGTCATGCGGCGTGGGTGTTGCGTTTCATTTTAGGCTGGGGCAGCTTCAGGGGACGAAGGCGCGTGCGACGACCTGAACGGCGGCGCTGTCCAGCGTCAGGCCCATGTGGGTGCTGCCTTCCACCAGGGTCACCGGTACCACGCGGCCGGCGGCCTCGAACGCGGCGGCGTACTTGCTGGCGTCAAACAGTTCGTCGCTGCGGCCTGCCACCACGCGCATCGGACGCTTTGCGTTGCGGATGTCGGCCTGGTAGTCGTCGTGTGGGCGGAAGTTGGTGGCCAGCGTGAAGTCGTAGCTGGGCGTGAGAAATTGGCGCGCCGCGTCGTTCAGGCCAAAGCGCAGCACCGGCAGGTGGTTCCAGGTGGAGATGCCCGCGACATTGAGCAGGGTGACAGCGATCATGCGCGGCAAGCCCACCGACACCCAGCCGCCATTGTTGGGCATGTTGGTGGGGGCGTTGTGGTGCAGAAACGGTGCCAGCAACACGTAGCGGTCAAACAGGTCCTGGCGCGTGCTGCCGGCAAACCGAAGCACAAAACCACCACCCGATGAAAAGCCCGCGAGTGTGGTGGGCCCGGCGTGTGGGATGGCGCGCATGAAGTCCTCGATATCGTCTTCCAGCTGGCCGATGTAGGCAGCATGGCCGCGCGGACCCGAATCGCCATGGCCGCGCATGTCCAGCACTGCCACATCCAGGCCCGTCGCCGCCAATGCCCCGGCCAGCACATGCAATGAGCGGGCGCGTGCTGATGAGCCGTGTACCAGCACGACCCGGCGCGCTGCGGCCGCGTTGCCCGTTGCGATGCCCGCAGCCGGGTAACGCAGCCAGGCCAGGGCCGTGCCGTCACGGGCGGTGTAGCGGCTGGCGGGCGGCACCGTGGAAAAGTCAACCCTGGCAAACGGATCGTTGATGCTGGCCAGCGGCGCGATAGGCTCGGGTCCGCCAAAGGCGACGGCGGCGGCCAGGGCGGTGAAGACCAGCGCCACGGTAGCGAAGGTCGCCAGGGCAATGAATTTGCGCCTCATGGCAGCAGGTGTTTTCTGAAAAAGGCGGTGATTTTGCGGTCCACGGCTGGCAATTGGCTGCGGTCAAAGCCGGGTGGGTCCAGCAGCAGGTCCCGCGCCAGGGGAGACAGTGCATCGGCCGGTGGCGGTGGTGACAGCAGCGCGCCGTGGCCGCCGGTCGGCAGGTCGGCGACAAGCTCGCAGCTTTTGCAGGCCTGCAGCACGCGGTCGCTGTGAAATTTCGGTACCAGCCATTTGTCCTGCCGGGCGGTGACCAGGCCCAGCGGTACCGTCGGCGTGGCCAGCGAGGCCATGTCGAAGTCGGCGGCCAGCGGCACACCGGCCACCACCGCGCGGATACGCGGGTCGGCATGAGCCTGCCATGTGGCATCGCTGAACTTCTGGCTGATCACCCCCAGCGCGACGCTTTTCTTCAATCCGTCCAACATGCCGCCGGTCAGGCGTGTCGTCAGCCCCACGCAGGTGTGGAAGTCGTCGGCGATGTGCGCCTCGCAGTGGCGTGCAAGTTGCGCCGGTGACCAGCGCCCGCCCGCCAGGCTCAAGGCCGTGTGGCCGCCGGCCGACATGCCGTACATGCCGACCTTGTCCAGCGCCAGCAGCGGGGCAAGGCGCTGGTCGCGTGCCACCGCATCGATGGCGCGCGACACCTCGGCCGGCCGCTGCTTCCAGCTGTCAGGCCCGGGGCTGGACGGGTCGGTGGAGTTGTCGCCGCGGTGCCGGGGCAGCGCGACGATGAAGCCGTCGTTGACCAGGTTGCGCGCCAGGTCGGTGTAGGTCCAGGGCGAGCCGCCCGAGCCGTGCGAGATGATGACCAGCCGGCCGTTGCCGCGCACGGGCGGGCCCTCCCGGTCGAGTTGCAACGAAAACGGGCCCATCTGGACGCGCTGGCCTTCGCCGGTAGTGGGGTAGTAGACGGTGACGGGGCCGTCGTCGGACTGGCCGGCGAGTTCGGTAAACCCCATGCCAGCCTGTGCCAGGCCGGCCAGGGCCAGGCACAGGCCGGTGGCAGTGATACGCAACAGTTGAATGGGCATGAAACCTCCTTGTTGACCGATGATCAGGCGGGCACAAACTGGCCGTGCAGGCCCAGCGGCAGGCCATAGGGCAGGGTGACCCTGGCGATCGGACCGGCGTTGACCGCTGCGGCGTCAAACACCGACAGCGTGGTGCGCTCGCTGGGCCAATGGTAGGCCGTGCCCACCACCCAGCCCCGGCCTTCGGTCGCGCTGGGGGCTGACGGCACGTACACATGTTCCTCTGCAATCCAGCCATCGCCGTAGTGGTGGCGTTGTTGCTGCTGACCGTGCAGCGCCAGCACGCTGTCGAAACCGTCTACCCGGTTGTCCATCCCGCGGCTACGTGCCAGCAAGGTGGTGAACTGCGTGGGCAAGCCGTTGCGCGCCGGGTGGATGCGTGGAAACTCCACGTGGTCCAGGCCCAGAGACTGCATCTGTGCCTGGCCGGTGGCGGGGTGGAGTGTGATCTGTGTCCATTGCGTGGCGCGCGTCCTGGCATCGCTGCGGCTGCGGTTCACGTCCATTTGCCGCATGGCGCCCAGGATGTCGGGCTGGGCCACAAAACGCACTTGTACCGTGCCGCCTTGCTCCCAGGCATTGGCCAGGTGAAAAACGCCGGTGGCGGGCAGCTCGAACCGCTGCACCTTGAAGTCGGCCTTGTCCACCAGCAGCACAACCAGCGGCGATTGGTCTTGCCACTGGTAGTGCGACAGCAAATCGCCTGTGCCCGGGGCACCGGAAAACTTCAGCGGCATCAGCAAAAACACCAGGTGTTTTTCGGTGATGGCGAAGTCGTGCACCATGTCGGCCTGCGGCGCGGCCATGACGTGCTGGCGGTGCAACTGGCCGGTGGGGCTGATCTCGTACACCAGCAGGCGGCCCGTACCGGGCATGTAGCCGAAGCTCCAGACGGTGCCGTCGGGCGCCACCCGGGGGTGGGCCGAGAACGGCGCGCCCTGGGTGTCGGGCGACCACACCTTGAAGCCTTTGGCCTGCAGGCTTTGCGGGTCCACCGCCAGCGCCGAGCCGCCCTCCCACAGCGCAAGCAACTCGCGGCTTGCCGGCAGCGACAGCAGGTTGATATTGGCGGGGTTGACGGCGTCAGGACCGCTCAGCGGCGGCGAGTTGGGCAGGGTTTGCGCAAAGCCTGAGTACAGCAGGCGCCCCGCCGCCTCTTCGGCCTTGAGTTTGGGTGTGGCCAGCAGCACACCGCGATGCGAGACCTGGCCGCCCGCAAAGCGAAAAGCCTGCAGCATGCCGTCACCGTCAAACCAGTGGTTCATGGTCACGCCGCCGAGTTCGCGCCGTGCCGGACCCACGCGGTACAGCGTGCCCTGCAGGGCGGCGGGCCAGCGGCCTTCGATGCGCAGGGGTCCGCTGTCCAGCGGCGCTTTTAACGGCCCGTTGTAGGGAGCGTAGCTGCTGCGCCAGGCGTCAGGCGGGGCTGCGGCGTGTCCCAGGCCAGCGGCTCCGGCAGCGGCAGCAGCCAGGGCGGCCAGGGCCGCGCGGCGGTTGAGGGGGAAGGTCATGATGGACTCCGCCTTATTTCAGGTCGAACGCGTGTTGCTGCACACCTTCTTCCACAGGAAAAGCAGCGTCTGCAAACGGCGGTGGCCCGGCCATGGCGCGGGCATTGCGGCTGAACCCGTAAGCCTCTGTCGGCAAACCGAAGAGGTTGCTGTCGAGCTTGCTGTTGCTGTTTTCATCGAGGAAGGCGGTGAGCGCGTAGTTGCCTGGGGGCAGGTCGGTGAACTGCAGGGTGGCCTTGCCCTGAACCGGTTGGGCTGTGGCCGTGCGCAGGGGTGTGCCGCGCGGAAAGCCGTCGGCCTTGTTGAACAGCGCGGCCATCACGGCGCCCTGGCGGTCAGCGGGTACGCTGACTTCGATCTTCAGATCACCGGCCTGGGCAACGCTGGCAGCCAGGATGACGGACAGGACCGGCAGGATTTTGGAGAGAGTGGGGATGTGCATGGAAAACCTTGATGCAGTGAATGGTTGAAACCTAAAAGAATTGAAGCCTGTGAGTGCGACTCACCAGGGGTCGCGCTGCAGCGACAGGCGCTTGCGCTCTTGCTGCACCAGGCGTTCGTGCAGGCCGCCACCACCGGTGGCCAGAAACACCACAGCGCCGTGGATCAGCAGACCGATGCCCCAGCCAAAGGCCGGGAACACCGCCCAGTGCCGCTCGCTCATGGCCGACAGCACGGCCAGCAGCAGGTTGACGATGATGTAAACGCTGGCGTGGAGGTACCAGCCCATCTTGGCCCCGGCGCGTTTGCGTGCCAGGCGTTCAATGTCCGTGTTTTGCAGGGGGCTTGTGTTCATGGTGGCATCCTTTTTCAGGTGTTGAAGGCGGGCTGGATCGGGTCTGCGGCGGGCCGCAGCACCAGGCGGATCAGCCGGACGGAACGGCCGGCAAAGATGCCGCTGAAGACGCCGTAAAGCGTGCCTATGGCCAGGCTGAAGTTGGCGTGGACCTTTAATTCCGGGTGCATCACCAGGCTGACACCGACGGCGTATTTGGTCAGGAAGATGCCCATGATCAGCGCCATGGGCACCCAGCTGCCGGGCAGCTGAAACTGGCGTGTGGCACTGTCGTAACGCGCACCGGCCGGCAGCGCAAGCTGGTTGACCACCAGCACCAGCAGGACGGCGGTGGCCAGCCAGCTGCCCAGCACGGTGGGCGAAGTCCCGAAAGCGGAGATGGTTCCGTAGAGCGAGAACGCGCCCAGGCCCAGCGGCAGCAGCGCGACGCGAGCCAGGCCTGCGGTACGGCTGCGTGTCTGGCTGAAACCAAGCGCCAGCAGTGCGGCCAGCAGGCCCCAGACCCACAGGGGCGTGTTGATGAGGATTTGGGCAATCATGGGTGTTCCTTGGGGTGGTTGGTAGTTGGGGGAAATCAGTCCGAGCCATTGGCCAAAAACCAGGTTGCCGAGGTAACGGCCGGGCAGCAGGGTGAAGGCACCCGCCACCCCGCAGGCGCCTGTGTACAGGCCCAGCATGGTCTTGCGGTGACCGTTGCTGTTGCCCCGGGCCAGAAACCAGAAAGCAAGCAAAAGCATGCCGTACACCACTGGAATCAGCAGGTGAATCGGTGTGAAGCCGTTGATGTTGGGCAGGCGGAAGTCACGGATGAAGATGGCCGATGTAGCGGCCACCAGCATCAGCGTGACCCAGGCGTAACCGAAAGCGCGGTGTAGTTTGGGTCGCTGCGCACCGCTTCCGCGTGCCCACAACGCCACCGGGCCGGCGGCAACGGCGCCCAGTGCGGCGCTGAGGTGAATGGCGATGATCGGCGACATGTCCATGGTTTTGTCCGGTAGGGTCTGTGGAGACGGACTGTGCCGCTGTCGCGCTGCGGCTGCGAGGGTTTTGCGACGAAACCGCCAAAACCGGGCGTGAGTTGCGGCTGGCTGGCGCGAAAAGTGGCCCTTTGGACGGCTGGATCGGCGTCCACCGCGTCACTGGGGCAGTGAGGTGGCAGCGATAATCAGCCCATATTTTCTGGAGCGCTTGTGGACTTTGCATTGCTGATCAAGGCCGCCCTGATGGGCATCGTCGAGGGGCTGACCGAGTTTTTGCCCATCTCTTCCACCGGCCACCTGATTCTTGCGGGCGCCCTGTTGGGCTTTGACGACGAGAAGGCCAAGGTCTTCGACATCGCCATTCAGACCGGGGCCATTTTTGCGGTCATCCTGGTGTATTGGCAAAAAATCCGTGACACGTTGGTGGCACTGCCCAGCGAAAAACAGGCGCAGCAATTTGCGCTGAATGTATTCGTGGCTTTTGTGCCGGCCGTGTTGCTGGGCCTGCTGTTCGGCAAGGCGATCAAGGCCAACCTGTTCACCCCGGTGGTGGTGGCCAGCACCTTCATTATTGGCGGCTTCATCATCCTGTGGGCCGAGCGGCGGCAGCAGCGCAACCCCGCCGTCGCGCGTATTCAGGAGGTGGAGCAGATGACGCTGGGCGATGCCCTCAAGGTAGGGCTGGTGCAATGCCTGGCCATGGTGCCGGGCACCAGCCGCAGCGGCGCCACCATCATTGGCGGCATGTTGCTGGGCCTGTCGCGCAAGGCCGCCACCGACTTTTCTTTTTACCTCGCCATCCCCACGCTGATTGGCGCCGGGGTGTACAGCCTGTACAAGGACCGCGCCTTGCTGTCACTGGCCGACGTGCCCATGTTTGGCGTGGGCCTGCTGTTTTCATTCATCAGCGCCTGGTTGTGCATCCGCTGGCTGCTGCGCTACATCGCCACCCACAGTTTTGTACCGTTTGCCTGGTACCGCATTGCCTTTGGCCTGGTGGTGCTGGTGACGGCGCAGATGGGTTGGGTGCGCTGGGCGGGGTGAACGGGCTCCCTACAGCGCCGCTTCCTGAAGCAGTGCGGCAGCCGGCGGCAAAGGGGCACTGAGCACCGCGAAGGCATCCAGAATGCCGGTGCCCGCCACACCAGGCCCCCAGGGGTCCGGCAGGCGCGCGGTGCTTCTGGCGATTTGCTTGAAGGCCGCAATACGCATCCAGGGCTGGGTATAGGCATTGGCGATCGCCGCCTTCCTGTGAGTCAGCCACAGCGCCGCCACACCGCTGCTCAGTGCGGTGGCGTAAGAGGTACCGTCGCCGTTGTCCTTGTATTTGAAGGGGCCGGCGGCTGAATCAAGCGTGGCGCGGCGTATGTCCGCCGCCGGTGCAGACCAGTCGATCTCCGGGCCCAGACTCGCCTTGGCCCACACCTGATCCTTGCTGGTCGTGCCGCCCACCGCGATGGTGCGGCCGTATTTGGCTGGCGCCACCACCGACGAGACGTGTTGTCCGCCAGCGCATACGAAGAGAACGCCCTTGTTGTAGGCGTTGTTTATGGCGGTTTTGGCTGCTGGCGACAGGTAAGCCGGAAAGATGCCCATGCTGAGACTGACCACATCCACCTTGACTGTGTTGACCAGGTAGTTCAGCGCACTGGCAAAAGCGGGCAGCTGGTCGTTGATGACCACCGAGTTCGAGATGCGCACGATTACATGCGGCACCTTGGGCGCGCAACCGTAAAAATTTCCCCCACCGTCACCGCCGGGGTGCCAGCCTGAAATCGTGGCACCAATACGTGTGCCATGTCCCCAGAACGGGCCGGAGCCCGGGTCTTCGCCGGTGGGCTGGCCCTCTTCGTGGTTGCTGTAAGGAGGTGGCACATAGAAATTGCGGCATTGAGCGCTGTCGAACCAGGGGCTGGCGCCGCCTGTGAAACCGAGCGCAGGGTGCCGGGTGTAGCCGGTGTCGATTTGCCCCACCTTGCAGGTCCAGGCAATGGTGTCCGGGCCACCCAGCAAGGCCCAGGCCTGGGGCGCGTTGATGTTGGCCAGGTGCCACTGCACGCCGTTGACCGGCGGCACCACGATGTTGCTCTGCGCGTCCAGTTCTGCATTGGCCTTGTGGGCGATCAGCGCCAGCGCGTCTTCGTCGCTGATCGATTCAATCTTGTCAAACTTCAGGTGGTTGAACTGAAGGTATTGCCAGGGATCGATGTTGTACTGGGCCTCGATCGCGTCCAGGATGTGACGGCGGATCAACGCGCGGTTGCGGCTGACCGGGGTCAGTCGTACATCCAGGCCTTGAAGCAGCAGGCTGTTGATGGCCTTTTGCACGGCCGGAAAAGTCAGATGGTCCGACTCAATCAGGTAGTTGCTGTAGTTCACCGCTGCGCTCCTTGCGTGACTGCTGGGCATCACATCCTAAAGTCGGGCGACCGGCCGCGCATCCCCCAAACAGGGGAGACGCTCAGTCCATCAGGTTGCGCAGCGCCGCTTCAATGGCGGCCGCCGTCGCCACCGGCTTTTCCATTGGAAACAGATGGCTGCCGTCGAGCATCATGATGCGGCCCTTGGTGACCTTTTCAGTCATCGCCATGCCCACCTGTTTCATCTCGGCCGACTGGCGCCCGCCTATGAAGGCGACCGGGCATTTGATCGGGTGCCGTTTGAGAATGCCTTCGAGGTTGTGCGGCAGGGTGTTGTAGATCGCGGTTTCCACGTCGCGGTCAAAACTGAGCAGGCGCTGGTTGTCCCCTTCGCCCTGCGCGTCGTGGGTGCCGTGTTCGATGTAGTCCAGCAAAACCTGCTCGTCCCAGCGCGCAAAGGCTTTTTTGCTGCGGAAATGCGCCAGCACTTCGCTCTGCCCCAGCCATTGGTGTTTGCGTTTGCGGCTGATCGCGCCGGGCGAGATCGAGCCGACCAGCTGCGCGCGTTTGGCGACACTGAGCGCGGCGGCGCGCCAGCCGCCGAGGATGGGCGAGTCAATCAGCAGGACGCCGCGCACCGGCTGGCCGCCAAGCTCGGGGTTGCGAGCCGCACACATCAGGCTCAAAAAGCCGCCGAGCGAGTGCCCAACGAGAAATACCGGCTGACCGGTTTTTTCAACGGCCTCGGCGCTGAAGTCCGCCAGGTGTTGCACCAGGTGCGGCCAGTTGCTGGTGACCGGGTAACGTGGGTCGTGTCCGAATTTTTCAATGGCCCGGACCTGAAAGCCGCGTGCCTTCAGGCTCTGGAACAACACGCCATAAGTGCTGGCCGGAAAGCTGTTGCCGTGGGAAAAAACGATGAGGGGTTTGGCGGTAGTGGGCACTGCTTAAATCAGTTTTTCTTCAGGAGAGGTGATTTTTTTCAGCGGCTGGTTGCGTGTCAGGGGTGTCAACAGCGGCACCTGCGTTTCGCCGCCATTCCACAGCGGGTCTTCAATGCTGTCAAACACCTCGCGCAGTTTTTTGCCCCAGTTGTTGTGCAGCATGCGGAAGTAAGGATTCTCGTGGTCTATGCAGACCACCTTGTCGCTTTGTAGCGCGTTGACCTCATAAACCACCATGTCCAGCGGCAGGCCGACCGACAGATTCGACTTGAGCGTCGAGTCCATGGACACCAGCGCGCATTTGGAGGCTTCGTCCAGGGGCGTTTCGGGGGTGATCACGCGGTCCAGCACCGGCTTGCCATATTTCGATTCGCCCACCTGAAAATAAGGCGTTTCGGACGTGGCTTCAATGAAATTGCCGGCCGAGTACACCTGGAACAAACGCATGCCTTCGCCTGCGATCTGGCCACCAAAGATCAGCGAGACATTGAAATCAACACCGGCGTGTTTCAGGTCCTCGGCGTCGCGCTCATGAACCCGGCGTATGGCAGAACCCAGCACCCGCGCCGCCTCAAACATGCTTTTGGCGTTCCAGATGGTGATGGGCGGGCCGCCGTCGGGGTCCTTGAGTTGCTCCACCTGCAGGATCTCGCGCACCGACTGCGAAATCGACAAATTGCCGGCCGAAAGCAGCACCATGAAGCGGTCGCCCGGCTTTTCATAAATGATCATTTTCCGGAAGGTGCTGATCTGGTCCAGTCCGGCGTTGGTCCGGGAGTCGGACAGAAACACCAGGCCGGCGTTGAGTTTGATGGCGACGCAATATGTCATAGGGTCAATCTTTATCTGGAAAGAGGGTGGAACTGCTCAGACAGCAGCGATTTTTTTAAGTTGGTACAGGGCGTCCAGCGCCTCGCGCGGGCTCAGCGTATCGGGGTCTATCTGCTGCAGTGCTTTTTCCACCGCAGTGGCATCGGGCTCGGCCTGCGGCGGCGGTGCGGCAAACAGATCGACCTGGGCGCGGGTGCTGGTTTGCTGCGTTTCAAGCGCGGCCAGCGCGTGGCGGGCGTGGCTGACCACTGCGGCTGGAACGCCCGCCAGCTTTGCCACTGCAATGCCATAACTTTTGCTGGCCGGGCCAGGTTCGATGTGGTGCAGAAACACAATGTCGGCGCCGGACTCGACCGCACTCACATGCACGTTCACTGCCGCATGATGCCGCGCCGGAAACTCGGTCAGCTCGAAGTAGTGGGTGGCAAACAGCGTGAAGGCCTGGGTCTTGTTGTGCAGGTGCGCGGCAATGCCGCCGGCCAGCGCCAGCCCGTCGAAAGTCGAGGTGCCGCGTCCGATCTCGTCCATCAGCACCAGCGAATGCGGTGTGGCAGCGTGCAATATTTGTGCGGCCTCCAGCATTTCGAGCATGAAGGTCGATTGCGCGTTGGCCACATCGTCTGCGGCACCTATGCGGGTGTGGATCGCGTCGATAGGCCCCAGACGGCAACTGGTGGCTGGTACGTAGGAGCCCATGCTGGCCAGCAGCACAATGATGGCCACCTGGCGCATGTAGGTGGACTTGCCGCCCATGTTGGGGCCGGTGATGATCTGCATACGGGTCTTGCCGCCCAGGCTGCTGTCATTGGCGATAAAGCTGCCACCGCTGGTTTCAGCCAGCCGCGCTTCCACCACAGGGTGGCGGCCCTGGACGATATCGATACACGGCTCTTTCACAAACAGCGGGGCGGCCCAGTTCAGGGTGAGCGAGCGCTCGGCCAGTGCGCACAGGGCGTCGAGCGCGGCCAGTGCCCGCGCCAGCCGGCCCAGGGCCGGTACAAATACCTGAAGCTCGTCCAGCAGTTGTTCATACAGCCATTTTTCGCGTGCCAGCGCCCGCTCCTGCGCCGACAGGGCCTTGTCTTCAAAGGCCTTGAGTTCGGGTGTGATGTAACGTTCGGCGTTTTTCAGGGTCTGGCGGCGCCTGTAGTCGTCTGGCACCTTGTCCAGCTGGCCCTGGGTGACTTCAATATAAAAGCCATGCACCTTGTTGAACTGCACGCGCAGGTTGCTGATGCCGGTGCGGGCTTTTTCGCGGCCTTCCAGATCCAGCAGAAAACCGTCGCAGTTGGTCTGGATGGCGCGGAGCTCGTCCAGGTCGGCATCGCAACCGTGGTTGATCACGCCCCCGTCTCGAATCAGCGCAGCCGGTTCGTCCAGGACATACCGCTGTAACAAGGCGCCGCAGGCGGGCGGCGCCTGCAAGTCCTCAAAAATAGTGGTCAAAAGTGCCGGTAGCCCTTGCTGGCCGGGCGTGAGCAGCTCTGTTTTTTGTAGCGTTTTGTCCAGGGTCTGGCGCAGCGCGACCAGTTCGCGCGGGCGCACCTGGCGCAGCGCGATACGGGCGGTGATGCGCTCGACATCGCTGCAACCCTTGAGGCCGGCGCGCAGCGATTGCTGCAGGCCGCCGCGCAACACCGCGATGGCGTCCAGCCGCGCCTGCGCCTGGCTGCGGTCGCGGCGGGGGCTGAGCAGCCAGCTTTTGAGCGCGCGGCTGCCCATGCCCGTGCTGCAGCTGTCCAGCAGAGAAAACAGCGTGGGAGCATCTTCTCCGCGCAGATTCTGCGTCAGTTCCAGGTTGCGCCGGGTGGTGGCAGGCAGATCAATCAGCTCACCCGCGCGCAACACCTGCAGGCTTTGCACATGCGGCAGGGCGCGGCCCTGCGTGTGTTCGGCGTAACCCAGCAAGGCAGACGCCGCTGCGTGCGCTTCGGGCAGTACATCGGCGCTGAAGGCGGCGAGCGAGGCGACCTGCAACTGCGCCAGCAGGCGGCGTGCGCCCAGCGCGGCGTCAAACTGCCAGGCCGGGCGCGCGCTGACGGCGCAGCGCAGGGCCGCCAGGCGTTGCTCAAAGGCCGGCGTGGCATCGACGTTGTAAAGCAGCTCGCTGGGCGCCACCCGCGTTATCCAGGCTTCCAGCTCATCGCTGGGACATTGCGCCAGGTGAATGCTGCCCTGGGTGACACTGAGCCAGGCCAGACCGCAGGTGTTGCGGCTGCCCTGGTGCACCGCCAGCAGGATGGATTCGGTCTTGTCGCCCAGCAGCTCGGCGTCCAGCAACGTGCCCGGTGTCACCACCCGCACCACTTTTCGCTCTACCGGCCCTTTGGCGCTGGCCACGTCGCCCATCTGCTCGCATATGGCGACCGATTCGCCCAGCTTGATCAGTTTGGCCAGGTAGCCTTCGAGCGAGTGAAACGGCACGCCGGCCATGACCACCGGCTCGCCGGCCGACTGGCCGCGCCGCGTCAGCGTGATGTCGAGCAGGCGCGCGGCTTTTTCGGCGTCGGCATAAAACAGCTCGTAAAAATCGCCCATGCGGTAAAGCAGCAGGGTGTCGGGGTAGTCCGCCTTCAGGCCCAGGTACTGGACCATCATGGGCGTGTGTTTTCCGGCCTCCCCAGGAGTGTCACCAATTTTGTTTTTTTCTTTTGACATGAACAACTTAGCTGAAATTTGCATCCTCCGGTGGCCTTCCAGGGCCGTTAAATGCCTTTCAGTTCCCCGTGCCTGCGGGGGGGGGGCCGGGGGGAGGGTGACTGGATTTAATTATCCACTGCAAATGGGATGCCAGATGGCTGCAAGCTCCCGGGCAGGTAGGAGTGCATCCGCCGAAAAGCTTCCAAGGTATCGCCGGACGATTTGGGTTGGCGAGCGCTTGCAGGGACGTTTTCCCCTGCGGCCGGGGCCGGAAAAGAAAACACCCGCGAAGCGCGGGTGTTTTCTGGATGGCCGGACGATCTACAGGGGGCTGGCCAGCGTGGAGGACGAGCCGCCCGGGTCGGTGATGGTCACCGTGGGTGGCAGGACAATCGCATAACAGGCCGCACCGGTGTTCAGGAACTCCATCGTATTGGCGACGTCGAATTTCACCCCTATATTGGGAGCCGCCGTCGCCGTGGCCAGCACCGCGAAAACCGGCAAGCTGGTTGTCATTTGAAGGTCTGAGCCGACAATCGCCATCCCCGGCACATTGCCGATCGCGGCATTGGCTTCCGGCGGGACCGACAGTACGCGGTCATCGGTCGAGCCATTGCGGTTGACCACCTGGATGGTATACCCGCCACTAACGATGTCACCGCTACCGCCGGTGGAGCACGTGGCTGCAGCGCCGGGGCCGACTGACGTAGCCGAGCCATTCATCGTGAAGTTGCGCGCAAGGGTGACCCGGATGCCGTTGTAGGCACCCGCAGGAATTGAAACGCCTTCACCAATTGCGCCGCCGGAGCCACCGGCTTGCACCTTGCCGCTGCCCAGGTCGATGGAAGATGCGCCTGAGAAAAAGTTCCAGAACGTCCCATCCAGACGACGGAATTGTATTGATTTGATCGTGACGACATACTTGCTCGGCGTGGCCGCCTTGCCGCCAGCCGTGACAATCGGTCCAGACCACGCGCTGCCTGAAACAGCAACGACCGCCGCTGCGAGCCAACCCGCCGCACTGCTACCAGAGCGCTTTTTAAACAAGGTCATCGTCAATTCCTCCGCCCAATCGTTACACCACTACCGCCGCTGGTCTTTCTTTCCACAACGATATCGTTCTGCCTGCGCACCTTGTCAAGCGTGTGCAGCGTCAGGTCGCGCGCCTCGAATGAAACCGGACTGCGCAGGCCTGTGAGCAGGGTCCCCGCCACGCCGTTGCCCGGATTTCCCAGCAGGTTGTAGGAGATTTTGATGAACGATGCCGGACGGCTGTAGTTATCGTCCTGGCGGCCCAGCTCTAGGGAGACATTCTTTGAGATATTGCCCTTGAATGCCAGCTTGGCGCCTTTGACGTCGTCCACCCCGCTGGTTGCACTTTTCCAGCGGTAGGCGTTGGCGGCCACGCGCATCCAGGAAAGATAAGGAAGCGGGGCATCGATCTCGAAATCGTGACCACTCAGCGCCTTTTCCGTCGTGCTGATCCCGTTGATCAGGGATATTGTTCTTTCGCCGCTGATGGCGTGGTAAAAGTTGGTGCGAAAGGTCAAATACTGACCGATCGCCTCGGCGCCCAGGCCCCAGCGTTTGTGGTCGTACCTGGTCGTCGTGTCGTAAAAGGTATTCACACCCAGTAGCCAGGTCTTGTCATCTAGCAGCTTGCGATACCCCAAGCCAAGATTGAAGGTGTTGTCACTGTTGCGACGGCCCCAGCGACCCTGGAAAAAAACCGTATCGCTCAAGGTCCTGGGCGTCTGGTAAATCGGCTGCACCGTTTCAACCGACCAGGTCGGGTTGTTTCTGTCCATCGATTCGACGCTGATGTCGGTCCGGCGCAGCCAGTCGGGCAGGCTCAAGCCGCTTGCTGGCGGCTGGGCGGCGGTTTGAGGCGCTACCGCCGTCAGCGCGACAGGGTCAGCGGCCCGCGCAGAAAGCAGGCCGAACAGGCCCGCCGCCAGGACCGCCATTGAGGTTTTCTTCATTGGACTTGCTCCCTTTCTTGAACTGCCAAAAAACCGCTGTTTCGGTGCTTGAGCGAACAGGATTCGCCGCGCTTGAGAAGAATATTGTTAGCAGATGTGTCGATTCTGGGCGGATGGAGAAAGGATTTTTTGATCTGCGTCAAACCTGGAGCACAAACGAACGCCAGGAAATAGTTGCTTCAAGCTTCCCGGACCTGCGCTGGAGGCGCTCGCCTGGGGCCTGGAGGCGAGATGAAGGCTGACTTGACCGTCAAACTGGTCAGACTTCCCGACCGTTCAGAAGGGGGCGGCGATGGGCACGTTGGCCAGAGGCTTTGTGGCGCCGGGCAGGCACGAGCTGCAGGCCATGCCTTCGATCGGAAGGTGAAACCAGGCTTCTGCAAGTTCATGTCCGCCAGGTTCGCTGCAGCGTGGGCGCTTTCTGCATGTTTGGCTCGATACGCCCGAAAATCCGGGCGATGGAAGGATCATCAACCTTGCCATCATGTTAAGGTCAAGCCCCTTCCGAAAAAAAGTTTTTCCCGCGCCCTCTTGACTCTGCCCCAGTGTCAACCTCGACGATCCAGGCCTTCATCCACTTTTTTGGAGTTAGCCATGATCGAATTCAATCTCCCCGACATGACCTGCGGCCACTGCGCCAGCACCGTTGCGCAGACCTGCAAGCTCGTCGACCCCGCCGCCAAGGTCGAGGTCGACCTGAGCGTCCATCAGGTCAAGATCTCTTCGAATGAGGACCGCGCGGACTTCGCCGAGGCGCTGGCCGAAGCCGGCTACCCGCCAGCCCAGTGAGACGGGAGCTTCGGCAATGGAACGGCCACTTCCGCCGTCTCTTCCGTTGGGGCTGATATCCGCCGCGCCGCGCGACTGGGCGCGTCGCGCCGTTCAATTCGCCGTGGCCGCTCAGCGCCGCCTGCCTGGATGGCTGGCCGCAGCCGTTCTCGCGGCGGTGTTGGCCAGCTGGCTGGTCAATGCGGTCGATTGGGGTCATGGCGACGCCCGATTTCTTGTCGCCATGTGTCTGGGCGGGCTGGTGGCGACGGCCGCCCTGGTGGCAGGTTGGGTGACGGAGCCCGACGAGATCGCGCTCTGGGCGCTGCGCGCTCTGGTGGCCGCTTTCGCCGTGACGGTGCCTGTTTTTGCGTCGGGCGGCTAGAAGCGCCCGGAGTGGGTGCCGACGCGCGCGAAGACCGCGGCGCCTCATGGCTCGTCGACCATCACGACTCGGTAGATCAGCAGGAAGTCGCCTCCGACGCGGCACCCGCGGTATTTCGACCACTGCCTCTGGCGCGGGTAGTCCCTGTAGTCGAAGACACCGTGGCGCGTGTTGAATGCGGCTACGAGCTGGCCCTGCCCTTGCATGAAACTGCAAGACTAGACATTTCACTACAAGAATCCGCCGCCTGCGGCCATAAACTCCCTGAAGAGCTGTGCTGGATGTACAGCCAGAAATGCCCGCAGACCCGACCCGCAAGTGCGGCAGATGCGGCATTCCAGACAGGGAAACAAAATGACCGAACCCATCATCGAGGCCGCCCCGGCAGACGGATTGACCCCCTGCGACGTGCTGGTGATAGGCGGCGGCCCGGCAGGCGCCACCGCCGCCGCCTTGCTGGCGCAGCGGGGCCACAAGGTGGTGCTGCTTGAAAAAGAGCATCACCCGCGCTTTCACATTGGTGAGTCGCTGCTGCCTGCCAACCTGCCCCTGCTTGAAAAATTGGGGGTTGCAGATGCCGTCAAGGCCATTGGCATGGAAAAGTGGGGCGCCGAGTTTGTCTCTCCCTGGCACGAAAGCAAAAGCCAGACCTTCCAGTTTGCCGATGCGTGGGACAAATCCATGCCGTTTTCTTACCAGGTGCGGCGCTCCGAATTTGATGAAATCCTGATCCGCAATGCCGCCAAGGCAGGTGCCGAGGTGATTGAAGGCTGCCGTGTGCGCGATGTGGCTTTTTCGGGCGGCCCGGACGGCGCGACGGTGCAGGCCGAGCATGAAGACGGCCGCACCCAGCAGTGGCGCGCACGTTTTGTGGTGGATGCCTCGGGCCGCGACACGCTGCTGGGCAAGCAGTTTGACATGAAGCGGCGCAACCCCAAACACAACAGCTCGGCCCTGTACGGCCACTTCACTGGCGCCACCCGGCACGCAGGCCAGGACGAGGGCAACATCACCATCTTCTGGTTTGACCACGGCTGGTTCTGGTTCATTCCGCTGGCCGATGGGTTTACCAGCGTGGGTGCGGTGGTGTGGCCGCATTACCTGAAGACGCGGACCAAGACGGTGCGGGAGTTTTTTCTCGATACCATTGCGCTGTGCCCGGCCCTCAGCGAAAGGCTGGCCCTCGCCACGCTGTCCTCCGATGTCGAAGCGACCGGCAATTTTTCCTATGCCTGCGACCGCACCCATGGCCCGGGCTACATCATGATTGGCGACGCCTTCACTTTCATTGACCCGGTTTTTTCATCGGGCGTGATGCTGGCCATGCAAGGCGGTTTTGTCGGCGCCGAAACGGTGGACACCTGCCTGCGCGAGCCGGCCAAAGCCGCAGCCGCGCTGGCCCGTTTTGACGGCCAGGTGCGCAAGGGACCCAAAGAGTTTTCGTGGTTTATCTACCGCGTCACCAACCCGACCATGCGCGACCTCTTCATGGCGCCCAGCAATGTCTGGCGCGTCAAGGAGGCGCTGCTGTCCATGCTGGCTGGTGACATTTTTGGCAAGACGCCGATTTGGCGGTCGCTGGCGGTATTGAAAGGCATTTTTTATGTGGCCTCTGCCCTGAACTTCAAGCGCTCCTTGCAAGCCATGCGCCTGCGCAAAGCCAATATCCGCGTGGTGGAAGACGCTGCCCCGGCTGCGCATTGACCGACGGCCAACAAAGCAAGCCCATGGAACAGGACTCGAACATTCTCCTCACCGAGCCGCTGGCTTTGCCCGCCGGGCGCAGGGCCCTGCATGAGACCCTGCGCATGCACCTGGGCTATCTGCTGCTGGGCGTGATGTGCCTGGTTGTGACCCTGTTGGCCTTTCCCATGCGTGCGCTGCTTCCGCGTGTCATGAGCAAACGGCTGGGCCGGCATCTGGTGACCGCGATGACGCGCCGCTACCTGCACTTTCTGGTGTTGATGGGGGCTTGTCGCTTTGACCTGTCTGAGCTCGATGCGCTGCGCGATGCCCCGCCCATGGTGATTGCGCCCAACCATCCGTCACTACTGGATGCGGTGATGATTCTTTCGCGCCTGCCTGGCGCGGCCTGCATCATGAAGGCCGAGCTGGTGAACAGTGTTTTCTACGGTGCGGGTGCCCGGCTGGCCGGCTACATCCGCAACACGCCGCTGCGCACCATGGTGCAACTGGCAGTGGACGACTTGCACCGGGGCAGCCATCTGCTGCTGTTTCCCGAGGGCACACGCACCACGCGATTCCCCGTCGGGCGCATTCAGGGCACCACCGGGCTGATTGCCAAAAGTGCCGGGGTGCCGGTACAGACGGTGTTTATAGAAACTGATTCAGGTTTTCTGGGTAAAGGCTGGTCCTTGCTGTGGACACCCCGGATGCCCATCACCTATAAAGTACGGCTTGGCCGGCGTTTTGAGGCGCCGCTGCATACGGCAGAATTTGTCCGCGAGCTGGAACAATACTTCCATGCCGAACTGGCCCAGGCGCGGCTGCCTGATTTTCCCGTCAGGGCGCCACCGGCTTGACCCGGTTTCCGGTTTCCGGTTTCCGCCTGCTACTGTGCATGTTTCACCCGCCTGGATACCCATGCCTGCCTTTTCGCCTGATACCTCCCGCAGCCACCTGGTGCTGATCCCGAGCTACAACCCCGGCCCCAAGGTGTATGAAACCGTGCGCGCTGCCCGGTCCCAGTGGACACCGGTCTGGGTGGTGGTCGATGGCAGCACCGACAGCAGCGCCGCAGGCCTGCAGGCCATGGCCGCGCAGGACGATGGCCTGCGTGTGATGGTGCTGCCGCACAACGTCGGCAAGGGGGCGGCGGTATTGCATGGCATCAACATCGCCGCAGCCCGGGGTTTCACCCATGTGTTGACCATGGACTCGGACGGCCAGCACCCGGCGCCACTGATCCCCGAGTTCATGAAAACCTCTGCCGCGCAGCCGGCAGCCATGGTGCTTGGTGTGCCGGTGTTCGCCGCCGACGCGCCGCGTTTGCGCGTCAATGGCCGCAAGGTTTCAAATGGATGGGCTGATCTGGAAACCCTGTGGGCCGGTATTGGCGATTCATTGTTTGGCTTTCGCGTGTACCCGATAGCACCGCTGCGGCGTGTCATGCAGGGGCAGCGCTGGATGCGGCGGTTCGACTTTGACCCCGAAGCGGTGGTGCGCATGTGCTGGGCGGGCGTCAAGCCGGTCAACCTGCCGGCCACTGTTCAATACTTCAGGCCAGAAGAAGGCGGCGTGTCGCACTTCAACTACCTGCGCGACAACTTGCTGCTGAGCTGGATGCATTCGCGCTTGTTTCTGGGGTTTGTGTGGCGCCTGCCGCTGCTGCTTTGGCGTCGCATCAGGGGTAGCTGAATCCAACAATTTGCTATCGAAATAATAGCTACTTGCGCATTTGGAGCAAGGGCTACAGCCCGAAATGACTGTTGATCAATGGTCAAACCGGCGCCCAGGCGCAGGTTCAGATCATTCCGCCATTGATCGAGATGACCTGCCCGCTGATGTAGGCGGCGCGGTCTGAGGCCAGAAAGCCCACCAGGTCGGCGACCTCTTCGGCCTTGCCGGCGCGTTTCATCGGCACCATGGTGTTGATCGCCTCTGCGCTGAAGCTGCCTTGACTCATCGCGGTGTCTATGATGCCGGGCGCCACCGCGTTGACGGTGATGCCCCGGCTGGCCACTTCCAGTGCCAGCGATTTGGTGGCGGCGTGCAGCGCACCCTTGGCCGCTGAATAGTTGACCTGGCCCCGGTTGCCAGCCACCGCCGCGACCGAGGTGATGGTGATGATGCGGCCCCAGCGTGTGCGAATCATGGGCATCGTCAAGGGCTGGGTCACATGAAAAAAACCGTTGAGCGACACATCCAGCACACGCTGCCACTGCGCCAGCTGCATGCCCGGAAAAACCGCGTCGTCGTGAATGCCGGCGTTGTTGACCAGTACCTGGATAGGGCCTGCTTCCAGAAGATCCTCCAGCGCTACTGCCGTGGCCGCCGCATCGGTGATATCAAAAGCAACGGCCTGCGCCTGACCGCCTTGCGCAACGATGGCCGCCGCGACTGCCTGTGCGGTGTCCAGATTGCTGTTGGCATGCACGATGACATTGAAACCATCGGCGGCCAGACGTCGGCAGATGGCCGAGCCGATGCCGCCGCTGCCACCAGTGACAAGTGCCCGTCTGGGGTCTGTGCGCATGGTCGAGTCCTTCATGGTTCTAATTTCCCCCGACTGCCGGCTCGGCGCTCAGTGCCGCTGCATCCAGCACCACCACAGCGCGGCCACGCAACAGGATTTTTGTGCTGGCCCGTAGCTCAAAGCTGTACAGCGCGGTGTTGTCGTCGCCGGTGACCCGCTCTGCGCTGACCGTGAGCGGGCCAGATTGGGTGTCAAGCTGGGTCACCAACAGGCTGACGCTGCGCACGCTCGCCAGGTACCCGGCGCGTGGTCGCGTGTTGCCGCCTTCAGCCAGCGCCTCGCCCATCAGCGCACCGTGCACGGCCATGGCCTGCGCCGCATATTCGACACCGCATGCCGCGCCCAGGCGACCATGGGCGCGCAGCGGGTTGTCGGACGCCTGGTGGCTGCGGGTCTGGCACATGATGTGTTGCGCATCCCAGCCGGTGACTTCGTCGAGCAGGCACATGTTGCCCTGGTGCGGGATACGCCGCGCGATCCCGTCGCGTGCAAGTGTTGCCGGCGGTTGGCCGGGTGTCAGCACGGCGCCACCTGCACTGCCAGTTGCAGACCCTTCAGATAGTCCAGCACCACCGTACCCGCACCGTGGGTGGCCACGCTGTGCAGCAGCGGCAGGCAACGCGCAGCCGGTATGGCTGCACGCAGGGTTTCCAATTCACGGTTGCCCATGAGATGTGCGGCGGTGCTGGTCAGACACGTGGCTGGCGCCAGCGTCCACTGCGCCAGGCTATTGGGACTGCGCAGTGGCGTCAGCACCAGCGCCACCCCAAAGGTGTCGGGCAGGGGCCGCACGCTGCGCAGCGGCTCGGGGTAGTCGGTGTCGTAGGCGACCAGCAGCACGCCGGTGTTGTCCAGCCTCACCTGGGCTGCGGCCTCCAGCAGGCCGGCTGCAAAACTGCCGTCGCGGGCGCACAGCACAGACGACGGGGCCATGGCGCCGGTCGAAATGCTCCAGTAACCCGAGGATGCGTTGTGCACCGAATTGTGAAAGCGCGTGGGTGAGATCAAGCGGTCGTTCGAGGCCAGTGCGCTGCATATTTCATGGCAGTTGATCGCATCACCGCTGGATGATGTGAATACCGAGGGCAATTCGCTGGCCGGGTAGCCCGATGCCTCTACCGCTTCCTGGCCCACAGCCAGCGATACCTTGACCACCGCACCAGCGCGCCGGCGCTCGGCGGCGGGCAGGGCCATGGGCAGTGGCAGTACGCTACGCGCGCTCTGGTAAGGCAGCTCATCGGCCAGGTACTGGCGCCCAAGTGTCCAGCCGGGCAGGCCGGGGCCGAGCAGGCCAATACCTTCGACAAATACAGTCAACGGGGGCGCGCCAGGGGCGGGATGGGAAGTCATCATGTTTTCACCCGGCCCGGCCAAAAATCAGGCTGCAGTTGGTGCCGCCAAAACCAAATGAGTTGCTGAGCACGCGCTTGACGGGCTGCTCACGGTTGTGCAGCAGGTAGTTCAGCGGCAGCGCCGGGTCCAATTGCTGTGTATTCAGGCCCGCTGGCAACAGGCCGTGTTGCAGGGCCAAGGCGCAGATCACCGCCTCGACGCCGCCCGCTGCGCCCAGCGTGTGGCCGGTGGCGCCTTTGGTGGAACTGCAAGGCGTGTTGTGACCGAACAGGCCCGCCACGGCTTTGGTTTCGGCTGCGTCGTTGCTGGGTGTGGCTGTGCCGTGCAGATTGATGTAGTCGATGTCTGCGGCGCTGAGTCCGGCCATGCTCAAGGCCTGCTGCATGGCCATCCGTGCACCAAGGCCGTCGGGGTGTGGCGAGGACATGTGGTGCGCGTCACTCGATTCGCCGACGCCCAAGAGCAGCACGGCATCGGGCTCCAGCTGCGCCGGCGCCCGCTCCAGCAGCGCAAAAGCCGCGGCCTCGCCGATGGATATACCGTCGCGGTCCGCATCAAACGGCCGGCAGGCCCGGGTGGAGGTCAAGCCCAGGGAGTTGAAGCCGTACAGGGTGGTCAGACACAGTGAATCCACACCGCCTACCACCGCAGCGTCGATCAGGCCAGCCTCCATCATGCGGCGTGCCGAGGCAAAGACCTTGGCGCTGGAGGAGCAGGCGGACGACACCACCACGGCCGGGCCTGTCAGGCCCAGAGCGGCGCGTGTGAAATCGGCGACCGAAAAGGTGTTGTGGGTGGTCGGGTAATTGAAATCGGGCGGAAAAGCCCCGGTGACCGGATCCAGCCGGCGGTAGGCCAGTTCGGTCTGCAAAATGCCGGAGGTGCTGGTGCCGATGAAGACGCCGATGCGTTGCGGACCGTACTTCAGGCTGGCCTTTGTTATGGCTTCAGTAAAACCATCCTGCGTCAACCCGAGAAAGGCCAGGCGGTTGTTGCGGCAGTCAAAGTCGGCCAGTGCTGCGGGAAGCTGCACCGAATCGACGCCTGAAACCTCGCCGGTGAAGGTGGCCAGGTCCACGCTGTCAAAGGTGCAGGGCGCCAGCCCGCCGCGCTGCTCGCGCAGGGCAGACAGGGTCTGCGGCAGGCCAAGACCGATGCTGCTGGTCGCGGTGAAGTGGGAAAGCCAGAGCGGATTCAGCACAAAAAGAGGCGATCTATAAGTAAGTTCATATTAGCAAATGCCTGCGGTCCAGCATCGACAAACGGGCTGCCAGACCGCCCAGAAAGAGGCCGGCCCACATGTCCACAGCCACATGCTGGCGCGTGGCGAGCGTGGCGTAAATAATGCCGGCGCACCACAGGCCGTTGCACAAGCGCACCCACATCGGACTGCCAAAGCGGCGCAGCAAGCGGTGTAGCCACAGGCCTGAAAAAACGGCAGTGGCGACATGCAGCGAAGGGAAGGCATTGCCTGAGGCATCGAGGTTTTTCAGGAACGCCACACCCGGGTACAGAGCCCAGTCAATATCAGCCGGAGGAACGGTGGTGGGCCAGAAATAGAAAATCAGCAAGGCGATCAGGCAGGTGCTGGCCATGGCCCTGCCATAAACCAGCAGCTCGCGCCGGTCCGCCAGAAACGCCGGTGGCAACGACACGTACACCCAGAGAGACGCATACAGCGGCAGTGCGCCAGGCGCAAAACCGATCAGGCCGTCCAGCCAGGTGACCGGCATCACGGTTACCGGGTAGGCAGGGTATTTGAGTACATAAAAGTAGGCGCCGAAAAACACCGCAATAAAAAGCGGTATGCCTATGCTTTTGAGGCCTATGTGACGCGGCAGCACCTGCGCCGCCTGCCGGTACCAGGGTATGGGCTGGCGGATGATGTTCATGTCAGCGCCTCGCGCAGGGTGACGGTACGCAGGCCGGCCGTTGTGGCGGCTTCCAGCAGGCCGGGCAAGACTTCAAGAATGACCGGCACCCCGTGGGCCGTGGTGGCGGCGTGGCCATCGTGCAGCAGCACAATCGCACCGGGCTTGAGCCTGCGCAGCAATGTTGCCCGGACTTTTGCGGCATCCCTGATACGGGTGTCAAAACCACGCGCCGACCAGCTGGCCAGTTGCAAACCGAGGCCGGCCAGCACGGGCTGCAGAAAAGGGTTGCGCAAGCCGGCAGGTGCGCGAAAAAACCGGGGTGGCTCGCCGCAAATGCGGGTGAGGGTGTGTTGTGCCGCCTGCACCTCGCGCCCCATGCCGCGGGGTCCCATGACCGAAAAATGATGGCGGTGGTGCTGACTGTGGTTTTCAACCGCATGGCCACGGCGCACGATCTCGCGGCACAACTCCGGGTGGCGCAGCGCCTGTTCGCCTATGCAGAAAAAAGTTGCACGGGCGGCGTAGCAGTCCAGCAGGTCCAGCACCTGCGGCGTGACGCGCGGGTCGGGCCCGTCGTCGATGGTCACTGCAATCTCCTGCCGCGCGGCGGACGCTGCCGGTAAACGGGTCCAGTTTGGACCGAGCCAATGGCTGCGCGGCCACAGGCCGGTGGCCGCAATCAGCAGGTGGTTGAGCGCCACAGCGCCCAAAGCCCAGGGCCACAGTGCCGGTTCAAAGCTGACCAGGACCAGCGCCAACAGATGCAGGGCGATGGAGCCACGGATCAGCGGCGGCGCGTGCCAGCGGGTTTCACGCATGGGGCTGCCTCGCAAATATGGCGGCGTAGACCAGCGCCAGAATGACACCTGGCGCCACCGTGACTCCCATGGCCTGAAGGATGGCGATATTGGAAAACGCCAGCAGGCCAAAACCTGCCACAGTGGTCAGATTGGCCAGCGCCATCGAGGCGAGTGTTCGATCAGAAACAGACGCCTGAGGGCTCGGCCGTTCAAAGAACAGCGCGTAGTTGGAACCGACGGCCACCACCAGCAGCAAGCCGACCAGGTGCAGGATGATGAGCGACTGGCCGGCCAGCGCCAGCCCCGCGGTGACGGTGACGACCGAGGCCACCAGCGGGGCAATGATGCGCAGCACACGCCGTGGCGAGCGGAACACGACCAGCAACAGCACCACAATGGCCACCAGCCCGCCAAGTGACAGCAGCGTGGCCTCTCGCAGGTAGCCGGAGTAGAGGCGGTCGGACTCGGCTTTCATGTCGACAAACAGCACGTTGGGCAGATGCATGGTGGCCAGGGCGGCGCGAATCCGCTCGGCCTGGATGCCCACACCCTCAGGCGCCTTCAGCGGCAGCAGGGCTGTCCAGCCGCCGCGCGATTGCTGCAGCAACAGCGCATCAACCGCCATGGCCATCGAGGTATTGTCGAGGTCGCCGGGCAGCAGTGCGGGCTGGCTGCGGGCGGACTCTACATCGGCCAGAAACGGCGCGAACAATGGCGCGCGGACCGGCAGTCCCTGGACCGCCTGCGCCAGCCGGGCCTGCAACTCATCGGGTGCGGGCAAGCTGGCCTGGCGCGCGCGCTGGGTGGCCAGACTCGGGAGGTAGCGGCTGGGACTTTCAAACCCGGCGAGTTCCCCTTGGTCCACCTGCAGCTGCAGCAGCGCAGACACCTGGTCGGCTGCGCCCAGAACGGACTCCCGGCTGTTGCCCGAGACCACCACCAGGTAACGCACGTCGGGCGCACCCATGTCGGCGCGCAGTCGTTCGTCGAGTGCGATGTCGGCCTGCGACACCGGACTCAGGGAAGAAATTTTCTCGTTCAACAAGGTATCGCGCTGCGTCACCAGAACGGCGCAGGCCGCCAGCAGCAACAGCAACGCAGGCCAGCGCAGCGCACTGGCGCGCCGGGTCAGACGGCCCAGCACGCGCCCGATGGCCGATACGTCGTGAATACGAAACCGCGCTGGCAGCAAGTGCGGCAACACAAAACGGGTCATCGCGGCGGCGGCAAGCAGCCCGGCGATGGCGTACAGCCCGAGTTGCGCCAGACCCGGAAAACCCGATAGCAACAGGGATGCAAAGCCGAAGATGGAGGTCAGCACCCCCAGGCGCACGGTGGGCCAGAACAGCTTGACCCAGCGGTCTTGCCTGGCCTCGGCCTGCTCCGACTGCACAAACAGGTAGATGGAATAGTCCACCGCCTCGCCGATCAGGGCCGTGCCAAAACCCAGCGTGATGCCGTGCACCGAGCCAAACCCCAGGCTGACGGCGGCCACCCCGGACAGTACACCGCTGATCACCGGCAAAAAACCCAGGGCCAGCGCAGTCACCGAGCGGTACACCAGCAGCAGGAGCGTGGCAATCAGGATGACGCTGATGAGGGACAGCCGGCTGACCTGGCTGTGTATGGCCTCGCGCGAGGTGACGGAAAACACGCCCGGGCCGGTCATCAACAGGCTGGCGCCCGGACCCGCCTCATCTGCGGCGTCAAAGGCCTGGCGGATAGCGGCCATGGCACGCTGCTGCGCATCGGTGTCGGAGCCCGCCGCGCGTATCTGCACCAGCAGCAGTGCGCGTGCGCCATCGCGTGAGGCCCAGGCGCCGTCGTTCAGCGGCGGCTGGGTGCCGCTGCCCAGTTGCCCCAGCAGTTGCACCATCTCGCCGGTCGGGTCGCGCGGCAGCAGCGACTTGACCATCAGCCCTGCGGGCGATGCCAGCAGGTCTATGCTTTCAGCGAGGGCCGCGTGCAGACCGTCAGCGCTGAAACGTTCGGGCGTGACAGCGGGGCTTAGCAGGTAGCGGTTGTTGAACAGGTAGGCCCGGTCGCGTTCGGTGTTGACCGGCTCGCCGTTGTTGATGCTGACAAAAGCCGGGTCGGTGCGCAGGCGCCGCGCCACCTCTTTGGACAACCTGGCGCGGGCCGGTGCATCAGCGCCCTCTATGCCCACCAGGATCAGGCGCGACGCCAGCCCATCGCGCAACTGGTCCATCAGCAATTGTTGCTCAACCGTCGGTTTGCTGGGTAAAAAGGCCGACAGGTCGGTGGTGATGGGGGTGCGGCTGATGACCGCGCCGCAGGCCAGCAAAAAGGCCAGCCACAGCCAGACCGGCCACAGGGAACGTTGCAAAAACCGCTGCATCAGGGGGCTGCGAGTTTGCTGATGACCATCACCGACCGGTCCTTGTCGGCCTGCTCGATTTCAATCGTCTTGACCTCGGCGCGGCTGCCGCCAATTCGGATGCGCTGAACGACGGCCAGCATTTTTGTTTCCACCGGTCTGAGGGTCAGCGTCCAGCGCTCTTCAGTACCGTCGAGGTCCAGGTTGTAAACGCGCCGCAGCGCCACCTGGTCACCGGCCAGCGTGCCGCGTATGCTTTCTGTGAACGCGACCAGCTCCGGGTAGTCCGTCAGGCGCAGCACCATGCGGCGCTTGCCACGTTCCACCGTGAGGCTGCCACTTTCAATCAGCAGCGATTCGGGCCGGGGTTTGAGGGTGCGTTTTTCCAGCCGGTCCGGTGCGGTGTAAAGCAGCTCGCCCGATGATTCCACCGGGGTGTCCAGCAGCGCAATGTATTTTTTCTCGACAAAACTGGCGCGGCCAGATTTGTTGAGGGCCAGGGCCTGCATCAGTGCATTGACATCCCACGCAGCGTGGGCCGGCGCCAGGCACAGCAAACAGCCAGCCACGGTCAACCACCGCTTGAGGCGCAAAGTCGCTGAATGAGCTGTGTCATGCATGAGGCTGTCCCGCATTGGCTGCAGGCGGCGTTGGACCTGCCTGCCAGAAGTTGAAAAAGTTGAACCAGTTGAAGGGCGCGGCGCGGCTGTGTTTCTCCAGCAGCGCTGCATACCTGGTCAGGGCCGCTTGGACAGCGGCCTCGCGGCCACCCGCAGGAACGGCAGAAAAGTCTGCCAGCGTTTCAAAATGAATATCGTAGCGATTGCCGCCCGCGTACAAGCCCACCATGAACAAGACAGGCCGTCGCAAGATCGCTGCCATGCGGAAAGGGCCGACCGGAAACTCGGCGCTTTCCCCCAGGAAGGAAGCGGAGCGGGTGCTGTCCTGGTTCAGGCAGCGGTCTGCCAGCATGCCGACCACGCTGCCGGTCTCAATCAATTCATGCACCCGCAGCATGGAGTCGGCATGGCCCAGCGGCACGATGTCTTGCTGGGCCGCGGGGTTGATGGCTTTGAGCGTTGCGTTGATCTTGCGCGCGTTTTCTTCGTACATCACCATGGCCACCCGCAGCCCGGGTTGGCGCCGGCCAACGGCGCGCAACACCTCAAAGCTGCCAACGTGGGCGCCCATCAGGAACACCCCCTTGCGGTCGGCGGTCAGCTCGGCCACCAGATGCTCCTGATGAATCCTGATGTCAAACAGGTTGAATCGGTCGTTGATCAGGTACACCCGGTCATGGATACACGAGGCAAAACTCAAAAAGTGTTTGAATATCGTGCCCCAGCCGACATGCGCCGTGGCGGGCAGGGCGCGCCGCAGATAGGCGCGCGAGGCCTGGCGCGCCGCCGCATTGGCCAGCAGAAAATACCCCGCAATGCCGTAGAGCACGCAGCGCGCCACCGGGCGGCCCAGCCGCAAGGATATCCAGGTCATGACACGCAGCATCAGCATATTGCTGCGTTCGGGCCGCTGGCGCCAGCCGCTTGCCGGACCCGGGGGCAGGGCACTCATGACGCGACTTCCCTGGCCTCTGCCAGCACCGTACCGCTGGCAATCTGACGTTTGCCGCAGACAATCGTGAAACGGCTGCTGCCGGCAGCGCCGGGTACCCAGGACAGGGTCAGTGTTTCACCGGGCTGCACCGGGCTGAGAAATTTGGCCGAGGCAAATTGCCAGGCGCATGGCGAGCCGGTATCTGCGCTGCAGGGCTCAGCTTGTGTCTGCGTTATCGCATGCACAACGGCATCGAGCAGCAGCGCCCCTGGCACCATCGGCTGCCCCGGAAAGTGGCCGGCGAAGGCAGGGTGATCTGCGGCGAAGTGCAGGCTGGTTTCAGTTGGCATGGTCGTCGCCGCTGGGCGCTGGCCGCGCCTGATGTTGGCGCGCCAGGGTTTGCAGTACAGCGCGCGGAAGTTTGCCGGTTCTGTTGCGCGGCAGTGACTCCAGCAGCACCAGCGGGCGCGGCAGAAAGATGGCATCGATGCGTTCTTTCAGTGCCTGCTGCAGTTCAACGGAAGTCACGCCGGGTGCGACGGCAAATGCCATCAGGCGCACAACGCTGCCCTGTTCACCTTCATCCGGCATGAAAAATGCGCCATCGAGCACGCCAGGGATCTGGTTCAACTGGTGGTTCAGGTAAGACAGCGAGTTGCGTTTTCCGGCGATGTTGACCAGGTCTTCCAGTCGCCCGTGCAACAGGAAGTGGCGCGCATCCACCACCTCCAGCACATCGTTGAGCGGCACCACCTGCTCGACATGACCGCCGCAGGCCCAGATGCGCTCGTCGTGCGGAGTCAGGGTCACGAGGGGGAACAGCTGCCACTCGGGAGTTTGCACAGTGCGCCGTGAAGCGATTTGCCCGGTTTCAGTGGAGCCGTAAATTTCAAACAGCGGGGCGTCGAAGCGGGCTTCACATTCTTCTGCGAGCTGGGTGGACATCGGGGCGGTGGCCGACAACACCAGATCGAGCTCGGGCAGATCGATATCCGCGTGCACCAGCACCCTCAGGTGCACCGGTGTGCTGACCAGCATGCGCGCCGAAGGCAGGGGCCGCAGCGCCGCAGCAATATCGGCTGGGTAAAAGGGCTGGCCGGCATGAAAGGCGCAGCCGCTGTGCATGGGCAGCAGCACGGTTGATTCAAGGCCGAACATGTGTTGCGCCGGCACGGTGCCAACCAGTGTGCAAGGCCGGCCCGCATGGAGGCCCAGCCGCTGGGCCTCGGCACGCGCGCTTTGCACCAGCGAGCCCCAGGTTTTACGGTGCGGCAGCGGCAGGCCGGTGGAGCCGGATGTAAACACGTCGGCCACCGGCTGGTTGCCAGGCAGGTAGGGGATGTCACATGCGTCGTCGGGATCAAGCTCTGGAGCGCCTTGCGCAAAGGCATCGTGATAGACAAAACCGGGCAGAGCAATTCCATGGGGAGCGTCGGCCAGGCAAAACACATCCGGCGCCTGCAGTTGCATCTGGCGCATCATCTCGGGCGCGTGGGTAGGTGGCAGCAGGCAGATTTTGCGGGTCAGCAGCGCCGCACCCAGACCTACCGCAAAGTGGTAGCGGTCGCTGCACGCATTGAGCATGTGCTGGCTGGCTGGCAAAGCCGCCGCCAGATGCCGTACATCCGCCAGGTAGCGGCGCACGGTGATGGCTTCTCCGTAGCGCCATGCCACGATGTCGTCGCCACTGTGGTGACTGATGAGGGGGTAGGTGGTCATGACCATGAGCAGGCTCAGGACGATGGTGGCAGCGGGCCGGTACCGCTGGCCTGTCGGTAAGCGCGGAAGGCCTGCAAGGGGCCAGCCCGGTCGGACGGGTCCAGCAGGCACAGCCGTGCCACATATTCGGCTGCAAACATCACAATCACCAGCGGAAGGTTGAGCAGGTTGGCAAAAGCCGACCATATGGCTACCGGCGCCAGCCAGAACAACAGCAGCGACAGTGCCCCCATGCAGGCAAAGTACAGGGTCCAGGCCCAGGTGACCTGCCGCGTGTAGCGGGCCAGAGCGGGTGACAGCGGGCCGTGGATCAAGGCGGCAAAACGCGACACCATGGGTACCTGGCCTGCGCGCAGGGTGCGGCCAAAGGCCAGGCCCAGCAGTACCTGCATACCGGCGTGTTGCAGCAGAAAAACCCAGTTGAAGTGTTGCACCAGCCAGGCGCTGGCTGCATACAACACAGCGATGGTGGCGGCGCACAGCAGCAGCATCAAAGGCCGATGTGGGGAGCGCCAGGCCAGTACCAGTGCCAGCAGCAGCAGCGGAGCGATGGCGACTGCTGCATCCAGCCAGTCGGGGCTGGGATCGGCTGCCGCCAGATGGGCTGCCACCGAGTAGGCGATGCCGACTGCGGCGACGGCTGCCCAGCGGGCGCCGCGCAGCAATTTTGCCGTCAAGCCGGGTTTCACTTGCTTCTTTGCAGGGCGATGTGCTCGGTCAGGCTGCGCAACGACTGGAAGATGGCGGTGTTGTCTTCATGGTCGGCGCGTAATTGCAGGCCGTAACGTTTGGACAGCACCAGCGCGATCTCCAGAATGTCGATCGAATCGAGGCCCAGGCCTTCGCCATACAGGGGCTCGTCCGGCTGGATGTCTGCGGCCGCTGTGTCCAGGTTCAGCGCGCTGACCACCAGCTCGGCCACTTCGCGCATCAGGCCGGCGTCGGCGACCGTTGCAGAAGCTGAAGAAGAAGCGGCAGCAGCGGGTAAAAGTGAAGATTCTGGCATGGTGTGGGTACCGCTTTGGGGGTCAGGTTTCAAGGGTTGGCGCCGGGGCAACGGCCCCTCCATTCAGTCGTGAATTGATGGTAACTGACATTGTGTGACCGGCCTGCGCACGGTGTAGGCAAACATCCCTCGGCGCTGTCAGCTTGATGCGAAACAAAACGTAAAAACAGCGCTGTAAAGCGCTGTGCGGCCGGCTTCAGGTCTGATCGCCGGGGCTGGGTGTGACGGGGTGTGCAGCCCTCGCGCCACGCGGCCTTGACAGGGTTTGGGTGGCAGCGGGTGCATCGGTGGCCGCCGCGTCATCGGTCAGTGCCTGTCGCACCGTGGCCTTGTCGCCTGCGCCGGCAAACTTGCTGTACTTGCCCAGGGTGGTGACCAACTGGCCATAGATGCGCGGATTGCCGGCCACACATTCGCCGTGGTCCATGAAGTCGGCCTCGCCGGTGAAGTTGCCAATCAGACCGCCTGCTTCAGTGACCAGCAGCGAGCCGGCTGCGACGTCCCAGGGCTTGAGGTTGCTTTCAAAAAAGCCATCGCTGAAACCAGCGGCCACATAGGCCAGGTCGAGTGCTGCAGCGCCGGGGCGGCGCACGCCGGCGCACTGGCTCATGACTTCGCCGAGCATGTTCAGGTAGGTCTTGAGCTTGTCCCCGGGGCGGTAGGGAAAGCCGGTGGAGATCAGGCATTCCTGCAGCCGCGTCCGTTTTGCCACGCGGATGCGCCTGTCGTTCATGTAGGCGCCGCGGCCTTTGGTGGCGCAGAAAATATCGTTGCGGGTGGGGTCGTACACCACCGCCTGCTCGACCTTGCCCTTGACGCTGAGTGCAATGCTCACGCAATAGACCGGAAAGCCATGGATGAAGTTGGTGGTGCCGTCCAGCGGGTCGATGATCCAGACAAACTCGGAGTCTTTGGCGCCGTGTTCGCTGCCTGATTCCTCGGCCAGAATGCCGTGGCCGGGGTAGGCGGTCAGCAGGGTTTCGATGATGGCGGCTTCTGCGGCCTGGTCGATTTCGGTGACGAAGTCATTGGTTTGCTTGACCGAAACCCGGACCGACTCCACGTCAAGGGCTGCACGGTTGATGATGGCGCCGGCGGCGCGTGCAGCCTTGATGGCCACGTTGAGCATGGGGTGGAGATTGCTGGACATATAGGACTAAGAAAGAGCACAAGGGCTGCGGCCCGGTAACCGGGGCAGGCGACAATAAAGCCATTTTACCGGCTCGCACGCTCCGTCTGCCCCTTTTACCCATGAAAACGCGATTTGTCCTGATCAACACCAGCCATGCCGGCAACGTCGGCGCCGCCGCGCGCGCGATGAAAGTCATGGGGTTTGACGATCTGGTGCTGGTGGCGCCGCGCTGGGCCAATGTGCTGAACCGCGAAGAAACCATTCAACGCGCCAGTGGTGCGCTGGACGTACTCAAAAACGCGCGGATTGTGGCGACGCTGGATGAAGCCCTGGACGGCGTGACGCATTTATGCGCCACCGCAATGACGCCGCGCGACTTCGGCCCGCCGACCCGGGCGCCACGCGAACATTTTTCGGCCTTGCTGGGCGGCACCAATTTGCTATCACATCAGGAGCTTCTTTCGCCCGCCGCACAAGGGCTGCAGGCCAATTTGGCTTCAAAACCAGAAGGTGTGGCCTTTCTGTTTGGTTCTGAACGTTTTGGCATGCAGAACGAGGACGTCTACCGCTGCCATGTGGCGCTCAGCATACCGACCGATCCGAAGTTTGGATCGCTGAATCTGGCCGCTGCAGTGCAGTTGATTGCCTACGACTGGCGCGAGGCGCTGGGGGGTTTTGCGGTACAGGCTGCCCAACCCGCGCAGGCGCTGGCCGATGCAGCTGCGGTGGCCGGCATGTTGACTCACTGGCAGCAGGCGCTGACCGACATCGGCTTTCTGGACCCAGCCGCGCCGAAAAAACTGATGCCGCGCATGAACCAGCTCTTCAACCGGGCGCAACTGAGCCCGGAAGAGATTCATATCCTGCGCGGTGTGGCCAAGGCGATGTTGCAAAAGGGCCAGCATGTCGCGCCAGCAAAAACTGCCGCCAAGCCATAAACTCCCAGCATGTTCTCCCGACTCCAATCCGACATCCAGTGCATTCTTGAACGCGACCCCGCCGCCCGCACCGGCTGGGAAGTGCTGACCTGCTACCCCGGCCTGCATGCCCTGGTGTTGCACCGGCGCGCGCACTGGTGCTGGCAAAACGGCTTCAAATGGGCTGGACGGTTTATCTCGCAGCTGTCGCGCTGGCTGACCGGTATCGAGATTCACCCCGGCGCGAAAATCGGCGAGCGGGTGTTTTTTGACCACGCGATGGGCGTGGTGATCGGTGAAACCGCCGAGATTGGCGACGGCTGCACGATTTACCAGGGCGTGACGCTGGGCGGCACCTCGCTGTACAAGGGCACCAAACGGCACCCGACGCTGGGCCGCGATGTGGTGGTCAGCGCCGGGGCCAAGGTGCTGGGCGGTTTTCTGGTGGGTGATGGCGCCAAGATCGGCAGCAACGCGGTGGTGATCAAGCCGGTGCCCGCGGGTGCCACCGCCGTGGGTATTCCGGCGCGCATCATCCCGTCCAAAGCTGGCGAAAGCGCCGACGTCACCACCACCTCGCCCAAGTTCTCGGCCTACGGCATCACGCTCGAAGACGACCCGCTGGGCCAGGCCATGAAGGGCCTGATCGACAACGCCTCGTCGCAGGAGCACCAGATTGCGCTGCTCTGGCAGGCGATTGAAAAGTTGTCTGAAAGCAGCAAGGCGCATCGCGACTGCGTGCCCGATGACGCGGCGCTGCAAGAGACCTTTGAGGCCGACAAGATCAATCAGCTGATGGGCAAATAAGGGCGCCGCCCCAGCGCGCAGCCACCGGCATCACGACCCGGCCTCTATCATCTGCGCAATCGCCTCGCGCCCCAGCCGCCTGGCGTGCTGCAAGGCGTTGACACCATCACGGTCCACCAATGCCGGATTCGCCCCGGCTGCCAGCAGGCGCTGAACCACGGTGCTGTGCCCGTTGATGGCGGCCAGCATCAGCGGTGTTTTGCCCATCGCGTCAGGTGTATTGACTGACGCACCTTGCGCGATGAGCTGCTCGACTTGCGCCAGCCGCCCTGCGCCAGCCGCCGCGTGCAGCGACGCAGCGGCGCTTCGGCTGAGTTCGCGCGCCCCTGCCTGTTCACTGCTGCGTTCTTCCTGTTTTTGCTGCTGGGCCTGCGCGCGTGGGGCGGCCGCTGGCGCGGCCGCAAACGATGGGGGATAGGCCAGGTCGGGTCGGGGCGCATCCGGTGCTGCTGGTGGCGCCCGAAATGCAGGGGCCGCAGCGCGGCCTGCTGAAATGGTGGCTTCATCGAGCGCGTTGTTGGCGTTTGTATCGGCCAGACGGCTGCGCGCTGGCGCCACCTCGACGGGAATGGCAGGGGCGACAGGCGCTGGTGCCGTCTTGGCGGCAGGCGCAGGGGATGCTGGTGCAGGCGACAAGGCGCGGGGCAGCTCGGCCTGGCTTCTGGCGGGCGCGGCCTTGGCAGTGGCGGTGGCGGTGGCGGTGGCGGCACTTGCCTGTGTCTCTGGCGCGGTATGGGCAGCGGGGCTGGCCTCGCGGCTTGTTGACGGCCCTGCGGACGTGGCGGGGCTGCGGCCTGCAGCGCTCTGGCCGGCCACCAGCTCTTTTTCTTGCGGCGTGCCACGTTCAAACTGCAGCACCAGCAGCCCCGCCAGACCGACCACGGCCACACTGGCCAGCAGGGACAGCTTCCAGCGCGGCTGGTTGGCGGCGGGTGCGGGCCGGGTTGTGCGGCTGGTCGTCTGGCCTGCCAGCACGGCCTGTGCATGGGCGCGCACTGCCGCGCGCACATGTGCGCCGGGGCCGCGTGTATCCTGCGCGCTGGCCTCGTGATAGCGCCGCAGCAACTCGTCGTCGGGGCGGGGGGCTGTCATGCAAACTCCTGTAGCTGTTGTCGCAGGCTGCGTCTGGCATAACGCAGGCGGCTTTTGGCGGTTTCAAAACTCACGCCGGTGGTGCTGGCAATCTCTTCCACACTCATCCCGGCTTCGGCCTGCAGCAAAAAAGCTTCGCGTTGTTCGGCTGGCAATTGCTCCAGCGCCGCCATCAGCGCGGCAGCCTGCTCGCGCGACTGCAACTGGCGCAGCGGCCCAAAACCCGAATCAGCGGCCAGGGTGTTGATGAGGCTGTTTTCATCATCCTCCCCGCCGCCATGCCCGTCGATGGAGACATGTGGCCTGGCGGTCCGGAAGTGATCCACCAGCCGGTGGTGCGCGATGGTGAACAGCCAGGTGGTGAAGCGCGCTGTGGGCCGGTAGCCGGCATTGCCGACCCCCTGCCGGGCTACCGCAAACCACACGTCCTGCAGCAAGTCGTCGGCCACGGCCTGCACCCGCACACTGCGCAACAGGTAACGCCAGACGCGTAGCTCGTGGCGGCCATACAGCACGTCAAAGGCCGCCAGATCACCCGCTGCATAACGCAACATCAGGGACTCGTCGCTGTCAATTGCGGCGTGGTCGGGCGGGTCGGCGCTGGGCATGCGCCACGTTAGCACGGCCAGCAGCCCGCCTTTCTCAATACCTGCGGACAGGCGGGTCAGGTACGTAGGAGGTATTGGCCGACTGGGGAAACGGATTGGGCACCGGCCACAGCGCTGCCGGCTCGCGGATGACACCTGCGGCGATCAGGTTCTCGCGGCTGTCATAACGGATGCGGATGACCTCGTTGGGCTGCGCCTGCAGGCGCGCAAAGCTGGTGTGCGACACCACCGAGGTTTCACGCTGCCCATGTGCCGTCCCCAGCTGGGGTGCAGGCCGGGGCGCAAACGAAGGAGCCGCTTTGGCCAGGCTGTCGGCGGATGCGGACCCGCGCTGCGACTGCTCGCGCAGTGGCGCCTCGGCGCTTCTGCGCTCTGCCAGACCGGTGCTGTTTTCAGCCAGGGGCGTGGCTGGCGCAGGCGCACTGCGCGCACGCGGCAGGACCGACTCTTCACGCGAGAGGTCGCGAAAGGAGTCGCGCGACTCATCGCGGCGTGAATACTCGGGCAGCGGCAGCACCGGCTCGGGCAGCCGCTCACGAAACAGCGCCACACCAATCACCCCCACGTTGCCGGGCCGGCCGGTGCGGCCCGCATAGGATTCGCCAGACACGGAAAACTCGAAGGCCGCCACTTCGCTGCTGCTTTTGCGCCAGCCTGTCACCTGGTACTGCTGCCAGGGCGAAAACACATAACCTGTCTGGTCCCAGGCGGCGGTTTCGCCGCTGAGCACGTTGACGCCGTCCACCGCCGTCACGGCCAGCACACGCTCGCCCAGGCGGTTGCGCACCAGCACCGCATATTTGGCACCGTACTGGCCCGCCACCCAGTACTCGCCCCGGTGGCGGTACACCGGCAAGGTGGCGCCGGACTGTCGGTCTATCACCGTGACATCGGCCAGGCTGCCAACGGCATGTGCCGGCAGGGCAAAACCGGCAGCAGCCAAAAAAAGGGACAGGGCAAACGGCATGAGTTTCATGAAAGCTCCATAAAAGTTGGTTGGAACTGACTGAAACGAAGCAGGCGGTCAAAAGGGGTTAAAAAGGGCCAAAAAAATTGGGCCGCAAGACAGGTGTCAGGCCAGACGCTACAAAAAATGTAGCTGCTTACCGCCGAATCTAAAGGGCTGCAGCCCGATTTATCCTGAAGAATTGGTCAAACAGCGGCGTCAGGGCCGCAAAATCCTGGGTGAAGCGCGCACGGTTGACAAAGTAGGCTTCACACGCGACCGCAAAAAACTCGGCCGGTGCCGTGGCGCCATAAGCGTCCAGCCAGGGGGGCTGGCCGCCAAAACGTTCGGCGATGGTGACCTGCTCGCGGAAGGCGTCATAGGCCGGTTGCATCACGGCGTGCCAGGCGGCGTGGGCGGCGCGAGAGCCCAGGGGCGGGCAGCCGTCGGGGACGCCGTTTTTCATGTCGATCTTGTGCACAAACTCATGAATCACCACGTTGTAGCCCTGGCCGGCCTGCTCGCCGGCTGAGGCCACGTCTTGCCAGCTCAGGGTGACAGGGCCGCGGTCCATCGCCTCGCCGGCCAGCACTTCGCTGTAGCGGTGCACCACGCCGCTGGCGTCTTGCGTCTCGCGGCGCGCCAGCATTTGCCCGGGGTGCACCACGATGCCGACAAAGTCGCTGTACCAGTCAAGTCCCAGGTGCAGCACCGGCAGGCAGGCCTGGGCAGCAATGGCGACGGCCATTTCGTCGGAGACAAGCAGGCCGTGTGCGCCGGAAAATTCTTTCTGCGCCAGAAACTCACCCACCAGCGCACGTAATTGCTGCAGGTCGGCGGGCGGGCGGTCTGCCAGAAAAGGGTAGGCCGCCAGCGTGGCCTGCCACAGTGCGTCGGGAATGGGTGTGGAGCGGGCATTGCGGCCCCCCAGCAGCTGGCGCAACCAGTTCAGCATGGCCTAGTGGCCTGTCCCACAGACAAAGGCGATATGAAATCGCCCATTCAGCCGCCATGCGGCGTTGCTCGTCGTTGCCATGGCGATGGCCATGCCGCCTCCTCGCGCCTTGCCTGACAGCTGACTGGACAATTTCATTGCATCCCCCTATTTGTGGGACAGGACACTACAGCAGGCTGATGCGGCGCAGGCCGCCGGCCGTCAGGCGCAGTACCTCGGCGCGCGGCACGGTGGCAGCGGCGTCCCAGTCGCTGAGCACCACACGCGAGAAGCCGTGGCCCAGGTCGTGCACGGCGGGCTGGTGCGTATGGCCGTGAATCAGGATGTGCGCGTCGGCGGCGCGCAGTTGCGCCAGGGCGGCAGCGCTGTCCACATCGGCGTAGGCCAGGCCCGATAGCTGGCGCTTGTCATGCTGGGCCTGGCTTTGCTGGCGCAGGCCGCGCGCAAGGGCCTGGCGTTCGGTCAGTGGTTTGGCCAGAAAATCACTTTGCCACGCCGCGCTGCGTACCTGCTGGCGAAACGCCATGTAGTCGGTATCGGCCAGGCACAAGGCGTCGCCGTGCGACAGCAGCCAGCGTTGCCGGTGAAAGCCCAGCACCGTGGGGTCGGCCAGCAAGGCGGTGTTGCACAGGTCCATCAGGCGCTGACCGACCAGAAAGTCGCGGTTGCCATGCATGAAAAACAGCGCCAGCCGGCTGGCGGTCTGTCCCATCACGTGGGCGCAGCGGTCTTCAAACGCGCCGACGCACGCAGTGGAAGCTACATCGTCGCTGACGGCATCGTCACCGACCCAGGCTTCAAACAGGTCGCCCAGCATGAACACCGCGTCGGCGGGCGTGCTTTCCATGTAGTGCTGCCAGGCCGCAAAGGTGGCGGGCGCATCGGCCTGCAGGTGCAGGTCGGAAATGAAATCGACCGTGCCCCAGGCGGGCGGCGCATCAAGCTCCGCTGTCTGGGGCACGGTCGGGGGGGTGTTCACGGACGGAGCCGGGTAATAGCGCCGTCCCGCGGGATCAGGCGAGGGCCACGGCCTTTTCGATCACCACATCGGTTTGCGGCACATCGTCATGAAAGCCTTTGCGGCCGGTTTTGACGGCGGCGATTTTATCGACCACGTCCTTGCCGCCCACCACCTTGGCAAACACCGCGTAACCCCAGCCGGAGGCATTGGGTGCGGTGTGGTTCAGAAAGGCGTTGTCAGAAACGTTGATGAAAAACTGCGAGCTGGCCGAGTGCGGCGCGTTGGTGCGCGCCATGGCGACGGTGTAGTGGTCGTTTTTCAGGCCGTTGTTGGCTTCGTTTTCAATTTCGCCGTCGGTCGGCTTTTGTTTCATGCCGACTTCAAAGCCGCCGCCCTGAACCATGAAGCCCGGGATGACGCGGTGAAACACGGTGTTGCTGTAGTGGCCCTTGTTGACGTAGCTCAGGAAGTTGGCGACCGATTTGGGTGCCTTGTCCTGGTCGAGTTCAAGGGTGATGACGCCGTGACCGGCAATATGGAGTTCGACTTGTGGGTTGCTCATACGGGTTGATTCAGTGGGTTTTCAGGGATCTATTTGACAAGGGTGGCAGAGGTGACGAGAACCGGAGTTTTTGGCACGTCGCTGGGGAAGGGGCCACCCGGGCCGGTGGGCGTGGCCTTGATCTTGTTGACGACGTCCATGCCGCTGATGACTTTGCCAAACACGGTGTAGCCCGGCGCTTGCACGCTGGGGTTCAGAAAGTCGTTGTCGCGCACGTTGATGAAAAACTGTGCCGAGGCGGAATTGGGGTCATTGGTGCGGGCCATCGCCAGTGTGCCGACGACGTTTTTGTCGCCACCCTTGGCCAATGCTTCGCGACCTTCGTGCACCACGGGCGCGCGGGTTGGCTTTTGTGCATAAGCCGCGTCAAAGCCGCCGCCCTGCACCATGAAGTTGTCGATCACGCGGTGAAACACCGTGCCGTCGTAGTGTTTGTCTTTGACGTATTGCAGAAAGTTGTCAACGGTTTTGGGGGCTTTGTCGGGGTACACCTCGACCACAAAATCCCCGGCGCTGGTGGCAAATTTGACCTTGGGCGCGGCGGCTGTGCCATGCGCCCAGGCCTGGCCTGCCAGCAGGCCAAGTGTCGCCAGTGCCAGGCAGGCGCGCCGGCCGAATGTACGTGTGCTCAAAGTCATCCAATCACTCCTTCAAAGAATATTTTCCATTGCTTGCCCTGGCGCATCCAGTACTGGCGCCGGACCGGGCCGGTGCGTGCACCGCTGGGCACTTCGCCAAAGGTTACCACCATGGTATCGGCGCTGTCGGTCCAGCGCAGGTAGGACAGATCCTTGAGTTGCACGCTGCGGCCGCGTATTTTGCTGGCCTCGCCGCGCAGCACAAGTGTCCAGTCGGTCAGGGTCTTGCCGTAGCTGGTGAAGTCGCTGCTGTACAGGCTGGTCAGCGCCACCATGTCGCCGCTGGACCGGGCCTGTTGCCAGCTGTGCAGTGCATCCTCAAAACTCTTGCTGTCTGCCTTGGCGGTTTGCGGCGCCACCCACTTGAGGCTGTGTGCAATCACGACGGGGGTGCTGCGTACTTCCACTGTGCGGACAATGCGCTCCAGGTCGGGGTTGGCCAGCACCACGCAGCCATCACTGGCCAGCGGCGCGCGCGCAAACTGTCCCGGCGGCGTGCCGTGCAGCCAGATGCCGCTGCCGGTTTTCCCGCGTTTGAGGTCGAGCTGGTTCGGGTAGTTGATGGGCAGTGCGCCCGAGCCGTAAAAATCCTTGAGCGAGCGCGGGTCCAGGTTGCTGGTCACAAAATAAATGCCCAGCGGCGTGCGTGAGTCGCCTTCGACGTTTTTTTCAATGCCCGACTTGCCGACCGAGATGTAGTAGTCGGCCAGCAGCTTGAGCCCGGCTTCGGTGTTTTCAAACAGGTACAGACGGGAGCGCGAGGCGTCTACCGCAATCGCGTGTTTGTTGCGTGGCGACAGTGCCAGAAACTGCGAGGGAATGGTGCCGGCAGCCGGCCTTTCGCGCAGCGCTTTCAGGCGCATCAGCGACTCCTGGCGCAGCTCGGCCAGGGTGCTGGCGCCGCCCCTGGCCTCGGCCTCCGGCACGTCGCCCAGTGTGCGCAGTGGCCTGGACTGTGCCGCCAGCAGGTCGCCATAGACCAGCTGTGCCAGCTGGAAGTTGGGGTGGTCGTTGACCAGGCGCTCGGCTTTGGCCAGGGCCTCTCGCGCTTTGGACTGGCCTGCGAGTTTGTAGATTTCGATCAGGCGGGCCTCTGCCTCGCCGTCCTTCACTGCAGCGCGTTTGGCCCCGCGCGGGCTGGCCGACGGTCGTTTGTAGTTGGCGCCGTTTTCGATGTTGACGCGCCCGGCTTTTTCTTTGTCGCCTTGGGCAAATACCGCAGCGCTGCACAGCAGCAGCGCCGTGGCAAACGCAGCGCAGACAGCACGAGGAGAAAAGGCGCGGTGGACCCGTGGCATGAAGGGGATAAGAAACATGTCAGGTACACATGCCGGCGGACAGGCCAGCCATCAACCGCCGGTGGATTCCCGGACGATGAGCCAGCGCTCACCCGCACGCGCCATGTCCAGTGTCTTGCGGCTGGAGACATTGAGCGCGTCGGCGCTGTAGTCCTGCTTGAACTTGGCAGTTGCCTTGCTGCCTTTGACATCGACCGACAGGTTGCTGATCTTCACGCTGATGCGCGACTTGCCGACGATGCGGCTGCGGCGCTCTTCTTCCCAGCTTTTGCGAGTCTGCTCACCCGGCGGGTCAAAGTCTTTGGCATAGGCGGCCAGATAGGTGTTCATGTCTTTGGCCGCCCAGGCGCTGGCCCAGGCGCGCACCGCGCTTTCCACGTCCTTGTCGGCGGCGCTGACGGGTGCTGAAGCTGGGGCCGCAGGCGCCACCGGGGTTGCCGGTGCAACTGGGGCGGGGGGTGCAGCAGCGGGTGCCGGAGCGGGCGGGGCTACCGGTACAGGTGGGCTGACAGGTGCTGGCGTTGGTTTGGCAGGTGCCGCAGGCGTGGCTGCCGGCGCGGCCGCGGCATTGGTCGCGGCCGGTTTTTGCGCCCGGGTATCGACGGTGAACAGGGTGCGGATCAGGGCAAGTTTGGGTGGCACGGCGCTGTTGCCGCCGTCCAGTTGCAGGGCCTTGCTATAGGCCTGGCTGGCAAGCCGGGCGTAGACATCACCGAGGTTTTCATGGGCGGTGGCGTAACTGGGGTTGGTGCGTATCGCCATTTCCAGTGAGGCCCTGGCCTTGTCAAACTGGTTCTGGCCGGCGTAAAGCACAGCCAGGTTGTTGTAGGGCTCGGGCAGCTCGGGGTAGTCCTGGGTGATTTTGGTAAAGGTGGCAATGGCGTCGGCCTGTTTACCGCTTTCGGACTGGATCACGCCTTTGAGAAAACGCATTTGCGGGTCACGCGGTTTGCCTGCCAGGTACAGGTCGGCCTTGATCAGCGCCTGGGCCAGCTGGCCTGCGCGCACCAGGGCGTTGACGTCGTCGTAGTCGTCGGCATGGACCGCTGGCACATACAGGCCTAGGGCTGCGGCCAGTGCCAGCCAGCGCAATGCAGACGGCAGGCTTGAAAAATGGGCTGACTTGGGCATATGTCCTCTGGAACGCATGGGTGGCTGGTCTGAAAGATGAACCTGAAAGCCGGCGGCGCAGCATGCTGCACGGGCTTTGGCGAGCTGGATATACTGATTGATTGTATCTGAGGGGTATAGTTTCAGTTCCGGTGAAAAAACGCCGCGCGCCTGCCTGTTGATTCACCTTTCGGAGCAGCTTTCCCCTTGTTCGGCGATTCCAGCCTTACCGATCACCCACACCCTTCATGAGCCTTCGCATTTACAACACGCTGTCGCGTGCCGTGGAAGATTTTTCGCCTCTGGTCGCCGGCCATGTGCGCATGTACGTGTGCGGCATGACGATTTACGACCTGTGCCACATCGGCCACGCCCGCATGATGATGGCCTTTGACGTGGTGCAGCGCTGGCTCAAGGTCAGCGGCTACCAGGTGACTTACGTGCGCAACATCACGGACATCGACGACAAGATCATCAAGCGTGCGGTGGAGCGCGGCATCAGCATCCGCGCCTTGACCGACGAGATGATTGCGGCCATGAACCAGGACATAGGCGCGCTGGGCATTGAGCCACCTACCCTGGAGCCACGCGCTACGGAATACGTGCCACAAATGCTGGGCATGATCGCGACGCTTGAAAACAAGGGCTTCGCCTACCGCTCGCCCAACGGCGACGTCAATTACGCGGTGCGCAAGTTCGATGGCTACGGCAAGCTCTCCGGCAAATCGGTCGATGAGCTGCGGTCCGGCGAGCGTGTCGCGGTACTCGATGGCAAGGAAGACCCGCTCGATTTTGTGCTCTGGAAATCAGCCAAACCGACCGAGCCGGACGACGCGAAATGGGACAGCAACTACGGTCAGGGCCGGCCCGGCTGGCACATCGAATGTTCGGCCATGAGCTGCCAGACTTTGGGTGAGACCTTCGATATTCATGGGGGCGGTGCCGACTTGCAGTTTCCGCACCATGAAAACGAAATTGCCCAGAGTGAAGCCGCCAACGGCAAGCCGCTGGCCAGGTATTGGGTTCACAACGGTTTTGTGCGCGTGGACAACGAGAAGATGTCCAAAAGCCTGGGCAACTTCTTCACCATCCGCGAAGTGCTGGCCAAGTACGACCCGGAGACCGTGCGGTTTTTTATTGTCCGGGCGCACTACCGCAGCGCACTGAACTACAGCGATGCGCACCTGGACGACGCACGCAATGCGTTGAAGCGGCTGTACACCGCGATACATGCCGTGACCCCTGCCGAGGTGGCGATTGACTGGGCCCAGCCCTTTGCCGCGCGCTTCAAAGCCGCGATGGATGAGGACTTTGGCACACCAGAGGCCGTCGCCGTGCTGTTCGATCTGGCCAGTGAAATCAACCGCAACCGCTCGGCCGAACTGGCGGGCCTGCTACGGGCGCTGGGTGCTTGTCTTGGTTTGCTGCAGGGCGACCCGGCTGCCTTTCTACAGGCAGGAGCGACCCTTGACGATGCCGCCATCCAGGCGCTGATTGCCGAACGTGCGGCAGCCAAACAAGGCCGCGACTTTGCGGCCGCTGACCGTATCCGCAACGATTTGCTGGCCCGGGGCATTGTGCTCAAGGATTCACCCACCGGCACCACCTGGGAAGTGCAGTCTTGATCAAACCTACAAGTCAAATCGCCTCCAAGCCCTTGTCCGCCTTGCGCAAGCAGCTATGAAAAAGATAGTAAAAAGTGGCCCGGCCAGCGTTGAACTGGCCGAAGTGGCCGAGCCTGCGGTCAGCGCGGTGCCCGCCTACTGGGCCGAGGCTTGCAAACACCTGGTCAAAAAAGACCGGGTGATGAAGCGCCTGATCCCACGTTTTGGTGACGCCTGCCTGCAGTCGCGCGGCGACGCCTTCAGCACGCTGGCGCGCAGCATTGTGGGTCAGCAAATATCGGTCAAGGCCGCGCAGACGGTGTGGCACCGTTTTGAGGCCCTGCCTCGAAAAATGACGCCCGCCCATGTGCTCAAACTCAAGGTGGACGACATGCGCGCTGCCGGGCTGAGCGCGCGCAAGGTCGAATACCTTGTCGATCTCGCCATTCATTTCGACGCCGGCACGGTGCATGTGAAAGACTGGCAGGCGATGGACGACGAAGCCATCATTGCCGAGTTGATCGCCATTCGCGGTATTGGCCGCTGGACGGCGGAGATGTTTCTGATTTTTTACCTGATGCGACCCAATGTGCTGCCGCTGGATGATGTGGGCCTGATCAATGGCATCAGTCAAAACTACTTTTCTGGCGAATCGGTCAGTCGCAGCGACGCGCGCGAAGTCGCCGCGGCGTGGGCGCCGTATTGCAGCGTCGCAACTTGGTATATTTGGCGCTCGCTGGACCCTTTGCCGGTTCTGGGCACCGAGACCTGAATTTCTAGCAGCCTGAGGAGCAGACCATGGCCAAAAAGACCTTTCTCGATTTTGAGCAGCCGATTGCGGAGCTTGAGGGAAAAATAGAAGAGCTGCGTTATGTCCAGACTGAATCGGCAGTCGATATCTCGGAAGAAATCGACCAGCTGGCCAAGAAAAGCCAGCAGCTCACCAAAGACATCTACAGCGACCTGACGCCCTGGCAGATCACCAAGATTGCGCGCCACCCCGAGCGCCCCTATACGCTGGACTATGTCAACGAGCTGTTCACCGACTTTGTCGAACTGCACGGCGACCGGCATTTTGCGGACGATCTGAGTATCGTCGGCGGTCTGGCCCGTTTCAACGGCAACGCCTGCATGGTGCTGGGGCACCAGAAAGGGCGCGACACCAAAGAGCGCGGCCTGCGCAACTTCGGCATGAGCAAGCCCGAGGGTTACCGCAAGGCACTGCGCCTGATGAAAACCGCCGAAAAGTTCAAGCTGCCGGTTTTCACCTTTGTGGACACGCCGGGCGCCTACCCCGGCATTGATGCCGAGGAGCGCGGCCAGTCCGAGGCCATTGGACGCAACATTTTTGAAATGGCGCAGCTGGAGGTGCCCATCATCACCACCATCATTGGTGAGGGCGGCTCTGGCGGCGCGCTGGCAATTTCGGTGGCGGACCAGGTGGTGATGTTGCAGTACTCGATTTACTCGGTGATCAGCCCCGAAGGCTGCGCTTCCATCCTGTGGAAAACCTCCGAAAAAGCCGAGGAAGCCGCCGAGGCCCTGGGCATTACCGCGCACCGCCTGAAGGCGCTAGGCGTGATCGACAAGATCGTCAACGAGCCCGTGGGTGGCGCGCATCGCGATCACAAGCAGATGGCGGCTTTCCTGAAACGTGCGCTCAACGACGCCTTCCGCCAGGTCAGCGACCTCAAGGTCAAGGAACTGCTGGACCGCCGTTACGAGCGCCTTCAAGGTTATGGCCGCTACACCGACACCAAGGCTGACGCCAAATAGCTGGCCGTCGGCCGACCAGCGGCTGGCGTGACATGAGCCGCCGGGCCGTTCTCAAGGCGAATACCGCAGCCTGCAAGGCGAAGGTTATCCAGTGAGCCGCCGGGCCGTTCCCAAGATGAATACCGCAGCCTGCAAGGCGAAGGGTACCCAGTGACTACCACCGTTGACGACGCCATGCGCGTCTTTGCCCCCGCGCTGCCGCTGGCCGTGGCCTACAGCGGCGGCGCCGACTCCACCGCCTTGCTGCTGGCCTGTGCCGACAAATGGCCGGGGCAGGTGAGTGCCGTACATGTGCACCATGGCCTGCAGGCGGCAGCGGATGACTTTGTCGCGCACTGCCAGGCCGCGTGTGCCATGTGGCAAATACCTTTGCAGGTGTTGCGTGTGCAGGCCGGACATGCGCCAGGCGAAAGCCCGGAGGACGCTGCCCGCAAGGCCCGTTATGAGGCATTTCGGGCCCTGGCCCATGAGGGGCAAGCGCCAGCAGCTATAAAAAACATAGCGCTTGCACAACACGCCGATGACCAGGTGGAGACCATCCTGCTGGCACTCAGCCGTGGCGCGGGTTTGCCGGGGCTCAGCGCCATGCCGGCCAGCTGGCAACGCGACGGGCTGAGTTACCACCGACCCTTGCTGGCAGTGCCCGCGACGGAAATCCGCGCCTGGCTGGTGCGGCGCTGCGCGTCTTTTATCGAAGACCCGACCAACACCGACGAGCGTTTCACGCGCAACCGCATCCGTGCCCGCCTGTTGCCGGTGCTGGGCGACACCTTCCCGCAATTCAGGGAGACTTTTGCACGCAGTGCCCGCCACGCAGCCGAGGCGCAGGCGCTGCTGCTGGAGGTGGCGCGTGAAGACTTGCTGGCCGTGGGCAACCCGCCAGCGCTTGCTGCGCTGCAGGAGCTGTCGCAGCCGCGCCAGGCCAACTTGCTGCGCCACTGGTTGCAGGCGTCACACCGCGCCACACCCAGCGCGGCGCAGCTTGCCCAGTTGCTGGCGCAGATAGCCGCCTGCACCACGCGCGGTCACCAGATTCACCTGAAGGTGGCGGCCGGTCACATCACACGGGCAGGTGCACACCTGCGCTACGCGGCTTGAGCCTCGTGCCCGGCTGGCCCCGAGGGGTGGGCCCTGAACCGGCAGCATGGGGCCCAAGGCGGACCAGCCGCTAGTTATAATTGAAGGCTTTGCTGAGGCGCCTGAGCTGTGGCGCCGCGCAAAAAAGCAGTCCCTAACAAAAACCTGATTGACCCCGCAATGGCTTTGATCGTTCACAAGTACGGTGGCACATCGATGGGCTCGCCCGAGCGCATACGCAATGTGGCCAAGCGCGTCGCCAAATGGGCTAGGGCCGGCCACCAGATGGTGGTGGTGCCCAGCGCCATGAGCGGCGAGACCAATCGCCTGCTGGGCCTGGCCAAAGAGCTGGCGCCAGCAAAAAGCGACGATGCCTACCACCGCGAGCTCGATGCCCTGGCGGCGACCGGTGAGCAGGCTTCCAGTGCGCTTCTGGCCATCGCCCTGCAGGCCGAAGGCATGCAGGCCGTGAGCTACGCCGGCTGGCAGGTGCCTATCAAAACCAACAGTGCCCACACCAAGGCGCGCATTGAGTCGATTGACGACTCACGCGTGCGCGCCGATCTGGATGCCGGCAAGGTGGTCATCATCACCGGCTTTCAGGGCGCGGATGCAGCTGGCAACATCACCACGCTGGGGCGCGGTGGCTCGGACACCTCGGCCGTCGCCGTCGCTGCGGCCATGAAGGCGCACGAATGCCTGATCTACACCGACGTCGATGGCGTGTACACCACCGACCCGCGCGTGGTGCCTGAAGCGCGGCGCCTGCTGACCATCAGTTTTGAAGAGATGCTGGAGATGGCATCGATGGGCTCCAAGGTGCTGCAGATCCGCTCGGTCGAGTTTGCGGGAAAGTACAAGGTACCGCTGCGTGTGCTGTCGAGCTTCACGCCCTGGGACATCAACATCGACGAAGAGGCCAAGTCCGGCACCCTGATCAGTTTTGAGGAAGACGAACAAATGGAACAAGCCATCGTATCGGGCATCGCGTTCAACCGCGACGAAGCCAAAATTTCCGTTCTCGGCGTGCCTGACACACCGGGTATTGCCTACCAGATCCTCGGTGCCGTGGCAGATGCCAACATCGAAGTCGATGTGATCATCCAGAACATCAGCAAGGACGGCAAGACTGATTTCAGTTTCACCGTGCACCGCAACGACTACGCCCGGGCGATGGATCTGCTCAAGGCGCAGGTGTTGCCCAAACTGGGCGCACACGAGATCATCGGTGACGCGAAGATCTGCAAGGTCAGTATTGTCGGCATCGGCATGCGCAGCCATGTGGGCATCGCAAGCAAGATGTTCCGCGTGCTGAGCGAAGAGGGCATCAACATCCAGATGATCTCCACCAGCGAAATCAAGACCTCGGTCGTGATCGACGAAAAATACATGGAGCTGGCCGTGCGCGCACTGCACAAGGCCTTTGACCTGGACCAGCCCTCAACCTGAAGCGCACAAGCGAGCGGCTGGACAAGTGTGCAAGTCGTGAGATAATCGCTGCTCAGCCAGGAATCAGGAAACGTGACCGAGTGGCCGAAGGTGCTCCCCTGCTAAGGGAGTATGGGGTGTAGAGCCTCATCAAGGGTTCGAATCCCTTCGTTTCCGCCAGATAAAAAGCCACCGCAAGGTGGCTTTTTTGTGGGCGTCTGGCGGACGACCGGTCCGCCTGAGCAACCAGTCGTAAAAGTACGGGCCTTGTCGGGCTTGCCGCGTTATGGTGTGGATTTACACATGGAGAACGCATGTCCTTGAAGTTACTCGCAGTCAGTCTGGCCGTGGCCGGTTTGGGTGTTTTGACTGCTTGCACCACGCCCGGCAGTTCGCCTTCGACCAGCACCAGCCCGATGCCACCGCCTCCCGCCGGAAGCGCCTGCAACGCCCAAGGAGCCCAGTTCGCCATCGGCAAAGCTCCGGGCGCCAGTGTGGTTGAGGAGGCACGCCAGCGCTCCGGCTCATACATCGCGCGGGTCTTGAGGCCCGGCCAGATGGTCACCATGGAGTTCAACGCGCAGCGCCTGAATCTGGACCTCGATGCAGCCGGGGTCATCAGAAAGGTGCGCTGCGGTTAAAGCAGGCGCCGTCGGGGGCGCTCCGGGCTTCTCCGGTTGAGAGACATTTGTTTTGTATTTTACAAAAACATGATACAAACGTTTCATGTCCGCACCCGCCTTGTTTGCCGATGTTCCGCTTGACGGCCTGAGCCCGGAACTGCTGCGTGCTGCGCGCTGGGTCGAGGCGCACCCGCGTGAGGTGGCTTTGCACTCGATGCGTGAATGCGCGCGCCGTGCAGATATGGCGCCGGCGACCCTGAGCCGGTTGGCGCAAGCGTTGGGCTTTTCCGGCTTTGACGCGATCAAGCACATTTGCCAGGAGTCGTTTGCGGCGCGCGGGGGGTACGCGGGCCGGGCCGAGGTGTTGCAAGCCAGTGCTCGGCACCGCGCGGACTGGCTGGCCATACTCAATGAAACCCAGCATGCCAACACCGCGTCCATCAGCGGGTTGAACCAGCGGGTGCAGCTGGAAGCCGCGGCAGATGCCATGCTGGCCGCGCGCTGCGTCCATTTTCTGGGCCTGCGTGCCAGCCACGGCCTGGCGCTGCATCTGCATTACAGCTATGGCCTGCTGGCGTCCAACGGGCAGCTGGTTCAAGGTGTGGGCGGCACGCTGAGCGACCAGATCGACGAGATCCGTGCGGGTGACCTGCTGGTCGCGATGTCGCTGGCGCCTTATACCCGGCAGACGGTGGACGCCGTGAACCAAGCGCTGGGGCAGGGCGTGGACCTGCTGGTGCTGACCGACAGTGCGCTGTCGCCGATTGCCCGTTCTGCCACACATACCTTGCTGTTCCGCGCCGACAGCCCCTCGTATTTCCAGTCCATGGTCGGTGCACTGGCGCTGGCCGAAGCATTGGCCGCCGCTGTGGCGGTGCGTGGCGGCCGCAAGGTGCTGGCGCACCTGCAGGCACGGCAAGACCGGCTGGAGAGCGAGGGCGCTTACTGGGACAAACGTGCCGACAAACCCGGGCTTGCTCGCCCATCCCATTCTTCAGCCAGGAAATAAGTTTTATGCCCTCCGCATCCACCCACGTTTTTCATCGCCAGCTTCAGCACACCCCACCGGTCGCCGTCAGTGGCCAGGGCGTTTATCTGACTGACGCGGAAGGAAGAAAGTACATCGACGCATCGGGTGGCGCGGCTGTGTCTTGCCTGGGCCACGGTCACCCGGACGTGGTGGCTGCGATGCATGCGCAGATTGACAAGCTGGCGTATGCCCATACCAGCTTCTTCACCACCGAAGTGGCCGAGGAACTGGCCGATGAGCTGATCCGTACGGCGCCCGGCGGCATGAGCCATGTGTACTTTGTCAGTGGCGGTTCCGAGGCGATGGAAGCCGCTATGAAAATGGCGCGCCAGTATTTTGTCGAGACCGGCCAGCCGCAGCGTACCCATTTCATCGCGCGCCGCCAGAGCTACCACGGCAACACGCTTGGGGCGCTGGCGGTAGGCGGCAACCAGTGGCGGCGCGCACCGTTTGCACCCATTCTGATCCCGGTGACCCATGTGGCGCCGTGTTACCCCTACCGCGAACAGCTGGGGCATGAGACTCCAGAGCAATACGGTCAGCGCCTGGCCGCTGAACTGGAGCAGGAAATCATGCGTCTGGGCGCGGACTCCGTAATCGCATTTGTGGCCGAGACCATAGGCGGTGCGACGGCGGGTGTGCTGGTCCCGGTGCCGGGCTATTTCAAAGCCGTGCGCGAAGTCTGCGACCGGCATGGCGTGCTCCTCATACTCGACGAGGTGATGTGTGGCATGGGCCGCACCGGCTCACTGCACGCCTGCGATTTTGAGGGTGTGGTGCCCGACATCATGGCGATTGCCAAAGGACTGGGCGGTGGTTACCAGCCTATAGGTGCGGTACTGGCTCAGCAGAAGATTGTGCAATCGATGTCATCGGGCAGCGGATTTTTTCAGCATGGCCACACCTACCTCGGCCATGCGGTGGCGTGCGCGGCTGCGCTGGCGGTGCAGCGCGTGATCGCGCGTGACGGGCTGCTGGCACGGGTTCAGGTGAGCGGCACGCGGCTCGAGGGGCTGTTGCTGGACGCCTTTGGCGCGCATCCCCACATCGGTGACATTCGCGGGCGCGGATTGTTCTGGGGCATCGAGCTGGTGCAGGACCGGGGCAGCAAGAAGCCTTTTGATCCGGCACGCAACGTGCACGCACGTATCAAGCGGGAAGCCATGACGCGCGGATTGATGGTTTACCCGATGGGCGGCACCGTGGATGGGCGCTATGGTGACCATGTGCTGCTGGCCCCACCGTTCATCACCAGCGAATCTGAGCTGGCGATGATCGTCGAACGGCTTGATGCCGCCATCCGGGCCACGCTGTCCGATCTGTGATCTTCCCGATCCATCCATTTTTTAACGAGGAGTATTTCAATGTCCAGAACGTTTGTATTCAAAGCCCTTGCCGCGGCTGCCGCACTGTCGGGCGCGTTTGCCGGCGCGCCGGTCATGGCTCAGCAAAAGTTTGTGACCATAGGCACCGGTGGTGTGACCGGTGTGTACTACGCCGCTGGCGGCGCCATCTGCCGCCTGGTCAACAAAGACCGCGCAAAACACGGCATACGCTGCTCGGTGGAATCCACCGGCGGATCGGTGTTCAATGTCAACACCATCAAGGCAGGAGAACTCGACTTCGGCTTCACCCAGTCGGACGTACAGTACAACGCGGTCAAGGGACTGAACCAGTACAAGGACGGCGCTTACAGCGATTTGCGCGCGGTGTTTGCAGTGCATCCCGAGCCTTTCACCGTGGTGGCCCGCAAGGAAGCCAACATCACGAAGTTTGAAGACTTCAAGGGCAAGCGCTTCAATGTCGGCAATCCGGGCTCTGGCACCCGTTCCTCGATGGAAGAAATGCTCGGCGCCATGGGCTGGAAGCTGGGCGATTTTTCACTTGCGTCCGAACTGAAGGCCGACGAACATGGTCCGGCCTTGTGTGACGGCAAGATTGACGGCTTTTTCTATGGCGTGGGACACCCGTCGGCCAACATCCAGGACCCCACCACGTCCTGCGGCGCCAAGCTGGTGTCGTTGACCGGCCCGGTGATTGACAAGCTGGTCGCTGACAAGCCCTACTACGCCAAGGTCACGATTCCGGCCGGCCTGTACCCGAACAACCCGCTGGCGACCCAGACTTACGGTGTGCTGGCCACAGTGGTGACATCCAGCAAAACACCGGCCGAGACGGTGTATCAGCTTACCAAGGCACTGTTCGAGAACTTCGACGAGTTCAAGAAGCTGCACCCGGCGCTTGCCAATTTGAACCCGCAAAACATGGTCAAGGACGGCTTGAGCGCACCCTTGCATGACGGCGCAGCCCGCTACTACAAGGAAAAAGGCTGGATCAAATAATCCATCCCGGGATAAAAAAGGCGAAGCGGGCTTCGCCTTTTTTTTCGACCAGTTTTAGAAAAAGCATCTGAAAAATAGTGAGGAGCGGCCATGGCGTCCGATATTGAGAAAGCATCGTCCGAGTTGCAGCAACTGGTGGCCGACACCGACACGGGCGGTCGCAAACCCGCGGGCACTACCGGCGCGCTGATTTTTGCGGTGGCGCTGGCCTGGGCCCTGTTCCAGTTCTGGTATGCCTCGCCACTGCCCTTTGTTCTGCGCTTCGGTGTACTCAACGACACCGAAGCGCGTGCGGTGCATCTGGCGTTTGCGATGTTCCTTTCTTTCCTGGCCTGGCCGGCCACCAAGCGCTCGCCGCGCGACCGTGTACCGGTGCTGGATTGGGTGTTTGCCCTGGCGGGCGCTTTTGCGGGCGCCTATCTGCTGCTGTTTTATACCGAGCTGTCCACGCGGCCGGGGCAACCGAACCTGATGGATGTGGTCGTGGCTACAGCCGGCATGGTGCTGTTGCTGGAAGCCACCCGGCGCGCCGTAGGCTGGCCGATGGCTGTGCTGGCGGCGCTTTTTATCTTTTACGCAATGGCCGGCCCCCTCATGCCCGAGGTGCTGCAGCACAAGGGCGCTTCGCTCAACCGGCTGGTTTCGCATATGTGGCTGACCACCGAAGGCGTGTACGGCATCGCGCTTGGGGTGTCCACGGGAGCCATTTTTGTGTATGTGTTGTTTGGTGCGCTGCTCGACAAGGCTGGCGGCGGCAACTACATGATGCAGGTCAGTTTCGCGGCACTGGGCCATTTGCGTGGCGGGCCGGCGAAGGTGGCCGTAGTGTCATCCGCGCTCAACGGCATGATCTCGGGCTCGTCGGTGTCCAACGTCGTCTCGGGCGGCATCTTCACCATTCCGCTCATGAAAAAAGCCGGTTATGGCGGCGTCAAGGCCGGGGCGATTGAAACCATGTCCTCCGTCAACGGCCAACTCATGCCGCCGGTCATGGGGGCGGCCGCTTTCCTGATGGTGGAATATGTGGGTATTCCGTATTCGGACATCGTCAAGCACGCGCTCCTGCCGGCCGTGCTCTCGTACATCGGCCTGTTTTATATCGTCCACCTGGAAGCGGTGAAGATGGGCATGAACCCTATCGTGCAACGCGAAGCCAAACCATGGCGCGTGCGACTGTTGCGCAACGGCCTGGGCCTGTCTGGCAGCATCATAGTGGTAGGTGCCCTCTATTACCTGTTTGAAGGCATGAAGCTGTGGCTGGGCGAGGCTGCCGGCTGGTCCATCGGCGTGGTGGTGGCGGCGCTGTATCTGTATGCGATTCGCGAGGCGGCAGCCAGCCCCGACTTGCCGCAAGACGTCGATATTGAAGACCCCAAGCCGCTGGAGACCTGGCCAACCGTCAAGGCCGGCCTGCATTTCCTGCTGCCTATCGGCACGCTGATCTGGTGCCTGATGGTCGAGGAGATGTCGCCCTCCCTGTCGGCTTTCTGGGCCATTTCCGTGCTGATTGTGCTGATGGTCACCCAGCACCCGCTGGTGGCCTTTTTTCGCAAGGTGCCCGCCGCAGGTAGCTGGCGCGGTGGCTGGAGCGACGTGGTGGCGGGTTTCCATGACGGTTCGCGCAACATGATCGGTATCGGCATCGCCACGGCGACAGCCGGCATCATCGTCGGGGGTATCACGCTCACCGGACTGGGCCTGCGCATGACGGAGTTCGTCGAGTTTGTCTCTCAAGGCAATGTGATGTTGATGCTGCTTTTCATCGCCTTCGTCTGCCTGGTGCTCGGTCTGGGCGTGCCGACCACCGCCAACTACGTGCTGGTGGCCACGCTGATGGCGCCGGTGGTGGTGGAACTGGGTGCCCAGTCGGGGCTCATCATCCCATTGATTGCGGTCCATCTTTTTGTTTTCTATTACGGCATCATGGGTGACATCACGCCCCCGGTGGGGCTGGCCACATTTGCAGCCGCCGCGATCTCCGGGGAGGACGCGATCCAGACCGGTGTCCAGGGGGCGCTGTATGCGCTGCGCACGGTCATCCTGCCCTTCATCTGGATATTCAATTCGCAATTGCTGCTCATCGACGTGGATGGTGCGGGGGAACTGATGCGGGTGGTGGCGGCCTGCACCATCGCCATGCTGGTGTTCACCGCGATCACCATGGGGTGGTTTCGCGACAAGTGCCGCTGGTGGGAAATCATCCTGCTGACGATGGCGGTGACGCTGCTGTTTCGCCCGGGCTTTTTCATGGACCGCATCACGCCCGAGTACCGCGATGTCTCGGCTGTCCAGGTTTTCGAAGTGGCAAAAGCGGCCGACCCGAACGACCAGATGGTCATGCTCATCAAGGGCACCACCATTGAAGGCGAGGAGGTCACCAAGACCGTGGCCTTGCGCCTGGGAGCGGCTGGTGCTGAGGGCCGAAAACGACTGGCCGATGCCGGCCTTCAGCTGGTGCCGCTCGGGGATCAGGTGCAGATTGGTGCGCTGAAGTTTGGCTCGCGTGCGCACAAAGGCGGGTTTGAGCAGGGTTGGGATGTGGCCATGCTCAAGGTCAAAGCCGACCGGCCGTCCAAACACTGGTTTTACCTGCCGGGACTGCTGCTGATTGTGCTGGTCTGGTGGCTCCAGGGGCGGCGCATGCGTCGTGAAGGTCGATTGTGAATGCGTTCAGCGGCTTCAACGAATTTATCGGGTCGAATCGGCCTTCAGCCCTTTATCTACGTGCGCAGGCAGCTATAAAAAACGGAGCATTTCAGCGATCCGCCGAGGCGCTCCAGCGGTCGCCCCAGTCTTTGCCCTGGGCTTTCTCCAGACTGCGCCGGTCACGTTTGGTCGGGCGGCCATGTTCAATGCTGCTGGCTGGCTCACTGTTCAGGCGGCGTTGCTCGGCGGCGGTTTCCCGCAGGCGCAGGCTGTCCGCTGTTTCTTCATAAAGCTGCTGCGCGACAGGGGCGGAGCCGCGCTGCTGGCTCAGGCCCCGGACCTGCACCGTGCGGATGACCGGGCCCTGGCGTATCGCCACCGTGTCGCCCGCCTTGACCTCGCGGGCAGGCTTGGCTTCGAGGCCATTGATCTGCACCCGGCCCTTGCCGATTTCGTCCGTGGCCAGCGTCCGGGTCTTGTAAAACCGTGCGGCCCACAGCCACTTGTCAAGACGCATACGTCAACGCCATCGGATCTTTTGTCATGAATCAATATTGTGAACCAGCGGCAGGCGCACCGTGGCGTCCAGCCCGGCAATACGCCCATGGTCTTCGCGGTTTTCCAGCGTGATGCTGCCGCCCAGGGCCTGGGTGATTTCCCGGCAAATCGCCAGCCCCAGACCAGAGCCATGGCGCACATTGCCCGCAGAAAACGGCTGGTACAAGCGAGACGCGAGCTCGGCCGGGATACCCGGACCACTGTCGCTGATGGTCAACGCCAGGTAGCTGCTGTCGGCCAGCAGCCTGACCGACAGGGCGCCGCCGACCGGGCAGTGTTTGATGGCGTTGTGCAGCAGGTTGCGGCACAACTCGCCCAGCATCCATTCATGCGCCGTGACGCTGGCGGGCGCGGTGTCGATGTCAAAGTCCAGATCCTTGTCGGCAATCAGCGGCGCCAGGTCCAGCGCCACCGCGCGCACGATGGCAGCCAGGTCCACCGGCCCGAGGTCAGCCTGCGCACGCAACTGCTCGACCTTGGCCAGTGCCAGCATCTGGTTGGCCAGCAAGGCGGCGCGGTCTACCGTCTGGTTGATCTCGGAGAGCGCGACCTGGCCGTCCATGTCGCCGCGCAGCGCCGACTGCACCTGCACCTTGAGCACAGCCAGCGGGGTGCGCAACTGGTGGGCGGCGTCGCGCACAAAACGCTTCTGGTTGTCCAGCAGGTGCTGCAAGCGGGCCATGACCTCGTTGGTGGCCTCGACCAGCGGCAGCAACTCGCGCGGCGCATCGGGTGCGGCAATTGCAGTCAGGTCGCCCTCGGGCCTGGCCTGCAGCTCGGCGCTCAGGCGACGCACCGGCCGCGTTGCGCGCTGCACGACCACCACGGCCACCAGTGCAATCACGGCCAGCAGCAAGGCCTGGCGCCAGAGCGTGTCCAGCAGGATTTTGCGAGCCAGGTCGGTGCGCAGCTCCAGCGTTTCCGCCACCTGGATGACCGCCATGCCGCGCCCGTTGGAACTGGCCACCGGTTGCAGCAAGACGGCGACACGCACCGCGTCGCCGGCATATACGTCGTCGTAAAAATCGACCAATGCCGCGTAAGGCGGCTTGGCCGGAATCTGGCCGCGCCAGAAAGGCAGTTGTGCGTAACCCGAGACCATCTCGCCATTCAGGCTGGAGACGCGGTAGAACAGGCGGCTCTGGTTGTCGGCCTCAAAAGCTTCCAGGGCGGCGTAGGGCACCGTCACGCGCAGCTCTGACTGGTCGTCGTAGCCCCTGACGTCCAGCTCTTCACCTATCGATTTGGCAGAAGCCAGCAGCGTGCGGTCATAGGCGGTGTTGACGGCGCCCAGCGTCTGGCGATACAGGGTGGCGGTGTTGATGGTGATCAGCAGACCGACCGGCAGCAGGATGCCCAGAAGCAGGTATCTCCTGAGCGAGATGGCGCCCACGTTTTTCATGCGGCGTTGACCTTCAGCAAATAGCCCAGGCCGCGCAGGGTGACCAGGGTGACGCCGGTGTTTGTCAGTTTCTTGCGCAGCCGGTACACCACCACTTCGACGGCTTCGTACTGCACATCGACCTCTCCTGGAAACACCAGCTCGAACAGTTTTTCTTTCGACACTGCATGGCCAGGCTTGACGATCAGCACCTGCAGCAGCGCCAGCTCCCGCGGGGTCAGTTCCAGCACCTGATCCCGGTGGTAAATTGCGCCGCTCTCCTTTTCATAGCGAAGTTGGCCCACCAGCTGTGGGCTGGAGGCCGATTCCGATCCTGTTCCTGGGTGCCGGCGGCTCAGGGCGCGTAGCCGCGCCTCCAACTCGTCGAGGTCAAACGGTTTGGGCAGGTAGTCGTCTGCGCCGGTGTTCAGCCCGACGACGCGGTCGCCGACCGTGCCGCGTGCGGTCAGGATCAGCACCGGGGTGCGCAAGCCCTGGCGCCGGGCCTGCTCCAGCACCTGCAGGCCGTCCAGGCCGGGCAGGCTCAGGTCCAGCACCACCACATCGGGCTCGGCCGCTGTCCATTGCGCCAGCGCTTTGCGGCCATCGGTGCAGCCGAGCACCTCGATGCCGCGCCGGGCGAGCGCACGCTGCAGGGCGGCCTGCATGGCGTCGTCGTCCTCAATCAGCAGCAATGTCATGGTCGTTGGCATGGGCAGGACATTAGCACTTTCCCCAATGCTGCGGACAGCCGTTTGACAGAATGCGGGAGCATGATCGGAGAGTTAGCACTCATCACCAACCACCAGCAGGAGACATACATGCGCCGCGATACCTTTCTCAAATCCCTGGCCGCTCTGGCCGCCTCGGGTGCCTTCCCCCTTTCTGCCCTGGCTGCGGCCAATGTGAAGATGATGGTTCCAGCCAACCCCGGTGGCGGCTGGGACACCACAGGCCGCGCCCTCGGCAAGGCCCTGACGGACTCGGGCGCGGCGTCTAGCGTCACCTATGACAACAAGGGCGGCGCCGCAGGCGCGCTGGGCCTGGCCCAATTCATCAACGGCAGCAAGGGTGACCCCAACGCGCTGATGGTGATGGGTGCCGTGATGCTGGGCGGCCTGATCACCGGCAAGCCACCGGTCAGCCTGTCTCAGGTCACGCCTGTCGCACGCCTGACCAGCGAGTACAACGTGTTTGTGCTGCCCGCCAACTCGCCTTTCAAGACCATGGCCGACGTTGTCGCCCAGCTCAAGAAAGACCCCGGCAGCGTCAAGTGGGGTGGTGGTTCGCGCGGCTCTACCGAGCACATTGCTGCGGCCATGATTGCGCGCGAAGTGGGTGTGGATCCGTCCAAGATCAACTACGTTGCCTTCCGTGGCGGCGGTGAGGCCACGGCAGCCATCCTGGGCGGCAACGTCACGATCGGCGGCAGTGGTTACAGCGAATTTTCGGAATACATCGCTACCGGGAAAATGACAGCCCTGGCCGTCACGTCCGACACCCGCCTCAAGGGTGTCAACGTGCCGACGCTCAAGGAGCAGGGCATCCCTGTGGTGATCGGCAACTGGCGCGGCGTTTATGGCGCGCCAGGCATCTCGGCCGCCGAGCGCCAGGTGCTGACGGACATGGTTCTCAAAGCCGTCAAGTCCAAGAGCTGGACCGAGGCCCTGGAGAAGAACAACTGGACACCTGCCGTCCTCACCGGCGCCGCCTTCGACAAGTTTGTCGATGACGACATGGCCAGCCTGCGTGCCACCATGGTCAAGTCGGGCATGGTCTAAATCCTGCCCCCTCCGTCCGGCCGCTGCCTGTCATGGGTGGCGGCCTGGCGGGCAGAACCGGCAGACCTTTTTTTTCGACAACTCTGTTCGATGCATGACGGCGTGGCGTTCCTGCGTCTGATCGGCAGCAGTTTCATTTTCCGGATTGGCAAGCCATGACCCAAGCTCAGGTTCCTTTTCACGCCCAGACTCTGGTCGGCGCCGGCATTGTTCTACTTGCTCTCGGCCTGGCGGCGGGGGCCGTCAGTATCCCCTCGGCGGCCGGGTACGGCGGCGTGGGTCCCAATTTCCTGCCCTGGCTGGTGGCGGCGGCCCTGCTGGTGTGCGGTTGTTTCATGGTCTGGGAGGCTCGCACCGGCGGGTTTCGCTCCCTGGATGAGCCCGCGGGCGCCGACCATGGCAACTGGACAGGTTTTGCCTGGGTCTCGGCCGGTCTGCTGTCCAATGCGGCGCTGATCACCACCATTGGTTTCATCTTGAGTTGCACACTGTGTTTTGTGTTTGCGGTCCAGGGGCTGCGCGGTGCCGCGGGCCAGACCGACCGGCGGCCGGTTGCCTGGTTCAAGGACGCGGCGATCGGGCTGGCGATTTCAGCGCCTGTGTTCTGGATGTTCACCAAATTCCTGGCGATCAATTTGCCCGGTCTCACTTCATCGGGCTGGTTGTAAATCATGGATATTCTTAACCAGCTGATGCAGGGCTTTGCCACTGCAGCTACCCCGATCAACCTGCTATGGTGTTTTGTCGGCTGTGCGCTCGGCACGGCCATCGGTGTCTTGCCCGGCATCGGTCCGGCAGTCGCGGTGGCCATGTTGCTGCCTATCACCGCCAAGGTGGAGGCCACGGCTTCCATGATATTTTTTGCCGGTATCTATTACGGCGCCATGTATGGCGGCTCCACCACATCCATCCTGCTCAACACGCCCGGGGAGACAGCGAGCATGGTCACGGCCATGGAGGGCAACCGGATGGCCAAGAGCGGGCGTGCCGGTGCGGCGCTGGCCACGGCTGCGGTAGGGTCGTTTATCGCGGGCACGATTGCCACCGTGCTGGTTACCTTGTTTGCGCCTGTGGTGGCGGAACTTGCCGTCAAGCTCGGACCGCCCGAGTACTTCATGCTGATGGTTCTGGCCTTCACTACGGTCAGTGCCGTGCTGGGTAAAAGCACGGTGCGCGGCATGACGGCCCTGTTTATCGGACTCGCAGCGGGTCTGGTCGGGCTGGACCAGATATCCGGTCAGGCGCGTTATACCGGCGGTGTGCCGGAGTTGCTGGATGGTATTGAAATTGTCCTGGTCGCCGTCGGTTTGTTCGCCGTGGCCGAAGCGATGTACGCCGTGCTTTACGAGGGCAGGGTAGTCGAGTCACAGAACAAGATGAGCCGGGTACACATGACCGGCAAGGACTGGCGCCGCTCCTGGCCCGCCTGGCTGCGCGGGACGGCCATCGGCGCGCCGTTTGGCTGCATACCCGCAGGGGGCACCGAGATTCCGACCTTTCTGAGTTATGCCACCGAGAAAAAGCTGGCCAAAGAAGGGGATCGGGCCGAGTTCGGTACGGCCGGTGCCATCGAAGGCGTGGCCGGCCCGGAGGCCGCCAACAATGCCACGGTCACCATGGCCATGATCCCTCTGCTGACGCTGGGTATTCCGACATCGAACACCACGGCCATTTTGCTGGGCGCTTTTCAGAACTACGGCATCCAGCCAGGGCCGCAGTTGTTCACATCGTCGGCCACCCTGGTGTGGGCGCTCATCGCGTCGCTGTACATTGGCAATGTGATGTTGCTGGTGCTGAACCTGCCCATGGTCGGGCTGTGGGTCAAGCTGCTGAAGATTCCCAAGCCTTATCTGTACGCGGGCATCCTGATTTTTGCCACCGTCGGTGTGTATGGCATGCGGCAAAGTGCTTTCGATCTGTTTTTGTTGTATGGCATTGGCGTGCTGGGTGTATTGATGCGCCGCTTCGACTTTCCGACCGCGCCGGTGGTAGTCGGCATGATTCTGGGGCCCCTGGCCGAAGCGCAGCTGCGCAATGCCATGTCGATAGGCGAGGGCAGTGCAATGGTGTTTTTGCAGCGCCCGGTCTCGGTGATCCTGATCGTGGTGGTGCTCGCGGTGCTGATCTTGCCGCGCCTGGCCAAACGCTGGTCTGCGCGGCGGCTTGCTGCCTGAGTCGATGTTTCAAGTCAAAATGGCTTGCAGCCCATGAATGGCGAGCGTAAGCAGCTATAAAAAGAAGAGCGACCTGAGTGCTTCCCCTTGCTCAGCGGCTGCTTGACCGGCGCCCGTTTGGCGGCACGCTACCATCAGCGCATGCAACACCCAGAGACATCACCGCACGGCTTGCCGCTGGATGCCCAGAGCATTCTGGAACTGGCGGCGCGGTCCATGTTCCACCTGTTTTCCAGCATCAGCCAGGGCATGTTCCTGGTGGACCGCACCGGGCGTATTGTCTGGGTCAACGAGGGCTACAAGCGTTTTCTGCCAGCGCTGGGTTTTTCGTCGGTGGAGCAGTTTGTCGGCCACATGGTGGAAGAGGTCATTCCGAACACGCAGATGCGACGGGTGCTGGAAACCGGCGAAGCCTTCCTGATCGACCTGCTGACGAATCGCGCCGGCACTTTTGTCGTGAGCCGCATCCCGCTGCGCGACGAAAGCGGCGACGACATCATTGGCGCCATCGGCATCGTGCTGTTCGACCACCCCGAAACCACGCTGCAGCCGCTGATCAGCAAGTTTGCGCTGTTGCACCGCGACCTCGACGACGCACGCCGCGAGCTGGCCAGCCAGCGCCTGCAGCACACCGGCGGCCAGCGCCAGTCCAAACACACGTTTGCAAGTTTCATCGGCACCAGCCCGGCGGCGGTTGAGGTCAAGCGTCAGGCTCGCCGTGCTGCGCAGACCACCAGCCCGGTGCTGCTGCTGGGGGAAACCGGTACCGGCAAGGAGTTGCTGGCGCACGCCATCCACGCGGCATCCAGCCGCGCGCGTGGACCCTTCATCAGCGTCAACATCGCGGCCGTGCCCGATACCCTGCTGGAAGCCGAGTTTTTTGGTGTGGCACCCGGCGCCTATACCGGTGCTGACCGCAAGGGCCGTGATGGCAAGTTCAAGCTGGCCGACGGCGGCACCTTGTTCCTCGACGAGATCGGCGACATGCCACAAGCGCTGCAGGCCAAGCTGTTGCGCGCGCTGCAGGAGGGCGAGATCGAGCCGCTGGGCTCGAACAAGCTGATTCCTTTTGACGCGCGTCTGATTGCCGCTACCTCGCGAGACCTGGCAGTGCTGGTGCGCGAAGGCAAGTTTCGCGAGGACCTGTTTTACCGACTCAATGTGTTGCCGGTACGCGTGCCGCCGTTGCGCGAAAGGCGCTCCGATATTCCTGCGCTGCTGGAAGTGCTGGGCGAAGAGATGGCGCTGCGCAGCGGTGACCGCCAGCCCGAGTTGTCTGCCGATGCGCTGGCGCTGCTGTCGGCGCAGACCTGGCGCGGCAACATACGGGAACTGCGCAACGTGCTGGAGCAGGCCGCCATGCGCAGCGACTCGGCCAACATTGACCGCGTGCAATTCGAGCAGGTTCTCAAGGAGGCAGGCATCGAACGTATTGCCCCGGCGCCGGTAGCGCTGGACGGCACGGGTGCGTCGATGTCCGACCCGCTGCGGCCGCTGGCCGAGCAGATTGCGCAGGTCGAGCGCCGGGCGATTGTCGCCGCCATGGAGGCCACAGGCGGCAACAAGCTGGCGGCTTCCCGCTTGCTCGGAATCTCCCGCGCGAAGCTGTATGAACGTCTGGATAACCCTGATCGAAAGTAATACAAATGTCTAAAATAAATACAACTTTATTGCATTTATTTCAGGCAATTTGGTGGGGTCGTAATAAAATCCCCATATAAATCAATGACTTGAAGCTGGCACGACCTGTGCGTTCCTGGTGCGTAACCCACAACAGGAGACATTCCATGTACCGTCGCACTCTGATCGCGCTTGCCGCCATCGCCACTACCCTGGCTTCGCCGCTGGCCCTGAGCCAGTCCAAAGAGATCAAGATCGCCATCATTGCCAGCAAGACGGGCCCGCTCGAGGCTTATGCGAAGCAGACCATCACGGGATTCCACATGGGACTGAACTACGCCACAGGCGGCACCATGATGGTGGCGGGCAAGAAGCTCGTGGTGATCGAGAAGGACGATCAAGGCAAGCCCGACGTGGGCAAGGCGGCGCTGGCTGCAGCTTATGCCGATGAAAAAGTGGACATCGCCGTAGGCCCCACCGCCTCGCCAGTGGCGCTGGCCATGCTGCCGGTGGCCGAGGAATACAAGAAGATCCTGCTGGTCGAGCCTGCCGTAGCCGACAGCATCACCGGCGACAAGTGGAACAAGTACATCTTTCGCACCGGCCGCAATTCCAGCCAGGATGCCGCTGCCAACGCCGTGGCGCTGGACCAGCCGGGCAGTGTGGTCGCCATTTTGGCCAACGACAACGCTTTCGGTCGCGATGGTGTGAAGGCTGCCAAGTCGTTCATGAAAAACGCCAAGATTGTTCATGAAGAGTACCTGCGAGTGGGCACCACCGACTTTACGGCGGGCCTGCAGCGCATTGTGGACAAGCTCAAGGACCAGCCGGGCAAGAAGTATCTGTCGGTGGGCTGGTCGGGCAGCCCGACGCCGTTCCCGAAGATCGCCGATCTGGACCTTGAAAAGCGCTACGGCATCAAGCTCGCCACGGGTGGCAATATCCTGCCGGCCATGGTGGCCTACAAAAGCTTCCCGGGCATGGAGGGTGCGTTGTACTACTACTTCGGCATCCCCAAGAACCCGGTGAACGATGCGCTGGTGGCCCAGCACTACAGCCAGTTCAAGACTCCGCCGGATTTCTTCACCGCGGGTGGTTTTTCTGCTGCCATGGCGGTTGTCACCGCGCTGAAAAACAGCAAGGGCGACACCAACACCGATACGCTGATCAAAACAATGGAAGGCATGAGCTTTGACACGCCCAAGGGCAAGATGACCTTCCGCAAGGAAGACCACCAGGCCATGCAGAGCATGTTTCACTTCCGCATCAAGGCTGATCCGGCATTTGCCTGGGGCGTTCCCGAGTTGATCCGCGAGATCAAGCCGGAAGAGATGAACATCCCCATTCTCAACAAGCGCTAAAACAGCGTGCTCGGCTACTGCGCGCGCCGATAGCGGCGTTGCGCAGTGCTCGAAATCCTCACGTACCTGAGTACGTTCCGGTTCCTGCGCGCTGCGCGCCTTGCTCTCGACCCGCTCGCTACGCCGCTCCCGCTGTTTTGGGGGACACAGAAAACATGCTTCAAACCAAAGAACTCACGATCCGCTTTGGCGGCCACGTGGCGGTGAATGCCGTGACCTGCTCCTTCGAGCCTGGCACGCTCACGGCCATCGTCGGCCCCAATGGCGCGGGCAAAACGACCTATTTCAATTTGATCTCTGGTCAACTCAAGGCCAGCAGCGGCACGGTCACTCTCAATGGCCGGGAGCTTTCAGGCATGAGCACCTCGGCGCGTACACATGCCGGTCTGGGCCGGGCTTTTCAGCTGACGAATCTGTTTCCCAACCTCACGGTGCTGGAAAACGTGCGCCTGGCCGTTCAGGCGACGCGCCACGGTCCGCACCGGCGCGGTTTGAACCTGTGGAGCATCTGGAGCGACCACAAGGCGCTGGTGCACAGGGCCGAAGAAATTCTTGAGGCTGTGGCCATGGAGAGCAAGGCGCAGATGCCGGTGGCCAGCCTGCCGCATGGCGATCAACGCAAGCTGGAAGTGGCCCTGTTAATGGCGCTGGAGGCCCAGGTGTTCATGTTTGACGAGCCGACGGCCGGCATGAGCACCGACGAGGCGCCGGTAATTCTCAACCTGATTCGCCAACTCAAGCAGGACAAGAGCAAAACCATTTTGCTGGTGGAGCACAAGATGGACGTGGTGCGCGAACTGGCCGACCGCATCATCGTGCTGCACAACGGCGCGCTGGTGGCAGACGGCGAGCCGGCAGAGGTGATTGCCTCGCCGGTGGTGCAGGAAGCGTACCTGGGCATCGCCCCCGAGAAGGAGGCAGTGCCATGAACGCCAATCTTCTGGCCCTCGAAGGCGTACACACCCACATTGGCGCGTACCACATCCTGCATGGCGTGAATCTGGCCATACCGAAAGGGCAGCTCACCATGCTGCTGGGGCGCAACGGCGCCGGCAAAACCACCACGCTGCGCACCATCATGGGTTTGTGGCAAGCGTCGCAGGGCAAGGTGACCTTCGGCGGACGCGACATCACACAGCTCAACACGCCGCAAATTGCCGGGATGAATATTGCCTACGTGCCCGAAAGCATGGGCATTTTTTCGGACCTCACCGTCAAGGAAAACATGCTGCTGGCCGCACGCAGTGCCAAACGTGCCAGCCAGATGGACGAAGACCGCCTGAAGTGGATCTTCTCGCTGTTTCCGGCGGTTGAGAAATTCTGGAACCACCCGGCCGGCAAATTGTCGGGTGGGCAAAAACAGATGCTGGCGGTGGCACGTGCCATTGTCGAACCGCGTGAGCTCTTGATCGTCGACGAGCCCAGCAAGGGCCTCGCACCGGCCATCATCAACAACATGATCGACGCGTTTGCGCAGCTCAAGGCCAGCGGCGTGACGATTTTGCTGGTGGAGCAGAACATCAGCTTTGCCAAACGCCTGGGCGACACCGTCGCCGTGATGGACAACGGGGTGGTTGTTCACGCCGGGTCCATGGCCGAACTGGCCGAAGACGCTGCCCTGCAGCAATCTCTCCTGGGGCTCGCGATATGAAAACTCCTGATTTCGACTGGAAGCCCTTGGCGCTGGTACCAGTGCTGGCGGTGGGGATTTTTCCCTTCATAGGCTCCGGCTCCACCTGGCTCACCTTGACGGTGGCAGGGCTCGCCATGGGCATGATCATTTTCATCATCGCCTCGGGCCTGACGCTGGTATTCGGCCTGATGGATGTGCTCAATTTCGGCCACGGTGTGTTTATTGCGTTGGGCGCTTTTGTGGCCACCAGCGTGCTGGGTGCGATGGGTGACTACACGCAAAGCGAGTCGATGCTGCGCAACATGCTGGCCGTGTTGCCTGCGATGGTGGTGGCCATGCTGGTGGCGGGTGCCGTGGGCCTGGTGTTTGAGCGTTTCATCGTGCGACCGGTTTACGGCCAGCACCTCAAGCAGATTCTCATCACCATGGGCGGCATGATCATCGGCGAAGAACTGATCAAGGTGGTCTGGGGGCCGGCGCAAATTGCTCTGCCCATGCCCGAAGGCATGCGTGGCTCACTGCTGTTCGGTGATGCGGCGATTGAAAAATACCGCCTCATCGCTGTGACCGTGGGCCTGGTGGTGTTCGGCATCCTGGCCTGGACGCTGGCGCGCACCAAGGTTGGCCTGCTGATCCGCGCCGGCGTGCAGGACCGCGAGATGGTCGAGTCGCTGGGCTACCGCATCAAACGCCTGTTTATCGGTGTGTTTGTGGTGGGTAGCGCGCTGGCCGGCCTGGGCGGCGTGATGTGGGGCCTGTACCAGCAGAGCGTGACCCCGCAAATGGGCGCGCAGGTCAACGTGTTGATATTTATCGTCATCATCATTGGTGGCCTGGGTTCCACCGGCGGCGCGCTGATAGGCGCCTTGCTGGTCGGCCTGATGGCCAACTACACCGGTTTCCTGGCACCCAAGGTCGCGTTGTTTTCCAACATCGCGCTGATGGCTGCGGTGCTCTTGTGGCGGCCCCAGGGCATTTACCCCGTGACCAACCGCTGAGGACCAGGCCATGAACAAAATCCTCACACGTCTGGTTTCTGGCGACTTCCCGCGCAACCGCGTGCTGGCCGTGATTCTGGTCGGCCTCTTGCTGGCGCTGGCTTTTGCACCCTTCATTTTCCCCGGCGTCAAGGCGCTCAACGTGGCCGCCAAGGTGCTGATTTTTATCGTGCTGGTCGCCAGCTTTGACTTGCTGCTCGGCTACACCGGCATTGTCAGTTTTGCGCACACCATGTTTTTCGGCATTGGTGCTTATGGCATTGCGGTGGCCACCAGCCACATGGGCCCGACCTGGGCGGCGCTGGCCGTGGGCCTGATTTGCGCGCTGTCGCTGTCGTTTGTGCTGTCGCTGGCGGTCGGTCTTTTTTCGCTGCGGGTAAAGGCCATCTTTTTTGCCATGATCACGCTGGCTGTGGCGTCGGCCTTCCAGACGCTGGCCTCGCAGCTGTCGGAAATAACCGGCGGCGAAGACGGCCTGAGCTTCAAGGTGCCCGCGTTGCTGTCGCCCAGCACGGAGTTTTTTGAGCAGCCTTTTCTCGGCGTGTCCATCGACGGGCGTCTGCTGACTTACTACCTGCTGTTTGTGGTCACCCTGGTGCTGTTATTGAGCCTGCTGCGTATCGTCAACTCGCCTTTTGGCCGCGTGCTGCAGGCCATCCGCGAAAACGAGTTCCGCGCCGAGGCCATCGGTTACCGCGTGGTGGTCTACCGCACCACCTCCAGTGTGCTGTCCGCACTGTTTGCGACCATGGCCGGCGCCATGCTGGCACTCTGGCTGCGCTACAACGGGCCGGACACTTCACTCTCGTTCGAAATCATGATCGACGTGTTGCTGATTGTCGTGATCGGCGGCATGGGCACGATTTACGGCGCTGCCATTGGTGCCGCGCTGTTTCTGGTGGCCCAGAGTTATCTGCAGGACTTGCTGCGCCTGGGCAGCGAGGCCGCTTCCGGCTTGCCCTGGCTGGCCGCATTGTTGTCGCCAGACCGCTGGCTGCTCTGGCTGGGCCTGCTGTTTGTTTTATCGGTGTATTACTTTCCCACCGGCGTTGTGGGGCGGCTCAGGGCCGTACGTGCTCAGGGACTTTCCAAACGGACCTGATGGCAGGCCACAAGCAGGAGACAAACAATCATGAAAACTTTCAACACATGGGGCAGGCAGGCTGCGGCGGCGCTGGCACTGAGCGCCCTGACGGGCCTGGCGGTGTCTGCAGACCTGGTGATCGGACAGGTTGCACCATTGTCTGGCGTGCTCGCCAGCACAGGCCACCAGATGGTGGTCGGTGGCAAGATCTACTTTGAGCACATCAATGCCCAGGGTGGCATCCACGGTGCCAAAATCAGGCACGAGGTGGTGGACGACGGCTACAAAGTGCCCGAGACGGTGCGCCTGACGCGCGAGCTGCTGGCCAGGCCCGAAGTGGTGGCCTTGTTTGGTTTTGCCGGCACTGCCAATGTGACCCAGTTGCTCAAGGACGGTGTGCTCGACGTGGGCGGCGCTGCGCTGGTGGCGCCTTACACCGGCGGCGAGTCGCTGCGCAACCCGTTCAACCCCTGGATATTCCACGTGCGCGCCGGTTATGCCGACGAAGCCGAACACATGGTGCAGCAGGTGACCACCCTGGGCATGAGCCGCGTTGCCGTGATGTACCAGGACGACGGGTTCGGCAAGGCCGGTCTGCTGGGTGTCGAGAATGCACTGACCAAACGCCAGCTGAAGCTGGCCGCTTCCGCCGGGTATGAGCGCAACACCGACAAGGTGGAAGAGGCGGTCAAAACCATCAAGGCTTCGGATGCGCAGGCCATCATCATGATCTCGGTCAATAAATCCACGGCGGCTTTTGTCAAGCTGTACCGTGAGAGCGGTGGGGGCGCGCAGCTGTACAACATCTCGGTGGTGGACCCGGCCGAACTGGTCAAGCTGGCCGGCCTGAAAAATGCCCATGGATTGGGCATCAGCCAGGTGGTGCCTTACCCCTTCATGCCGAACATACCGGTGGTGCGCGAGTACCAGGCGCTGCTGAAAAAGTACGCACCCAAGGAAGTTGTCAATTACACGAGTTTTGAGGAATTTGTCGGTGCCAAGGTGCTGGTGGAGGCGTTGCGCCGCGCCGGCCCCAATCCGACACGCGCCAAGGTGGTCAAGGCCCTGGAAGGCATGAACAGCTACGACACCGGTGGCGTGACCGTCAACTACTCGCCCAGCAACCGCATTGGTTCACGTTACGTGGAAGTTACTGTCATCGGCAGCACCGGCAAGTTGCTGAAGTAAATAGAGGCGGCGGCGTGCTCACGAGAATCCATCCCACAGAGTCCGACAGCATGTCCTTCACGTCGAATTATCTCAGCTGCGCTGGGCGCGAGATCCACTACACCGAGTGGGGTGCGCAACACAACGCCACCGTGATCGCCTGGCACGGCCTGGCCCGCACCGGGCGCGACATGGACGAACTGGCGGCGCACCTGAGCACGCGTTACCGGGTGATTTGCCCCGACACGATTGGGCGGGGCCTGAGCCAGTGGAGCCCGGACCCTAAAAGCGAATACCAGCTGTCGTTTTACGCACACATCGCGGCAGATCTGTTTGATCAGCTCGATATCGACAAGGCGCACTGGGTGGGTACGTCGATGGGCGGCGCGATTGGTACTGTCTGCGCGTCCGGCCTGTTTCAGCCCCAGCTCAAGGACCGCATTGTGAGTCTGGTGCTCAATGACACCGCACCCCGGATTGCCGATGCGGCGATAGAGCGCATCAAGTCCTACGCCGGTAACCCACCGGCCTTCGACACCATGCTGGAGCTTGAAAAGTTTTTCAGGCAGGTGTACAAGCCCTATGGCTGGCTCAGCGACGCGCAATGGCGCCGCCTGACCGAAACCTCCACCCGCCGCCTGCCCGATGGCCGCGTGACGCCGCATTACGACCCGGCCATGGTGCAACAGTTCACCCATCACCCGGATGACTACCTGGTGTGGGACCACTACGACGCGCTGATGATTCCGGTGTTATGCCTGCGCGGCGCTGAATCCGACCTGGTGCTGCGTGACACCACCGCCGAGATGCTGACGCGCGGGCCAGGCGCGATGGGTTTGACGCAGGTGGTGGAGATCGAAGGTTGCGGCCATGCACCGGCGCTGAATGTGCCGGACCAGCTGGAGCGCGTAGCGGCCTTTGTGGATGCGGCGCAATGAGACGCCGGGCTTGATCAAGCCTGGAAGTTTGGCTCCCTTTGGGGTCGAAGCGGCTTCCAGCCCTTGCCAAAAAAGCGTAAACAGCTATTGTTTCAATAGCGTTTAGTGGCGATCTGATCGCAGATCTCAGTGACCAGCCGTCCCGACTGCGCGGCGCGAACTGGCCAGATAGGCGAGAAAATACAGCACCACCACCGTGTCAAAAACGACGGCAAGCCCGGCCTTGCCCAGATACTGGCTCCCCAGAGTGAGCACCAGTGTGATGAAGACAATTTTGCTGGCAACCGCCACCACCAGGATGAAGTGGCGGTGCACCGGCTGCAAAGCGCCATAGATCAGCATGGCCCCTATCAGGGTGATGAGTGCGCCCCAATTGCGCACAACGATCTCAGCCAGTGGCCCGCTGATGGACGCTCCGAATGTGCTGAGCAAGGCCGCTTGCGGCGCGATAGCGGCGTAGATCATGGTGCAGGTCAGCGCACCAGATACCAGCATGACCCATTTGATGGATTTGGAAAAAATGTTCATTCAGACCTCCAGTTTTTTTGATGCGATGGGCGCGTGATGGATCTCTCAAGCCGAAAGCAGTGTGGCCGAGATCAAGGCCAGGTCAAGCGTATCAAAGCTGCTGTTGTGCCGCTCGGTCAAGGGGCCACCGCCCGGAATGACTTCACCCTGAATGCCATAACCGACGGCCTTGAATTTCCATCGTCCCCCGATCAGTTTGAGGTTTCCCAGGTGGTCACCCTGGCTGGACAGCAGGCGGTACACGCCGTCATTGACCTCGCTGATCGTCAGGGGTTTCAAAAGCGATCACCTCCCCGTGTCGGTGGGGCTGCTGTGACGGCCATAGTCAGGCCTTGATCGCGGCGGCGAGCTCGCGCCTGTCGATGCCGTACATGTCGACAAACTCATCGGCGCTTTTCCCGCTGCTCTCGAAGGTGCGGCGCAGGGCTTCGCGTTTGGCCAGCTGTTGCTCGCGCTCGGCAAAGGCTTCTTCCAGCAGGGCGGTTGCGGCCACGTCGCCGGTTTGTACCTTTGCCTGGTAGTCCTGTCGGCTCAGGCCGCTAGCTTCATAGGCGGCCATTAACTGCGCGCGAAATTTGGGTCGAAGGTCTTCCCGAGCGCGGACCTGCCGGCGGCGGAACAGCTCGAGCAGCGTCAGGTACACATGTTCCGGTGCTACGTCTTCAACCGGGTTGCCTTGCAGGTCGTGGCGTTTGTAACCGGCGGCCACACATTGCAGGTAGCGGGTGGAGCGGGTGTGAAAACCCAACGCAGCCTTCAGGCTTTCGCGCTGAAAATGCTCGGGGTGGGCGGTTAGCAACTCCTGAAAAATACCAAGTTTGAGCGGCCGGAAATCCGCGCCGAACAGCTGCGGGTAAAGCTCGAACAGTTTTGCGAGGACCGGCTGAACGGAGCGGGAGCGCGCCTCAGCCGGTGAGGCCTGGCTCGGGTCAGTGCCTGGGGCAGGCGTGCCAGCCAGCGCGGGCTCGTCAGGGGGAGTGTTGGCGTCGGGCAGGGTTTCGGCTTCTGGGGAGGTCATGGTCATGAGTATCAATATTGCGAGAACCCGTGATTGTCAACCAAACGCCCCGGGCCTATGACCGGCCCCATGTTCATGGGGTGAAGATAGGTGCCCAGTCGTGGTTTTTCCCGCCCTCCGTCACCGATAATTTGGGGGCCTCTCGCTCTTCATTTTTCCAACAGGTAAACACCATGATTTCTGGAATAAAAGCCCTTGCAGTCCGATTTTCTCTCGCAGCTGTCTTTTTGCTGGCGGGCGGTCACGCCATGGCTGCGGGCGCGCTGGCGATAGACAGCCTGCAAGGTGAAAAGTACGGTTTTTCCTTCAACCACCCCAGCATCAATCAGGCGGAGCAACGCGCCATGCGCGAGTGTGGTTCAGATTGCAGTGTGGTGCTCAGGTTCAGCCGTGAATGCGGCGCCTATGCGGCCGACCAGGCCAAGGGTTCCAATGCGTACGGCTGGGCGACTGGCGCCACCAGTGGGGTCGTGCAGCAACGCGCCCTTTCAGAGTGCCGGGCCAAAGGGGGCTCCAGCTGCAAGGTGAGATCATGGGGTTGTGATGCGGTGGCTTCGTCCGATAAAGATTCCGGGTCAAGGGACAACAATTCGGCCAGTACAGAGTTCCAGATGCAGGGCGACTGGCAGGTGGAATATGCGGGATCTGACGGTTTCCCCTACAGCGGCAGTTTGCGGGTCGGTGAAAAAACCGGCAATGGCGTTTACCGGGGCGTGATGGTACTGGCATTCACCAACAACCAGGGCCAGTCCAAGCGGGTCCAGCAGAACACGCTGATCACCGTGCGGGGAAACACGGTCACCATCCAGGGCAGCAATCCGGTTTACCTGCAGGGCTCCGGAAATTACTCGGCCGACGCGTACACCATGAGCATCAGCAATTCCGGCCTGATGAGGGGGCAGAACAATGATGCGGGTGGTGCCGGCGGTTCGGTGGTGATCACCAGAAGGTAATACACCGCGCGATGACTTCCCGAGGATGAGTACGCTGCGCAGAAGCAGCCGGTGCCGGATATAAAATCCGCACGAATGACTACCAGCCGCGCACCTCTTCCGCAGTCCAAGGGCGCATCGGCATCCGGGCAGCAAAAGGCGGTCGCTGAGGCACAACGCATTGCTGCCAAGCTGACCGCCGCCGTCGCCTTGCATCAACAGGGCCGCCTGGCGCAGGCCCGGCTGCTTTATACCGAGATATTGCAGGCGCAGCCGCGCCACTTTGACGCATTGCAGTTGTTGGCCACGATTGCGGTGCAACAAAAAAATCCTTCTGAAGCGCTGGTTTTGTTTGAACACGCATTGAAGATCAATCCCGACAATGCGATTGTCCTGAGCAACCAGGCGTCGGCCTTGCTGAATCTGGGACGCTATGAAGACGCGCTGCAAAGCTGTGATCGCGCGTTGAAAAGTCGGCCTGACTATGCCGAGGCATTGAGCAATCGCGGCAATGCCTTGTGGGCGATGAACCGCGCCGCCGAAGCGTTGCTCAGTTATGACCGAGCGCTTGAGATCAAGCCCGACTATCCCGAGGCACTGAGCAGCCGGGGCGCCGCGCTGCGGACCCTGGGCCGACCGCTGGAGGCGCTGCAGAGTTACGACCGGGCGCTTCAGCTCAGGCCGACCTACGCTGACGCGCTGAACAACCAGGGCGCCGCCCTCCAGGATTTGCAGCATCCCGCCGAGGCGCTGGCCAGCTATGCCCGGGCACAGTCGGTGCAGCCGGTTTATGCCGACGCCCACATGAACGAAGCCCTGTGCCGGCTGATGCTGGGCGAGTTTGAACTGGGTTGGCAGAAATACGAATGGCGCTGGAAGAAAGAGCCAGGCCTGTCGATGGCCAGAAACTTTGCCCAACCCCTGTGGCTGGGCAAAGAGCGGTTGGA
>NZ_JAUXUP010000061.1 GCF_030680935.1 Polaromonas sp. | reverse complement strand
GCCCGGCACGGAATATGCCTGGTTCAACAACGTCGAAACCAAGCCTGGCATTGGTTACCCCAAGGAGTGGGAAAACCAGGACAAATGGAATGGCGGCTGGATACGCAAGGCCGACGGCTCCATCGAGCCGCGTCAGGGCGGCAAGTGGAAGTTGCTGATGCGCATCTTCTCCAACCCGAACATGCCGCAGATCGACGACTACTACGAACCTTTCACCTTCGACTACGACCATCTGCAGTCGGCGCCGGAAATGAAGGCTACCCCGACGGCGCGGCCACGCAGCCTGATCACCGGCAAGCGCATGGAAAAAATCGAGTGGGGCCCGAACTGGGAAGAGATCCTCGGCGGCGAGTTTTCCAAACGCAGCAAGGACGCCAACCTGGCGAACTTCGACCAGGTCCAGAAAGACATGGTCGGCCAGTTCGAAAACACCTTCATGATGTATTTGCCGCGCCTGTGCGAGCACTGCCTCAATCCGGCCTGTGTGGCCTCCTGCCCATCTGGTTCGATCTACAAGCGCGAGGAAGACGGCATTGTGCTGATCGACCAGGACAAATGCCGGGGCTGGCGCATGTGTGTCTCGGGTTGCCCCTACAAGAAGATTTATTACAACTGGAAAAGCGGCAAGGCCGAAAAGTGCACCTTCTGCTACCCGCGCATTGAAGCCGGCCAGCCGACGGTCTGCAGTGAAACCTGTGTGGGCCGCATCCGTTACCTCGGTGTGGTGTTGTACGACGCGGATCGCATCCAGGAGGCGGCCAGTGTCGAGGACGACAAGGATCTGTACCAGGCCCAGCTTGACATTTTTCTGGACCCGAATGATCCGAAGGTGATTGAACAGGCGCGCAAGGATGGTATCCCCGAAGCCTGGCTGGAAGGCGCGCGCCGCAGCCCGGTTTACAAGATGGCGGTGGAATGGAAAGTGGCACTGCCGCTACACCCCGAGTACCGCACCTTGCCCATGGTCTGGTATGTACCACCGCTGTCGCCCATCACCTCGGCGGCCAACGCCGGTCACATAGGCATCAACGGCGAGTTGCCCGACATTGCGCAGATGCGCATCCCCGTGCAGTACCTGGCCAACCTGCTGACAGCCGGCGACACGGCGCCAGTGATCCGTTCGCTGCAGCGCATGCTGGCCATGCGCTCTTACCAGCGCAGCAAACATGTGGACCAGGTACAGAACCTGGCCGTGCTTGAGCAGGCCGGGCTCACGGTGGCCGAGGTTGAGGAGATGTACCAGATCATGGCGATTGCCAACTACGAAGACCGGTTCGTCATCCCCAGCAGCCACCGAGAATACGCCGAAAACACCTTCGACATGCGGGGTGGTTGCGGCTTTACTTTCGGCAACGGCTGCTCCGACGGTGCCAGCGACGTCAGCCTGTTTGGCGGTAACAAGAAACGCACCATTCCCATCAAGGTAGAGGTCTGAACCATGGCACTTTTCAACAAACCTCCGTTGGCGACAAAAAGCCTGCGCGTACTCGGCCGGCTGCTCGGCTATCCCGGCACCGAACTGCTTGGCAACTTGTCAGCGCTTTCAGTGGCACTGCACGACGAGCACGCCCTGAGTCCGCAGCGCCTGGCTGAGCTGGACACCCTCATGGCCGCGCTTGCAAGTGCCGAGCCGCTGGATACCGAGGCCGCCTATGTCGAACTGTTCGACCGGGGTCGTGCTACCTCACTGCACCTGTTTGAACATGTGCATGGTGACTCGCGCGACCGGGGTCCCGCCATGATTGACCTGGCACAAACCTACGAGAAGGCCGGCATGTACCTCGCAGAAGGCGAGATACCAGACTATTTGCCGGTGGTGCTTGAGTTCACTTCCACCCAACCGGCACACGAGGCGCGTGAGTTTCTGGGTGAGATGGCACACATATTCAACGCCATTTTCGCGGCGCTACAGCAGCGCGGCAGTGCTTACGCCAGCGTGCTCGGTGCGCTGCTGGAATTGGCCGGAGAGAAAGCCCAGCCGGTCCAGATTGCTGCCGAAGAGCCCATCGACGCGGTATGGCAGGAACCGATCGTCTTTGACGGCTGTTCGTCCAAAGGTCAGGCCAGGCCCGACCAGCCACAACCGATTCACATCGTGCCGCGCGCAGCCCGGGCACGCCCTTCGCAAGGAGCACAAACATGAGCCCCGGACTTCACGGTTTTCTTTTTGGTGTCTACCCCTACATCTGCCTGACGGTATTTCTGCTGGGCAGCCTGATCCGCTTTGACCGCGACCAGTACACCTGGAAAAGTGATTCGTCCCAGCTTCTGCGCACCGGACTGCTGCGCTGGGGCAGCAACCTGTTCCACGTCGGCATCCTGTTCCTGTTTTTCGGCCATCTTGTGGGCCTGCTGACACCACATGCGGTGTACGGCGTTTTCATGGACGCTGCCATGAAGCAGCGCATGGCGATTTATGCGGGCGGTATTGCTGGCTTCATCTGTTTCATCGGACTGTCGATGCTGATCTATCGGCGCATGTTCGATCCGCGCATTCGTTACACCAGCCATGCCACCGACCTGGCCATTTTGCTGATCCTGTGGGTGCAGCTGGTGGTGGGGTTGATCACCTTGCCCTATTCCTGGGGGCATGCGGACGGCAGCGTGATGCTGATCCTGGCCGACTGGGCGCAGCGCATCCTGACCCTGCGCGAGGTCGATTCTGCGGCCCTGGCGGTCCTGCCCTGGCCGTACCTGTTTCACATTGTGTTTGGCATGACGATTTTCCTGTTGTTCCCGTTCAGCCGCCTGGTACATGTCTGGAGTGGTTTCGCCTCGGTGGCCTACATTTTTCGCCCGCACCAGATCGTGCGCAGCCGCCGCCTCGGTGTCCCCGGCAGGACGCCGGAGCAGCGTCAGAAATCCAGTTGAACAGCAAGGAGTGATTCATGAGTGACTTGACCTTGACACCCGCGCCGATGTCCCAGGGCTGCGGCAGCAGTAGCTGCCAGTGCGCCCCCCTGTCCGCCCTCGCGTCGGCTCCCCAGGTGACGCCCATCGCCCGCATCAATGGTGTGGCGTTATATGCAGACGGCTTGGCGCCCGACGCGGATACGCTGCGCGAGTTGGCCTACACCGAGTTGCTGCGCCAACAAGCGGTCCGGCAAAGTCTGCTGCCGGAGCATGACGGCCCGGCCGCGCCCGAAGTGAGCGAGGACTGGCGCCTGATCATCGAAGCGATGGTGGACCAGCAGACGAGCAGCCCCACACCCTCCCCAGAAGAAGGCCAGCGTTACTACGACGCACACAAGCCGCAGTTTGTGGTGGGCCAGGCCCTGCATGTGCGGCATATCCTGTTTGCCGTCACGCCGGGCGTCAATGTCCAGGCGCTGGCGGTGCATGCCGAACGAGCTCTGCTGGAACTTTCGCACAAAGGGGTGCCCGCTGAGCGTTTTGCGCAACTTGCCGCCGAGTTGTCGAACTGCCCCAGCAGTGCGCAGGGCGGCGACCTTGGCTGGATAGGCCCGGATGACTGTGCGCCGGAACTGGCCAGGGAGCTCTTTCATGTGCAGCACACACAGGGCGGCACGGGCGTGCATCCGCGTCTTTTTCACACCCGCTTCGGCTTTCACATCATTGATGTGCTTGAACGCCGCAGCGGCGCGGAGCCCGCCTATGAAGACGTGCGCGAGCGTATCGCCGCCATGCTGACCCTGCAGTCGCGCGCCAGGGCCTTGCACCAGTACATGAGTCTGCTGGTAGGGGAGGCAGATATCGAGGGTATTGCGCTGGAGGGAGCCGATTCGCCCCTGGTTCAATGAATGAGGAGACCGCCACAACCGACGAGTTGCTGCTGCGTTTGCGGCGTTTCCATTCTGATTATTTTCCGCTGCACCAGCAGCGCTTTCAGGACCTGGTGGCGCAGGGGCAGCACCCCAAGACGCTGTTCATCGGTTGCTCTGACTCGCGCGTGGTGCCCTACCTGCTGACAGGCGCAGGTCCGGGCGAGCTGTTCATTGTGCGCAATGTCGGCGCATTTATTCCCCCCTACGATGGATCGCATGGCCTGCATGGAACGACGGCTGCGATTGAATTTGCAGTACTCAGCCTGCATGTGGAGCGCATCATCGTTTGTGGACACAGCCACTGCGGCGCCATACGAGCCGCTTACGAAGGCGTTCCCGAGGAGGCGGTGGCGCTTCAGGCCTGGCTCAAGCTGGCCAGCGAGGCCTTGCTGCCCGTGCGGTCAAGTCCCGAGGCGCTGCGCCGCACCGAGCAGCGCGTGGTGGTGCTGCAGCTTGAACGGCTGATGGCTTACCCCATGGTGCGGCGTGAGGTCGAAAACGGCGTTCTCACGCTGCATGGCTGGCACTATGTGATTGAGGACGGCGAAATCCATATCTTTGATGTACGACAAGGCAGCTTTGTCCCTGCCGCGATAGCCTCTACCAGCGGCACTGGCCCGTACCAACCTTATGTGGAGCACGATGGACAAATCATCAGCAACTGACCCCGCCGCCCGGACAAACGTCGATGCGGCAGCGGCTGCCGCGACATTGCAGACTCTGACCGACGATTCAGGTCTCAAACCCTGGCGGTTGGTCGGCAAAAACCTGATTCCGGTGGTGCAGGGCGGCATGGGCGTGTGTGTGTCTGCCGGCGGACTGGCTGGCGCCGTGGCACGGCTGGGCGGGGTTGGTACGCTGTCGTCGGTGGACTTGCGGCGCCTGCACCCGGATCTGATGGCCCGCACTGGTCATCTGGACAAGGAGCCCGATGCGCGCGTACAGATTGACAGCGCCAACCTGGAGGCGCTGGACCGTGAAATCCGCCGCGCGCGCGGCCTGGCCCAGGGCCGGGGGCTGATTGCGGTGAATGTGATGAAGGCCGTCAGTGCTTACGAAAGTTACGTGCAGCAGGCCCTGGCCAGCGGTGCCGACGCGGTGGTGGTCGGCGCCGGCCTGCCGCTGGACCTGCCTGATCTGGCGCGCGACTACCCCAAGGCCGCATTGATCCCCATCCTGTCAGACGCGCGTGGCGTGCAATTGCTGGTGCGCAAGTGGCAGAAAAAGGGTCGTTTGCCCGATGCCATCGTGATTGAGCACCCCGGCCTGGCTGGCGGTCATCTGGGCGCTGCGAAGGTAGCCGATCTGCACGACACGCGATTTGATTTTGAGGTGGTCATTCCGCAGGTGCTGGAATTTTTCAGGACAGCCGGCATTGAGCGCGAAATTCCCTTGATTGCGGCGGGAGGCATCAACTGCCGCGAGGACATCCTGCGCCTGCAGGGGCTGGGGGCGTCTGCCGTACAACTCGGCACGGCGTTTGCCGTGACCCAGGAGTGCGATGCCGACCCTGCGTTCAAAAAGGTATTGGCCGATGCCAAACCGGAGGAGCTGGTGGAATTCATCAGCGTGGCCGGCCTGCCTGCGCGCGCTGTGCGCACCCCCTGGCTTGAAAAATACATCCGGCTTGAGCCCAAGCTCCAGGCGGCCGCACATGTCAAGCGCAAGTGCAACATGTCGTTTGACTGCCTCACCCATTGTGGTCTGCGCGATGGTGTGGGCAGCATGGGACAGTTTTGTATTGATCAGCAGCTTGGCCACGCATTTGACGGGGACACGCGTCAAGGCCTTTTCTTCCGTGGTGCTGCTCGCCTGCCGTTTGGCAATCAGATCCGTTCGGTGCAAGAATTGCTGCAGTGGCTGCTGGGCGGTATCCGGCCCGCAGTGTCCATCGCAGGAGCGCCAGCGTGAAACGCGATCCCATCAACCGTCCGCAGGACCTGACGGACACCCAGCCCATCACCCAGGACGTGCTGCAGGAAAAATACCTCAAACCCGGTGAAACCGGCGTCGAAGACATCTACCGGCGCGTGGCCCGGGCGCTGGCTTCGGTGGAGCCGGAGGCCGGGCGGACCGCGCATGAGGCGCTGTTTCTGGAGAACCTGCACGCCGGCGCGATTGGTGCGGGCCGCATCATGAGCGCAGCGGGCACGGCCATCCAGGCCACGCTGATCAACTGCTTTGTGCAGCCGGTGGGGGACTGCATCCAGGGCGTGGATGAAGGCGGCTACCCCGGCATTTATGAAGCCCTGCGCGAAGCGGCAGAAACCATGCGGCGTGGCGGCGGTGTGGGTTACGATTTTTCGCGCATCCGCCCGCGCGGTGCCGAGGTCAAGGCCACCGCCTCCATGGCATCGGGCCCGTGCAGCTACATCAATGTGTTTGACCAGTCCTGCTCCACCGTCGAAAGCGCCGGTGCGCGGCGTGGCGCGCAGATGGGTGTGCTCAGAATCGACCATCCCGATGTGCACGAGTTCATCACCGCCAAACGCACCCCGGGGCGCTGGAACAATTTCAACGTGTCGGTGGGTGTGCCTGACAGCTTCATGCAGGCGCTGGCCCAGGACCAGCCCTGGGAGCTGGTACACAAAGCCAGACCCGGTGCCGAGCTGATGGCGCAGGGCGGGTTCCAGCGTGCCGACGGCATGTGGGTATATCAGACGGTGGCGGCGCGCGAGTTGTGGGACACCGTGATGCGCTCGGCCTACGACTTTGCCGAGCCGGGCATCCTGTTTCTGGACACCATCAACCAGGACAACAACCTGCGTTATTGCGAGGATATTGCGGCGACAAATCCTTGCGGCGAGCAACCGCTGCCGCCCTACGGCTGCTGCGACCTCGGGCCCATCATCCTGACCCGCTTTGTGCGCCATCCATTTGGCTTCTACGGGGTGGCGGATTTTGATTTCACCGCGTTTGCGAAGTCGGTGAGCACGCAGGTGCGGGCGCTTGACAACGTGCTGGATTTGACCTTCTGGCCCCTGCCGCAGCAGCAGGCCGAGGCGGCTGCCAAGCGCCGCATCGGTGTGGGGTTCACTGGGCTGGGCAACACCCTGGCCATGTTGTGCCTGCGTTACGACGCGCCCGAAGGCTGCGAGATGGCGGCGCGTATCGCCATGTGCATGCGAGATGCGGCCTATGCCGCTTCGGTTGCGTTGGCCCGCGAAAAAGGCGCGTTTCCGAAATTTGATGCCCAGGCCTATCTGGCACCCGGCACCTTTGCCAGCCGCTTGCCGGCAGCGCTGCAACAGGCGATCCGGGTTGACGGCATCCGCAACAGCCATCTGCTGTCGATTGCCCCGACCGGCACGGTCAGCCTGGCCTTTGCCGACAACGCTTCCAATGGCATCGAGCCCTCTTTTTCGTGGACCTACCGGCGCAAAAAGCGCGAGGCCGATGGCAGCACCACAGACTATGCGGTGCAAGACCACGCCTGGCGCCTGTACCGGGAGCTGGGCGGCGATGTGAACCAGCTGCCCGGCTACTTTGTCTCGGCGCTCGACATGCCCGCCGCCAGCCACATTGCCATGATGCAGGCGGTGCAGCCTTTGGTGGACACGGCAATCTCCAAAACCGTCAACGTGCCGGTCGACACGCCGTATGAAGATTTCAAAAGCCTGTATCAGCAGGCCTGGCGCGCCCGGCTCAAGGGCCTGGCCACCTACCGGCCCAACGCCATTCTCGGTTCGGTGCTGGACATCGATACGCCCTCCGGGCCTGAGGCCGCAGCGCCCGCCGACCCAATGCGCACAGTGATCGAAAGCCGTCCCAAAGGGGCGTTGCCTGCGGTGGCCGAGAAAGTCGACTACTGGACGCAGGAAGGTCACAAGACGCTGTACATCGTGGTGTCATTCCTGCCCATCCCGACCGTTACCGGAGAAGGCATGGTCGAGCGCGCGATTGAGTTCTTCATGCCGGTGGGCCAGAGCGGTGAGTCGCAGCAATGGATCACCTCCAGCATGCGCATGTTGTCGCTGGCGGCGCGCGGCGGCTTTCTGGAGCGGGCACTCGGCGACATGCGCAAGGTCGCCTGGGACCGCGGGCCGGTGCGCCTGGGAACCCATGAGAAGGCCGACGGCACCCATGTGCCGCTGTGGCACGACTCCGAGGTGGCGGCCATTGCCTACGCAGTGCAGAACATCATTGCCCGGCGCACCCGGCCAGCGGGCGGCAGCCCTGTCCCTGCTTCGGAGCTGACCGTCGACGCCGCGTCGTCGGCCCCGGTCATGGCGGGCAGAAAATGCAGCGAATGTGGCGCCCACGCAATGATCCGCAAGGACGGCTGCGACTACTGTACGCAATGCGGGCATCTGGGGGTGTGCGGATGAGTGAGCCGCCGCGCATGGCCGCGTCAGTTCTACCCGGCAAATCGCCAACCGGTGCGCGCTTGATGGTGGACCCGCGCTGGCGGGCGGCGCACCTGTTGCTGGCGCCGCACCGGCTCGGATTTTTTCTGGCCATGGGAGTGCTGACGGGCGCAGGCGTCTGGTGGGCTCTGGTGCAACTGGACCGCGTCAGCGGGCTGCTGAGCTTGCCCTACGCGTTGTCGCCTTCGCTGGTGCATGGCGTGGTGATGACCTTTGGTTTTCTGCCGCTGTTTTTCTCTGGTTTTCTGTTCACGGCCGGTCCGAAGTGGCTGGCGGTCGCACCGCCCGCTGCGCGGCAGGTGATGGCGCCCTTGCTGCTGCAAGGGGGCGGCTGGCTACTCTGGCTGACGGGCGCCCATCTGCATGGCCTGACGGCGCTGGCCGGGCTGGTTCTGGCCTGCACCGGGCTGAGCTGGGTCACGCTGATGTTCTGGCGCCTGATACGGCGCAGCCGGGCCGAGGACCAGCTGCATGCACGCAGCGTGGGGGTGGCCTGCGTGGTCGGCTGCGTGAGCCTGGCGGGCGTGGCGCTCAGTCTTTTTCTGGGCCTGCCAGCGCTGGCACGGGCCTGGGTGCTCACCGGCCTGTGGGGTTTTGTGGTTGTGGTGTACATGGTGGTGGCGCACCGCATGATTCCGTTTTTTACTTCCAGCGCGATGCCGCTGATCGACGCCTGGCGGCCTTTCTGGGCGCTGTGGCTGATGCTGGCCGTCGCCGCCGGTGAAGTGACAGCGGTGTGGGTCGAGTGGCAGGGGCCACCTCAAGGGCTGGCGGGCGCCTGGTGGATGGCGGTGCGCGGCAGCCTGGAGTTGGCCGCTGGGGGTGTGTTGCTCTGGCTGGCCGTCATCTGGGGGCTGGTGCAAAGCCTGAAAAACCGCCTGCTTGCGATGCTGCACATCGGCTTTGTCTGGTTGGGTCTGGCGTTGCTACTGGGCGGGCTGTCCCAGTGGCTCGGGTGGGCGCAAGGCGCGCCGGTGCTGGCCTTGGGCTCGCTGCATGCGCTGACGATGGGGTGTCTGGCCTCGCTGATGCTGGCCATGGTGACGCGGGTGTCCTGTGGCCACAGCGGCCGCGCGCTGGTGGCAGACGGACGGGTTTGGGCACTGTTCTGGCTGCTGCAGGCGGCCACCTTGCTGCGTCTTGGCGCTGCCGCGCAAAGCCCTTGGGCCGCCTGGTTGCTGCTGGCTGCCGCCATGCTGTGGGCTGCCGTGATGCTGGCATGGGGTGGGCGACTGGCCAACTGGTACGGGCGTCCGCGTACCGATGGTCGCTCCGGTTGAGCGCACAAAGATGGATCTGATGCATGCTCCGCTCCGTACCTGCGAAGCCGCGTTGACCGGGCGCGAGACGGCCTCCATGGCCGCGGCGTTGATGGACGCGCGGCAGACGATTCTGCCCAAGCACCTGTTTGCCCCTGGCCCTGATGCCGCACAGCTCGACATGATTTTTTCTGCTGCAGCAACCGCGCCCGATCACGGCCAGTTGTTGCCCTGGCGTCTGGTGCAGGTGCCGGCGGCCTCGCGAGCGGCGCTGGCTGATGTTTTTGCCGACGCCTTGCGTGTGCGCGATGCACAGGCCGGCGACGCGCAGCTGGCACAGGCGCGTGAAAAAGCGCATCGCGCGCCCCTGCTCTTGCTGCTGGTGGTCGATGGCCAGCGTGGCGACCCCGCGATAGACCTGCACGAACGTATTGTGTCTGCCGGCTGCGCCGTACAGAACCTGCTGCTCATGGCAACGGCGCTCGGCTTTGCATCGGCTCTGACAAGTGGCAAAGCCCTGAAGTCCGCCGGACTGCGTCGGCTGTTTGGGCTGACGGATGCCGATCACGCCTTGTGTTTTGTCAGCGTAGGCACGGCCCGTGCGCGCAGGCCCGCGCGGCTGCGCCCGGTGTCTACTGACTTTGTTCGCTGCCTTTCTTCCTGCGGCAAGACCGCGCCAGTGCTGTAGCGCGGCTGACTTTCTTTTTTGTGACTGGACCAAGCCATGGATATTCTGAGTTTTGACGATTTGCTGCAGGCCGCCCGCGCGCAGAGCCAGCCACAGCGCCTGCTGTTTGTTTTTACCGGTGTGGAGCTGCCTGAGGACAGCACGCCAGTGCAGCGTACGCGATTTGAGGCGGGCCAGGGAGGTGCGCTGGTACCGCTGATGTGTGTGGACAAACGTCCCGAAGAGCTCAGCTCGTTTGCTGCCCTGGTGCAGGAGTCCAGCCAGTTCGGCCACGCCTGGGGACTGGTGTTTGCGGCAGCTCTGGGCGGCCGGGCCGACCGCGCGCCGACCAGCGACGACGCGGAAGAACCCCTGCTGCGCATGGTCGAGTCCATCAAGCAGGGAAACATTGGCGCCTTCATTCCGTTTGACGCCCAGGGTCAGCCGGTGCAGTTCGGCTGACATGGGTGTGCTGCGACGCCTCGTGCCCACGGCGGCCTTGCCGGGCCTACACGCGCCGGGGGCGGGTTTTGAAGCGCCGTTCGAAATGCTGGCTGCCTGCCATGAGCGTGTCGAACGCATGCTGGCGCTGCTTGCGCGCCTGCAACAGCATCTGCTGGAAATCGGCTGCGACGATCCCGCCCGGCAGGCGGCCAGCGATGTGATGCGCTACTTTGACCTGGCCGCGCCGCTGCACCATCAGGACGAGGAGTTGCATGTGTTTCCGCCGCTGCTGGCCGGGCCGGACGCCGGCCTGCGCAGCCTGGTGCAACGGCTGCTGCAGGATCATCGCGCCATGGAAGCGGCATGGCCTGCGGCGCGCCATGTTCTGGCTGCGGTGGCCGGTGGTCCGGCTGCAGGCTGGACCCCGCTACAGCCAGAGCAGACTGCTGCCCTGCATGCTTTTGCCGCGCTGTACCAGCGGCACCTGGCGGACGAGGACGGCCTGGCCTACCCGGCCGCACAAGAGCTGCTGAGCGTACCGGCGCTGCAGGGCATGAGCCGCGACATGATGCAGCGCCGGGGTGTGCTGCCGGTCACCGGGCCTTGAATAGAGGCAAAATGGCGGGATGAACGCGCCCGACTTTCCCGACGCCCTGGCCGCCCGCAGCGCCCTGCCGGAACTGATGCAGACTCTGGGTTTGCAGGCAAAAACGGCTGCAGCCCTTATGGCGCGCGCGTCAACAGCTATAAAAAACAGAGCGCTTCTTGGCCTGGCGAGCTTACTGCGCAGCCAGACGGCGGCGCTGCAGGCGGCGAACCAGCGGGATGTCGAACGTGCCATAGCCGCCGGCCTGGCCGCGCCGCTGGTGGACCGCCTGGTGCTGAGCCCGAAAATACTGGAAACCGTGGCCGTCGGCTGCGAGCAACTGGCGGCCATGCCCGACGTGATCGGCGAGATCATCGGCATGAAGCAGCAGCCCAGCGGCATCCGCGTCGGTCAGATGCGCGTGCCGATTGGTGTCTTTGGCATGATTTACGAAAGCCGGCCCAACGTCACGATTGAAGCGGCCTCGCTGGCCATCAAAAGCGGCAACGCCTGTATCTTGCGCGGTGGCTCCGAGGCGATTGAATCGAACAAGGCGCTCGCTGCGCTGGTGCAGCAGGCGCTGCTGGGCGCCGGCTTGCCTGTGGAGGCGGTGCAATTGGTGCCGACCACCGACCGCGAAGCGGTGGGCCTCCTGATCACCATGGCGCAGTTTGTCGACGTGATCATTCCGCGCGGCGGCAAGGGCCTGATAGAACGCGTCAGCCGCGATGCCAAGGTGCCGGTGATCAAACACCTGGACGGCAACTGTCATGTCTATGTGGACGACCCCTGCGACATGGCCATGGCCGTGACCGTGGCCGACAACGCCAAAACACAAAAATTCAGCCCCTGCAATGCCAGCGAGGGCCTGCTGGTGGCGCGCGGTGTGGCGGCGGAGTTTCTGCCAAAGATAGGCGCCATTTACGCCGCAAAAGGTGTGGAGATGCGCTGCGACGCTGAGGCCCGGACCATGCTCGCGAAGCTGCCGGGGGCCAAGGTGCTGCCCGCCACTGAGCAGGACTGGTACGAGGAATACCTGGCGCCCATCATCAGCATCAAGGTGGTCGCCGATGTGGACGAAGCGATTGCCCACATCAACCAGTACTCCAGCCACCACACCGACGCGATTCTCACGCGTGACCACATGCATGCGCAGCGGTTTCTGCGTGAAGTCGATTCAGCCAGCGTGATGGTGAATGCGAGCACCCGCTTCGCTGATGGTTTCGAGTTTGGCCTGGGCGCTGAAATCGGCATATCCACCGACAAGTTCCACGCCCGTGGCCCGGTGGGGATTGAGGGCCTGACCTCGCTGAAATACGTGGTTCTGGGCAACGGCGAAGTGCGGCTTTGACGTCCGTGTTCCCCTGATCTTTTCCAGACGTTGATGAAAGCCATTGCCCGTCCCTTGCCTTTTGTCCTGGTGTCCTCCGGACACGGGACCATGATCGTCAACCGCAACGACTACCGCATGGTCGATGACAAGCGTGGTTATGGTGTCGGTCATCAGATTTTTGAAAGCTCTTATTTTGATCCGCAGGAGATCCAGCTGGCCCTGGACATGCTCAGCTTGCGGCGGCAGGTCCATGGCGATGGTGTGCTTGCGATTGATGGCGGCGCCAACATCGGTGTGCATACTGTCGAGTGGGCCAAACACATGCACGGTTGGGGCCAGGTGATCGCGGTAGAGGCACAGGAACGGGTGTTTTACGCGCTGGCTGGCAACATTGCGATCAACAATTGTTTCAATGCGACACTGCACTATGCCGCGTTGGGCGCCGAAGAAGGCAGTATCACCGTTCCCAAGCCGGATTATTTGAAACCGGCCAGTTTTGGCTCGCTGGAGTTGCGCCAGAGCGGAAAAAATGAATTCATTGGCCAGTCCATTGACTATTCGCCCGCCGGGGGACAGCCGGTCAAAATGATCACGGTGGACGGCCTTGGCCTGAGCAGGCTGGATTTTCTCAAACTTGACATTGAAGGCATGGAACTCGAAGGTCTGGCGGGGGCCCTTAAGTCCATCGCGGCGCATAGGCCGATCATGCTCATTGAGACCATCAAGACGGATGCGGTCGCGCTCAAGCGGATGCTGGATGAGCATGGCTACAAGCAGGTGCACGTGGGAATCAACATACTGGCCATTCATTCAGCAGATCCTTGCCTGGCGCATGTCAACTTTGTCTGAATGCCCTGCAATTTTGTTAGTCTTGGAATGAGGGACGGAGTCTACTGTCCCGCTTGAAGCCGGGGCTTTCGGCCCAAGCTCTCCTGTTTGCAGCCTTTTCTTTCCAGAGGACTTCATGGTTCCGCACCTCATCACCGCCCTGAACGGCCCGATCAACGAGCTCGAGCAGCGCATTCTGGATACCACGCCGGCGATAGAGCGCTGGTTCCGGCTGGAATGGATGGAGCACACGCCGCCGTTTTACAGCTCGGTCGACGTGCGCAACGCCGGCTTCAAACTCGCGCCGGTCGACACCAACCTGTATCCCGGTGGCTGGAACAACCTGACGCCCGAGATGTTGCCGCTGGCGGTGCAGGCCGCCATGGCGGCGATTGAAAAAATCTGTCCCGAGGCGCGCAACCTGCTGGTCATTCCTGAAAACCACACGCGCAATACCTTTTACCTGGCCAATGTGCTGCAGCTCAAGCGCATCTTCCACCAGGCCGGCCTGAACGTGCGTTTTGGCTCGCTCAGCCCCGACATCACCGAACCCACCACGCTGACCCTGCCGACCGGCGAGGAGATCACGCTGGAGCCGCTGGTGCGCACCGACAGGCGCCTGGGTCTGAAAAATTTTGACCCCTGCACCATTTTGCTGAACAACGATTTGTCGGCCGGCCCCCCTGGCATGCTGGAAGACCTCAACGAGCAGTATTTGCTGCCGCCGCTGCATGCGGGCTGGTCCGTGCGGCGCAAGTCGCGCCACTTCCAGGCCTATGAAGAGGTGTCCAAGCGTTTTGGCAAACTGCTGGGCGTCGATCCCTGGCTGATCAACCCGATGTTTGCCAAATGCGGCGAGGTCAACATGGCCGAGGGCGCCGGCATGGATTGCCTGACCACCAACGTGGATGCGCTGCTGACCAAAATCAAGCGCAAGTACAAGGAATACGGCATCAACGAAAAGCCGTTTGTGGTCGTCAAGGCCGACAACGGCACCTACGGCATGGGCATCATGACGGTGCGCGATGTGAAAGACCTGGACGAGCTCAACCGCAGAACCAAAAACAAGATGAGCACCACCAAGGACGGCCAGGCGCTGTCCGAGGTCATCATCCAGGAAGGTGTGCAGACCAACGAGCGCATCAACGACGCGGTGGCCGAACCGGTGGTCTACATGATGGACCGTTATGTGGTGGGCGGCTTCTACCGCGTGCATGCCGATCGCGGCATCGACGAAAATCTCAACGCCCCAGGCGCCAGTTTTGTGCCACTGGCATTTGCCGACAGCGGCCGCCTGCCTCAGCCCGGCGTCAAACCCGGCTCCAGCGGGCCGAACCGCTTTTACATGTACGGCGTGATCGGCCGGCTGGCCATGCTGGCCGCCAGTTACGAGCTGGAAGCGACTGATCCCGATGCCGAGGTGTATGACTAGGGGGTTCTGTTACAAGTTGTTGCAGTGCAACAAAACCCGAAAATCTTTCGATCAGGGGTCTGCGCGGGCTTGCTTCGCGGCTCGTGAGGCGCAAAATAGCGTCCCCAAAGCAACCTTTCCCGCCGCTGAGGCCAGCGCCTGACGCTGCCCACGCGGGAATTTTTTTGTGTCCAGAAAAAAATCTTCACTTGCTGCGCTTACCCTGGGCGCCATCGGCATTGTTTACGGCGACATCGGCACCAGCGTGCTGTATGCCCTCAAGGTTGTCTTCAACTCGGGTTACGTGCCCCTGACTCCGGACAACGTCTACGGCATCCTGTCCATGGTCTTCTGGACCATCACCGTGATTGTTTCCCTCAAGTACGTGACCTTGATCCTGCGCGCCGACAACAACGGCGAGGGGGGGTTGATCGCCATGCTGGCGCTGGCCACCAACGCTGTCAACGACAAGCCCAGGCTGCGGCGCTGGCTGCTGGCCGTAGGCATCTTCGGCACTGCGATTTTTTATGGCGACGGCGTCATCACGCCGGCCATTTCGGTGCTTTCAGCCGTCGAAGGGCTGGAGCTGCTGTCGCCGGCCTTCAAAGACTACATCATGCCGATTGCGCTGGTCGTGATATTCGGCCTGTTCTACGTGCAGAAAAACGGTACCAGCGGCATAGGCCGCATGTTCGGGCCGATTTGCGCGGTCTGGTTCATTGCCATCGCGGCGCTGGGCATTCCGCACATCTGGGCGCACCCCGAAGTGCTGGGTGCCGTCAGTCCGCACCATGCGCTGCGTTTTATCTTCCAGCATCCTGGAACCACCTTTGTGCTGTTGGGCGCGCTGGTGCTGTGTGTCACCGGCACCGAGGCCTTGTACGCTGACCTGGGGCACTTCGGCAAAAAACCGATACGCATGGCCTGGTTTGTACTGGTCATGCCGGCGCTGCTGATCAATTATTTCGGCCAGGGCGCGATGTTGATCTACACACCTGAATCGGTCACCAATCCCTTTTACCTGATGGCGCCCAAGTGGGCCCTGGTGCCGCTGGTGATTCTGGCAACTGCGGCCACGGTGATTGCCTCCCAGGCGCTGCTCTCGGCGGCTTTTTCTGTCAGCAAACAGGCGATCCAGCTCGGCTACCTGCCGCGCATGCAGATTCGCCATACCTCGGTACACGAGACTGGTCAGGTCTACATTCCTGCCGTGAACTGGTCGCTGTTCGCCGCGATTGTGGTGGCGGTGGCGTTGTTCAAAAACTCGACCAATCTCGCGGCAGCTTACGGCATTGCGGTGACTACCGACATGCTGATCACCACCGTGCTGACCTTCTTCGTGATCCGCTACGCGTGGAAGCTGCCACTGGCTCTGTGTATTGCGGCTACCGGCATCTTCTTCGTCGTAGACCTGATGTTTTTTGCGTCCAACGCCCTTAAATTTTTCCAGGGCGGCTGGTTTCCGGTGCTGATCGGCCTGGCCATGTTCACCGTCATGATGACCTGGAAGCAGGGTCGATCACTGCTCAACAGCAAGCTGCGCGCCGACGCCATTGACTTGCCGAGTTTCCTGGAGGCGGTGTTTGTCAGCCCGCCAGCGCGGGTGGAAGGCACGGCGGTATTCCTGACCGCCGAGCCCGGCGTGGTGCCCAACGCGCTGCTGCACAACCTCAAGCACAACAAGGTGCTGCACGACCAGAATCTGTTTGTCACGGTGCTGAACCACGAAGTGCCCTGGATCGGCCTGGACAAACGTCTGGTGATCGAGTCGCTGGGCCACAACTGCTGGCAGGTGGTGATCCACTACGGGTTCAAGAATGACCCTGACGTGCCCAAGGCCCTGCAGCAGATGCGTACTCGTGGCTGTGAGCTGGAGACCATGACCACCAGCTACTTCCTGTCGCGCGACGTGGTGGTGCCCACCATAGGCGGCGGCATGATGCCCTGGCGGGAAAAGCTCTTCGCGCAGATGCACCACAACGCCAGTGGGGCGGCGGATTTTCTCAATTTGCCGAATAACTCTGTGGTGGAGCTGGGCAGCAAGATCGAGATTTGAGTCTTGGTGTTTTGGGGCTGCAGCCCTTGCCCCATAAGCGTCAGCAGCTATTGAATTGATAGCTAAATATTTCTCACGCTTGTCATTCTGGACTTGATCTGGGAGCCATGTTCGATGACTCCTGCTGTGGGGTCTGCCTGCAAGCCGGGTCTCGCCCCGGCGGGCGAGGCACTTTTCTTTGCGTCGCCAAAGAAAAGTACCCAAAAGAAAAGCGACCCGACTGTCCGGGACCCCTTCGCTGCCGCTACGGGGCAACCTGCGCTGCTCGATTACGGCGGGGGGCGTCAGAACTCGCTTCGCTCAAACAACTGCCGCCCTTGACACCGCCTCCATCTGCGCTGCTCGGCCCGGCCAAACGGGCT
>NZ_JAUXUP010000055.1 GCF_030680935.1 Polaromonas sp. | reverse complement strand
GCTCTTCAGAGCTGGCAGAACACGCCCACGTGCACCGCTCGCGCACCTCCAAGGCAGTGACCACACTGGCTGAAAAACAACTGGTCAGCCGCAGCAGCCGCGCCGGTGACGCCCGTCAGATCCGGCTGGAGCTGACAGAGGCGGGAAGACAGCTGCATGCGCGCCTGTTTCCGCTGGTCAGGCGCATCAACCACGATGTACTGAGCGTGCTGACACCGCAAGAGGTCACCTTGCTGGCAGACCTGCTGACGCGTCTACAGCAAAGCGCCGACGCCCTGGCTGCAGAAGGAGGCCTGCCGCTGGGCGACCGCCGCCATGGCAGCAGCGCGCGGCGCTACAAGCCAGCTGCGGATTGATTTTTCGGCGTACCCCTGTGGGGGGAATCCTTCGACGGGCTCAGGACGAACGGATTTCAGCGACCGTGCGGGCCACCCTCACATGCGATCCCGGCTGTCGCGCACGCCGCGCCGCACTTCCTGCACGATGCCCAGCAGGTCCCAGAACTGCTTGGCCTGCACTTTCAGCCGGTAGTCGGTTTGGGCGATTTGTTCTTCCAGCATCTCGGTCATGCGCGAGTCCAGGTCGGCCGGGGGCAGCTTGAGATAGGCCTCGCTCTCGGAGCCGTCGCGCTCAATCACGGCGCCAGCCTTGCGGGCGATGTTGAGCATGGCGGTGTTTTCGCTCAGCGCATGAATGAACATCATGCTCACGCCCTCGTTGCGCGCATGGATCACCGCGCGGTCAAACAGCCGGGCGCCGTAGCCACGCCCACGCGCATGCTTGAGCACCGACACACCAAACTCTGCGCAGCTTTTCAGCTCGGGATCAATCGACAGCGCAAGGTGCGCCATGGCGATCAGCTCAAGCTTGCGGTTGTAAATGCCAAAAATGTCGTCGCGCTCGTAGTTCAGGCCGGACACGTAGCGCTGAATCTGCTCGTCGCTGGCGGCATAGCCAAACCGCAGGTAGCGGTCTTGTGCGTCCAGCGCCAGCAGGTGTTTTTCAATACGTTCACCGTGGCTGGGGCCTATGGAGCGGATGGGCACCATCACCGGCGCCTTGTACGGCAGGCGCTCTTTATCCTCGGCAGGCGCACGAAAGAACTCCTTGCCTGCGTCGAAGGAAGCTTTGATGAGGGTGCCGGGGGTAACCATGTGTTCAATATAAGGGTTTTCCCTAGAATGTCCAGTCTGAAAGGCGCTTTGACCCCTTGAGGCGGGGGGCATGCGCCGATTGGTAACAAAATCGGCATTCAGCCCTTTATCTATATGCGTAAGCAGCTATAAAAATAATAGCGTTTTCAGTGGCATTGGGCCCTGTTTTCGGGAATTTTTCGACATGGCAGCGGGGGCGCCCCCCTAATTCATGCAGCCAATTAGGCGCCTTGGGCGCTGCAAAAACAAGCTTCGCCGCCCTAACTCAAACCGGCACGGCTGTGGTTGTCTTGACCCGGTCCAGCACAAAACTGGTTTTACAGTCCTGCACGCTGGGGTGTTTGAGCAAGGTGTCCATGATGAAACGGCTGTAGTGCCCCATATCGGCCACCACCACGCGAAGCAAATAGTCCATCTCGCCGGTCAGTGCCGCGCATTCGACCACCTCGGGCCAGGTCTGCACACTGGCGCGAAACAGGTCCATCGGGTTGCGTTTGTGCGATTCGGTGTGTTTTTCCAGCCGGACATTGATGTAGGCGGTCAGCCCCAGCCCCACCGACTCGGGCTTGACCAGCGCCACATAACGGTCGATCACGCCGCTTTCCTCCAGCCGTTTGACGCGGCGCAGCACGGCGCTGGGCGACAGACTGACCTGCTCGGCGATCTGGTCGTAAGTAGCGCGGCCATCGGCTTGAAGGCTGCGCAATATCATCTTGTCCAGCTTGTCGAGTGCTTCCATGATTGGTATTTTGCAGGTTTACTGCGTCATATTCAAGAATGGCGCCTTCATTTGCATTAAAAGTGTGGGGTACCCCTTTTACAGTCGGAAGATCAGCATCTGAATTTGCAGGAATACCCATGAACGCCAGAGACACACACGCAAGCAAGCAGGCCGCCAACACTTGGGACAACCCCATGGGCACCGACGGCTTTGAGTTCATCGAATATGCCGCACCCGACCCTGCCGCCATGGGCGCGCTGTTTGAGCGCATGGGTTTCAAGCCGATTGCCAAACACCGCCACAAAAACGTCACGCTTTACCGCCAGGGCGGCATCAACTTCATCATCAATGCCGAGCCCGACTCGTTTGCCCAGCGTTTTGCGCGCCAGCATGGCCCCAGCGTCTGCGCCATTGCCTTTCGTGTTCAGGACGCCAAGGCCGCGTATGAACGCGCCATCACCCTGGGCGCCTGGGGTTATGCGCACACAGCTGGCCCCGGCGAGCTGAACATACCGGCGATCAAGGGCATCGGCGACTCGATCATTTATTTCATAGACCGCTGGCGCGGCAAAAACGGCGCCAAAGACGGCGACATTGGCAACATCGGCTTTTTTGATGTGGACTTTGAGCCCCTCGCCAGCGGCTCTGGCGCCGAGCTGAACCCCAAAGGCCATGGTCTGACCTACATTGACCACCTGACGCACAACGTGCACCGCGGCCGCATGGCCGAGTGGTCGGGTTTTTACGAGCGCCTGTTCAACTTCCGCGAGGTGCGCTATTTCGACATCGAAGGTCAGACCACCGGCGTCAAAAGCAAGGCCATGACCAGTCCCTGCGGCAAGATCCGCATCCCCATCAATGAAGAAGGCAACGAGAAAGCCGGTCAGATCCAGGAGTACCTCGACAAGTACCAGGGCGAAGGCATACAGCACATTGCCATGGGCTCTGACGACCTGTTTGCCAGCGTGGACGCGCTGCAACTGAGCGGCATGAAGCTGCTGAACACCAGCGACACGTACTACGAACTGCTGGACAAACGCATTCCGGGCCACGGCGAAAACGTCGCCGAGCTGCAGTCGCGCAATATTCTGGTGGACGGCAAACCCGGTGAACTGCTGCTGCAGATCTTCAGCGAGAACCAGCTCGGCCCAATCTTCTTCGAGTTCATCCAGCGCAAGGGCAACCAGGGTTTTGGCGAAGGTAATTTCAAGGCGCTGTTTGAGACCATGGAGCTGGACCAGATGCGGCGCGGCGTGCTGGCCGCGTGATGACCTCCGAGAAAATGCCCATGGCGGCGTTGCGCCCGCTTGCCGTAGCGCTGCTACTGTCTGCGCAAACGCGCCTTGCCCTGGACATTTTTCGAAGCTCTGGAAATTGCGGTGGCGATTATGGCTATTGAACCGGTTGTTTATGGCGCCAGCGACCGTCCGCCGCGCGGCGACTACACACGCGCCGGCGCAGACTACACCTGTCCGCAGGACTACGACAGCTACACCCCTGCCGACCACGACACCTACCGGCGCCTTTACGCGCGCCAGGCGGCGCTGCTTCCTGGCCTGGCCTGTGACGAGTTCATCGCCGCATTGCCTTCATTGGGCGCAAGCGACCACATCCCCCGCTTTGAAGATATCAACCAGCGGCTGCGTCAGTCCACCGGCTGGGAAATCGTCACCGTACCGGGGCTGATTCCCGAAGTACCCTTTTTCACCCTGCTGGCGAATCGCAAATTCCCGGTGACCGACTGGATACGCAAGCCCGAAGAGTTTGACTACATCGTCGAGCCCGATGTTTTTCACGACCTGTTTGGCCATGTGCCGCTGCTCTTCAACCCGATCTTTGCCAACCACATGCAGGAGTACGGCAAGGGCGGCCTCAAGGCGCACGGCCTGGGCGCCTGCGAGCAACTGAGCCGCCTGTACTGGTACACCATTGAATTCGGGCTGATCCAGCAAAAAGATGGCTTGCGCGCCTACGGCGCCGGCATCCTGAGTTCGTCCGGTGAGTTGCAGCATTCGGTGTGCAGCCCCGAACCGCAGCGCCTGCCACTGGACATTGAGCGCACCATGCGCACCCGCTACAAAATCGACAGCTACCAGCAAACCTATTTTGTGATCAACAGCTTTCAGGAGCTGTTTGACAAAACGGCGCCGGATTTCACGCCGGTTTATGAGCGGGTGAAAGCGATGGAGGAGTTGGCGGCGGATGCGGTGGGGTGAATTCAAGCAGCCAGCTTGAGCTTGGGGGAAAACCCAGCCCGTGCGGCCAGGCGAACCAGCAAATCAAGGCTGAGACTGTTGATTTTCCCGCGCTTAATGTCACTGACTCTGGCCTGAGTAAGGCCCAGCTGCACAGCCGCTTTTGCTTGGGTCAGACCACTTTGCGCAAGCCAAGCCTGCAAAGCATTCAACAAGGCAGCCCGCATGGTGAGTTCAGCGGCCTCATCGGGTTCGAACAGATCGTAGAAAACACCACGAGGATCACCCTTCACCACGCGGATCGCTTTTGCTGCTTCAGTTTTCATGCTTCACCCCTTGACTTGCTTGAATCGTTCTTGCGCCAACCTCAAATCAGGAAGGCTGGTCTTCTCGGTCTTTTTTTGAAAGCAATGCAGGACATAGACCGCAGCCCCTACATTGGCCAGATAGATCACCCGAAACGCGCCGGACGCCTCACGTATGCGAATTTCTCGTACGCCGGAGCCCACCGACTTCATCGGCTTCCAGTCGTCAGGCTCAAGGCCGGCTTGCGTTTTTCCCAACTGGTAACCCGCCTCACGCCTGGCATCAGCCGGAAAGTCGAGCAAGTCTTGCTTGCTGCTGCCAACCCAGTTGATCACCTTCATTGGTAAATTATACGAGATTTCGCATAATTACTAAAGCGCAAAAAATCAATGCATAGGGACTTCGTCATCGACAGCTTTCATGAGCTGTTTGACAAAACTGCGCCGGATTTCACGCCGGTTTATGAGCGCCTGCACGCGCTGCCAGAAATAGCGGCAGACGCCAAGGCCGTTGAAGAAGAGGCAATTCAGCACTAAAGCAACGGCGCGACCCGCCAGCTACACATCTGCGCCCCGTGTTTCATCCAGACGGCTTCTCCTACAAAAGGAGGAGGTAAAATTTTGTTACTCCGTCTACGATGAGGCTCCCGTTGATTGAACTTCCCCCTGCCCTGACCAGAAACACAAAGGTGTTGCTGGTCATGGACGTGGTGGAGTCGGTCCGGATCATGGAGCAGGACCAGGATGGCTTTGTACGGCGGTGGCAACGTTTGGTGGAGCATGCAGAACAGCAAGTGCTGCCGCTGCATGGCGGGCGCATCGTCAAAAGCCTGGGTGATGGCCTGATGCTGGAGTTTGCCAGCGCACAAGGTGCGGTCAAGGCCGCATTTTCCCTGCACCACTTCAGCCGTCAGGCCAACAGTGGCCTACCCCCAGAACATCAGACGCATCTGCGCATAGGTGGCCATTTGGCCAGCTTTGTGACGGACCAGCACGACATCTATGGGACCGACGTCAACCTCACATCGCGGGTGAGTACGCTGGCCGGGCCGGGTGAAACCATTGTTACAGCTGACCTGCGCGATCAGCTCGCGCCGGTTCTGGATGCAGACATTGAAGATCTTGGTGAGTGTTACCTCAAACATGTCAAGGAGCCGGTCAGAGCATATCGCGTCGGCCCGGCAGGTCATGCCTCGATACTTCTGCGTGGCAATGCAATTCAGCTGAACTTGCGACCAACCATCGCCGTCATCCCTTTCAGCATGCGCAGCAATGAATCGGGGCACGAATTACTCGGAGAAGCACTCGCAGACGAAGTTATCGCAGCGTTGTCGCGGACGTCAGAGCTCCATGTTATCTCGCGCCTCTCAACGACCGTCTTCCGTGATCGTCAGGATGCCATCCCGGACATTCACACCCATCTGGGCGCCACTTACATCCTGTCAGGCTCCTGTAGAAGCGCTGGAACCCGCTTGGCATTGTTTGCTGAATTGATCGAGGCCAAGACGGGACACATCATCTGGGCGGACAGCCTCAAGGGTGAGGTTCACGGCCTATTCGGTTCAGACGACGAACTGATTGCAAGACTAATTGCCTCAATCAGTTCTGCCGTGATCGTTAAGGAAGTCAGTCGAGCCCGTAGCAATTCACTCCCGAATCTTGAGGCATATACGTTGCTCTTGAGTTCTGCTGCAATGATGCATCGACTTTCTGCAAGCGATTTTGAACACGCTCGCCAAATGCTGACGACACTCATTGACCGAGCTCCCCGTGAGGCCGTACCAAGGGCGTGGTTGGCAAAGTGGCACGTCATGCGCGTGTCGCAAGGATGGTCAGAAAATCCACATAAGGATGCGATGTTGGCACTGGACTCCACCAAGCGTGCACTTGATGAAGATCCGTCGTGCTCTCTTGCCCTGACCATAGACGGATTGGTGCATGCCAATCTTCTAAAAAAGCATGACACCGCGCTCTTGCGATATGACGATGCCCTTGCGGAAAACCCCAACGAATCTCTGGCATGGCTGCTCAGGGGAACACTTCATGCTTTCAAAGGTGAAGGTGAAGAAGCCGTTCGGGAAACAGAAACGGCTCTCTCGCTATCCCCTCTTGACCCTCTCAAATACTATTTCGATTCCTTGGCCGCTACGGCAGCGATGTCGGCAAGGCAGTATGAGCGCTCAATTTTCCTGGCGCGACGTTCGCTGCGCGCCAACCGCACCCACGCTTCAACGCTGAGAGCTCTGGCTATATCCCAAGCGGAGTTGGGCCAACTTGATGAGGCACGCGATACGACTGCGCACCTGCTTCGAATTGAACCGGGCTTTACGGTAACGAAGTTTATAGAGGCTTCACCCAGCAGTCTCTACGACTTCGGGAGTCGTTGCGCTGCGGCGCTGCGCAGAGCCGGAGTTCCAGATTAAGTGACATGTAAACCGGAGAAAAACTATGAGTGGCATCAGTGGCATCAGTGGCATCAGCGGCATCGCTGCGGTCTTGGGCGAGCCCATGGTCGTCGATGCGCTAACAAAAGGCCGGACCGCCCTCGTGGGGCCTTTTCAGGGGCCTACGATACCTTCCAATTTGCCAACTCCCCTAGACAAACCGGACCGGTTGGAGCGTTGGGCGGTAGAGCCTCGCTTACAGGTTTGCGCCCTGGCACTTCTTTCTGGGCTTCATTTCGACGTGAATCAGTCCAAAGACTCAGTCACTATCGGTTTTGTTAACTTGGACAAAAAACCCCTCAAAGACCACCCACTCGTGCGGCTGTCTCGTCCCACCGAGAAAATATTCAAACAGCAACTAGATTTGGTTGCGAACTATGCCGAACTGCGTGAAGACCGAGGCAGCGAAGTCTTGACCCAGATGGTGCCGCAAGTTCCGTTCTGGGGCTCCATCATTGGCTTGTCGGCCCATCGCCACAAGTGGACACTTGAGCTCATCACGCTGGGTTTGTCACTCGCATCGCATGTCGAAATGCGTTTCAAACACGCATTCGCCTGCCAGCGCCCTGTGGACCTTTCCCCCCAGGTTCAACCGATGATCCCCACCCCGGGTCACGCCAGCTGGCCTAGCGGCCACGCGACCGAGGCCTTCATGCTTTCGACAGTATTGCAAGCACTGCTGCCACACGGCGACAAATACAAGGAACAGCTCGAGCGGCAAGCCGCCCGCATCGCCGTCAACCGCACAGTCGCGGGCCTGCATTACCCGGTCGATAGCGCCGTCGGCCGCTTGCTGGGCACTGCGCTGGCAGACTTTTTTGTCGCGCGTTGTACCGGCAAACTCAAGCTGCACGAGCGCAGCTTCAACGGTCCCAAGTTTCATGGCCCCAAAGACACCGTGATCGACTTCGACCCCCGGGTGTCGATGACCGACAACAAGAGCGGCTATTACGAATACGCCGGCGCGGCATCGGCCATTGCTGCCTCACCCCTGCTGGAATTCATGTGGACCAAAGCCGCCAAAGAGTGGCAACCGCTCAAGTAAGCGCGCTATGAGCTGGACCAAACTGCCCACGGGCGAGTTCACTGGCATTGACTGGGCCAAGCCTGGCGCGACTGACGGTTATGACCCGTATTTGATATGGGCAGAGGCCGACAACTTTGCCGGTTATGGCGACAAAACGCCGAAATGGCTGCCTATTGCCATTGAGCTCAAACCTGGCAGCACGGTGCAGCAACTGATTGCCGCTGCATCGTCCAAATGGCTGCATGTGCCGCCCGTTTACACCAGCCGGGCCGCGCCCACTGGATTGCGCTTTTGTACGGCGCGGGTCAGGCCGTCATTTTTCAGGCAACTTCAGCCCGGTGGTAGTTTGCACCCGCTGGTTCTGCGACTTGAGCTGGGTCTGCCAGCGGCGGAGTATGCCGACGAACCGGGCGGAAGCTCACACGACCCATCGGTCCACTCAGTCGGGTCTTCCCACCAGTCGGCGACGAAATCCGGGGCCCTGCTTTCTGGCAAGGTGCTGGCGCTGATCGACGACAGCCTGGCCCTGGCACACACCAACTTTCTTCAACAGGGCAAGGCCCGCACGCGCCACTTCTGGCGGCAGGACGCCCAGGGCAAGGGCCAGGTACCCCCAGAGTTGGGTTATGGCCATGAGCTGACGGCCGCTGACATCAATGCCGCCATGCAGGCACATACCTACAACGGTCTGGTCGATGAAGGCGCGGTGTATGTCGCCCTGGGGCTGTCAACGCTGGGCAAGAAAATGCCAAAGCGTGAGCACTTCTTCCATGCGCTGGACACGTCGGTCAGCCATGGCACCCATGTGATGGACCTGGCAGCCGGCCCGCGCACCTTGATGGCGCAAGTGGCCAACTTGCCACCTACCTTTGACGCACCACCCAGTTGGGCGCTGGCCAATGACGATGCCAGCCGTGCGCCGCTGATCGCCGTGCAACTGGACTACGACACAGTGCGCGACACCTCGGGGGGCTCAATGAACGTGCATGTGCTGGACGGCCTGATGTACGTGCTTTCGCGCTGCGCTGATGATGCGCAGATAACAACCAACATCAGCTTTGGCACCCTGGCCGGCCCGCACGACGGCACATCGCTTCTGGAGGCAGCGATGGACGAGCTAAGCCGTCTGTTGCGCGGGCGCTTGCAGATCGCACTGGCTGCCGGCAACAGCTACCAGCTACGCACCCACGCCAACGTGACGCTATCAAAACATGAGCGCGTTACGCTTCACTGGCGTGGGCTACCCGACGATTCGACACAAAGTTTTGTGGAGTTGTGGATAGAGGAAGACCGGGACGGTGTCACGGTAGAGATCACCCCACCGGGCCGGGCGGCCTTGCCAACCTTGAGATTGGGTGAGTCGCGGATGTGGACTGACGGCGGTACACAGCCGCTGTGCGCGCTGATCTACCCCCAGACGGTCGCGACCGGCAGGCGTGGCACTTGTGCGCTGCTTGCCGTCGCACCCACCGTCAGCTTTGCGGACAAAACTGCAATCGCACCAAACGGCGTATGGCAGATCAAGTTGGTCAACAGCGGCAAGCAGGCGGTGACCATAGACGCATACGTAGAGCGTGATGACGTGGTCATTGGCACGCGCAGTGGCGCACGCCAGTCGCATTTTGAAAACAAGTGGTACGACACCAGCGGCAACCCAGACTCGTTTGTCGACCATGCCGACAACCCGAGCCCTATCCGCCGCAGCGGCAACTTCAACAGCATTGCTACCGGCAGCAAAACGGTATCGGTCGGCGGTATTCGAATCACCGGCCCGCGCTGGGCGCACTACTCCCCGCAACGGCCCGACCCTGACGCGGGAAGGCGCCAGCGCCCCGGGGTGGTCACAGCGCCTGACACCGAAGCCTTCAGCGACGAAAACCCGGCAACGCTTGGCGTCAACGCCGCCGGCACACGCAGCGGCGCGGCGGTGCGCCTCAGGGGAACCAGTGATGCATCGCCGCAAATCGCCCGGAGGATGCTGAACGGCTCCTGACATTCAGATGCTTGGCGGCAAGGGCAGGCGGCCCTTTTCTTTTCGCACTGATACAACACATTGCGGTCTGCGCGGTCAGCAGCGCTGTGAAAGCGCCCGCCAAGTCCAGAGGCCTCTTCTCAAGCAAAAAACTTCGCCCTACACTCGCAGAGCCTTAACAGTACGTTGCAATTTTTACCAACGTGCGGCAAATTTATCAACCGTAACAGCAGGAGAGCATCTATGGGCTTTTTCATGAAAGAACACGACATCCACGTTGGAAGTCTGCTTGACCAATTGAATGTACGTTTTGGCCCGACGCCCGACAAAAAGACGCACTTCGGCGGCATCGATGAAATGGTCGCCTTGCAGAAGGAGTTCAAGATTTTCAAGAAAGGGCGCTCTTTCAAAACCAGTGTGGCGGTTCTCAACATCGGTGCGTCAAATGCCGAGGCGAAAAATCGGCTACACGATTACTTCACCAACCTGAGCAAGCATGACTCCAACGTAACAGGGCAAAACGGCGACGTGGCGATTGTCAGCGCGATGGTTCGCAATCTGGCATCAAAAACCCCGCAGCCGGTGTTCTTCACCTTCCACGACATGCGTGCAGAAAAGGGCAACACCCGCGTACTCATCACCGAAAAGGGCCGGCCAGTTCCTTATTTCGACCATGACTACTTGACCATCTCCTTCCCGACCCTGCCGGTAAAAACGGCCACGTCATCGGCAAAGCCGTCGGCCAAAAAGGCCAAAGCGGCAAAGAAACCAGCCAAGTGATAGAACGGGGAGGAATGCGACTGTGGTGACAAGGGCATCCTCCCCCGATCAAAAAATTTCAAGCCTGCATTCGGGCATCGAACGCTACTACACACAAAAGGTCTTGCAGCATGGGGCGACGGCCCTCGGGGTGGACTGGACTTGCAAGCCGACTCAGGAGCTGCGTTTTATTCAGCTCCTCAAATTGTGTAATTTTGATCAGCCGTTTTCGCTGAATGACGTTGGGTGCGGTTATGGCGCGCTCGCAGATTTTTTATCAAGGCGCCATCGGGCCTCGAAGATCGATTACCTTGGCACCGATCTTTCTAAGGCCATGCTCGAGCAGGTCAAGCCATCTTACGGTGCGAACATCCGAGCGCAATTTGTTGCCACTGCTTCAATTCCGCGGGTAGCGGATTATTCGATGGCCAGCGGGATTTTTAACGTCAAGCTTGCCCAGCCCGTTGGGCTCTGGAACTTGTTTATAAAGAAAACCTTGACCGAGATGAATGCGACCAGCCGACTTGGCTTTGCCATTAATTTCCTGACACCGATCAGTCGGGACATGCAAGTCATTCCCGAGTTGTACCGCACCGCTCCCGAGGTCTGGATACGTTACTGCACAAAGCAGTTCAATGCGACGGCTGAGTTGATCGCCGATTACGGCATGCGTGAGTTCACGCTGCTTGTCCGACGATGAAATTAACCCCCTGAGGTTCGCCCGCAGGCTCGGTTAGACGGAACTGCTCACGCGCCAGGAGTTCCTCGTAAATCGAGGCCCCGGTCATACGCACCAAACCTTCCGCCTCAGCGAACAGCGCTCTAGCCTCCACGGCACTTGCCAACCCGTGGGTATCAAGCATCGCGGCTGCGCAGGTAATGAGGGCCCTGCATTCGGGCAAGCGCGTGCATCTCTGGCGAGAGAGGGTAATCGCCTCGCGGGCAACGTCCAGTGCCTGCTCAAACCTACCAAGTCCACGATGGCATTCGGCGAGGCTGGCCAGGATTTCAGTCTCAAACTCCATCGCCACCTTGGCGTTCCGAACGAGGATCAATGCTTGAGAGAAGGTGCGTTGAGCAGTCTCGAAATCGCCGCCAATGCTGGCCGCCAACGCTAAACAGCTCAGCGCAAACACGCGCAGATAAGGTCCTTCATGTTTTTCGGCAATTTCCGCAACACGCGTGGAATGCGCCAGCGCCAGTGCCGGGTCTTTGCGGCACCAGGCCAGATCCACATGACCGAAATGGGCAAATTGAAGGATGACCGGATCATTAGATGACTGCCCGAGTACAAGCAACTCTTTAAGGCACTGCTCGGCCTCTTCCAGGCGACCCAGCCGCGTCAACAGCCGCCCCCTCATCCCCATCACCCAGTGTTCGATGCTGAACCCTATGAATTCGCGGTCAAGCCTGTCAATTTTCTCCATATCCCGGAGGGCGATATCGTTGGCCGCCAGAGCCTGAGGTAGCAGGCCTGCCCACGCATAGGCTTGGCTCAACGCCGCGTTGAGAGTAGCGGCGCGTCCCAAGTCCGCCCCGACCGGCATCAGCGCCAACGCCTTTAGAAGACGTTCAACATAGCCGTCAGCCGGGCCACCACTGGCCTGCAGCATTCGTCCTTCAACCATAAGCAACAACTGAATCAGGCGATTGTCTACCTCGCCTGCAAGCGCCATTGCCTCGTCGATAAAGGGCTGTACTTCCTGCAAAACCAGGCCTTCGCGCCAGCCAAGCACTGCAATCTGCCCGCCAGCCCGCACCCTCAGGCTGTCTGCCCTGGACGACCGGGCCTGACCATGCAACAGCGCGCGCACCTTGTGCCAGTGCTTGATGGCCAATGCCGCGTTAGTCGAACCCACCCACTGCGCTGCGCGCGAGGAATGGTGAGCAGCATCTACCGGTTGCCCGGCTGATTCGTAGTGGTAGGCAATCAGGGCCGCGTATTCGTCGAGCTGGTCGCGGTAATAAACCTCCATGGCCAGTGCCACCGCGCAATGCAGTGGGCCACGCCGCACTTTGAGCTGGGTGCTGTAGGCCACCTCCTGAATCAGCGGGTGGCGAAACGCAAAACGCCGCCCGCCCACCGCTGGTTGCGGAAGAATCAGCTCGGCATGGCACAGGCCGTCCAGACCCTTTTCGATCACGCTGGCAAGCGGGCTGGCCATGTGCTCCAGCACCGCCAGGGGAATCTCTTTGCCAATGATGGCGCACATTTGCAGCAGGGTTTTTTCAGGCTCGCCAAGCCGGTCCAGCCGGGCGCCAATCACCGCCTGCACCGTCGGCGGCAGCGAGCGTTCTATCGCCTCAAGGGCCTCAGCCCGAAGATCGGCCCCTTCTGCCAAAAAGCCGCCGTCGGCCAAAGAGCGCACCAGCTCTTCCGCAAAAAACGGGTTGCCGCCGCTTCGCTGCACGACCAGGCGGCAAATCTCGTGAAGCTCCTGGCGCGGGCCGATCAGGGACCGCACCAGGTGTTCAATCTCACTGCTACTCAGCTGGTCCAGCTCGACTTTCTGAAAGTTATCGAACTGCGCCCAGGGCAGGCGATAGGAGGGCCGAAAGTTGAGGACCACCATGGTCTGGGTGCCGGCTGCGGCTTCCACCAGGGTTGCCACAAACTCTTCACTGGCTTCGTCCAGCCAATGCAGGTCTTCGATCAGGATCACGCAAGTGGTGGCGGCATCATGTTTGACGAGTTCACGCACCAGGCTGAGCAGGCGGGCATGACGCAACTTGGGATTGAGCCCCGGCAGCAGCACACTGTCTGCCTCGGCCACGCCTAGAAAATCATAGAGCAGGGCCAGATCGGCATCCGCCGGGGTGCCCAGTTCGGTCAGGCGCGCGGCAATTCGGGCTCTGGCGGCAGCAGCATCGTCTGTCGGGGGAATGCGGAAAAAGAAGGTCCGCAGAAGACTCAACCCTGGCTGCAGGGGCATGGCATGGCCGTAGGGTTGCGCTCGTACCTCAAAAACGGGGATGGAATGGCTGCTGCACCACTGGATGAACTCATGGCAAAGGCGGCTTTTGCCGGCGCCAGGCTCCCCTGAAATCCCCACCGCCCGTGCCTGGCCTCTCTCGGTCAGCCGCAGTGCCTGCTTGAGAACCTCCATTTCGTCGGCCCGTCCCAGAAACGGTGTCAAGCTGCCTTGCTGCGTGAGGCGATTGGTGGTGGCGGCCTTCAGCTCCATCAAGGCGTAAATGCCGGTGTGTCCGGAAATCCCTTTGAGGAGATGCTTGCCCAAAAAACGCACATCGCAGCTTGAGCGCAGCAGCGCGTAGCAGCTTTCAGTCACGCAAATGCCGCCCGGTTCGGCCAGGCCCACCACCCGGCTCGCCAGGTGAATCGTCAGTCCGTGCGCACCGCCGCCACGGCCATCGGCCTGCTGCGGATCAGAGGCGACCTGACCGGAATGCATGCCAACACGAATACGAAAGCCCAGGCCATCCCCCTGGAATGCCCGCTGCATGTGGAACGCCGCTTCGCAGGCCAGCAGGGCGTGGCCTTCAAGCGCTTTCGGCGCGCCGAACAAGGCCATCACGCCGTCGCCCATGGTTCTGACCACGGTGCCGGAGAATATTTCGATCGACTCGCACATCAGCGCCAAAGCCGGGCCTAGACGATCCATCGCCTGCTCGGCATCCAGTTCGGCGATCTGTTCGGTAGAACCCACAATGTCGGCGAACAGCACGGTGGCCTGTTTGAGCTCACCCCAGGCTGGCGCAGCGGAGATGGCCGGCAGAGCAGCCGGCAGGGCAGCTGCGGCTACCGCTGCCGGACCCGCGCTTGCCTGCGGTGCACCGCAAGCACCACAAAACCGGGCTGATGGACTGCACTCCTGCCCGCATTGACGGCAAACCAGCGCCAAGCCTGCTCCGCAAGCTTCGCAGAACCGGTTCCCGTCGGGGTTGACGGTCTTGCAGGAAAAACAGTGCAGAGGCATTTTCTCGCGTTCTTGGCAATGATCTGATCAAGCGTTTGCAACGCTGGTCATTATCAATGCTTGCATACCGTTTGCGTCAAAGCAAGGTATTCGTACTGGCGTTCAGGTGATTACCTTCACCGCTTGCCATGCGGATGTAATGGCCTGATATTCTTTGGACTTGCTGCCAAAACGCTGGGTGGCCACTTGCTGCGTAGCTTGCGCTGCGTCTTTGAAGCTGGCTTTGGGTTTGAGTTTCGCAAAGGCCTCGTACCAGACGAGTCCGGCTTTTTCCCACGAATATCCGCCTATTTTTTGTGCCGCCAGGTAAAACGCATGGTTGGGCACACCCGAGCTGTCGTGCACATCTGCACCGTCTGAATACCCGTCCATGCTGTTGTATTGCTCGTCTTCGTACCAGGTGAGTTTGCGGTTGCCAGGGTCTTTCAGGGATCGGATGGCCCGCCCATGCTGCGGGGCAAGCAGGTGTTCACCCAGCAGCCAGTTGGCCTGGGTCACGTCCTGACCCGCATGCCACTGCTTGACCATGCTGCCCACCACGTCCGAGAAGGACTCATTGAGCGCACCGGCCTGGCCGCGCAAATCATGCGTCTGTTCCTTGAATTGGCGGTCTTTCAGCGGCACCCGGACCACACCCAGACCGCCGGCAATCATGTGCTGTGTCACGCCGTGGGTGAGCTCATGGGCAATGATGTCCAGCGCCATCGGGAACCCACTGACATCCTGGTCGCCGTCGCCATAAACCATGCGCTCGCCCGTCCACATCGCGTTGCCAAAGTTTTTGCCGAAATGCACCGATGATTCAACCCGCATTCCCCGGTTGTCAATCGAGCGCCGACCCAGAACCTGGACGTAGAAGTCCAGCGTGATGCCGGTGTTGTCGTAGGCGTGGTTGGCCGCCGCATCTGACACCGGGCCGTCGCCCTCGTCCCGCAGGGGCTTGCCGGGAAGCTCTGTTCCTGAAGCGAGGTCGAAAATACTCCGCCGGTAATTCGGATGAGACGGGTGCGTATGCGTAGGCGCGGCACTGGCACGCTGTGCGCCCAAGGCGCTGCGCTGGGTACGAAGGCGCGCCGCCGCTTCAATATGGCCATGAAGAACAGGGCGGTCAGGCGCTGGGGCCTTGTCAGCCAGCTTTCTGAGCAGCTTGGCGGGAACCGCAAAACATGCGCAGCAATAGGCCGACTTCACCGCGTCTGGCCCGTCGACTACCAGCGGCTGGGCAGTTTTTTGAGCAGCGTGATGCGGCGGATGCCGAGCTCGATGTAGCCACCTTTTTCAAGGTCTTTGAGCAGGCGGCTGACCATCTCACGCGAGGCACCGACGCGGTTGGCGATGTCCTGGTGGGTGATGGATTCCAGCGTCGCGCTGTTTCCTTCGCCCTCGGTCGCGCCTTCGCGACGCTCTTCCAGCAAGGCCACCAGCCGCCCGTACACATCAAGCAGCGCCATATTGCGCGCTGTTTCTGTGGCTGAACGCGCCCTGCGTATGACCTGTACCACCAGGTTGATGGCAAATTCAGGCTCTTCCACCAGGTGCTCGCTGACATCGGCGCGACTGAGCACCGAACATGTACATGGCTCCAGCGTCATGACAGAGGCGGAGCGGGGGCCGCCATCGAGTGACATCTCGCCAAAATAGTCCCCGGCATGAACTGTGCCGTAGGTGATTTCGCGGCCGCTTTCGTCCATCGCAAAAACCTTGACACTGCCTTTGAGCAGCACAAACAGGCTGTCGCCTGCCTCCCCTTCGTTGATCAACACCGCGTTTTTTCGGTACGTACGCTGCACACCTCGCCGCGCCAGGGAGCGCAGCTCAGGCAGCAAGGGTGTGAAGAGGTCTTCGTTGGAAGGAGTGGACGTGCTCATGATGAGCCGTAATCTAGCACGCGACGGGCCAGCAGTGTGGCCCGGGGAGGCTGTTAGAAGCGCTTTTTTAGTGTATTCGGGCCAGCTGAAGCGGTGCCACGGGGGGCAAAACCGCCACGCGGTTGACCAACTCCCGTACCCCGCTGGAGGCGGTTTTGGCACATAAGCTGCGCACATGACTGCGAACGGTGGACACGGCCACCTTCAGTTGCACTGCAATCTCCGGGGTACTCAACCCCCGGCACAAGATCGCCAGCACCTGCTCCTCGGTCTGTGTCAGGCCATAACTGCGGGCAAAAAACCCGAACATGCCGGACTCGCACACCTCTGCCCGCGCAAACAGCAGGGCGATGCGTATCTCCCAGTCATCGCCGTCTTGTTTGAGCGGCACAACCGCCAGGCTCAAGCTTGAGCCACACCCGGACAGGTTGATCAGGCTGCGTTTGCCGGCTGCGGCCAGATTCAATGCGTTTAGCAGCACCCGCCTGTCGCCCGGTGTCACCGCATGAATCTCTCCCCGTGCCTCCCCCAGCGCGCGCCCGCAACCCAGTTCGGTACGGGCAGCCTGATTGACATGCACCACCTGACCGCGTTCGGTGACAACCACTACGCCGTGCGCGAGTACGTCCACCAGCTGGGCAAGCAGGTCGGGGGCCGTATCGAGTGAATGGGTGTCATCGGACCGCAGGGCCTCGACCAGGCCGGAATTCAGCAGAGAGTTCATTTTCAGTGTGCCTTACAACCGTTACAAGTTGTCAAGCGTAGAGACGGGGCGCGTCTCTGGGTAGTGAATATGTAGCCTTCAAGGTGTGACTAAATTCACAAGTTTCAGCCGCAGATTCATGCTGGCACCCTGAAGGGACGGATGTGGGTTTTGCAAGAAAAACAAGATTGAAAGTTAGCGCTCGCACTCAGCTTCATCCATGCTGTAATTGCATCCGTTGACGCCTCAGACCCAAGAATCAAGAAGAGCGCGGGTCTTGGTCCAGTAGCCTCGCAACCTTTGCAGCTGCTCCCAGGCGTTGGCTGGCACCACACCGGCCTTTGCTTCAGCCTCCAGCTCGCTACAGACCGTCTGCATGGCCACGGCTCCGACGTTACTAGTCGCGCCTATCAGCGCGTGCGCAGCCCAAGCCAAGGCAACCGCATCGTTGGCTGCGATGCTTTCCTCAATGGCCTTCAGCCGTTGGTTGGCGTCGGCAGCAAAGAGGGCTATCACTTCCCGCGTCATGGTGAGCTGGTCGTCGTCGAACTCCTTGAACTGCGCCAGGCGGTCCAGATCCATCAGCAATGGTTCTGCGGCCCGCCGGGGTTTTTCTGCCAGCACGGGCACGCCTTGACCGGACGCCGGGACAGAGCTGTCCCTGCGATCACCCGCTGCGCCGTGCCGGGGAAATCGGGTCGACCCTTCCGTGGTGGAAAGCATTTGTGGCAGCCAGCGCTCCAGCGTCTGCGCCAGCGCAGCAACGTAAAGCGGTTTGGTCAGGTAGTCATCCATACCGGCCGCCGTGCAGCGGGCGCGGTCCTCGAGCGACGCGGCAGCCGTCAGGGCGATGATGGGCGGCGCCTTTTTACCCATCATGGACTGAATCTGCTGGGTCGCCTGAAAGCCGTTCATGCGCGGCATGTTGATGTCCATGAGCACCGCACCAAAACGCGCGCCGGCACCATGCGCGCGTGCCACCATCTGCACCGCCTCCCGGCCGTCCAGGGCGGTCTGGGTGCGGTAACCCAGTTTGGCGAGCATCGCGCAGGCCACCTTGAGGTTGACGGCGTTGTCGTCCACCACCAGCAGGGTGAAGTCTTTTTCCCCACTGCCGGTAAAAGTCACCGGCGCATCGGCCACGGTCAGTTGCCTGCTTTCGGTTGACAGACACCGCGTCAAAGCGTCAAAAAGCTGCTTTTGCCTGGCAGGTTTGAGCAGCCGCACTTCAAACAACGCGGCAGCTTCATGGCCTGGCGGCATGAAACCCGAAGTCAGCAGCACCAGTGGCACCTGCGCCAGATCGGGCCGGGACTTGATGGCCTGGGCCAGGCTGACGCCGTCCATCTCGGGCATGTGCATATCGGTGATGATGATGTGGGGCTTGGCCAAACCGGCCTGCCCCAGAAGGCCAAGGGCGCGCGCGCCCGATTCGGCGCTGCTGACCTGCATACCCCACAGCTGCAGCTGCCGGGTCAGCACCCGCACATTGGTCACGTGATCGTCCACCACCAGCGCCCGCCTGCCATGCAGCGCAGCCGCATCAACCATCCTGGCCGCGGGCATATCTGCCGCCAGCGCCTGGATGGTGAACCAGAAGGTAGAGCCCTTGCCGGGCGTACTCTCCACTCCGATATCGCCGCCCATCAGCTCAACCAGCCGCTTGCAGATGGCCAGCCCGAGGCCTGTGCCTCCGTATTTGCGGGTGGTCGACGCATCGACCTGGGTAAAGGCCTGAAACAACCCACTGACCCGGTCCGGGGAAATACCGATACCGGAATCAGATACGCGAAACTCGATGCGCATGCGGCCCTCATCAGCGGGGTTGGGGAGTTGCCGCATGGTCACTGTCACCTCACCTTTTTCGGTGAACTTGATGGCGTTGTTGATCAGATTGATCAGCACCTGGCGAAGCCGCGTCACGTCACCCAGAATCGCAGCGGGCGGCGCGGGCATGCCCCCGCGTGCTGCCTCGGGCACATCCACGATGAGCTCCAGATTTTTCTCCCGCGCGCGTGGTGCGGCGATGTCACAGGCTTCCTCGATGGTGTTGCGCGGGCTCAGGGGCTCGGCCTCCAGATCGAGCTTGCCGGACTCGATTTTCGAAAAATCCAGAATGTCGTTGATCACGGCCAGTAGCTGATCGCTGGAAAGCCTGATGGTTTGCAGGTAGTCCCTCTGCTCGTCATCCAGCGCCGTTTCAGCCAGCAGGGTACTCATGCCCACCACACCGTTGAGCGGCGTACGGATCTCGTGGCTCATGGTTGCCAGGAATGCTGCCTTGGCCTTTGCAGCCTGCAAGGCCTCTTCGCGCGAGGCCAGCAGCTCCACCGTCCGGCGGGCAACCCGGTCCTCCAGCATGTCGTTGGCCTCTTCGATGAGGCGGGTTTTGGCCTTCACTTCCGCGCGATAACTCCTGAGCTGCTCCGCGCTGTCGTGCATGACCCTGGACAAGGCCATGACCTCACGCAAATGGGTGCGGCTGTCTATCCTTGGAATCTCACCCCGGCCCAACTGCTGGGCGGCCTGACTGAGTCGCCGCAATCTGCTTCCGATGCGATTGGCCACATACACCGCAGCGAGCGCGCCGAGTAAAACCAGTGCAGCCATCACGGACAGCGAAATTTTCCAGGCGCGGTGGATATCGGCCGTGAAGTCGCTCTCTGGCGCCGCCACGACCAGCGTCCAGCGCAAGCCAAGGGCCTGACCAAATGGCCGCTGTACCATCATCAGGGCATCGCCCGCCATGGGCAAGCGCTGAAGATCCGTGTTGCTGGCGACCGAGTCTTCACTTTTACGAGCCTGGGCCAACTGTAAAGCCGCAAAGCTTTCGCGGATGACTCGATTGGCACTGTCTTGTGGGCTGCGCCGCGTTGGCGGGCTTGGCGCGTCGTCCAGCAGGGGATCACCGGCGGACCCCGCCACCATCAGGCCAAGTTCATCCACGATAAAGGCGGCACCACGCGCGCTGATACGTTGTGTCTGAAGCAGGTCCGCAAGCCGCTGCAGGTGGAGGTCCACGCCAAAAACGCCAGAAGCACCACCGTCGTTGTCGTACACCGGCTGTGACAACGTCACCAGCAACTGCGACTTGCCCGGGATCACACGTATGGGCGAGAAAACCCGGCCTTTCGCGACCAGGGCGCCCTGGTACCAGGTTCGGGTACGGGGCTCAAAATTACCCTGCTCGATCGCCATAGGTCGGCTTCGGTCACCGGGGCGCCGGGCGCTGAAGGCCTGAAGGCCCGCGTCAGTGGGACCACGAATCAACACCGCAGCGCCATCGCCGGTGTTGTCCACAGAAAAGTACTCACCCCGGTTGTTTCCAAAGTACAGGCTGGGCACATCGGGCGTCTGGCGCACCAGCGAAAAGGCCATCGGCTCCAGGCCTGCGCTGTTGCGCAACCAGTCGCGCGCCTGTTCCGTCTGCATGGGGCTCATGCGCTCGGGAAACAGGCCATTCAGCGCCGTGACAGCCTGGCCCAGGTGCGCTTCGGTGCCCGATTGCACCCGCGACGCGACATTGAAAAGAATGCCGCCAGTCAAATCCTCAATCGCCTGGGAGCTGCTGCGTCCCATGAGACCTGCCACGATCAGGGCCGGGAAAAGTGCAAACACCAGCAAGCTGGTCACCAGAACAGTCCGCAAGGACAGTGTCCTTCGCGGGCTGCGGGAGTCAGCTGCGTCAGACATTTTTCTCAGGCCAGGGGCGACTTATCAAGTTTTTCAGGCCAGCGCCAGACCGAGCAACTCGGCCGCGTCCAGCGCCGCCGTGCGTCCGGGCAGGGCAATCAACGCTCGGCCTCCCGTATTGACGGCCCCGGTGACGCCCCGCAGCATCGCCACGCTTGCAGCAATTTGCCAGCCGGCTTTGTTGGCCTGCTTTTGCAGCAGCAAGGTGGCGCTCACTGTGTCACCGACGGGCAGGATTTGCACGCCGCCGTGCAAGGGATCTTCGAGCCTGGCAAACGCCACAGGTCCGCTGTTCAAGGCAACGCTGACATCAAAACGCGGCAAACCGTGCGATGGAAAACGAAGGTTGAGGAACTGTTGAACCCGCCGGGCTGAATCGACAAGTCCCAGCGCCGCGCGAGCCGCACGCAAACCATGGTTGACAGAGCTGGTGTCTGCGCTGTCCACAAAGACGACCAGCAGGCCTTCCCCAATAAACTGCATGTGGCGGGCGCCGAACAGATGCACCGTGTCGCCGGCGTTGTTATAAAACTGCCGCACCACATCACCAAGCTCGGTGCTGGAGAGTTTTTCTGCCAGGCTGGCGTAGTTGAGGACGTCAACAAAAAGGACTGTGGCGTTGGAAAATTTTTCGTCCTGCACCGCAGCGTCTTCGGCGGGCCACTTGTCGCTCAGCTCTGCAGCGAGTTTTCGTTCATAAAGCCGGGCGAGGCGATGCTTTTGCTCTTCGAGCGCGGCCTGAACAGCGGCCTCAACTGCCATGGTTTGCACCGCCGCCTGCATGTGCCGTTTGTTGAGCTGGGCTGCGGCCGCTTCGCGCAACTCACCGGGCCGAAACGGCTTGGTGATGTAGTCGTCGGCCCCGCTGGTCATGCCGATTCGCATGTGCGCCCGCTCTTGCAGCGACGTCAGCAATACCACTGGCGTGTGCAATATGGCCGGGTCAGCACGCAGGGCCTGCAACATGGCAAACCCGTCCATCAGAGGCATCTGCACATCGCTGATGACCAGATCGGGCTTGTTATGCCGAACCAGCTCCAGACCTGAAAGCCCGTTTTCGGCGGACAACACTTCATACCCGTCTTTCCTGAGCACCGACGCTACCAGGGTGCGCGTGGCAGCGTCGTCTTCCATCACCACGATCAGAGGCATTTTTATCCCTAACTTTTTCCGACGGCGTTTCCCGCCAATCCGGCCTCCAGCTTACACAAAATGCAACTAAAGTGGTACTTCAATCGGAAATCTGGCTGGTTTTACCCGCCGCCTTCAGCAAGTCCAGTGTGGCGCGCATCACTTCTGGCAAAAAGGCCAGTTGCACATGGGCCGCACCGCGCAGCAACCGGTTGTCTGCGCCCGGCAGCGAGGCGGTGGCACTTGGGAAAACAATATTGTCGCAGTTGGAATACCAGCAGGTAAACAAGGCAGGGCGGTCAGGATGCATGCCAACATCCAGAGCCTGATGCCAGCGCCCGGACAGCTGCATCTGCCGGCCATTGGCGAGAGGGCTGAAACGAGCCAGCCAGGTACCACGATGCGGCGTCCCCAGCGTAACGACATGCGCGATGCGTGGCTCTGCCTGCATGGCCTTTAACCAGGCGCGAGCTGCCAGCCCGCCCATGCTGTGACAGACCAACAAGGGTGGCAAGCCGGTCGCCGCAGTCACGCGCTGAACGGCGTCCTCAATGACCGGTGCGTAATCGTCAATAGAGGCAAAAGGGGGTTCCAGGTTCACCGCCACAAAGGCATGGCCCGATCCCTGAAGCTGTTTCAACCAGGGGGTCCAGAAGCCGCGATTGCAGAAAAAGCCATGAATAAACACCACACCGCGCTTGCCCGCCACCACGCAATCTGCAGAGAGCTGATCCGGAATGGCGTTTGAACGAAATGGCTGACGCCAGCAGAAAACCCGGGGCGCTACCCGTGTCTCGCCCAGCCAGGCTGCGGCCAGTTCTTTCCAGGACGGTTGGGGGGTGGGGTCCTGGCGATTGGCCCATCGCAGTGCCAGGAACTCCAGCGCCAGGAAACCGGAGTACCCAAACAACACGGCGGCAAATCCGGCCAGAGCCAGCAGCGCCGATCGATCCCAAAATACAAGCAGCCAGGTCAACGCGGCAGCAAGCAGCGTGAGGGTGATGAACCGCTGAAGGCGTGCCAGCATGGATCAGCCGTCTTGGCTGGCCTGATCAGGCCAGCGCCAGCTCACGCCCGGTGAGCCTTTTGGCCAGCCCTTGCGCCAGTCGGTTGACCGCGCCGTAGATGGACAACTGGGGATTGGCGCCAATACTGGTGGGGAAAATGGACCCATCATGTACCGAGAGGTTTTCAAGTTGCCAATGCACGCCGTCCGGCCGGACGACGCCGAGCTTTTCCTGGCCACCCAGACCGCAACCGCCCATGACGTGGGCGCTCACGACCTTGGTCAGCATGGGTTTCATGGGCAGGGCGTTGACGGCGTCCCTGGCCTGGGGCCAGGTGGTGTAAGGCTGGGCCATTTCATGCAGCGGCAGCACCTGCCGCGCACCCGCAGCAAACTGGATTTCCATCATCGATAGCAGGGCGCGACGCGCGCCGTCCATCACATAGCCGGTCAGCGCGTAGTCGAGCACGGCTGAGCCGTCGCCGCGCAGCTTGACCTTGCCGCCACGCGACTCGTCGTGAAAGCCGTCGCGCAGAAGGGCCAGCAGGGTGTGGTTGTGCGGGAAGCTCTGCAGCAGCTCTTTTTGGCTTTGGCCAAAGCCAGGAACCGTCGAGGCAAAAATGACCGGATGCAGCGGCGGGGCTTCAAGCTTGTAGCCCATGGCGCCATCAATGGCCTGGGTGTCCAGAAAGTGATCGGTGTAGATGGTTTGCGGCGCACCGTTCCAGGCCTCAACCTTCTGGTCAAACACGCTGGAGCTCATCACCACCGGATGCAGGAAAGTCCGGGCACCAAGCAAGCCGTGCGGATCAGGCGCGTTGGAGCGCAGCAATACGGCGGGGGAATTGATGGCGCCAGCCGCCAGCACATAATGTTTTGCTATGATTTTAGTAGCTGTTTGCGCACGGTCTGTATGGGCTGGAGCCCCATTTGGCATCACAGCATGGCAATGAAGCGCTGTCACCTTGCCGTTGGCAAGCTCGAACTTTTCTACATGCATTTCCGTCAGCAGTTGTGCGCCCAGCTCCAGCGCTGCCGGAATGGTGGTGACCAGCATCGATTGTTTGGCGTTGGTCGGGCAGCCCAGTCCGCAAGAGCCCAGGTTCCAGCAACCCTTCACGTTGCGGGAAATCGCGGCGGCTGAAATGCCAAGCTTGGCTGCGCCGCGCCGCAACAGGTCGTTGTTTTCATTCGGCGGGGTGAGCCAGGGCAGGATGTTGAGCCTGGTTTCGGCTTGCGCGAAGTAGGGCGCCAAGGCCTCCGGGCTGAAATCTTCAAGGGCAAATTTGTCGCGCCAGAACTGCAAGGTAGCCGCCGGCGTGCGGAAGGAGCTGGTCCAGTTGACGGTGGTAGAGCCGCCCACACAGCGACCCTGCAAGATGTTGATCGCCTTGTCTTCGGTTTTGCGCGCGGCACTCTCCTGATAGAGCTGTGGATAGGCCTCTGACTCACGCTGCTTGAAGTCACTGCTGCTTTTAAGCGGTCCCTCCTCAATCATCACCACTTGCAGGCCGGCCCTGGCGAGCAGTTCAGCCGTGATGCCGGCGCCAGCGCCACTTCCCACAATGGCCACATCGCAGGTAATCTCGGCAGGTGCAGGTCCTAGCGCACCGCCTCGTACTTTCCATCCGCGCTTCAAACCGTCGCGGATCGGGTCCTGGAATTGGCTCATGCTGTTTGCTGTCTTTCAGATCGGGGAAGGGCCGGGGTAGCCGAGTAATCGCCAGGTAGATCTATCGGAAAAGTAGGCGGCGGCCGTGATGTCATGCAGAGCGGCATAGGCCTGCTGGCGCAGCGCCAGTCCAGACATCCGCATGCCCTGGAGCGCCTGTTGAATATCCAGCTCCGTCGCACTTGTCCAGGTTTGGCCCAGCCCGGCCATAAGGTGGCGTCCCGGGGTGCTGGCCAGCAGTGCCAGCAGCTGGGACAACTCGCTCTGTGCATGCGGGGGCAAAGCCAGCGTCAACTGGTCCACGCGCTCGAGCAAACCATCCAGCGCAGCTTGCCGGCTCAAGCCGTCGGCTGGCAAACTCACATCAAGCACCCCACGCCCCACGGCACGAAACACCTCACGCCCGCTGGGGCTGAGCTTGCCCTGGTTCAGCCCGGCCTGCATCAAGGCGGCGCCGCCCCCGACAATGCCCAGTACTGCTGCGGATGCGATCCCAAGCCGCAGTAAGGTTCTTCTTTGCATCGTGTGAGTTTCGCATGGCACCTTCTCAATTCGCTAGAGCACGGTACCTAGATAAACTCGGTGTTTATATGGACTCATCAGCGCCCCGAATACGCCAGGCCATGCAGGCCGTTTCGGTGCTGCGGCGGCGCCATGCTGCCAATCCGTCGCTGCACGCGGCCCTTGTGGAGGTCAAACGGTTTCAGGCCCGACGCTTCAGGGCCACCTATGCCGATCTGCTGAAAACCGCACGCTACAGGCAGGCTGCGCTCTTTTTTCTCGATGAGCTTTACGGCGACCGCAACTACGAGCAACGCGACCACCAGTTTGCCCGTATCGCCAACACCATCGCGAGGCTTTTTCCCGTAGCGGTGGCCGACACTGCGGCGACCCTGGCCGAGGTGCACGCCTTGACTGAAAAGCTGGACGATCAAATGGCGCTGTGCTGGCTGGGTACGGATGCACCAGATTTGGTACAGCGTTACATCCAGTGCTGGCGCGCGGTCGCTGACCGACCGGCCAGGCAACAACAATTGCAGGCGGTGCTGCACCTGGGCGAAGAACTGGATCGACTGACCCGAACGCCTGGCTTGCGCAGGCTGCTCAAAATGATGCGAGCGCCGGCTGCCATGGCGGGGCTGAGCTCACTGCAACACTTTCTGGAGGCGGGCTTTGACGCCTTCGCCGACATGAACGGCGCGGCGGAGTTTCTGCGCGTGGTGGGCGAGCGTGAATCAGCGTGGATCAGCTCGCTTTTTGACGCGGATGCTGTCGCCTGCGAGACGAAAATGCAGCAACTTCTTGCTTCTCAGCATGTGGACTAGGACAAGCCCCATACGCAACGCGGGGCGGCCCTTACACAATGGTCCACAAGGAGATTTCAATGGACAAGTTCTGGCTCAAAAGTTACCCCGAGGGCGTGCCACACACCGTCGATCCTGAGCAGTTTCGCTCATTGAATCAGCTGCTGGAGGATTCGTTCAGGAAGAATGCGTCGCGCCCGTTCTCGGTCTGTATGGATCGTTGGATGTCCTACGGTCAGCTCGATGAGCAGTCTTCGGCAGTGGCTGCGTGGCTTCAGCACCTTGGCCTGGAACCCGGCGCCCGCGTGGCCATCATGCTGCCGAACATCCCGCAGTTCGCGGTCACCATGGCAGGCGTTTTACGGGCTGGCTACACCTGCGTTAACGTCAATCCGCTGTACACAGCGCGTGAGCTTGAACACCAGCTGGTAGATTCCGGCGCAACCACCATTGTCATTCTTGAGAACTTTGCCAGCACGCTGGAAGAGGTCATCGACAGGACGCCCATCAAAAACGTAGTGGTCGCGTCCATGGGTGATCTGCTCGGCTTCTGGTTCGGTAGATGGATCACTTTTGCTGTCAGGCATCTTGCGAAGATGGTACCGGCCTACAAGCTGCCACTCAGCGCGGGCCGGCAAGTCACGCCTTTCACGCGCGTGATCGCTGATGGGGCGAAGATGGCACTCAAGCCAGCGCAAAGCACGCTCGATTCCATAGCCTTCTTGCAGTACACCGGCGGTACCACTGGTTTGTCCAAAGGTGCGGTGCTGACCCATCGCAATATTGTTGCGGCAATCCTTCAGGCAGAGGCCTGGTTTACGCCGGCATTGCGGCGGCTGGGGGATGTCAGCAAGACCAACGGCATAGCCGCGCTGCCGCTGTATCACATTTTCGCCCTGACATTGTGCTTGCTGGCCATACGCTGGGGCTCGCACCTCACGCTGATCCCCAATCCGCGCGATTTCGGAAAGTTCGTGGAGGTGCTCAAAAAGCGCCCCTTTCATATGCTGCCGGCAGTCAATACCCTGTTCAACGCGCTGCTGCAACACCCGCAAATCCGGACTGTGGATTTTTCAAGCCTGTGCGTCTCGCAGGCTGGCGGCATGGCGGCCTCTGAAGGAACGGCCAAACAGTGGCTGGAAGTCACAGGTTGCCCGATGATAGAAGGCTGGGGCATGAGCGAGACCTGCGCCATCGGTACCAACAACCCCATTCTCAATACCACGTTCACTGGAATGATCGGTTTGCCGCTGCCGGGTATTGATATCGCCATCAAGGACGATGAGGGTGGCGATGTTTCCCTTGGCAACCCAGGTGAAATTTGTATCAAGGGTCCGCAAGTAATGACCGGTTATTACCGCCAGCCGGCAGAAAACGTGAAAGCTTTTACAACTGACGGCTTCATGCGTACGGGCGATATCGGCATCATGGACGAGAGGGGCTACACCAAAATTGTCGATCGGAAAAAGGACATGATCATCGTGTCCGGGTTCAATGTATTTCCGAATGAGCTCGAAAACGTGATCTCCCTTTGCCCCGGTGTGGTCGAATGCGCTGCCATCGGTATTACCGACGAAAAACAGGGCGAAGCCATCAAGGTATTTGTTGTCAGAAGCGATCCTTCCCTCACCGAAGACCAGATCAGCATCTATTGCAGGGACAATTTGACCGGCTACAAGCGCCCGAAATACATAGAGTTTCGAGACGACCTGCCGAAAACAAACGTCGGGAAGATCCTCAGGCGCGAACTACGCACAACCGCCTGAGGTTGCTCGCCGGTTTTATTGATGCCTCATCCGCACCTGCCTGATGGCGTTCATGTTTTCGAGCGCGGCTGGCTGTCTTCGAATAATATCTTGTGCGTGGATGCGCGGCAGTCAGTCCTTGTAGACAGTGGCTACAGTACACACGCGGTCCAAACGGTCGACCTGGTGAGTGGTTTTTTGGGCGAGCGTCCACTGGATCGTCTTCTCAACACCCACCTGCACAGTGATCACTGTGGTGGAAATGCAGCGCTTCAAGTAAGGTATCCCGAGCTTAGGACCTTGATACCGCCGGGGCAAGCCGCTCTGGTTGCAGTGTGGGATGAAGCGGCACTGACTTACGCACCAACCGGGCAGGTCTGTACGCGCTTTACTGTTGACGGCCTGCTTGTGCCGGGAACCACCGTTCGTATGGCGGATGCAGATTGGGAGGTCCATGCAGCGACCGGGCACGATCCACATTCAGTTGTGCTCTTTGAACCCGTATCTCATACGTTGATATCAGCTGATGCCTTGTGGGAGAACGGCTTTGGCATTGTCTTCCCCGAGTTGGAGGGTGAAAACGCCTTTGCAGAAGTAGGCGCAACGCTGGACATGATCGAAAGGCTGGCCCCGCGCTGGGTTGTGCCTGGTCACGGCGCTGTTTTTCGCTACAGCGCCGAAGTCATGGACCGCTCGCGCCAGCGGCTGGATGCGTTTACGAAAGACCCGCGGCGCCACGCAAGGCACGCCGCCAAGGTACTGCTGAAGTTCAAGCTGCTGGAGTTGCAGCGGGTAAAGCAAGATGACCTGTCGAGTTGGGCCAGCTCGGTCAGTTATTTTCGGCTTATCCGGGAAAGATTTTTTTCCTCCATCTCCATCGATGACTGGCTCGCTGATCTGACGGAAGACCTCGTGCGCTCGGGAGCTGCCACACGAGACGCGACGATGATTTTTAATGCCTGAGAGATGGCATGCGTGAACAACAAGCGGCCCTCTCGCCCATGTCTGCTCTACATCTGAGCTTATGCGCTTTTTGAACGCACAAAAGAAAACGCCCAGTTGACTGAATCAACTGGGCGTTTCTCGCTTTAATAGCCTGACAATGTCCTACTTTCACACGGGAACCCGCACTATCATCGGCGCTAAGTCGTTTCACGGTCCTGTTCGGGATGGGAAGGAGTGGTACCAACTTGCTATGGTCATCAGGCATAACTTTTTGACAACTTGTTCATCGAACAAGCCATCGAATTCATAGAGCAAATCAGCTTTTATTTAATGTCTTGCACTCTTTCGAGCACAGTTTTTGAATGCGTCACTTGGGCATAACAACTTTGAAATCAATCAAAGTTATAGGGTCAAGTCGCACGAGCAATTAGTATCAGTTAGCTTAACGCATTACTGCGCTTCCACACCTGACCTATCAACGTCCTGGTCTTGAACGACTCTTTAGGGGGCTCAAGGCCCCGGCAGATCTAATCTTGAAACGAGTTTCCCGCTTAGATGCTTTCAGCGGTTATCTCTTCCGAACTTAGCTACCCGGCAATGCCACTGGCGTGACAACCGGTACACC
>NZ_JAUXUP010000047.1 GCF_030680935.1 Polaromonas sp. | reverse complement strand
AACAAATGCGGATTCGGATGCGGGGAGACCTGACGCGCGCAGCGCGTCAGGTCGGACCACGGGACCGTCATGTTTGCACGCGCTTGCAGCACACGCGGCCAAATGAAGTCCCCCTCCATCGCCCAGCGGGGCGAGGGAGGGGCTAGGGGTGGGAGTGGGGAGTTAGACCCTACTGTCCAGAGCAGACCCGAGACGCAGCGTGACGCCGACAGCAGTCACAAGGTATGCGTTCTATCCCCAACCCCAAACCCCATCGCCTGCCACCCCCTCCAGGGGTTGCCAGCGGAGTTCACGGCAAAACCGATCACCTTGAACAGCTCTCCCATCTCGTGCTCATTGACCAGCTTCTGCACCATGGCCCGCTCTGCCAGCGTGGCTTCCTCCATACCATCCAGCAAGCCGCAGTTCAGCAGAAAACGCGCCTGGCTGGTGTAGCCCAGTACCTGCAGACCGGCCTCTTGTGCGGCCAGCGCTATGCCGCTGAAGTTGACATGCGCGGTGATGTCTTTCTCGCCCACATCCCGCAAGGCATCGGTATCCGCCACATGCCCCCGGTGGCACATGAGGGTGCCCATGCTGCGCTGCGGGTGGTAATACTCGTGCTCGGGGAAACCGTAGTCGAGCAGAAACACCGCACCGGCCTGCAAGCGGTCGGCCAGGGTGGCGACAAAACCTTCGGCCTGGGGATGGATTTCGGTCAGGTAGTCGTGCTCTCCGGTCACTTCCAGCGGTGGCCGCAGGGCCGTCGGCTGGTCTGCGTGCACAAAAACACCGTCCTGAACGGCGACACCGCGTTCATGCCAGATGCCATTCACGCGGGCCAGCAGCTGAACCGGCATGGCGTCCAGCACCTCGTTGCCAAGCACGACGCCGTACATCTGCGCCGGCAGTTCACTGACCCAGCGGACCTTGTCGCCCCAGGCCGCCAGGCGTTCGCCTTGCCTGGCCTGCAGCGCGCCGGACAGATCGACGATGGTGTAACGCGTGATCTGCGGCCCCAGGGCTTCGAGCAATTGCCCCGCCAGGGCGCCGGAGCCAGCGCCAAACTCCCAGATCTCCTGGGTATCCGTGGCCTGCAGGGCCTGTGCCACCTGCCGCGACAGCGCCAGGCCAAAACGCGGCGACAGCTCTGGCGCGGTCACAAAATCGCTGCCCGAGCCCGGCATGAGGCCGAATTTGCGCGAATCGTGGGCGTAGTAACCGAGGCCAGGGGTGTAAAGCGCCATCGCCATGAAGCGGTCAAAACCCATCCAGCCGCCTGCGGAGGTGATGGCCTTTTGAATCTGCCCGGCGAGGGCGCTCGTTAAACTAGGGGGTGTCGTCATGCGGGGGTACTCACCTCCGAATTGTCGGCGATTGCCGTGCCGCCAAGCCCCCAACTGTCCAACTCATGCCTGTAGCGTCTCCTGCCCCTGTTGTTCTTGTCACCGGCGCCGCCAAACGGCTGGGCCGTGAGATCGCGCTGGCGCTGGCGGCGGGTGGCTGGCGAGTGGCCGTGCACTACCGCAGTTCAGCCGAAGATGCTACTAAAACAGTAGCTGATTGCGCAATGCTGGCAGGGGCTGCAGCACCTTTTCATTGCGAACTTGACGATGAGGATGCGGTCCGTGAGCTGTTGCCACAGGTCATCAGCCATTTTGGCCAGGTGGATGCGGTGGTCAACAATGCCTCCACCTTTGAACACGACAGCGTGGCCAGCTTCAGTTTTGCAGCGCTTGAAAAACACATGCGCAGCAACACCGGCGCCGCCATTGTGCTGGCCCAGGCATTACACGCGCATGTGCTGGCGCGGCAGGCCACAGGTACGCTGGCCGAGCAAACCGGCCGGTTTGCGGTGATTAACCTGCTGGACCAGAAACTCTGGAACCCCAACCCCGATTTTTTCAGCTACACCCTGTCCAAGGCTGCGCTGGAAGCGGCCAACACCATGCTGGCCATTGCGCTGGCGCCGCAAGTGCGCGTGGTGGGCGTGGCCCCCGGCCTGACGCTGACCAGCCATATGCTGAGCGATGAAAAATTTGAGGCGCTGCATAAACTTTCGCCGCTGGGGCGCTCTTCCAGCCCGCTTGACGTGGTCGCCACCGTCAAATTTGCGCTGGAAAACAGCTCCATTACCGGCACCACGCTGTTGGTCGATGGAGGCCAGCACCTGATGAAATTCGAGCGCGATTTCTCACTGATGTGAGCGCGCATTCCTACACACGTACTGCAGGCCGCTAGCCATCATGTTCAATACCCGGGGTAACCAGATACTGACGCTCACAGGTTTGCGCTTTGACGCGAATCTGGGCATTCTCGACCAGGAGAAAACCGCGCCGCAACCAATTCAGGTTGATGCTGAACTGAATCTGGGCACGCAACCCCTGCTGCCCAGCGACGATGACATTCACCATGTGCTGGACTACCGCAAGGTGCGGCAGATCATCATCAACGAATGCCGGGCCGAACATGTGAACCTGCTGGAGACGTTGATCGGCAAGCTGGCGCACAGGCTGATGCAGTTGCCCGGTGTGCTGGGGGTGCGCGTGAAAATTGCCAAACTTGAAATTTTTGACGACTGCGAAGTGGCGATTCGCGTCGAAACCGGCCAGTGGTGAACCTGATGGATGAAAACTTATGAGTGCTGTATTGAATGACTTGAAGGGCAAGGTCCTGAATGACGCAGAGGCTCCGGCCAAAGGCGGCGTCAAGATCGAGCGTGAAGAACACAAGCTCGAAAAGCGCCTGTGCCGAGAGGTGGGCCGCGCGATTGTGGACTTCAACATGATCGAGGAAGGCGACAAGGTCATGGTCTGCGTCTCGGGCGGCAAGGACAGCTACGCCATGCTGGACATCCTGCTCAAGCTGCAAAAGCGCGCACCCATCAACTTCGAGCTGATTGCCGTCAATCTCGACCAGAAGCAACCGGGTTTTCCTGATCACATCCTGCCGCAGTACCTGGAAAAGCTCGGTGTGCCTTTCCACATCGAAACCCAGGACACCTACAGCATCGTCAAGCGCGTGATTCCCGAGGGCAAGACCATGTGTTCACTTTGCTCGCGGCTGCGCCGCGGCATTTTGTACCGCGTGGCAGAAGAGTTGGGCGCCACCAAGATTGCGCTGGGTCACCACCGCGACGACATGTTGCAGACTTTTTTTCTCAACATGTTTTTTGCCTCGCGTCTGAAAGGAATGCCGCCCAAACTGGTCAGCGACACCGGCAAACATGTGGTGATCCGGCCCATGGCCTATGTGCCCGAAAAAGATCTGATCAAGTGGGCGCAGGTGCGCGACTTTCCCATCATCCCCTGCACCCTGTGCGGCAGCCAGCAAAACCTGCAACGCGTGCAGGTCGGCAACATGCTGCGCGAATGGGACAAAAAATTTCCAGGCCGCCTGGAGAACATGTTCACTTCGCTGCAGAACGTTGTGCCCTCGCACCTGATGGACGGCAAGCAGCACGACTTCAAGGGCATACGCAGCACCGGCATGCCGGACCCGGAGGGCGATAAGGCCTTTGACGCCGAAGAATTTTTTGAGCCAGTGCGGCCTGGCCTGGGTGTCATCACACTTCAGTAATTTCAAGCCATTTATGCCAGGAGTCCCATGAAACGTGCGCTGACAGCTATTGGTTTAATAGCAACATTGATGGGGGTGACCGGTTTGCTGGGCGGTTGTGCCAGCACCCGCGTGGTCGAAAGCGAGGTCAGCAGCTTCGCCCGCTGGTCGCCAGCACCCCCTGTACCTGGCAGCACTTACCGCTTTGAGCGGCTGCTCTCGCAGCAGCAGCCAGACGCACCTCAGGCGCGTCTGGAAAACCTGGCACAGGCCGCGCTGGCCCGAGTCGGTTTGCAGCACAATCCGCAGGCCGCCGCCTTCAGCGTGCAGATCTCGGCCAGTTCACAACCGGTGCCGCGCTCTCGATGGGGCGGCGGTGGCTATCCCTTTGGGGGCCCCAACATCTTTGTGGGTGGCGGCATCGGCAGTGGAGCGGGTGTCGGCTTCGGATTTGGTTTTCCGCTGGGCGGCATGGACACGCCGCTGTACCGGCGCGAGGTCGGTGTGGTGATGCGCGAGTTGCGCAGCAACCAGACGGTGTACGAGACCCGCGCCGTCAGCGAAGAGCCCTGGCTGGACACCGACCCGGTGCTGGCCGCCATGTTTGACGCCGCGCTGCGCGGCTTCCCGGTGCCTCCGGCCGGGCCGCGCCGCGTCAACATCGAGATCAAGCCTTGAGCGAGGCGGCGCGCGTACTGGCGATCCGCCACGGTGAAACCGCCTGGAACGTGGACACCCGCATTCAGGGACAGCTCGATGTGGGCCTGAACGACACCGGGCGCTGGCAGGCCGAGCGGCTGGCGCAGGCACTGGCCGGCGAGCCCATCAGTGCCATCTATGCCAGCGACCTGGGCCGTGCCCATCACACCGCACTGGCCATCAGCCGCGTAGCAGGTGTCACTGTGAATTCTGAGCCGGGCTTGCGCGAGCGCCACTTTGGCGAGTTTCAGGGCAAGACCTACGCCGAGATTGAAACCCTGCTGCCCGAACAAGCCAGGCTGTGGCGCACCCGCGACCCCGCTTTTGCGCCGCCCGGTGGCGAATCCCTGCTGCAGCTGCGTGAGCGCGTGGTCAGCACCGCCGCAAAACTCGCAGCGCGCCACCCCGGCCAGCTGATTGCGCTGGTCGGCCACGGCGGGGTGATGGACGTCTTGTACCGCGCCGCCACCCGGCTGGACATCCAGGCACCGCGTACCTGGGCGCTGGGTAACGCCGCGATCAACCGCCTGCTCTGGACACCCGAAGGTTTCACGCTGGTCGGTTGGGCCGATACCCAGCATCTTCATGCAGACACTCTGGATGAAAGCAGCGCCTGATGTATCTGCTGTCTGACATTCTGGGCCGCCCTGCCGCCGACATCGACACGCCTGCCCTGGTCATCGACCTGGACGCGATGGAGCGCAACCTCGCGCGCATGGCGGCCTTTGCCGCGCAGCATGGCGTGAAGCTGCGACCCCACGCCAAGATGCACAAAAGTGCCGCGCTGGCCAAGCTGCAGATGGCGCATGGCGCCGTGGGCGTTTGTGTGCAGAAGACGGCAGAGGCAGAGGCACTGGCCGCGCTGGGCGTCAGCAACATCTACATCAGCAACGAGGTGGTCTCTCCCTTCAAGCTCAAACGTGTCGCGGCGCTGGCGCGTGAGCTTGAAGCACTGGGTGGGCAACTGGCGATTGCGGTGGACAGCCCGGAAGGCCTGTGGCGGCTGGCGCAGGCCATGCACGGGCAGCATTGCATCGTCCGGGTGTTCATCGAGCTTGATGTGGGCCACGGCCGCTGCGGCCTGGCCCCGGGCGTGGCCGCCGTGCCGCTGGCGGCAGAAATCGCCAGACATGCGGCGCTGAAGTTCGGTGGCCTGCAGGCCTACCATGGCCGCGCCCAGCATTTCCGCACGGTCGTCGAAAGGCGAGAGGGTATTGCCCTAGTCATCGCGCACGTCGAAGCCACCAAAGAGGCGCTGCAGGCGGCAGGCTTTGAAGTGCCACTGGTTACGGGCGCCGGTACCGGCACTTTTGCGCTGGAGGCAGCCAGCGGGGTGTATGGTGAGCTGCAGGCCGGTTCTTACCTCTTTATGGATCGCGATTACGCGGACAACGAAGCCGACCCGGCTCAACCGGTGTTTGAACATGCCTTGTTTGTCAAAAGCCAGGTCATGAGTGTCAGCGCGAGCCACGCGGTGGTGGACGCCGGCCACAAAAGCCACGCGATCGATTCAGGCCTGCCGGCGGTCCACGGCCTCGCGCTGGACTACAGCAACGGCGGCGACGAGCACGGCATTGTGCGCGGCGCGGTGTTGCCGGCGCTGGGTGATACGGTCTGGCTGATTCCCGGCCACTGCGACCCGACCGTCAATTTGCACGACCACCTGCTTGGCGTGCGCGGCGGCCTGCAGCACGGCACGGTAGAGCAAATCATCAAAGTGGATGCCAGAGGCGCGTTGACCTGAACACGCGGGTCTGCAAGCCGGAGCAGGACCCTGCCGTGCAAGAAAATGCGCTTGCTTGGTTCTGCCCTCGGTTTCACGCTTGAAGTACGAACCCCCGCCGCAGCTCAGTGATGGTGCCCATGCTCGCCATGTACATGGCGGTGCGCAATTTCTTCGTCACTGGCTTTACGCACTTCGGTCACGGTCAGGTTGAAGCGCAGGGCCTTGCCGGCCAGCGGGTGGTTGCCGTCCAGCAATACGGTGTCGCCTTTTATTTTGGTGACGGTGAAGGCATGTGTTTGTCCGTCATCGCCGCGCCCCTCGAGTTGCCCGCCGACCTTCACGCCGGGGGGGAACTGTGTTTTGGGGATGGTGCGCACCAGGCCTTCATCGCGCAGGCCAAAGGCATCTGCGGGCTGCAGCTCCAGCGTGGTCTGGTAACCCGCAGTTTTTCCCTCGAGAGCTTCTTCTATCTTGGGCAGCGTGTTGCCATAACCACCATGCAGGTAAACCATGGGCGCCTTGCTTTCTTCCAGCAGCTTGCCTTGCAGGTCGGTCACCTTGAAGCGCAGGGTAACGGCGGTGTCTTTTTCGATGTTCATGGGGGTGGGGATTTGATGGGAAACCAGCATTTTCGCGCAAAGTCGGATCTGCGCCGGGGCGGCGCCCGGTTTCAATTCAGCAGCTTGCCGGCTTCCGACGCCAGAGCCGCCGAGATCGAATCGAGCACGGCGGACTCCAGGTTCCAGCAATGCCAGAACAGCTGCACCGGCAGCACATGTTTTGACGCCACATTGACCAGACGGCCGCTTTTGATAAGGTCGCGTACCAGCAGCTCGGGCAACACACTGACACCCCAGCCGGCCAGGGCGGCGCGCAGTTGGCCTTCCGAACTCGGTACAAACAACTGACACAGCGAGATCCGCTTGAGTCCCACGGCCTTGGCGACAAACTCGCTTTGCATGTCGTCCTTGCGGTTGAAGGCCACGTAGGTCAGGGCGCGAAAATTCGAAGCGTCCAGACCCCCCGGCAGATGGGTTTTGGCGTAGGCCGGTTCAGCCACTGCGACATAGTTCATCGCGCCCAGGTGCGCCACCTTGCAGCCGCGCAGGGCCTGCTTCAGGGTGGTGACGCAGCCCAACACATGGCCTTGGCGCAGCCAGTCGTGCGTGAAATCCTGGTCATCCACAATGATCTCGACTGGCAGGCCTTGCCGGACCAGGCCGGTCAGTGCGTCCAGCGCCCAGCTGGCAATGCTGTCTGCATTGATCGCAATCGAGACACGTTCTTCCTCGCGCACACCACCCGACAAACCTGGCGCCAGCTCTTTCAGGTCACGCTCGAGGTCGGCGCGTATCAGGCGCAGCTGGCGTGTGTGTTTGAGCAGCAACTTGCCGGCCGACGTGGCTTTCAGGGGCCGGCTGCGCACAATCAAAATCGCACCGACCTGTCCTTCCAGCACGCGCAGGCGCTGGGAGATCGCCGACTGGGTGACGTTCAGGCGCTGCGCGGCACGCTCAAACCCGCCTTCTTCAACAATGGCAGCCAGGCATTCGAGGGCAAGGGGGTCGTACATAAAAATATTAGCCCATCTAATGGTTTGCCAAAGAGTTTAACGAGGCTGTTAATTTGCGGCAAGCTCGGCCAAACTCCCGAGCATGAAAATTATTGTCATGGGCGCCGGCATCATTGGCGTCAGTACCGCCTGGCACCTGGTGCAGCAGGGGCACGATGTGACGGTGGTGGATCGTCAAGGCAGTGCCGCCATGGAAACCAGCTTTGCCAATGCGGCGCAGATATCGGTGAGTTACTGCGAGCCCTGGGCGAATCCGCAGGCGCCGGCCAAGCTGCTCAAGTGGATGTTGCGCAACGATGCGCCCCTGCTGTTTCGGCCGCGGCTGGACTGGCGCCAGTGGCGCTGGGGGCTGCAGTTTCTGGGCCAGTGTACGGATGCAGCCTTCAGGCGCAACGTCGAGCAACTGGTGGCCCTGGGCGCCTACAGCCATGAAGCGCTCAAGGATATTGTTCAGGCCACCGGCATTGTGTACGACCGGCTGGAGCGCGGTATTGCGCACTATTACACCGACCAGCAGGCGTTTGATTCGGCCGCAGAAGCAGCGGCGCTGATGCGAAACTTCGGCGTCAACCGCCGCGTGGTCAGCCGCAGCGAACTGTTCCAGATAGAGCCCGCTTACCGCTCTTTTGCGGACCACATTGTGGGCGGTACCTACACCGCCAGCGACGAAAGCGGCGATGCACGTGTGTTCACTCAGGAGTTGGCGCAAAGGTGCGAAGCTGTTGGTGTGCGGTTTGTCTACGGCCATGACATTGTCCGGCTGGAAAAAGCCGGCGATGCCATCACCTCTGTGCAGCTCAGAAAGCGCGACACCGGCGAACAGCTGCCCTGGCAGGCCGACGCCTATGTCGTTGCCTGTGGTTCCTGGTCGGCGCCCTTGCTCCGCACTGCGGGCGTGGACCTGTCCATTTACCCCGGCAAGGGTTACAGCGCGACCTTCAAATTATTGAAACCCGAAATGGCCCCATGGGTCAGCGCCATCGACGATGAGCTCAAATGTGCGATCAGCCGGCTGGGCGACACCTTGCGTGTGGCCGGCACGATTGAAGTGGCAGGCTACGATTTGTCTCTGGATACCCCGCTGGCTCAGGCCCGCTGCCAGATGCTGGCCGATCGCATTGAGCAGGTTCTGCCGGGTGTTTGTGACACGCGCACGGCCGGGGAGGGCGGGCAGCCCAACTTCTGGGCCGGCCTCAGACCCGCCACGCCGACCAACATCCCCTATATCGGCAAAACCCAGGTCGGCAAGCTCTGGGTCAATGCCGGCCATGGCACTCTGGGCTGGACCCACGGCGCCGGCTCGGGCAAGGCGCTGGCTGAACTGATAGGCGGCAACAGTCCCTTGTTGCCGTTCAAGTTTCTCGGCACCGACTGAGTTTTGTCGGGGCTGCTCGCGATCGCGGCATGGAGGCCGCGCTCAGCCGCTGCGTTGATACCAGCCAATCACTTTCAGCCCTTGCCCAGGGGCGGTCGACCAAACAAGGTGGATGCGTTGCTGATAGGGCCGAGCTGCGCGGCCGAGTCCAGCAGCGCAGGCGCGAGTTCGTGTATTCGTTCGGTGCCCAGGCGCGAGCGGGGGCCCGCGATGCTGATGACGCCTATCACTTCCCTGCGCAGAAACACAGGCGCCGCCATCGCGGCCATGCCCGGCGCAAATACCTCGTCGATCATGGCGTAGCCGCGCACACGCGCCGCATGCAGAAAGCCCAGCAAGGCCTTGAGGGTGGTCGGGGCCTTCGGGCCATACGCCGCAGGGGTACCAAATCCCTGGCGCGAGACCAGTTCCAGTGCGCGCTCGTCGCTCAGGGTCATCAGCCAGGCGTGACCTGACGCCGTGCAGGACAGGCGCGCGTCCATGCCCATGTCCGGGTCGTAGCGCAGCCCGGTTTGCCGCATGCCCTGCGACTTGGCCACCCAAGTCAGGCGATCACCATCGACGATGGACAGGCGCACTAGCTCGCCCGAGCTTTGCGCCAGCCGTTCCATCAGCGGCTCGGCGACGTCAACAATCCCTGCGCTGCTCAAAAACCCGAGTCCCAGCGATGCCATCTTGAGGGTCAGCACATAGTCGCCCTGCTTGCGCGCCTGACGCACGTAACCCTGCTGCTGCAGGTCTGCAAGCAAGCGGTGGCAAGCGCTGAGCGGAATATCGAGTTCCGAGGCGATCAGCGAAAGCGGTAGACCTTCGGGGAACCGCGTGAGGTGTTCCAGCAAGGACAAGCCGCGCTCAAGTGCGATGTTCATTTTGAATTATGAAATGTGTTTCCAGTTTGGAAACATTTTCCCATGGGGCTCGCAGAATTGCCACCACCCCAATAGGTCGAAGCAGACTTGGAGACAACAGCGCTATGAGCAACCGTCCTGATTTGACCCGCGCCAAATGACCGGCACCATTTACGTTCTCAACGGCCCCAACCTCAATCTGCTGGGTGTTCGGGAGCCGCAGCTGTATGGCAGCACCACGCTGGCAGAGGTAGAGCAACTGTGCCGGCGCGTGGCTGGCGAACTGGGCCTTGGCTGTGAGTTCCGTCAGACCAACCACGAAGGCGTCATGGTCGACTGGGTGCAGGAAGCGCGCGAAAAAGCCGCCGCTCTCGTGATCAATCCGGCCGGGCTGTCGTTTCGCTCCATCCCCTTGCTGGACGCGCTCAAGGCGGTTGATTTGCCAGTTGCCGAAGTCCACATCACCAACATTCACAGGCGCGACGCGCTGTACCAGCATTCGCTGGTGTCGCTCGCCGCCACCGGGGTCATCTGCGGCTTCGGCGCCTTCGGTTACGAGCTGGCTATCCGCGCCCTGGCCCAGCGCCCGGCGGCTGTCCCGGCAGTCTGAGTTCCCCGTTTTTTCATCACGACCCCACAGGAGACCACCATGAACCATTCGATCGATCGCCGCAAACTGTTGGGTGCCGCAGGCGTGCTTGCTGCCGGCACTGTATTGCCGGCATGGGCCCAGAGCCCGCCCACATTGCGTTTTGCCGCCGTGTTCTCCGACAAGGACATCCGCGCGGAGATGATGAACCAGTTCGCCAAAGAGGTCGCCGCCGACTTCAAGATCGAGCTGCATCTGAACTCCACCCTGTTCCGCCAAGGTACGGAACTGGTGGCCCTGCAGCGCGACAACCTCGAAATGGGCAACATCGCGCCGCAGGACATTTCCAAACAGGTGCCGGCCTGGTCGCTGCTGACCTCGGCCTACCTGTTTCGCGACGCCAACCACTTGAACACTTTCTTTGCCAGCGACATGGGCGCGCAGATGAAGAAGATGGTGGAAGACCAGGTGAAGGTAAAAATTCTCGGCCCGACCTTCTTCGGCACCCGTCACGTGGGTCTGAAGTCGAAAAAGAAAATCAATGTGCCAGCCGACCTGGCCGGGGTCAAGCTGCGCATGCCGCCTGGCGAAACCTGGCAGATGCTGGGCCGCTCGATTGGTGCGAACCCCACGCCGATGGCCTATGCAGAAACCTATACCGGCCTTCAGACCGGCGCCATCGACGGCCAGGACAACCCCTTGCCCAACGTGCAGAACATGAAGTTCTACGAAGTGATGTCGCAGATCGCGCTGACCTCACACCTGGTGGCGTTTGATTTGCTCACGGTCAACATGAAAACCTGGCAGTCCATGACACCGGCCAAACAGCGCAGCTTCCAGGCTGCCGCCGACAAGGCCATCGCCTGGAGCGCAGCGGAACACCAGAAACGCGAGGCTGAACTGGCCGAGACTTTCCGCAAACAGGGGCTGGACGTGTATGTGCCCAACATCAACGCCTTCCGCGACCATGCCCAGAAGATGTACCTGGCGTCCGACGAAGCCAAGACCTGGCCAGCCGGCATGGTCGACAAAATCAACGCCCTGAAGTGAGCCTTGGCGCCATGCTGCAGCGGGTGACGGCCCCGCTGCATCGATTTGCCGAAGGGGTTGCCGCGCTGTTGCTGGCGGTGATTTTTGTCGCCTTCATCGTGCAGATCACCATGCGCTACCTGTTCAACGCGCCGGTGGGCTGGACCACGGAGGTGTCCCTGGCGGCATGGCTGTGGCTGGTGCTGTGGGGGGCGGCGTTTGTCCTGAAGGATGACGAGGAAATCCGGATTGACCTGGTTCCCGCGCGAGCGGGTCGGCGGACCCGCCGGGTGATTGGGGTCATTGCGGCGCTGGCTGTGATCGTGCTGTTTGGCATGTCGCTGCCTGCTTCGTGGTCTTACGTGAGCTTCATGAAGGTGGAGAAGAGCGCCACCCTGGGCATCCGCATGGATGTCATGTATTCCATTTATCTGGTGTTTGTGGTCGCCGTCATCGCACGCGCCCTGCGACATCTGGTCCGCGGTCCTGTAAAGGCCTCTACAGACTTGCCCTCTTCTGGCTCCGCGTCCGCTTTATGAACTTCACCAGTCCGTTCTCACTGGCGGTGGGCGCCATTGTGGCGCTCAGCCTGCTTGGCGTGCCAGTCGGGCAGGCCATGATCGGTGGCTCTGTGCTGTACCTGTACCTCAAGGGCATGGACATGGGTACAGCGGCCGAACAGTTGCTCAATGGCACGTACTCCAGCTTTCTGCTGCTGGCGATTCCGCTGTTCATCCTGGCCGCCACCATCATGAGCACTGGCAGCATCCTGGACCGGCTGCTGCGCTTTTGCAACGCGATCGTCGGGCGCTTCCCCGGCGGTCTGGCCCAGGTCAACGTGTTGCAAAGCGTGGTGTTTGCCAGCATGTCGGGTTCTGCCCTGGCAGACGCAGCAGGCTCAGGCAAGGTGATGCAGGCCATGATGACGAAGAACGGCAAGTACACGCCGGCTTTCGCCGCTGCGCTGAGTGCCGTGTCCGCCGTGATCGGGCCCATCCTGCCGCCATCCATTCCGCTGGTGCTGTACGCCCTGGTGTCCGGGACGTCCATCGGGTATCTGTTCATCGCCGGCGTGCTGCCCGGCTTGCTGCTGGGTGCCGTGCAGATGGTGCTGATCTACCTGCTGGCGAAACGGCGCGGCTTTCCGCTGGAGCCAAAGGTGCCGCTGCGCGAGATGCCCCGCATCACACGCGAGGCCTTTCCCGCGCTGTTGCTGCCGGTCATTCTTCTGGGCTGCCTGTACAGCGGCATCACCACGCCGACCGAAGCTGCGGGCGTCGCCGCCGCGTATGCGCTGCTGATCTCGGTCGGGCTGTACCGCAGCCTGGGTTGGGGCGATCTTTACGACTCCTTGTTGTCCAGCGCCAAGATGAGCATCTCCATCGGCATGCTGATTGCCGGTGCGCTGGTGTTCAATTACGTCATCACGTCGGAGAACATCCCCGCGACCCTCAGCGTGGCCATGAAAGGCCTGGATCTCTCGCCCCTGACCTTTCTCCTGCTGGTCAATCTGGTCCTGCTGGTGGTGGGTGCCTTCCTCGAAGGCTCGACCATCATCCTGATCATCCTGCCCGTGCTGCTGCCCACGGCGGTTGCCTTGGGTGTTGATCCGGTGCATTTCGGGGTAATGGCGGTGCTGAACATCATGATCGGGCTGGTGACGCCGCCCTATGGCCTGCTGTTGTTCATGATGATGAAGATTGCCAATGTCTCGCTGACCGAACTGATGCGCGAGGTCCTGCCCTTCCTGCTGGTGATGCTGGGTGCGCTGGCGCTGGTGACCTTCTGGCCAGGGATGGTGCTGTGGTTGCCCCGGCTAGCGGGCTACACGGGATGAACGCGGGCGCCGGCAGGTTCCTCGTCGGCCTGATAGGCGCCGGCATTCAGCGTTCGCTGACCCCCGCCATGCAGGAGGAAGAAGCGCGCCACCAGGGCCTGCACCTGCATTACCAGCTGATTGACCTGGACCGCACACCGGGCGCACTGGAGCAGTGGCCCTCCTTGCTCAGGGCCGCGCAGGTCATGGGGTTCACCGGCCTGAATATCACTTACCCGTGCAAGCAGGCGGTGCTTCCCTTGCTGGACGAATTGTCGCCCGATGCGCAAGCCATGGGCGCTGTGAACACGGTGCTTTTTAGAGACGGAAAACGGGTGGGGCACAACACCGACGGATCGGGCTGGGCCTGGGGCTTTGGCCGCGCGCTCCCCCACGCCGACCTGGGCTGTGTGGTGCTGCTGGGGGCTGGCGGCGCAGGCTCGGCGATTGCCAACGCAGTGTTGCGGCTGGGCGCAGGGCAGCTGCGCCTGGTGGACAGTGACCATGTGCGTGCGCAGGCCTTGGCCGACGCGCTCAATGCGCGTTTTGGCGGCAGAGCCATGGCCATCCGCGATGCGGCGCAAGCGCTGGACGGCGCCACCGGCCTCGTCCACGCCACGCCAACCGGCATGGAGAAGTTGCCCGGTCTGCCGGTTCCAGCGACCTGCCTGCGGCCATCGATGTGGGTGTCCGAGGCGGTTTATTTCCCGCTCCGGACCGAGCTGTTGGAAGCGGCTGAAGCCATGGGTTGCCTCACGGTCGATGGCGGCACCATGGCTGTGGGGCAAGCGGTGGGTGCCTTCGAGTTGTTCACCGGCCTGAAGGCTGACGCAGGGCGCGTGGAGCGGCATTTTCGAGGTCTTCTGGCCGCCACTCGGGTTGCGGGGCGATAAGCAAGCGCACAAGATGCTATCAAAACAGTAGCTGCCTGCGCATGTCTCGCATGGGATGACGGCCATTTTGGCCTATAAGTTTCGGCCGCGTGCCCGGAGCGTCCAGGATGTCAACGCCCAGTGGTGATGTCTTTGTTCGCCATCTCGCAGGGCGCTGCGCGATTTTTTCGGCGCCTCGCTTATCGCCATGATGGCGTCAAAAGGGAAGCGGGGAGGTGCACGTGGTTTCGTCGAAAGGCCCGCCAAGGCCAGGGACGGGAAAGCCAGCGGCGGTGCGGTCCGCTTTTCGCCAGTATGCTGACTGGGTCTTTCAGTTTTCAGCCTAGCCTTCACATCCATGAATACCCCTGTCTGCCGGCTGTTCATCCCCGGCGCCCAGATTGCCCTGGCGTGCGCGCTGGGTATGCCGGTGGCGGCTCAAACCCTGCCCGCTGTCAACGTGACAGCCACACGCACCGAGTTGCCCCTTTTTGAGGTGCCTGCCTCGGTTGATGTGCTTGATGGCGAATACATCCGCGGCGATGGCCGGGCCCAGGTCAATCTGGCTGAAAGCCTGACGCTGGTGCCCGGCCTCTTGGCGCGCGACCGGCAGAACCAGGCGCAGGACCTGCAACTGTCGATTCGGGGTTTTGGCGCCCGTTCCACCTTCGGGGTGCGCGGCGTGCGGCTGTACGTTGACGGCATTCCGGCGACCATGCCGGATGGCCAGGGACAGCTCTCGCACATCGACCTGGGGTCCGTCGGGAGGCTGGAGGTGTTGCGCGGCCCGTTTTCCGTGCTGTACGGCAATTCGTCGGGCGGGGTCGTGCAGGTGTTCACCGAAGAAGGGCAGGGCAGCCCGGTACTGGGCGCTAGTGTCGCGGCCGGCTCTTACGGATTGCGGCGGGCCGACATCAAGGCCAGCGGATCAGCCGGTCCACTTGGCTATGTGCTGAGCGCGGGGCGCCTGAGCAGCAACGGTTTTCGGGCGCACAGCGCGGCTGAGCGCGAGGGCGCCAATGCGCGTCTCGACTGGGCGCTGGGCGATGACAGCAAGCTGACCCTGCTGGCCAATACGCTGGCGGTAGTGGCCGAAGACCCGCTGGGACTGAGCCGCGCCCAGTTTGATGCCGCGCCGCGCAGTGCCGACGCTGCGGCGATCACCTTCAACACCCGCAAGACCGTCAGCCAGCGGCAGATAGGCGCCATCTACGAGCGAAAAGTCGATGCCGACAACCAGTTGCGGCTGATGCTTTACGGCGGTGAACGCGCCACCACACAGTTCCAGTCGATTCCGGTGGCGGTGCAGGCGGGCGCGCAGCATCCCGGCGGCGTGATCGGCCTGGACCGCAACTACGGCGGGCTGGACGCGCGCTGGACCGCCCGCAGCGCGCTGGCGCAGCGCCCGCTGGAGATCGTCACCGGCCTGGCGTACGACGCCATGAGCGAGCGGCGGCGCGGCTGGCAGAATTTTCAGGGCGCGGCGCTGGGCGTTCAGGGCGCTTTGCGGCGCGACGAAGACAACCGCGTCACCAGTCTCGACCCCTATGTGCAAGCGACCTGGAAGCCTGATGCACGCTGGACCTTGAACGCCGGCGTGCGTCACAGCCTGGTGCGCTTCAGCTCGGCCGACAACTACATCGTCGGTGCCAACGGCAATGACAGCGGCAGCGTGTCTTACAGCGCGATTTTGCCGGCGGCTGGCGTGACCTATGCCCCGGCGGCGCAGTGGCGGGTGTACGCGGCGGCCGGGCGCGGTTTTGAAACGCCGACCTTTAATGAGCTGGCCTACCGTCCCGTGGGCACCGGCGCCGGGCTCAACTTTTCCCTGCGTCCTTCGCGCAGTGACAATTTCGAAACCGGTGTGAAATGGCGTACCGCTCCCGGTGCCGCCACACGCATGGAGGCGACAGCCGCGTTATTTCACACCGCCACCCAGGACGAAATCGTCACGCAGTCCAATGTGGGTGGCCGCAGTACTTTCCAGAACGCAGGTGCCACGCGGCGGCGGGGTCTGGAGCTGGCGACCAGCATCGTGCCCGCGCGCCATTGGCTGGCACAGCTGTCTTACACCCTGCTCGACGCCCGCTACCGCGATGCCTTTGCCTGCCCCGTCAGTGCCAGCATCTGTCCGGCCGGCCAGGTCCCGGCGGGCAATCGCATTCCCGGGACGGCGCGCAAGGCGCTGGCAGCCGAGCTGGGCTGGCGCCCGCCGACCGGCTGGCGGGCGGGTGTTGATGCGCGTTATCTCGGCAGCGTCGCTGTCAACGACATCACCAGCGATGCGGCAGCGTCTTTTGTCACGTTGGGCAGCCATGTGGGTTATGTGGCCGAGATCAATCGCTGGACCTTGTCTGCAAGCGCACGCCTGGACAACCTGACCGACCGCAGATACGCGGGTTCGGTCATCGTCAACGAAGGCAATGGCCGTTACTTTGAACCGGCGGCCGGGCGCAACTACGTGCTGTCGCTGGCGGCCAGTTACCGCTTTTAAGTACCCGGGCACAATAGCCGCTTTGCCCTCGGTCTGATTTTTTCAGCATGCACACCACCGCCCTCGTTTTGTTCTCCGGAGGCCAGGACTCCACCACCTGCCTGGCGCAGGCGCTCTCGAAATATGAGCGCGTCGAAACCGTGGGTTTTGATTATGGCCAGCGCCACAGCGTCGAATTGCAGGCACGGCTGGTGGTGCTGCAGCAAATCCGTCTGCAGTTTCCGCAGTGGGCCCAGCGGCTGGGCGAAGACCATGTGCTGGACCTGGCCGTGCTGGGCCAGGTCAGCGAGACTTCGCTGACGCGCGACACGGCGTTCAAAATGGAAAGCTCGGGCCTGCCCAACACCTTTGTGCCGGGCCGCAACCTGCTGTTTCTGACACTGGCTGCGGCGCTGGCCTACCGGCGCGGCCTGCAGGTGCTGGTGACCGGTGTGTGTGAGACCGACTTTTCAGGCTACCCCGATTGCCGCGACGACAGCATGAAAGCCATGCAACTGGCCTTGTCGCTGGGCATGGACAAGCGCTTTCTGATTGATACGCCGCTGATGTGGATCGACAAGGCCGCCACCTGGGCGCTGGCCGAGGCGCTGGGCGGCCAGGCGCTGGTGGACTTGATCATTGAGCACACCCACACCTGCTACCTTGGCGACCGCGAACACCGCCATGACTGGGGGTATGGCTGCGGTCAATGCCCGGCCTGCGAGCTGCGCGCGCGCGGGTTTGTTGCTTACAGTGCGGGGCTGCCGAAGCCGTAGTCGCGCTCGACTTTGGCGATGCGGGTTTTGTACTGGCTGTACCAGTCGCTGCGCCCGGTTTGCTGCGCCACCAGATGTTCGGTGTTGGCTTTCCAGGCCTTGATGGATTCAAGATCGCGCCAGTAACTCACCGTGATGCCCAGGTCTTCACGCGCCGACTCCACCCCCAGAAAGCCGGGCTGCTGCGCGGCGAGTTCGACCATGCGGTCGGCCATGGCGCCGTAGCCTTCGTCCACCTCGGTGCGCAGGGAAGTGAAGATCACGGCGTAGTAGGGCGCGGGCGGGGTGGCGGCGATCATGCCGAGGTCTCCTTGAGCTGGTACAGCGCTGACGCGCCCTCGGGCAGTTTTTCAAGCTCCCAGCGTTTGTCGTGAAAGGCCGCTACGGCAGGTCGATGCGCTATTGAAACAATTGCCCCTCCCGCTTGCCGGGTCTGGGCCAGCAGCCGTTCATACAGGGTTTTTTCGGCCACCTCGTCGAGCGCGCTGGTGGCCTCGTCGGCAAACAACCAGGCCGGTTTTTTCAAAAATACGCGGGCAATCGCCAGGCGCTGCTGCTCGCCACCCGAGAGTTTCTGACTCCAGGCGTCTTCATCGTCCAGTCGGCCTGTCAGCTTGGGCAGCAGGGCGTCTTCCAGTGCTTGCCGCAGTTGTGCATCACTGTAGCTGCTGGCTGGCTGCGGGTAGGCCAGCGCATCGCGCAGGCTGCCGTTGGGAAAGTAGGGCCGCTGCGGGATAAACATCGCGTTCGCGGGCAGTGCGGTGCGGCCGCGGCTGAAAGGCCAGATACCGGCCAGCGCGCGGAATAGCGTCGATTTGCCGCTGCCCGAAGGCCCCTTGACCAGTACGCTGTCGCCCGGCCCGGCGTGCAGCGAGAGCCCGGCCAGTAACACTGCGCCGGTGGGCAGGGCCAAGCTCAGGTCCTGCGTTTCCAGGTGGCTGGTGGTGCCGCCAGTTGCTACGATATTGATAGCTGCTTGCGCATGTTGCGCATGGGCCAGGGCCATAAAACTCTCATCAAAACTGGTCAGGCGATCGGTCGTGGCACGCCAGGCGGCCAGGCTGCTGTAGTTGTCCACAAACCAGCTCAGCGAGTCCTGCACGCGGCCAAATGCCGACGCGATCTGCATCAACTGCCCGAGCTGGATGGCGCCGCTGAAAAAGCGCGGCGCCGCCACGATGAAGGGGAAAACAACGGCCGCCTGGCCGAAGAAGTTGGTGAACCAGATCAGGTTTTTCTGTTTCTTGATCAGGGACAGGTAGTTGCCCAGCACCGTCGAAAACCGCGTGTCCAGATGCACCCGCTCGACCGCTTCGCCCTTATCCAGTGCAATCGATTCGCTGTACTCACGCACCCGCACCAGATGGTGGCGGAAGTCGGCCTCATAACGCTGTTGCAGAAAGTTGAGCCTGATTTGCGGCCGCCCGATGTAGTGGGTGATCAGACTGCCGACGGCGCAGTACAACACCGCCATCCAGACCATGAAGCCCGGGATGTTGAAGCTGCTGCCGCCGAGCGTGAAGGCAAACGGCCCCGACAGGCCCCACAAGATACCGACAAAACTCAGCAGCGTCACCACTGCATTGAGCAGCCCCATGCTCAGTGAGACCGTGTAGGTGGTGAACAGGTTCAGATCCTCCTGGATACGCTGGTCCGGGTTGTCGGGGGCGGCGGGCTCGTTACCCGACTGCGCATAACGCGCCAGTTCCATCTGGTAGAAGGCATGGTTGGCCAGCCAGCGCTGCAGGTAGTGCGCCGTCATCCAGGCGCGCCAGCGCACCTCCAGCAGCTGCGTCAGGTAAAACCGGTACACCGCGATGATGATGAAGGCAAACGCCAGGTAGGTAAAGCGGCCCAGTTGTTCCCAGAACACCGGCTGGTTCTTGTCCTGCAGCGCGTCGTAGAACACCCGGTTCCATTCATTGAGCAGCACCAGCATGTACACCGCGCCCAGGTTCAGCAGCACGATGGCCAGCAGCAGTCCGCGCGCCCTCCATTTGTCTTCTGACTGGAAGTAGGGCTTGGTCAGTGCCCAGGCTTTGCGGCGGAAGTCCTGGAAGGCGGCAAACTTGCCGGGCGCGGGGGTTGGCAAAGGCGTCGATGGCATGGGTGTCATCCTGAAGAAGGGGAACAAAAGCCAGTGTAGTGCGCTGCCTGTCGCTTGCGCGAATGCCTGAAGGCCGCCACATGGCTAGGATGTCTCCATGAACACCACCCTAGCCCCTGAGTCCGAAGGCAGCATTGAGTGCACGGTGCGAGGCCCGCTGCTGCTGATCGCCATCAACCGCCCGGCCAAACGCAATGGCTTCACGCCGAAGATGTTCCGCGAGCTCGGCGAGGCCTACACGCGGCTGGACGATGACCCGGCCCTGCGTGTCGGTGTGTTGCACGCGCTCGGCGACCACTTCACGGCCGGGCTGGACTTGCCCACGATTGCGCCCCTGATGCAGCGCGGGGAAAAAGCCGTGCCCCTGGGTCTGGTGGATCCGCTGGACGTCGGCATGGAAGGCTATCGCCGCAGGACCAAACCCATGGTGGTCGCGGTGCAGGGCATCACCTACACCCTGGGCATAGAGCTGATGCTGGCGGCAGACATCGTGGTGGCGGCCGATAACTGCCGGTTCTCGCAGCTGGAGGTCAAGCGCGGCATCATGGCGACCGGTGGCGCCACGCTGCGCATGGCCGAGCGCGCCGGTCTGGGCAACGCGCTGCTGCACCTGCTGACCGGTGACGAGTTCGGCAGTGACCAGGCCCTGCGGCTGAACTTTGTGCAAAAGGTGGTGCCTGCCAGCCAGGTGCTGGACGAAGCGCTGCGCATCGCTGAAGTGATTGCCGCGCAGGCGCCGCTGGCGGTGATCGCCACGCGCAAAAACGCCCTCAAGGCGGTGGAGCAGGGCCCGGTCGTGGCCATGCAGGAGTTCATCGCGGTGCAGCAGCGCCTGTCGCGCAGCGAAGACGCGGCCGAAGGTGTGCGCTCGTTTGTGGAGAAGCGGCCAGCCCGGTTTGAGGGGCGTTAGGCTTTGCGAAAAATATCAGGACAGCTGGTTCGACACGCCGCTGACCACATGGCCTGAAGGCACATGCTGCGACGCTGAATCGACGTGGCCGGTCTGGTCGTCAAAGAAAAAGTCGGGCTCAAACTCGCGCAAAAATTCGCCCTTGGCCAGGCCACCCAGAAACATGGCTTCATCGACCTCGATGTTCCAGTCCATCAGCGTGCGGATGGCGCGCTCATGCGCTGGCGCACTGCGCGCGGTGACCAGTGCGGTGCGTATGCGCATGTGGGAGGTGCCGACCTGCTGCAGCCGGTGCAGCGCTTCGAGCAGCGGTTTGAAGGGGCCGGCCAGCAGGGGCTGCGCGGCCTTGTCGCGCTCATGCGCCTGAAAAGCCGACAGGCCGTGCGACTGGAACACACGTTCGGCTTCGTCGGAAAAAATCACCGCGTCGCCGTCGAAGGCAATACGCACTTCATGCGGGTGTTTGTCGCTGGCATGGGCCGACTGCGGGTAGACCTGCGCAGCCGGCACACCGGCCGCCAGTGCGTCGCGCACGTCGCTGAGGTGGGCCGACAAAAACAGGTTGGCGTGCAGCGGTTTCAGGTAGCGCCAGGGCGCTTCGCCGCGGGTGAAGGTGCCGCGCTGGATGTTCAGGCCGTAATGCTGGGCCGAGCGGAACACCCGCATGCCCGAGACCGGGTCGTTGCGCGAGAGGATGACGACCTCGACCCGTTGCGCCAGTTTGGCTGCACCGTCGGCGGGGTCCAGGCTGTCGGGTGCGTCGTTGAAGGCCAGCAGCTTTTTGACCAGCGAAAAAGCCACACCGGGTTTGGCCGGCACATCCAGGCGGTCCAGCTGTAGCTGCATGTAGGCGGCGTCTTTTTTGGCGCCGGGCACAGGCACCTGCGCCAGGCCGTCTTCAAACACGCGGTTTTCTTCCTCAAAGTCAAACAGCGCGCGTGACGAGATCGCCACCACCAGTTGTCCGTCCAGAGTTGCTGCCATGGTCTTGCCTGTGTTGCTTCAGCGGGAAGGGTTGAACGATAGCTCAAGTGTGCGCCATTGGCCGCAGGCTGTCGCGTCCAGCGGCCACTGGTCAGCGCGGGAGACCTGCCTGATGCCCTGGGCCAGCAATTGTGCGGCGCGGATGATGCCGGCGTGGGTCACCCACACCGCGTCGGCATCATGGCGTAATTCGTTGAAAGCCTGGCCCACGCGCGCCATCACGGCCTGCACGGTCTCGCCATGGCCGCCCACCGCATGGCCGGCAAAGTCCGTGGTCCACGCGTCGAACTCGCTTTGGGCAATCGCATCCCAGCGCCGTCCTTCCCAGTTGCCGAAGTTCATTTCGCGCAGCCGTGCATCTGTTTTGATGATCAAATCGGGCCGAAGCCCTTGTAAAGCCTGCGTGAGCTGCTCACATCTTTGTAGCGGAGATGTGCTGACATGCATTCCCTGGGGCAGCAGCATTGACAATTTCTGGGCACATCGCTGCGTGGCCTGGGGTTCGGCAGGCACATCGAGCGCGCCGTAACAACTGCCCGGCGCCAGCAGCACAGGCGCGTGGCGCACCAGCCAGAGTTTCATGCCAGACCGATGGCCAGGCCGAGGTAAAAGGCAACTTCACAAACCTGCTGCGTGGCGCCCAGGCAGTCACCGGTGAAGCCCTGCAGCCGGCGCGAGAACAGCCGCCCCATCCACAGCAGCGCCACCACGGCGAAGCTGCAACCCGCTATCAATGCGATAGCGTCCAGCACATAACTGGCAAGGGCCAGGGCCATAAAACACCATAAAAATGCGGCACCCAGACTGGCCAGGCTGATCTGGTCGGCCAGCGGCTTGGACTTGGAGGTCGCGGTGTCGCCTACATGCGGCAGCACACGAATCAGCAGCAGGGGCAGGCCGCGCGAAACGACGTGAGCCGCAAACAATGCGGCGGGCACCAGCCAGGGGTTGAGGGCCAGCTCGGCTTCCTCGCTGTCGCCAAGCAAGGTTTCGACAGAACCCAACAGGGCGATCAGCGCCAGCTTGCAGGCCAGCACAAGCACCAGCGCGAGCGCTCCGAATGCGCCTACGCGCGAGTCCTTCATGATCTCCAGCGCGCGCGGGGCATCGCTGCTGCCGCCGAGGCCGTCGCTGACATCGGCCAGCCCGTCTTCGTGGAAGGCGCCCGTCAGCAGCGCGGTCGCCACCGTGGACAGTGCCGCAGCCACCAGCGGGGTAAACAGAGTCAGCGGCAACACGGCCATGAACAGGGCATACGTGCCCGCAGCCGCGGCGCCGACCAGCCAGCCGATGCCCGGAAAATGCGCGGCGCTGGCGCGCAGCATCGCCGGGCTGTAACCGGTCCACGCGGCCAGCGCGCCGGTCACCGGGATGCGGGTGAAGAACTGTACGGCGAGCAGGTAGTGACGAATGAACTGGACCATGGCTAGTTTTTACCGCTGACCCCAGCGGAATCAAAACTTGCCATCTCCGCCATGAACAGCGCGGCAGATTGCAGCAGCGGCCAGGCGAGCAGGGCGCCGGTGCCTTCGCCGAGGCGCATGTCCAGGTCCAGCAGCGGTGTGGCCTGCAGATGCGCCAGAAGCAGGTGGTGGCCGCGCTCGGCCGAGCGGTGGCAAAACACCAGGTAGTCATGCGCTTGCGGCGCCAACGCGCACGCCACCAGAGCCGCGGCACCGGCAATAAAACCATCGACCAGCACCACGCGGCGCTCGCTGGCGGCTTGCAACATGGCGCCAGTCATCATGGCGATCTCAAAGCCGCCCATTGCGGCCAGCACAGCCAGTGGCTCGCGCACATCGGCGTGGCGCGCCAGCGCCCGCGTCAGAACCGCTTGTTTGTGCGCCAGTTGTGCATCGTCCAGACCGGTGCCGCGCCCGACCACCGCGCTGATCGGCAGATCGGCCAGCCGGGCCAGCAGCAGCGCCGCTGCCGAGGTGTTGGCAATACCCATTTCGCCAAAGGCGACCACATTGCCGGGCAGGCCCTGCACCACGTCCATACCGGCCTGCAGCGCCTGGCCCGCTTCTGCCAGTGACATGGCCGGGCCGACGCAGATGTTGTGGGTGCCGGCGGCGATTTTCCGCTTCAGCAATTGCGGGTGGTCGGCCAGGTCGGCGGCAACACCGGCGTCCACCACCTGCAAGGCAAAGCTGTGCTGGCGCGCAAACACGTTGATAGCAGCGCCGCCCGCCAGCATGTTGCCCACCATCTGCACGGTGACGGCCTGCGGAAAGGCGGAGACTCCCTCAACAGCGATGCCGTGGTCCGCAGCAAACACCACCATCTGTGGCGCGTCGAATCTCAAGCTGTCGCTGCGCTGTATCAGTCCGATCTGCAGCGCCAGACGCTCCAGCTGGCCCAGCGCGCCCTGCGGTTTGGTTTTCTGATCGATCTTGTGCTGCAAACGGGCTGCCAGCGCGGTATCCGCAGTGGCTTCAATTTCGGGCAGGCGGAGTTTTGTGTGGACGGTCATCGGTGATTTTTTGGAGACAGGCGGGGCAGAAGCAGGAGGCTCCCGTGGTGCTGGGTGTTGTTGGGGAGCTGGCGGGCACCGGCATCACATGGGGCAGCTTGACGCACCAGCATTGCGCGTCTGCACCGACCATGCCGCAGCGAAAAGCCGCACCGCAGGCTGGGCAGGCTGAATTGGACGATGCTGTAGTCATGCAGGGCCGGCCTCAGGCCTGCAAAAACAGGCGGTACACCGGGTTGTCGGTTTCTTCCACATGCGGGTAGCCCAGGGTGTCCAGAAAGGCCTTGAAGGCCTTGTTGTCGGCCTTGGGCACCTGCAAGCCGACCAGTATGCGGCCGTAGTCGGCGCCCTGGTTGCGGTAGTGAAAGAGGCTGATGTTCCAGCCCGGCTTCATCGTGGACAAAAACTTCATCAGCGCGCCGGGCCGCTCGGGGAACACAAAACGTAGCAGACGCTCGTCTTTGGACAGCGCGGTGTGACCACCCACCATGTGGCGAATGTGCTCCTTGGCCAGGTCGTCGTGCGTCAGGTCAAGTGTCTTGAAACCGTGTTTGCCGAAGTTGTTGGCGATTTTTGTGCTTTCGCCCTTGCCGTGTGTGGTCAGACCGACAAACACATGCGCCTGACTGGCGTCGCTGATGCGGTAGTTGAACTCGGTCACGCTGCGCGGTCCGCCGGGCAACTCGCCAATCAGCTCGCAAAAACGGCGAAAGCTGCCGCGCTCCTCGGGAATCGTCACCGCAAACAGCGCCTCGCGCTCTTCGCCGACCTCGGCGCGTTCGGCAACAAAACGCAGGCGGTCGAAATTCATGTTGGCACCGCACAAAATGGCGGCGTAGGTTTCGCCTTTGGTTTTGTGGGTGGCCACGTATTGCTTGATGGCCGCCACGCTCATGGCGCCGGAAGGCTCCACGATGCTGCGCGTGTCAATGAACACGTCCTTGATGGCGGCACAGACGGCGTCGGTGTCCACGGTGATGAATTCATCAACCAGCTCGCGGCTGATGCGGAAGGTTTCCTCGCCCACCAGCTTGACCGCCGTGCCGTCGGCAAACAGACCCACATCGGGCAGCGTGATACGTTTTCCGGCGCCGACCGACTGGGCCATCGCGTTCGAATCGTTCATCTGCACACCAATGACCTTGACCTCGGGCCGTACCGCCTTGATGTAGTTGGCCACACCCGATATCAGGCCACCGCCGCCGATGGCGACAAACACCGCGTCCAGCGAGCCTTTGCCTATGGTCTGGATCTGGCGCAGGATTTCCATGGCGATCGTGCCCTGGCCGGCAATCACGTCCGGGTCGTCAAATGGGTGCACAAAGGTCAGGCCCTTTTTTTTCTCCAGCGTGACGGCGTGCAGGTAGGCGTCAGAGTAGCTGTCGCCGTGCAAAATCACGTCGCCGCCCAAAGCCCTGACCGCATCGACCTTGACCTGCGGCGTGGTCACCGGCATCACGATCAACGCGGGCGCGCCCAGCTTGTGTGCGCCCAGCGCCACGCCTTGCGCATGGTTGCCGGCCGAGGCGCAGATCACGCCTTTTTTGAGCTGCGCCGCACTCAGATGCGCCATTTTGTTGTACGCCCCGCGTAGCTTGAAGCTGAACACCGCCTGCTGGTCCTCCCGCTTGAGCAGCACGGTGTTGTGCACACGTTTGCTCAGGTTTTTTGCGGGCTCCAGGGCAGATTCCACCGCCACGTCATACACGCGCGCCGTCAGAATTTTCTTCAGGTAATCGGCAGGGCTCAAGCCTGCGGCTGAGGACGCGCGTGAGGTCACGCGGGACGTACGGGAGGCGGGTTTGTGGGGGGTGGGCATGTGTTTTTCTCGCAACCCGACATCATAGTGGGCGAGAAAAAAGGCCCAGACCTCGCGATCTGGGCCTGTAAATCCACCCTTTCAGGGATGGAGGAGACAAGCGGTGGCATGAAGCAAAGCAGTGTTCATGCGATGATTTCAGTATAGCGGAGGCATGCTGCACCGCAACAATGTTTTGTTGCGAAAAATAAACAGCTGCCTCTAATTTTCGACAACGATCTTGGGTTCGAGGGGTGATTGATGGAATGCACAGTGAGCTGGACGGGCGCCCAGGCAAGCGCGGGCAATGCCGCATCGGGTTCGCCCATGGGTTTTATGGCCACCACGGGCAGCGGGCACACCCTGTTGATGGATGGTGCGCCGGACGCCGCCAAACCTGAAAACGGTGGCGCCAACCTGGCGCCGCGCCCCATGGAAACGGTGCTGGCCGGCACCGGCGGTTGCACGGCCTATGATGTGGTGCTGATCCTGAAACGGGGCCGCCATGATGTGCGTGGCTGCACGGTCAAGCTGACCTCAGAGCGGGCAGAGACCGACCCCAAGGTATTCACCAAAATCCATATGCATTTCACCGTGACCGGACGCGGCATTGCCGCCAGTGCGGTGGAGCGGGCGATTGCCATGAGCCATGACAAATACTGCTCGGCCACCATCATGCTCGGAAAAACCGCCGACATCACCACCAGTTTTGAGCTGATCGAAGCCTGATTCGGGGTAACTACTCAGACCCCCACACCGTTCGGGCTGAGCTCGTCGAAGCCATGCTGCTCATCACCAAGCCCTTCGACAAGCTCAGGGCGAACGGGAGTTGGTAGTTACGATTCAAGTGCTGAATAGGGCTGCAGCCCTTATGTGACATGCGCAAGCAGCTATTAAAAAAATAGCAAACTAGATGTAGTGCGCAGTCGTGGTCATGACTTTGGCAGAGGCCCGCATCAGCGCCTTGACCGGGCCCGGCAGCGCCAAAGCCCCAGCGCCTTGCGCCTCCTGCGCATGCCTTGCCTCGTCATCCTTCATTTGCGCCACGATGGCGCGCGAGGCATGGTCGCCTTCGGGCAGGCGTTCCAGGTGGCTGGCCAGATGCGCCTCGACCTGGCGCTCGGTTTCCACCACAAAGCCCAGGCTGGCCCGGTCACCCAGACGGCCTGCCAGCAGGCCCAGCCCGAAAGCGCCGGCGTACCACAGCGGGTTTAACAGCGAGGGCCGCGCGCCCAGCTCGTCCAGCCGCTCCCGCGTCCAGGCGAGGTGGTCGCCTTCCTCCTTGCTGGCTGCCAGAAACTGCTCCCGCAGCACCGGATTGCGGGTACTGAGGGCTTGCGAGGCATACAGCGCCTGGGCGCAAACCTCACCGACGTGGTTGACCCGCATCAGCGCCCCCGCCAGCGCCTTGTCCGCAGCGCTCAGCTCGGTGCGTTGCCCGGCCACGGTAGGGCAGCTGCGGCTGGCGTGTGGCTTTGCAAACAAGGTGCGCAGGGCGCTGTCGGCCGCGTTGAGAAAGGTGTCCATGAGAGTAGTGACCGGTGGATTGGCGAAAATGCAGGAAAGATCCGAGTTTACCCAGCGGGACCAAGGGCACGCAGAGGGGGGTACTTGCAGATTCCCCCAGCGAATCGCCTTTTGCGGTCGCGGGCCGAACGTCATCCCGGTCGGGACCTGAATCGTGATTTGTTGCAGTGGTGCAACGGAAATGGATTTATCAGGCTATTTCCTTTGCGAAAGCTCTCAGCCTCTGGTGCAATACATACAACTTCCTAAATGGAGGTTGGCCCGGGGATCCAAATCCTGGAGCCCTATGTTTAACCTTGGAGAAACTCGCAATGAAAAAATCCCTAGTCGCTTTGGCTATTCTGGCTGCTGCCGGCGTGGCTTCGGCCCAGTCTTCTGTGACCCTGTTCGGTGTTGTTGACGCAACTTACGCGCACGGCTCCGGCTCTGGCGTTGGTTCTTCCAGCAAGAGCCAGATCACCAACTCCGGTTACAACTCCAGCCGTCTGGGCTTCCGCGGTACGGAAGACCTCGGCGGCGGCATGTCTGCTTCGTTCTGGCTCGAGGCTGGTGTCAACAACGACAACGGTTCCGGCGCTAACACCAGCACCAACAACCAAACAACTGGCGCAACCGGCGGCGGCGGCTTGACCTTCAACCGTCGTTCGACCGTCAGCCTGGCCAGCGGCATGGGTGAACTGCGTCTGGGCCGTGACTACACGCCACAGTTCTGGAACCAGACCGTGTTTGATCCGTTCGGCACCAACGGTGTTGGCACGACTCAGACCCTCCTTTCCGGTCTCGGCGGTACAACTGCTGTTCGCGCTTCCAACAGCGTTGGTTACTTCCTGCCAGGCAACCTGGGCGGCTTCTACGGCCAGTTCCAGCATTACCTCGGTGAGAACAACCAGACCGGTGTTGCCACTGAAGACGACGGCAAAGGTTCTGCCATTCGCCTCGGTTACGCCAACGGCCCTGTGAACGTTGCTATCGCAACTTCGCGTACGAAGTTTGCTACCACTGCTACCACTGGTGACATCAAGTCCACCAACCTCGGCGGTTCGTACAACTTCGGCGTGGCTCAATTGATGGCTTTGGTTACCCGCGACAAAGTTGAGCAGACTGCCAACGTGTCCGGCAAAGGCGCTTTGATCGGTGCTCTTGTTCCGCTGGGCGCTGGCCAGATCCGTGTGGCTTACTCCACCTACAAGACCAACGCTGCTTTGACTCCCAAATCCAAAAAATGGGCTTTGGGTTATGTGCACAACCTGTCCAAGCGTACGGCTCTGTACACCACGATTGCTCGCGTGACCAACAGCGGCGGCGCAAGCCAGGCTCTGAACGGTGCCGTGACTGCAGCGAACGCACGTTCGACCGGTTACGACTTCGGTATCAAGCACTCCTTCTGATCGGTGGCTGGCCTAGTGTCAGCTTCTGTGAAGAAAGTCTAAAAGCCGCCTTCGGGCGGCTTTTTTTTATGGAGAAGAGACAAATGAGACAGGCCGCTGTATGCAAAATTCAATAAACAGACTCTGCGGGTCGGCCGTGCTGGCCATGTTGACGCTGATGCAGTTGGTGGGTTGTTCCGCGTTGCTACCCGCGCCGGGGGATTCTGGCGCTGACTCTGCGATATCCAGCACCCCTTGGGCCCAGGCACCGGTGAGTGGCCATGCACCTGTATGGCGGCATTACAAATTGCCAGGCAAGCAGCCCAGCCTGTTCAACTACATGCGTCAGGATGGCCGCAACGCCATGGTGGTCACGTCAAAATCTTCTGCCAGCATGCTTCGCCAGGTGGTACGTATGGAACCCGCCGAGCTGACCAGCGTGCGGTTCTCGTGGAAGGTGCCTGAATTGATCGCACAGGCCGACATGGCCCTGCGCGAAGCCGATGATTCCCCGGTACGCGTCGTGCTGATTTTTGAAGGTGACCGCGGCAAGTTTTCCGCCAAAAATGCCATGTTGTCCGAGCTGGCCCGCTCCCTGACCGGCGAAGAACTGCCCTACGCCACCTTGATGTACGTGTGGTGCAATACCCGCCCAGCGGGCAGCGTGATTGTCAACCCGCGCACCGACCGGGTTCGAAAGCTGGTGGTCGAATCGGGCGCTGGCAAACTCAAGCAGTGGGTCGACTATGAGCGCAACATCCGCGCAGATTACGAAGCCGCTTTTGGTGAAGCCCCTGGCGCGCTGGTGGGCATCGGCATCATGACCGACAGCGACAACACCCGCTCCAATACAAAGGCCTGGTACGGGCCTGTCACGCTGGGGTCTTTGGCGCAAGGAAGATAGCCACCGCTTGGCCCAGGAGTTGCTCACCAGCGTGTGCCTCCCGGCCAAAGGGCCTGCTTTGTGCGTCCAGCTCTTTCTTTTCAGGGGAAACCCCTTGTTGGTGCGTCGGGGGCAAGTTGTATATTGGGCGCTTCCTTTTCTGAGAAAAAACCATGAAATTTCATCCCGTTTTGATCGCCGCTGCGGCGGCCGCAGCTTTCACCCTGGTGCCCGCCGCGCAGGCCAAGACCTTCAAATGGTCCAGCGCAAGCGATATCCCGACTTTTGACATCCACTCGCAGAACAATGCCCTGGGCAATGGCGTGCATGCCGCAGTGTATGACTCGCTGGTGTACTACAACAGCCGCACTTTCAAGGTTGAGCCGCAATTGGCGACGGCCTGGCGTGACGTTTCCCCTACGCAGATTCGCTTTACCCTTCGCTCCGGTGTGAAGTTCAGCGACGGTTCGGCGCTGACCGCTGACGACGTGGTTTTTTCGCTCACGCGCGCGACCGCCAAAACCTCCAACTATGCGGTTTACACCCAGGGCATCGACAAGGTGGTCAAGGTCAATGATTCCACCGTGGACATCATGATGAAAGGCCCGAACCCGGTACTGCTCAACCAGCTGACCGAACTGCGCATCATGAGCAAAGCCTGGGCCGAGAAGAACAAATCGACAGAGCCGAAAGACATCCGCGCCAAGGATGAAACCTTTGCGCACCGCAACGCCATGGGTACCGGGCCTTTCATGGTCAAGGAGTGGCAGCCTGACCAGAAGCTGGTTCTTGTGGCCAACCCCAATTACTGGGGCAAGAACGAGTCCAACGTGACCGAAGTCGTCTACACGCCGATCAAATCGGAAGCCACCCGGGTTGCTGCCCTGTTGTCGGGTGAGGTCGATTTTGTTCTTGACCCCAGCATCCAGGACCTGGGTCGCCTGCGCAGCACCGCCAACCTGAAGGTGATCGACGGTATCGAGAACCGCACCATTTTCTTTGGCATGGACCAGTTCCGTGATGAACTGCCCGGCTCCAATATCAAGGGAAAAAACCCGCTGAAAGACCAGCGTGTACGCATGGCCCTCTACCAGGCCATCGATATCGCTGCGATTAACCGTGTGACCATGCGTGGCCTGAGCCAACCAACCGGTGCACTGGTGGCGCCGCAGGTCAACGGCTGGACCGAAGCGGTGCACAAGCGCCATCCCTACGACCCGGAGGCTTCCAAGAAATTGCTGGCCCAGGCAGGTTACCCCAATGGTTTTGAGGTGGACTTCGCTTGCCCCAACAACCGCTACATCAACGACGAGGAAATCTGCCAGGCGGTCACTGCGATGTGGGCGCGCGCCGGTGTCAAGGCCAAGCTGCGGACCCTGCCACTGGTGACTTATTTTCCGATGATCCAGCGTTTCGAGGCAAGCATCTACATGCTGGGCTGGGGTGTGCCAACCTTTGATGCGCTGTACAGCCTGCAGTCGCTCACCCGCAGCGTCGGCACCGGCGGCGACGGCAATTACAACGTGGGCCGCTACAGCAACCAGCGCATGGACTACATCGTGGACCGCGTGAAGGCAGAGACCGATTTGCCGGTGCGCAACCGCTTGCTGACCGAAGCCTTGCAACTGTCCAACGACACCGTGTCGCACATTCCGCTGCACAACCAGATCATTCCGTGGGCCATGAAGAAAAACATCGACGTGATTCACCGTGCCGACAACCGGCTTGACTGGCGGCTGATCAAGGTCAACTGACAGCCAGCGCTGCTCGCGGCTTATCCATGCATTCCAACAGGGGCCCTCTGCGGCCCCTGTTTGCTGGGACTTTCTTTAAGTCTAAAGGAAACCCCGGTGTCGGCATGGTGCTTGCTCTGCTAGCATGGTCCGTCCCCTAAAAAATCCAATCGATGCTTGCATTTATTCTCCGTCGCCTGTTTCAGGCGGTGATCGTGATGGTCACCGTGGCCTTTATCGCTTTCATGCTTTTTCAGTATGTGGGCGACCCGGTCGTTTTTCTTCTTGGCCAGGATGCGCGGCCTGAGCAAATTGCGGAGTTGCGCGCCGATCTGGGGCTGGACAAACCCTTTTTTGTGCAGTTTGGCTACTTTCTGGTCAACGCCGTACAGGGCGAGTTTGGCCTGAGCTTGCGCCAGGGTGCCAAGGTTTCGCGCCTGATTGCAGAACGTTTTCCGGCTACCCTGGAGCTTGCTCTGGTGGCTGGGTTGGTCGCCCTCTTGGTGGGGGTGCCAATGGGTGTGTATGCGGCTTTGCGGCGTGGCACTTTCATGAGCCAGATCTTGATGACAGTCTCGCTGGTGGGCGTTTCCCTGCCGACGTTTCTCATCGGCATTTTGCTGATTCTGTTGTTCGCGGTGGTTTTGGGCTGGTTTCCAAGTTTCGGTCGTGGCGACGTGGTCCAGATGGGTTGGTGGAGCAGCGGCTTGCTGACGGCCAAGGGCTGGCACCACATTGTGTTGCCGGCCGTCACGCTGGCCATCTTCCAGCTCACGCTGATCATGCGGCTGGTACGTGCCGAGATGCTGGAAGTGCTGCGGACCGACTACATCAAATTTGCACGCGCTCGCGGCCTGAGCAACCGCGTCATTCATTTCGGGCATGCGCTCAAAAACACACTGGTGCCCGTGATGACCATCACCGGTCTGCAACTCGGCGGCCTGATCGCGTTTGCCATCATCACCGAAACGGTCTTTCAGTGGCCGGGCATGGGCTTGCTGTTTATCCAGGCCGTGACGTTTGCGGACATTCCGGTGATGGCCGCTTATCTGTGCCTGATTGCGCTGATTTTTGTTGTGATCAATCTGGTGGTTGATTTGCTGTATTTTGTGGTCGATCCGCGCTTGCGCGTGGGCAAGGCCGGGGGCCATTGATGCTGGCGCCCCGTTCTGCTCCGCTACTCAAGGCCAGGGGCCGCGCTTTCGCGCAGATCAGCGAGTTTCATCCCGAGCTGACCGCCTTTCGCCGCGACCTGCATGCACACCCCGAGCTTGGCTTTGAAGAGGTCTACACCGCTGCGCGTGTCAAGGAAGCGCTGCAGCGCTGCGGTGTGGATGAGGTGCACACGGGCATCGGCAAGACCGGGCTGGTCGCTGTTATCAAGGGTCGGAAAAACGGCAGCGGCAAGATGATTGGCTTGCGCGCCGACATGGATGCCCTGCCGATGACCGAGCACAACGAATTTGCGTGGAAGTCGTCCAAAACCGGCCTGATGCATGGCTGCGGCCACGACGGCCATACTGCGATGCTGGTGGGCGCGGCCCGTTACCTGGCGGCAAGCCGGCAGTTTGATGGCACGGCGGTGCTGATCTTTCAGCCGGGTGAAGAGGGTTTTGCCGGCGCCCGCGTGATGATCGAAGAGGGCTTGTTTGATCGCTTTCCGGTGCAGGCGGTGTACGGTATGCACAACTGGCCTTCGATGAGGCCGGGTGCGGTGGGCATCAACCCCGGCCCGATGATGGCAGCGGCTGACCGCATCACCATCGAAATCGCCGGGCGCGGCGGCCATGGCGCGCACGCCTACATGACGGTGGACCCGGTGCTGGTGGCGGCGCATATCATCACTGCGGTGCAAAGTATTGTGTCGCGCAACGTCAAGCCGATTGACAGTGCGGTGATCAGCTTGTGTGCCATGCAAGCAGGTGACATGGGAGCCTTCAGTGTGGTGCCCGGCAAGGCTACGCTGGTGGGCACGGTCCGTACTTTCAACCCTGACGTGCAGGACCTGATAGAGCGCCGGCTCCATGAGCTGTGTAGCGCCGTCGCTCTGGGTTTTGGCGCCACGGCCTCGGTGCACTACGAGCGCATATACCCGGCCACCATCAATTCGTACGACGAAGCCATGTTCGCGGCCGATGTGGCTGAATCGCTGGTTGGCAGCGACCATGTGGTGCGCGACATGGAGCCCAGCATGGGTGCTGAAGATTTCTCGTTCATGCTACAGGTCAAGCCCGGCGCTTACATGCGCATCGGGCAGGGTGCCGAAAACGGCGTAGGGAGCTGTTTCCTGCACAACACCCGTTACGACTTCAATGACGACATCTTGCCGATGGGTGCAGCCCTGCACGCCGGCCTGGTGGAGCAGTCCATGCCTTTATCCGTGTAAAACCAAGACATCCCACCAACAGGAGAATTCCATGAATTTCAAGAAAAAATCGACTGTAGCCCTTATGGGTTGTGCGCTGGCTGCTACTAGTTTTGTAGCGTCTGCGGTCACGTTGCGGGTCGGCAATCAGGGGGATGCGTTGTCTCTTGATCCGCATTCCCTCAATGAATCGCTGCAACTGACTGTGGTGGGCAATGTGTACGAACCGCTGGTCACACGCGACCGCAGCTACAAGCTGGCACCTTCACTGGCCACGGACTGGAAGCAGACCTCGCCGACGGTCTGGCGCTTCAACTTGCGCAAGGGCGTGCAGTTCCATGACGGCACGCCGTTTACCGCAGACGACGTCATCTTCAGCTACGAGCGTGCCAAGGGCGACGGCTCTGACATGAAAAGTTATGTCGGCCAGATCAAGGAAGTCAAAAAAATTGACGACCACACGATCGACTTCGTGTTGAACAACCCCTTTCCCATCTTGCCCGAGCTGTTCACGCAGTGGCACATGATGAGCAAAAAGTGGTCTGAGACCAACCAGGCCACGAAACCGGTAGACCGCCGCAAAGGCATTGAAAACGCAGCGTCTTTCCGTGCCAACGGCACTGGCCCTTACCGGGTGCGTGAGCGCCAGCCCAATGTCCGCACCACGTTCTCGCGCAACGGCAACTACTGGGGCAAGATTGAAGGCAATGTCGATGAGGTGGTTTTCAACGTCATTGGCAACAACAGCACCCGCGTGGCAGCGCTGTTGTCCGGCGAGATCGATGTGATGGAGCCGGTGCCCGTGCAGGACGTGGCCCGCATTCAGGGCAATGCAGGCCTCAAGGTACTGCAGGGCCCGGAGCTGAGGATCATCTTTCTGGGCATGGACCAAAAGCGCGATGAGCTGCAATTTTCCAGCGTCAAGGGCAAAAATCCTTTCAAGGACAAACGTGTTCGCCAGGCTTTTTATCAGGCGATTGATATTGAGGCCATCAAAAACCGCGTAATGCGCGGCGCGGCCACGCCGGTTGCGACACTGCTGGCGCCGGAGATCAAGGGTTATGCGCCAGACCTCGCCAAGCGCCTGCCATTTGACGTGGAAGCAGCCAAAAAACTGATGGCTGATGCCGGTTATGGTGCGGGCTTTGAGCTCAAGATGAATTGCCCCAATGACCGTTATGTGAATGACGGCGAAATCTGCCAGGCGGTGGCCGCCAACCTGTCGCGCATTGGCGTGAAGATCAATCTGGAGGCTGAAACCAAAGGAACGTATTTCCCGAAAATCCTGCGCCGCGACACCAGTTTCTACATGCTGGGCTGGACTCCCAGCACAGTGGATGCCCACAACGTGCTTTACCCCATCATGTCCACGCCGGGTGACGGCGGTCGTGGTCAGTTCAACCTCGGTGCCTACAGCAATGCCCGTATTGATGAGCTGACCAACCTGGTGGCATCTGAAACCGACGACAAAAAGCGCAATGAGATGATCCGCGAAGCCCTGAAAATCCACCAGGATGAAGTTGCGCACCTGCCGCTGCACCAGCAGGCGCTGAACTGGGCCTCCAAAAAGAACATCGAGATGGTTCAGTGGCCCGATAACGGCATGCCCTGGAAGTACGTCAAAGTCAACAAGTAAGCGGGTGCCATGACAAACGCGCTATCCCGGATGTGGGACGGCGATATCGGCTACAGCTTTCGCACCTCCCCGGTGGCGATGGCTGCAGCTGCGGTCGCCCTGATCTGTATTTTTTGTTCGGTGTTTGCGGGCTTTGTGGCCCCGCACAACCCCTTCGACCTGACGACGCTCGAACTGAGCGATGCCCGCCTGCCACCGGCCTGGTCGGCCGAGGGTTCAAGCAAGTACCTGCTGGGCACTGACGACCAGGGGCGGGACATTCTGTCTGCCCTGATGTATGGCGCCCGCGTGTCCCTGGCGGTGGGTTTTGCCTCGGTGATCCTCTCTGTCGTGTTCGGTGTCGGCATGGGTTTGCTGGCCGGGTTCTACGGTGGCTGGATTGACTCGACCCTGATGCGCCTTTGCGACGTGATGCTTTCTTTTCCGGCCATTTTGGTGGCGCTGCTGATTGCCGGGGTTGGGCGGGCGCTTTTTCCCAACGCGCAGGATTCGCTGGCGCTGGGGGTGCTGATCATTTCCATCACACTCACGGGCTGGGTCCAGTACGCCAGAACCGTGCGCGGCTCCACCCTGGTGGAACGCAACAAGGAGTATGTCCAGGCCGCACGCGTCACCGGGGTCACGCCGCTGCGCATCATGCGCCGCCATGTGTTGCCCAATGTGATGGGCCCAGTGCTGGTGTTGGCCACCATTCAGGTGGCGACAGCGATCATCACCGAGGCGACCTTGTCCTTTCTGGGTGTGGGCGCGCCGCCCACTTCGCCTTCGCTGGGCACGCTGATCCGCATCGGCAACGATTACCTGTTTTCCGGTGAATGGTGGATAACGGTGTTTCCGGGCGCCATGCTGGTGACAATTTCGCTGAGCGTCAATTTACTTGGCGACTGGCTGCGCGATGCGCTTAATCCGCGCTTGCGCTGAAGAGATGGCCCCGCCCGTGTCACTGTGTGTACTTCGCTGCCCCTCGAGAGGGTGCATGTCCCCTTGGGGCCGCCCAGCGAAAAAAACCTGTCCGTACGCTTTTGCCTCGGTGATTGAGATACCCCAATGAGTCTTTTACAAGTCAAGAATCTGATCGTCGAGTTCCCTGGCCGCCGCGGTACCCTGCGCGCGCTGGACGATATTTCATTTGAGATTGCGCCCGGTGAAATTCTCGGGGTGGTCGGTGAATCGGGGGCCGGCAAATCGCTGACCGGCGCTGCCATCATCGGTTTGCTCGAGCCACCGGGGCGGATAGGCGGCGGGGAAATTTTGCTTGAGGGTCAGCGCATCGACAACCTGGCCTATGAAGAAATGCGGCATATCCGCGGACGCAAGATTGGCGCCATTTTCCAGGACCCGCTGACATCTCTGAACCCGCTGTATTCGGTAGGCCGGCAATTGATGGAGACCATCCAGGCGCATTTGCCAGTGAGCAACGCTGAAGCGCGCCAGCGCGCCATTTCCTTGCTGGAGGACACCGGCATTCCGGCTGCCGAGCAGCGTATGGAGCACTTTCCGCACCAGTTCTCCGGGGGTATGCGCCAGCGTGTGGTGATTGCCCTGGCGCTGGCCGCCGAGCCCAAACTGATTGTGGCGGACGAGCCAACGACCGCGCTCGATGTGTCAATCCAGGCGCAGATCATCATGCTGCTGAAAAACATCTGCAAAAAACGCGGCGCCGCCGTGATGCTGATCACCCACGACATGGGCGTGATCGCCGAGACCTGTGACCGTGTGGCTGTGATGTATGCAGGACGTATTGCCGAGATCGGCCCGGTGCATGAAGTGATCAATCATCCCGCGCACCCCTACACCGCAGGCCTGATGGCCGCGATTCCGGACATCACCATGGACCGTGAGCGGCTCAACCAGATCGACGGCGCGATGCCGCGCCTGAACGCCATTCCGACCGGCTGCGCCTACAACCCGCGCTGCCCCCAGGTGTTTGACCGCTGCCGTCATGAAAGACCTGGTCTGCTGCCTGCGGGCGCGACCCGCGCCGCATGCTGGCTGCACGATCTTCCAGTGGGAGTCGCCGCATGATCGCCGCCGGCCCTCTGGTTCAGGCACACGACCTGGCCAAAACTTTTGATGTTTCCCCACCCTGGCTCAACCGGGTCATTGAAGGCAAGCCGCGGTTGATGCTGAACGCTGTCGATGGCGTGAGCTTCGAGATCGAAAAAGGCAAGACCCTGGCGTTGGTTGGCGAGTCTGGCTGCGGTAAAAGCACGGTGGCGCGCCTGTTGGTGGGTTTGTACGAACCAACGCGTGGCGGCCTGACCTTTGACGGGCAGGACGCACACGCCGCATTCAAGACGCCGCAAGGCCGCAAGCTGCGGCGTCGGATTCAGATGATTTTCCAGGATCCGTACGCCAGCCTGAACCCGCGCTGGATAGTGGAAGACATTGTGGGCGAGCCGCTGCGCGAGCATGGCCTGATTACCGACGAAGTTGAACTCAAGGCGCGCGTGGGCGAGCTGCTGAAGTCGGTCGGCCTGAGCCCGCTGGACGGGCCAAAATACCCGCACCAGTTTTCGGGCGGCCAGCGCCAGCGAATCTCGATTGCCCGCGCGCTGGCCACAGAGCCCGAGTTTCTGGTGTGTGACGAGCCCACCTCGGCGCTGGACGTGAGCGTGCAGGCACAGGTGCTCAACATCATGAAGGATCTGCAGCAAGAGCGCGGCCTGACTTACCTGTTCATCTCGCACAATCTGGCAGTAGTGCGTCACGTCAGCGACCAGGTGGGCGTGATGTACCTGGGCCGTCTGGTTGAGCTGGCCGACAAACAAACCTTGTTTTCCAGCCCGTTGCACCCCTACACGCGCATGCTGCTGGACGCAATTCCGAAGATGCACGACACCGGCCGTGACCGCACACCGGTGCAGGGCGAGGTGCCCAACCCCTTGAGCCCCCCGACGGGTTGCACCTTCCACCCGCGCTGCCCGCACGTCAACGACCGCTGCCGCGCCGAGCGCCCGCAACTGCTCAACATCCGGGGCGTGAAGATTGCATGCCATGCGGTGGAAGAGGGCAGAATCTAGTTGCTATTGTTTTTATAGCTACTTGCTCAATCTGCATAAGGGCTGGAGGCTTATTCTATTGTCAGGTGATGGGCGGCGGAGATCACCATCGCCTCCCGCGCCCGTACTCATGCCCCAGCCGTCGGGCTGGGGCCGGGAACACCGCCAGGCAGTTCAAGCGTACCGCTTGCTCCGCAAATTGTTCTTCATCTCCTTGAGCAGTGGCTGCACCTTGTCACCGCCAATGCGCAAGGCTACCGTCGTCGCCAGGATGTCGATCACCATCAGGTGCAGCAATCGCGAGACCATGGGGCTGTATCGGTCATAACCTTCGGGGTGGTCGGCGGCCAGATGGATGTGCCCTGCGGAAGCCAGTGGTGAGCCGCTGGCTGTAATCACGATGGTGGTGGCACCGTTTTTGCGCGCAATGCCTTCCGCATCCAGCAGGTCGCGCGTGCGCCCCGAGTTGGAGATGATCACCACGCAATCACCCGGCCTGAGCAGGGAAGCGCTCATGACTTGCATGTGCCCGTCGCTGTAGGCGATGGCATGCACGCCGAGGCGAAAAAATTTGTGCTGCGCATCCTGCGCAACGATGCCGGAGTTGCCGACCCCGAAAAACTCGATACGTCGGCCCTGGTTGCAGGCCGCCACCAGAGCCAGCGCAGCTTTTTCGATCAGCGCCGAGCTCGCGTCATTGCGGTACTTCAGAAAGGCGGCCACCGTGTTGTCGATCACCTTGACCATGACATCGGCGGTTTTGTCATCTGCATCCACACTGCGGTGAATGAAAGGCACACCTTCGCTGACATTGCCAGCCAGCTTGAGTTTGAAGTCCGACAAGCCGTCGTAACCGACACTGCGACAAAAACGGATAACAGTGGGTTTGCTGACATGCGCCCGCGCCGCCAGCTCGGTCACCGGCAGACTGGCAAAAGCCCGCGCGTCGCTCAGCAGCAGCAGTGCCACGCGTTGCTCGGCCGGTGCCAGTGAGGGCAGGCAGGCCTTGATGCGGTCTAACACTCCTCGCTCCAGCAGTAGCCGTCTTTGGCAATCATGCCGCTCGATGCACTGGGCCCCCAGGTTCCCGCCGTATACGGCCTGGGACCGGCGGTATCGTGTTGCCATGCGTCGAGGATGGGTTCGACCCAGCGCCATGCTTCTTCCTGTTCGTCGCTGCGCACAAACAGATTCAGGCGCCCGTCAATCACGTCGAGCAGCAGGCGCTCATAGGCGCCCACGCGTTCGGTACCAAAACGTTTGTCAAAGTCCAGATCAAGCTGCACCGGCGCCAGCGTCTGGCTGGCCGTGCGCGGCCCGGTGCGCTTGTCCTGACCCTGGGCCAGGAGGTGCAGTTCCAGGCCGTCTTTCGGCTGAAGGTTGATCACCAGCCGGTTGCCTGCACCCTGAGGCGACTTGAAAATGGCATGCGGTGTGGGGCGAAAGTTCACCTCGATGTGTGCATCGCGGTCGGCCAGCCGTTTGCCGGTGCGTATGTAAAAAGGCACGCCGGCCCAGCGCCAGTTGGCAATCTCGGCGCGCAGCGCTACAAAGGTTTCGGTCCGGCTATGGGGGTCGACGCCGCTTTCCTGCAGGTAAGCCGGCACTGCTTCGCCATTGATGTTGCCGGCGGCGTACTGACCGCGAATCACATGTTGCTTGAGCGTCTCTGGTGTCCATGGCTTGAGCGATCGCAGCACCTTGAGCTTTTCGTCGCGGATGGCATCGGCGTGGGCGTTGATCGGTGGCTCCATGCCAATCGCACACAGCAATTGGAGCGCGTGGTTTTGTACCATGTCGCGCAGTGCACCGGTGCTGTCGTAGAAGGCGCCGCGTTTCTCAACACCCAGTTCTTCGGAAATCGTGATCTGGATGTTGGCAATGGTTTCACGCCGCCACAGCGGTTCAAACAGCGAGTTGCCAAAACGCATTGCAAACAGGTTTTGCACCGAGGGTTTGCCGAGGTAGTGGTCGATGCGGAAAATCTGGTTTTCCGGGAGCACACGAAGCACCGCTTCATTGATGGCCCGGTTGGACGCGAGATCGTGGCCCAGCGGTTTTTCCAGTACCACGCGGGTTTGTGGGCCATTGAGCCCGACGGCGGCCATGTTTTCGCAAATTCCCTGAAACAGACCGGGCGCAGTGGCCAGGTACATCACGACGGTGTCTGCCTGACGGGATTGCAGGGTTTCGGCCAGCCGGGCGTAGTCGTCCGGCCGGGCCAGATCCATTTTCAGGTAGTGCAACAAGGCGGCGAACCGCTCAAATTCATCCCCGGTGGGACGTTTGGCCAGTTCCACGCCGTCAAAACGTGAACGGATCAACTCACGGTATTGGGCATCTGTCATGGCGTCCCGGCCAACACCCACAATCCGGCCATCACCGGGTAGCGAGCCGTGCCGGAAGGCCTGGAACAAGGCGGGCAGCAGCTTGCGCCAGGTGAGGTCGCCAGTACCGCCAAACAGAACCAGGTCAAAGCTCATGTTTCCCAATCATTGAAGCTGCTGTGTAATAAAGTTTCATACTTTATTGACATAATGGTAACTCAATCGGCCCCTGATCTGACAGTGCACGCGCTGCGCTCACCTTACACTCGCGCAATGAACCAACTCGAAGCGCTCAAACAGTTCACCACGGTGGTTGCCGACACTGGCGACTTCAAACAACTCGATGCCTTCAAGCCGCAGGACGCGACCACCAACCCTTCGCTGATCCTCAAGGCGGTGCAAAAGCCCGAGTACCGGCCGCTGCTGGCGGAAACCATGGCCGAATTCCGCGGCCGGGCGCTGGACGAAACCATGGACCGCCTGCTGGTACGTTTCGGTTGCGAAATCCTGTCCATCATTCCTGGTCGCGTATCGACCGAAGTCGACGCGCGACTGAGTTTTGACAGTAACGGGACTTTCACGCGCGGCGAGCGCATCATCGAGCTGTACGAGGCCGAGGGCATCCACATCGACCGCGTGCTGATCAAGGTGGCCGCGACCTGGGAAGGCATTGAAGCAGCCCGCCGGCTGGAAGACCGTGGTATCCACACCAACCTGACCCTGCTGTTTTCGTTTTGCCAGGCGGTGGCCTGCGGGCAGGCGAAGGTGCAGCTGATTTCGCCTTTTGTCGGCCGCATATACGACTGGTACAAAAAATCATCCGGTTCGGCTTGGGACGAAGCTGGGAAAACTGGCGCCAACGATCCCGGTGTTCAGTCGGTGCACCAGATCTACAACCATTACAAACATTTCGGCATCGCCACCGAGGTCATGGGGGCGAGTTTTCGCAACATCGGCCAGATCACTGCACTGGCCGGTTGCGACCTGCTGACCATCAGCCCGGAGCTGCTGGCCCAGCTGGCCGCCAGCGACGCGCCGCTGCAGCCGGCGCTGAACGCGAAAGCCGCCCAGGCGCTGCAGCTGCCGGCCGCCAATTTTGACGAAGTGACCTTCCGCTACGCCCTGAATGAAGATGCGATGGCCACCGAGAAACTGGCAGAGGGCATACGCGCGTTTGCAGCGGACGCCGTCAAGCTTGAAAAGCTGATGCTGGCCGCATGAACGCCGAACGCAGCGACGGGCCGCCCCGAGCAAGTTCAGCCCCCTCGGGGGGCAGCGCAGCACACGCAGTGGCAAGCGTGGGGGCTTCAGGACCCCGCTGTGACCGCACACCTGCCTGGGCCGCGTTGCGCACACAGTACGCCACAGCTGGCAAAAAGCTGGATTTGCGCGAAGCCTTTGCGGCCAACCCCCACCGGTTTGCAGACTTCAGCCAGGACGCGCCCCATGTGTTTGCCGACCTGTCGAAAAATCTGATCGACGCGGCCACCGAGACCCTGTTGCTGGACCTGGCGCGCCAGTGCGGACTGGAGGGCCGGCGCGACGCGATGTTTGCCGGAGACGCCATCAACCGCACCGAAAACCGTGCCGTCATGCACTTTCTATTGCGAAATCCGGCTCCCGCCCTTATGCAGCAGGCGCAAACAGCTCCTGAAAACATAGCAAATGAACTCGTCCAGGTGCATGAAACGCTGGACGCGATGCTGGCTTTTGCGGAGCGGGTGCGTGCCGATGCGGCCATCACCGATATCGTGAACATCGGCATCGGCGGTTCCGACCTCGGCCCGCAGATGGCGGTGCTGGCGCTGGAGGCTTTCCGGCAGCCAGGCAAACGCCTGCACTTTGTCTCCAACATCGACGGCCAGGAGCTGGCGGGTGTGCTGGAAGATCTCAAACCGCAAAACACGCTGTTTGTGATTGCTTCCAAAACCTTCGCCACCATCGAGACCATGACCAACGCCGCTTCGGCGAAACAGTGGTTCGAGGCGCACGGCGGCACGGACATCGCGCGGCATTTTGCTGCGTTGACGACCAATGTGGCCGCGGCCAACGCCTTCGGGGTCAGCACGAATTTCGGCTTTTGGGACTGGGTCGGTGGGCGTTATTCACTGTGGTCGGCGATTGGCCTGCCGCTGGCCATCGCCATTGGCGCGCAGGGCTTTCGGAACTTCCTGGCCGGTGCCCACGCCATGGACCAACACTTTCGCGCCACGCCGCTGGCGCAGAACCTGCCGGTTCGTCTGGGCCTGCTGGATGTCTGGTACCGCAACTTCCACGGCTTCAGCAGCCGCAGCATTGCGCCCTACAGCACGGCGCTGCGCCGACTGCCGGCCTACTTGCAGCAGCTGGAGATGGAGAGCAACGGCAAACGTGTTGATCTGGACGGCCAGGCCTTGCCGTTTGCCACGGCGCCGGTGCTTTGGGGGGAACCGGGCACCAACGGCCAGCACGCCTACTTCCAGATGCTGCACCAGGGCACCGAGGTGGTGCCGGTCGAGTTTGTCGCCATCAAGCGGGTGGCGCGCAGCCTGCCGGGGCACAACGACAAATTGCTGGCCAATGTGCTGGCCCAGGCGCAGGCGCTGATGCAGGGAAAGGACGATGGGGGCGGCCACAAACATTTCCCCGGCAACCGTCCCAGTACCTTCTTGTTGCTGGAAGAGCTGACTCCGGCCAGCCTGGGCGCGCTGATTACGCTGCAGGAGCACCGCGTGTTTGTCAGTGGCGCCATCTGGGGCATCAACAGTTTTGACCAGTGGGGCGTCGAACTTGGCAAGGTGCTGGCGAGGGACATTGAACCCCGGCTGCAAAGCGGCGATACCGCCGGCCTCGATGGATCGACGGCAGGCCTGCTGCAGCGACTGCGCTAGAACCGGGCGTCATTGCGGTCGAATATCATGACGCGGGGAATTCGCCCTGCACACTCCTGAGGAGGAGAACACATGAACTTCGGTCAAGCCATCTCGACCTGCTTTTCCAAATACGCCACTTTCTCCGGCCGCGCCTCGCGGCCCGAGTTCTGGTGGTTTTTCCTGTTTCAGATCCTGGTCTCGATTGCCGCCTCGATGCTGGGCGACATCGTGGCTGGCCTGGTGTCCCTGGCCTTGCTGTTGCCTGCGCTCGCGGTCGGCGCCCGCCGCCTGCACGACATCGGCAAAAGCGGCTGGTGGCAGTTGATCATGCTGACCGTTATCGGTTTTCTGTTGCTGATCTACTGGTGGGCTCAGCCCGGCAGCAGCGACGCTTCCGATTAGTTCGAGCGCGCATGAAAAAACCCGCAGGGCTCGCGCCCTGCGGGTTTTTTGTTTGTTGTCCGGAAGCCATTCAGCCGCCGGACGCAGCATGAGGGCTTAGCGCAAGGCGCGGGGTCGCAGGCAGTACCAAAGGTACGACAAGACCCCGCAACGCGGCGATCAGCCCTCAGGCAAGGATACTTACATGCCCATGCCGCCCATGCCGCCCATGTCACCCATACCACCACCCATGCCGCCAGGGCCGCCGGCGCCGGACTCGTCTTTCGGAGCCTCGGCAACCATGCACTCGGTCGTCAGCATCAGCGACGACACGGACGCTGCGTTCTGCAGTGCAGTGCGGGTCACCTTGGTGGGGTCCAGGATACCCATGTCGATCATGTCGCCATAAGTACCGTTCTGGGCGTTGTAGCCGTAGTTGCCTTTGCCGGCCAGCACAGCGTTCACGACAACGCTTGGCTCTTCGCCGGCGTTGGACACGATGATGCGCAGTGGCTCTTCGATGGCACGCAGGATCAGCTTGATGCCGGCGTCCTGGTCAGCGTTGTCACCCTTGATGGCGCCAGCCGATTGCTTGGCGCGCAGCAGGGCCACGCCGCCGCCGGCCACAATGCCTTCTTCCACAGCAGCGCGGGTAGCGTGCAGGGCGTCTTCCACGCGGGCTTTTTTCTCTTTCATCTCAACTTCGGTGGCAGCGCCAACCTTGATCACGGCAACACCGCCGGCCAGCTTGGCCACGCGCTCTTGCAGTTTTTCGCGGTCGTAGTCGGAAGTTGCTTCTTCGATCTGGACACGAACCTGCTTGACGCGGGCTTCGATGTCAGCAGCCGCGCCGGCGCCGTCGATGATGATGGTGTTTTCCTTGCCCACTTCGATGCGTTTGGCTTGGCCGAGGTCAGCCAGCGTCACTTTTTCGAGGGTCAGGCCGACTTCTTCAGCAATCACCTTGCCGCCGGTCAGGGTGGCGATGTCTTCCAGCATGGCTTTGCGGCGATCGCCGAAACCAGGGGCCTTCACGGCCACAACCTTCAGGATGCCGCGGATGGTGTTGACCACCAGCGTGGCCAGGGCCTCGCCTTCGACGTCTTCCGAGATGATCAGCAGCGGACGGCTGGACTTGGCGACTTGCTCCAGCGTAGGCAGCAGGTCACGGATGTTGCTGATCTTCTTGTCGTAGAGCAGTACAAACGGGTTGTCCAGAATCGCGGATTGCTTTTCAGGGTTATTGATGAAGTAAGGCGACAGGTAGCCGCGGTCAAACTGCATGCCTTCAACCACGTCGAGTTCGCTGTTCAGTGACTTGCCGTCTTCAACGGTAATGACGCCTTCTTTGCCGACTTTGTCCATCGCTTCAGCGATGATCTTGCCGACTTCTTCGTCGCTGTTGGCAGAAATGGTACCGACCTGGGCAATTTCCTTGCTGGTGGTGGTGGGCTTGGAAGCTTTTTTCAGCTCTTCGACCAGGGCCGTCACAGCCTTGTCGATGCCGCGCTTCAGGTCCATCGGGTTCATGCCGGCGGCGACATATTTCATGCCTTCGCGGACGATGGCTTGTGCCAGAACGGTAGCGGTCGTGGTGCCGTCACCAGCGATGTCAGAAGTCTTGGAAGCAACTTCCTTGACCATCTGCGCGCCCATGTTCTGCAGCTTGTCTTTCAGTTCGATTTCCTTGGCGACGGACACACCGTCCTTGGTCACGGTCGGGGCGCCGAAAGAGCGCTCCAGCACCACGTTGCGGCCTTTAGGGCCCAGGGTGACCTTGACTGCGTTGGCCAGGATGTTCACACCCTCGACCATGCGTGCGCGGGCTTCGCCGCCGAAAATGACGTCTTTTGCTGCCATGTTTAATTCTCCAGAATATTCAAAAAAGTTTTACGGGACCGTTGTTGGGAAAGAAAGCGTAGCTATTATTTTTGTCTTCGGCCGGGCCCTTGGCCCTTAACTTGGCTGTGCCAAGTTAGCCTGCGAAGAAAGTAAGTCGCTGGCGCAATTTACTTTTCGACAACAGCGAAGAGGTCGTCTTCTTTCATGACCAGCAATTCGTCGCCATCGACCTTGACAGTCTGGCCGCTGTATTTGCCGAACAAAACGCGGTCGCCGACCTTGACGGCCATGGCGCTGATTTCGCCCTTGTCGTTCTTCTTGCCAGGGCCGACGGCCAGGACTTCGCCCTGATCAGGCTTTTCAGCGGCGCTGTCAGGAATGACGATGCCGGAGGCGGTTTTGGTTTCGTTTTCAACACGTTTGACGATCACGCGGTCGTGCAGGGGACGAAGTTTCATGGGGGCTCCTGATTGTGAAACAGTGGTTTTTGAATCAAAAAGCAGCCGTGCTGGGCGCGGCTACAGTGATAGGGCTGGATTAAGTGGCTGCTAGCACTCAATACCATCGAGTGCTAATCATAAGGCTGTTTGCAAGTAGTTTCAAGCTCAGAGGCCAAAAAAACCGGGTTCCGATTCCATTTGCTGAGCCCGGGTATGCGGTCTCCCTCGCGTCTGTCCTACAAAAGTTTCGCCGGGGTCTGACATCCGGGAATCGATTCCCACTCTAAAGTGACACCAACATCACTCAGCAGTCAAAAGCCGCCTTTTGGGGGAACTTATGAACCAGTTTGCCATTGATCTACCAGCTAATCAGCGAGGCCTGCGTGCCGCCTATCCCGTCTCTGGCGAGGGACGCTTGCCCACAGGGGGGGGTGTCGGGTCGTCACGGTCCGCCTGGCCGTTTTTGGTTAACGCCATCCCCAGGGTGGATGAATTGGCGCGTGGGCAAGATTCCAGCTCCCCATCCAGCTTTGCAAGTTGATTCGGGCTTTGCCTTGAACTGCATTTAGCCGGGAGAGCAGCTATGGGCCAAGCAAGCATCGGGCAGGGCAAGCCTGGGGACAGCAATGAAAACAAGGTCGACAAGAACACGACCCCCAAGAAAACGTTCGGCGAAGAGGGCACCAATAAAACGCAGCCCAAGCCAGACCCCAACGCAAAGCCCTCCCATGTGGGGGCAGGCGGAAAATTCATCGAATCAACGCCGTTTACGCGCTGAAGGCAGTCTTAAGAAAGCCACCCGCTGCGGTGGTTTTTTGCTTTCTGCCAGCTTTGGCACTTTGTTTGTCGCCTGGCGCGGAGGCAATGGTCATCGGTGTCGCCTCTGCAAGTCTGGTGATATCGAATCGGCATTTATTCCTACACCAGTCCGCGGATGAAAAACTGGCTTTCTTGAAAACTGCTGGGTAATATTTTCCAAAGTTCGATAAACGGCTCTGATCCTGGATAGTGTTGCTGCTTGTCCTGCTTGTCCTGCTTGACGCCATTTGGCAGATAACTTAGTTCATTCACAGACATGAAGATTCAGGAAAATCTCAATTCAACTCTCCTGTCCACCGGAATTTCGGGCCTCGACAAAATTCTGGGCGGCGGTCTGACCAAAGACCGTATTTACTTGATCGAAGGCGAGCCCGGAACGGGCAAAACCACCACGGGCCTGCAATTCCTGATCGACGGCGCCAGGCAGGGTGAGTCGGTGGTGTACATCACGCTTGCCGAAACCAGTGGTGAACTGCGGGATGTTGGTGAGTCCCACGGCTGGGACATGGACGGTATCCATATCCAGGAAGTGCTGCCTTCCGAAAACCTGCTGCAGCCCGAGGCGCAGTACACCATGTTTCATGCGTCCGAGGTGGAAATGGGTACCACCATGCAGGCGATTCTTGCCGTGATCGAAGAGCGCAAGCCCACGCGCGTGGTGATCGACTCCCTGTCAGAGTTGCAGCTGTTGGCCGATACGCCCCTGCGTTACAGGCGCCAGGTATTGGCACTGAAGCAGTTTTTTGCCAGCCGCGCATGCACCGTGATGATGTTGGACGATCGCACGGCTGCCGGTATCGATTTACAGGTCCGGAGCATCGCGCATGGTGTGATCACACTGGAGCAATCGGTCAAGGAATATGGGGCGGAACGGCGCAGGGTGCGTGTCGTGAAGTACCGCGGCGCCGCTTTTCGCGGCGGCATGCATGACTACGACATCCACTATGGGGGGCTCTGTGTTTACCCGCGGCTGGTGGCAGCCGAGTCGCGGGTTATGGAAAAGCGGGAACAGCTTAGAAGCGGCCTGGCAGCGCTTGATTCGCTGCTGGGCGGGGGGCTGGAGGAGGGAACCAGTACGCTGATTGCCGGTCCGCCTGGCACCGGAAAGTCCTCGCTGGCCGCCCAATTTGTTGCCGCCGCTGCAGAGCGCGGCCAGAGCAGCGCCATGTTCCTGTTCGAGGAAGCTGCCAACAACCTGCTGAATCGGGCCGATGGGCTTGCCATGCGCGTGCGTGATCCCTACAACGAGGGCTTGTTGACCATCCAGCAGATTGATCCTGCCGAGTTGTCGCCCGGAGAGTTTGCAACCGCTGTGTGTGCGGCGGCCGACATGGGTGCAAAGGTGATTGTGATTGACAGCATCAACGGCTACCTCAACGCCATGCCGGACGAACGCTTTTTGACCACCCACCTGCACGAGCTGCTGACCTACCTTGGCCAGCGCGGCGTGGTCACCATTCTGGTGGGCGTCCAGCAGGGCATGTTGGGCGGCAACATGTCCACCACGGTGGACGCCAGCTACCTGGCCGACAACGTCCTGATGCTGCGTTATTTTGAGCACGACGGGGAGGTCAAGCAGGCGGTCTCGGTATTCAAGAAACGGGGCAGCCTGCACGAGCGGACGATTCGCCAGTTTTCAATATCCGCCAGGGGCATCCAGGTGGGCGAGGTGTTGCGCGGTTTCCGTGGCATTCTGACCGGTGTGCCGGTCTATCTGGGTTCTACCGATAGAGCTGGCACCGAATCCGAGGTGAGGTAAGTGGAACGGCGCATTGTCATCTGTACCCCCACGGGGCAGGATGCGGACCTGACTTCCAGGGTTTTTCACTCCGTGAACATCGGCAGCATGGTGTGTCGAGACGCCGGTGAGTTGGTGGAGCAGTTGCCCCGCGGCGCAGGTGCCCTGCTGCTGGCCGAGGAAGTGATCAGCGGCTCCGCGATGCTGCCGCTGGCGGAGTATGTTGCCAGGCAGCCCACGTGGTCGGACATACCGATTCTTCTTTTGACCCGCAGTGGTGCTGACTCACTGGACGTGCGGCGGGCCGTGGGCCGTTTGGGCAATGTCACCTTGATGGAGCGGCCAGTGCGCACGACGGCACTTATCTCCGCAGCGCGTTCGGCGATCCGGGCGCGTGAGCGCCAGTACCAGGTCAGGGATGCGGATCGGCGCAAAGATGAATTTCTGGCCACACTGGCGCATGAACTGCGCAATCCGCTGGCGCCCATCCGTACATCCATGGGCATTCTCAAAAACCTGCACTCTGATTCGGACCCGGTGACAAGGCTGCGCAATGTGGTGGACCGGCAGGTGACACACCTCACCCGGCTGGTGGACGATCTGCTCGATGTGGCACGCATTACCAGCGGCAAGGTGGTGCTCAAGAAGAACCGAATCACCCTGCGTTCGGTGGTCAACCATGCCGTGGAGATATCCAGTTCAGCCATGGAAGTCAAAAAGCACCGGCTCGATGTGAACGAACTGGAAAGCGACTACCTGCTCGACGCGGATCACGCGCGGCTGGTCCAGAGCGTGGCAAACCTGCTGGTCAATGCAGCCAAGTTCACGCCAACCGAAGGTCACATTGTTCTGGGTATCCATGTGGAGGGCGATACCGTGAAATTCAGTGTGCGGGACAACGGCATTGGGCTGGAGCCGTCCTCACTGAGCCGGATCTTTGACCTGTTCGCGCAGACGCCCGTGCCGGGAGAGGTGCCGAGTGGTTTGGGCATCGGCTTGAGCCTGGCCAGGCAGTTTGCAGAAATGCACGGTGGCAATCTGCGCGCCTTCAGCGACGGCCTCGGTCGTGGCAGTGAATTTGTATTGACCCTGCCTGTGGTGGTCGAGCAAAAAGAAAGCCCGCCGCGCAAAGAGGTGGCGGTCACACCGCCAGCGGTCTGCGGGCGTTTTAGAAAAGTCCTGGTGGTTGACGACAACGTCGACGCGGCTGACACCCTGGAGGCGCTGTTGGGCATGGATGGTTTTGCCGTGACCACCGTCTATAACGGCGTGGCGGCTGTGGACCAGGTCAAGGTCGCCACGCCCGATGTGGTTGTGATGGATATCGGCATGCCCGGCATGGATGGTTATGACGCCGCGCGCCTGATCCGCCAGCACCCGGGCGGAGAAAAAATCCTGCTCATCGCCCTGACGGGCTGGGGCCAGTTCAACGACAGGAAACGCGCCAGCGAGGCCGGCTTTGACCACCATCTGGTCAAGCCCGTCGACTATGACATGCTGATGAGGTGCCTGCAACCGACCTCTGAGGAGCGTGTAGGGCAACGTGCGTGAAGAGCGGGCGGGGATAAGTGCTCCGACGCCCCACCACCCTTCACACTGCGAGGTTTTTTATTTCAGAACTGCTGCAGCGCGAAGGGCTGCAGCCTTGTCTGTTTTGCATCTTCAGCACGGGCCTTTGCCCTTGACTTCGCTTTGCGAAGTGAGCCTGCGCTGAAAGCCTGGCAAGCCCTCCTCGCTTGGGGCCTTACAGGCCCGCAGCCGCGCGCAGCGCAGCTGCCTTGTCTGTCTTTTCCCACGTGAATTCCGGCTCGTCGCGGCCGAAGTGGCCGTAGGCGGCGGTTTTCTCGTAGATCGGACGTAACAGGTCCAGCATCTGGATGATGCCCTTCGGACGCAGGTCGAAATGTTCGTTGACCAAGGCCGAGAGTTTTTCGTCGGACATCACGCCGGTGCCTTCGGTGTACACCGTCACGTTCATCGGGTGGGCCACCCCGATGGCGTAGGCCACCTGAATCTGGCACTGCTTGGCGAGGCCGGCGGCCACGATGTTTTTCGCGACATAACGTGCGGCGTAAGCGGCTGAACGGTCCACTTTCGAAGGGTCCTTGCCGCTGAACGCGCCGCCGCCGTGCGGGCAGGCGCCGCCGTAGGTGTCCACAATGATCTTGCGGCCGGTCAGGCCGCAATCGCCCTGCGGGCCACCGATGACAAAACGGCCGGTCGGGTTGATCAAATACTTGGTGTCCTTGGTCAGCATGCCTTTTGGCAGCACCGGCTTGATGATCTCCTCGATGATGGCCTCCACAAACGAAGCCTTCATCTTGTGCTGGGTTTCGCTCTGGTCAGGGCTGTGCTGCGTGGACAACACCACCGTGTCGATGCTGTGCGGCTTGCCGTCCACGTAGCGCATGGTGACCTGGCTCTTGGCGTCCGGGCGCAGGAAAGGCAGGCGGCCATCTTTACGCAACTGGGCCTGGCGCTCGACCAAGCGGTGGGCGTAATAAATTGGCGCGGGCATCAGCTCGGGTGTCTCGTCGCAGGCATAGCCGAACATCAGGCCCTGGTCGCCGGCGCCAGTGTTCAGGTGGTCGTCGGACGCATGGTCCACGCCCTGGGCAATGTCATTGGACTGCTTGTCGTAACAAACCATGACGGCGCAACCCTTGTAGTCGATGCCGTATTCGGTGTTGTCGTAACCAATACGCTTGATGGTGTCGCGCGCGACCTGGATGTAATCCACGTGGGCGTTGGTGGTGATCTCACCCGCTAGCACAACCAGGCCGGTGTTGGTCAGGGTTTCGGCCGCGACGCGGGACAGCGGGTCCTGCTTGAAGATGGCATCGAGGATGGCATCGGAAATCTGGTCGGCAACCTTGTCAGGATGGCCTTCGGAGACGGATTCGGAAGTAAAGAGAAAATCGTTCGCCATTGCGTACACTCCATGAAGTTAGTCGGCGCGTTGCCGGCTTGGGGTGCCTCGGCGAACGCTTTAGCAGTTTGGTTTAATGTCGCCCTGCAAGTTGTTCAGTAACTCGGCGACAACTGGCATTATATCGCTTCCATCTGTCCTCGCTGTCCGCTGTCCTTTTCCCCCTTTCTTCTTCATGATTTTCCTGTTCCGTTTCCTTTCCCATTGGCCGTTGCGCGCCCTGCATGGTGTGGGCGCTGCCCTGGGCTGGTTGGTCTGGTGCTTGAGCCCGGCCTACCGGGCACACTTTCGGGCCAACGTGGCGCAGGCAGGTCTGGCCTTTGAGGTGGCGCGCCCCGCAATTGCCGAGGCCGGGCGCTTTGTGGCCGAGTTGCCAAAACTCTGGATGCGACCGCCTTCGGTTTCCTGTTTGGGCAACGTCAGGGTTGAGGGCCAGGAACACGTTGAGCGGGCATTGGCGCTGGGACGGGGGCTTGTTTTTTTTGGCCCCCACTGCGGTAGTTTTGAATTGGGGCCGCAGGCATTGGCCGAGTTGTACGGCCCGATCACCGCAATTTACCGCCCGGCCCGCAAAACCTGGCTGGCCCGGCTGGAGCGTATTGCCCGCGACCGTGCGAATCTGACGGTGGTGCCCGCGTCTCTCAGCGGTATCCGCCTGTTGCACAAGACGCTGAAGGCCAATCAGGCTGTGGCCTTGTTGACCGATCAGGTTCCCCCTGAAGGGCTGGGGGTCTGGGCGCCTTTCTTTGGAAAACCGGCCTACACCATGACCTTGGCTGCCCGCCTGGCGCTGCAAAGTGGCGCCACCCTGTTGCCGGTCAGTTGTGAGCGGCTGGCCCGGGGCCAGGGCTATTTCCTGAAAATATGGCCGGCGGTGCAGGGGCTGGAAGCGGCCGGAAAGTCTGACCTGCTGCAGGCGGTCACGCAGATCAACCGGGCGATTGAGGCGATTGTGCTGAGCCAGCCCGGCCAATATCTGTGGGGCTATGCGCGCTACAAGACGCCGCGCGAGGACGCACTTTGAGGACGCCGCGCCAGCTGCTTGGTCGCATCGTCACCCGGTCAGGCATCGCTTTCATGCAGTCGCTGGCGCTCTTGCCGCTGCGCTGGACGCGCGCGCTGGGCGTGCTGCTGGGCTTCTTGTTGTACTTGCTGGTGGGTTCCCGCCGGCGTGTGGTCCAGACCAATCTGGCGCTGTGTTTTCCCGAGCTTCCCGAGGCCGGGCGCAACCAGCTGACGCGCCAGACCTTTGTCTATTTCGCCCAGGCCTGGCTGGACCGCGCCTGGTTGTGGCATGCGCCCAGGGCGTGGGTGCAGCGGCGGGTACAACTGACCGGCTCGCTGGATGAACTGGTGGGCGACGACCCCACCGTGATTTTTTTGCCGCATTTTGTCGGGCTGGATGCCGCATGGGCCGGCGTAGCCTTGCAGATGCCCCGGCCCTCCACCACGATTTATACCGACCAGTCGAACAAGCTTGTCGACCGTTGGATACTGCGGGGCCGCAGGCGTTTTGGCAACCTGCGCCTGTTTGGGCGGGCAGAAGGCGTCAAACCCATCGTCACCGCTTTGCGCGAGGGGCAGCCACTGTACCTGTTGCCAGACATGGACTTTGGCCCTGACGACTCGGTGTTTGTGCCGTTTTACGGTACACCTGCCGCCACAGTCGCCTCGCTGTCACGTTTTGCCCGGCTGGGACGCGCCAAAATTGTGCCCTTGCTGCCGCGCCTGACAGCGACGGGTTACACCGTCGAAGTGTTGCCGGCCTGGCCCAATTTTCCGAGCGATGACCCGGTGGCCGACACCGCGCTGATGAACACGCGCCTGCAGGAGTACATCCGCACCATGCCGGCGCAGTACTACTGGGTGCACAAACGATTTAAAACCCGGCCAGAAGGTGAGCCCTCGCTTTATTGAACGATGCATGGGGCGTTTTGTGCCTCCAGCCCTTATGCAGTATACGTACGCAGCTATAAAAAAAATAGCTATTCGGCTTGACCCAGAAAATCGCGCAGGTAGCCAATGACACGTTCCGGCTGCTCATGCACGATCCAGTGGGTGGCACCAGCGACGGTTTGCAGCTGCATGGCCGGCACGTAGTCGGCCAGGCCGTCTATCAATGCCGGCGGCAGGGCGATATCGTCCAGCGCCCACACCACCAGGGTAGGCAGCAGCACCGTCAGCCGCTCGCGTGCCAAGCTGACTCCTGCGGCGGCGGGATCTTCGGGCCGTGGCGGGCGCAGCGGAGAGGCGCGGTACAGGTTGCAACCGCCGGTCAGCCCGGCGCGCCAGACTTCCCGATATTGGTTTTTGACGCTCTCGGTCAGCCAGGCAGGCTGGCCGTTGCTGCCGTTGGTCAAAAACTGCCACAGACGGCGGAAATCGTCGGCCGCCAGCAGCGCCTCGGCGTCCGGACGGATCAGGAAATTCATGTAGGCGCTGGCGGCCTGCTGCGCCGGTGAGTGCTGCAGCTCGCGCAAAAAAGTACCGGGATGTGGGGAATTGACGATGGCCAGCTTTTTCATCAGCTGCGGCATCGCCGCCGCGAGGTTCCAGGCAATTGCGCCGCCCCAGTCGTGGGCCACCAAACATTCCAACTGCGGGGAGGCGCCCGGGGGACAGACCGCGGCACTCAGCGCCGAGATGTCCTGCATCAGGTGTTTGGGCCGGTAGGCGTCGGGGTCGGTGGGCGCGCTCGACTGCTCAAAGCCGCGCAGGTTGGGTGCAATGCAAAAATAACCACCGTTTTCAGGCCGGGCGAAATGCGCCAGCAGGGTGTCCCAGACAAAAGCCGCCTCCGGAAAGCCGTGCAGAAACATCAGCACTGGCCTGCCAGCCTGGCCCGCCATGCGGCAGGACAGGGTGATGCCGTGGGGCAGTTTGATCAGGTGGGTCTCAATCATTTGCTATACATTCAGGAGCTGCTTGCGCCCGTCGTATTAGGGCTGCAGGCAGATTTGGCTTCATAAAATGCACAAGCGGCAGAGATCGGCTCGGTCTGCCACAAAAGACTCAGGGCGCGCCGGAGTCCTTTTCGGCTGGTGCTGCGGCGGTTGCCTTGACCGGCTTTTCAGGCTTGACCGGCGGATGTGCCCATTGCCACAAATGCTGGGCGACTTCCTCCACCCCCTGCCGTTTGAGCGCTGAAAAGAGTTTGACATCCCCGCCTCCGGCCTGCAGTCGCACAATGGACAGTGCCTTGGCGGCCTCGGTCTTGTTGAGCTTGTCGGATTTGGTCAGCAAGACCAGAAACTTCAGGCCTTCCTCGACCCGCGGACGGATCACGTCGAGCAATATTTCGTCGAGTTCGGTCAAGCCCAGGCGCGGGTCGCACAGCAGCACCACGCCCTTGAGGTTGTCGCGTGTTTGCAGGTAGTTGCCCATCACCTGTTGCCAGCGGTACTTGGCTGCTTTGGGCACGGCCGCATAACCATAACCCGGCAGGTCGGCCAGCACCGCGTCGGTGATACCCTGTTTGCCCAACGAGAACAAATTGATGCTTTGCGTGCGTCCCGGAGTTTTGGAGGCAAACGCCAGCCGGTTGATCTGGGTCAGTGTGTTGATGCAGGTGGACTTGCCGGCATTGGAGCGGCCGACAAAGGCAATCTCCGGAAACTCCATCATCGGCAGGTGCTTGAGCTCGGGCGCCGTGGTCAAAAACTTGGCTGTGTGCAACCAGCCCATGGCAATTTTGGCCTCTGCCGACTGGGGCGGCTGGGCGGCCAGTGCTGCCGCCATGTTAGCCGCCGCTATTTTGGGCGGGGCTCGTTTGGCAGTCGGCTTCTGGGTTTTAACGGGGGTGGATCGCGGGGATATGCTCATATATTGGGATTGTCCCCCAAGCCATTGTAAAATCGTGGAGTTTTGCGTGAAGTAGTGCTCAGGCGGGCTGCACAAGCAGCTGAAGTCTTTGCGCCTGGCGCCTTGTCCACCTTAGAGTCAACCATTAAACCCCCGATATGAAGCTTGTTTCCACTTCGTTGATGTCCTATTTGCTGGCTGCTGTTCTGGCCGTGCCCCTTGTTTCGCAGGCAGCCGGCGAGGCCGCACCTGCCAAGGCGGCCAAGCCCGACCTGGTTCGCGGCGAAAAGAGTTTCGCCGTCTGCGTTGCCTGCCATGCAGCCGACGGCAATTCGGGCACCCCGGTCAACCCCAAACTGGCCCAGCAGCATCCCGAATACCTGGTCAAGCAGTTGCAGGAGTTCAAGTCGGGCAAGCGCAAAAATGCCGTCATGCAGGGCTTCGCAGCAGCACTGTCTGAAGACGACATGAAAAACATCGCCTTCTGGGTCAGCAGCCAGAAATCCAAACCCGGTTTTGCCAAAGACAAAGAGCTGGTGACCCTGGGTGAGCGGATTTACCGCGGCGGCATCGCCGACCGCCAGGTGCCCGCCTGTGCTGGTTGCCACAACCCGACCGGCGCCGGTATTCCTGCGCAGTACCCGCGCCTGGGTGGTCAGCATGCCGAGTACACCGCCTCCCAATTGACGGGTTTTCGTGACGGCGTGCGTGGCAATAGCCTGCAAATGAGCCAGGTGGCTGCCAAATTGAATGACCGGGAGATCCGCGCGGTAGCCGACTACATTGCCGGATTGCGCTGATTACCCTGAAAACCTGAGGCTTGAAGGGGCTTGGTCTGTGATCAGGCAGATTGTGGGGAAAATGCAGCGGCCAACCCGATTTGTAGGGAACCCCTGCCAAATTCAGCACTCCATACAGGGCGGGTCTTCAAGAAGACCCGCCTTTTTTTTGTTGCCTCTCTCAACCAGCACCACGCATGACCGTTACCAGCCACGCAGTTTCCACCCACGGGCTTCGGCTCAAGTCGGGTTCGCATGCTTTGCGATCGGTGGTGGAGTTGCTGTCGTCGATGCGGTTTTCTATTTCGCTGTTGACCGTCATCTGTATCGCTTCGGTGATCGGAACCGTTCTCAAGCAGCAGGAGCCGTTTGGCAACTACGTCAACCAGTTCGGCCCGTTCTGGGCGCAGGTGTTTGCCGCGGTAAGCCTGTACACCGTGTACAGCGCCTGGTGGTTCATGCTGATTCTGGCGTTTCTGGTGATCTCCACATCGCTGTGCATCAGCCGCAACACACCGAAGATCCTGGCCGATCTGAACCAGCTCAAGGAAAACATCCGTGAGCAAAGCCTCAAGGCGTTTGGGCATCGGGCCGAGCTGAGTTTGGCCGAGGCGCCGGAAGTGGCGGCAAGGCGCATCGGGCAGACACTGGTCAAGAGCGGCTGGAAAGTGAAGTTGCAGCAACGAAACACTGCGGGCGGTACCGGCTGGATGGTCGCTGCCAAGGCGGGTGCGGCCAACAAGCTGGGCTACATTGCCACGCACAGCGCGATTGTGCTGGTGTGCGTGGGGGGCCTGCTTGATGGCGACTTGATGGTGCGGGCCCAGACCTGGTTCAACAACAAGACCATCTATACCGGTGGCGGGCTGATTGCCGATGTGCCGGCGCAGCACCGCCTGAGCGAACGCAACCCGACTTTCCGTGCCAATTTGCTGGTGGCAGAAGGCACGCAGTCCAGCACGGCCATCCTGAACCAGCCGGGCGGCGTCTTGCTGCAGGACCTGCCTTTTGCCGTGGAACTGAAAAAATTCATTGTGGAGTACTACTCGACCGGCATGCCCAAGCTGTTTGCCAGCGAGATCGTTATTCACGACAAGGAAACCGGCGAAAAAATTCCGGCCCGTGTTGAAGTGAACCACCCGGCGCGTCACAAAGGCATAGAGATTTACCAGTCCAGCTTTGACGATGGCGGCTCCAGCGTCACTCTCCAGGCGGTTTCCATGGCGGTCGGCGCTCAAGTGCCCAGCAAGCCGTTTGAGCTTCAGGGCACGATCGGGGGCTCCAGCAGCCTGAGCAGCGGGCGGGGTGAAGGCGCAGAAAAGATGACGCTGGAATACACCGCGTTGCGTGTCATCAACGTTGAAAATTTTTCCAGCTCTGGCAGCATGGGCGCTACCTCGGGGGCGGATGTGCGTAAAGTTGACTTGCGTCAGGCCATCGATTCGCGTCTGGGTGCAGCCAACAAAACGCGGGAGAATAAAGAGCTGCGCAACGTCGGCCCCAGTGTCACCTACAAGTTGCGCGACGCCGCTGGCCAGGCCAGGGAGTTTCACAACTACATGCTGCCAGTCAAGATGGATTCGGCCGAGTCCAGCCCGGCGCTTTTCCTGCTGGGCGTGCGTGAGACCACTTCCGGTCCTTTCCAGTACCTGCGTATTCCTGCTGACGATCAGGGCAGCATGGACGGATTCCTGCGCCTGCGCCGCGCACTGGCAGACCCGGCGCAGCGCGAACGTGCTGTGAAGCGTTATGTGCGCCAGGCCATTGCCGCAGACCGTCCTGAGTTGGCGCAGCAGTTGTCGGCTTCTGCATCGCAGGCTCTGGCGCTTTTTGCCGGTCCCGACCAGGCCCCGGACGGCGCCCAGGCTACAGCACCGGCGGGCCTTCAAGCAGTGTCCGACTTCATAGAGGCCAGGGTGCCTGAGGCCGAACGCGACCGCGCGGGCGAGGTGCTGGTGCGTATTCTCAACGGAGTTCTGTTTGAGCTGGCCCAGTTGACGCGCGAACAGGCGGGCTTGGCGCCCATGCCCAGCGACGGCGCCACTCAGGCTTACATGGCCCAGTCGGTGCTGTCGCTCAGTGATGCCCACTTTTACCCGGCGCCAATGGCATTTAAACTGAAAGACTTCACCCAGCTGCAGGCGAGTGTGTTCCAGGTGGCACGCACGCCCGGAAAAAACATTGTTTACCTCGGCTGCGCTTTGCTGATTCTGGGTATCTTTGCGATGCTCTATGTGCGGGAGCGTCGTTTGTGGGTGTGGCTGGCGCCGGGTGCCGGGCAGGATCCGGAATCGGGCGAAAAATCAGAAACGGGCAGCCGCGCCACCATGGCCATGTCAACCAACCGCCAGACCATGGACGGCGGGCAGGAGTTTGAAATGCTGAAGACAAAACTTTTACAGGCGCCACGATGAACACCACAACCCTGAATTCCAGCGGCACGGACGCGGCCACCATCAGCCTGCACGAAGGCTATTTTGCAAAACGCAATCTGTTCGACTGGATTTTTGCGGCCCTGGTTTTGGGTGGAGGCTTGTATGCCTTTTTCCAGTACAGCGGGTTTATGGACGTTTATGAAAAAGGCATCTTGCTGGGGGCCATTCCTGCCGTGGTCGCAATGGCCTGGTTCTGGCGGCCATTGCGCGTGCTGGGGCTGCTGGTGGCGGGTTTTTCGTTGCTCGGCATCGTTGCCTATCAGGGTGATCTGGCGCGGGCCGAGCAGGTGTTCTGGCTCAAGTACTTCCTGTCCAGCCAGTCCGCGATTCTCTGGATGAGCATGCTGTTTTTCATGAGCACCGTGTTTTACTGGCTCGGCATGTTCATCAAGGGGCAGGGCGACACGATGGAGTCCCTGGGTTCCAGAATTGCGTGGGTGGCGGTCGGCATGGCACTCGTGGGTACCATGGTGCGCTGGTACGAAAGTTACCTGATTGGCGCCGATGTGGGGCACATTCCGGTCAGCAACCTCTACGAAGTGTTTGTGCTGTTCAGCTGGATGACAGCGGCGTTTTATCTTTACTTCGAAGACCAGTACAAAACCCGTGCCATGGGGGCATTTGTCATGCTGGTGGTCAGCGCGGCGGTGGGTTTTCTGCTGTGGTACACGGTCGTGCGTGGGGCGCATGAAATCCAGCCTCTGGTGCCAGCCCTCAAAAGCTGGTGGATGAAGCTGCATGTGCCGGCCAACTTCATTGGTTATGGCATGTTTTCACTGGCAGCCATGGTGTCTCTGGCCTACCTGATCAAACAACAGGCACTGGAAACCCGTTGGTACAAACTGACACCGTTGTGGCTGCTGGGCGTTGTGCTTTGTTTTGTGCCGATCGTGTTCCGGAAATCTTCCGAGGTCGGCAGCAGCGGCTACTGGCTCGGATATCTGGCGGTGTCGGGCCTGATCGCCGCCGGCATTTTGCTGGGCCGCAAGCGAATTGCCGCGCGGCTGCCCAGCGCGGAAGTGCTCGACGACGTGATGTACAAGGCGATTGCGGTGGGGTTTGCATTTTTCACCATCGCCACGGTGCTCGGCGCGCTGTGGGCGGCCGAGGCCTGGGGCGGCTACTGGAGCTGGGACCCGAAGGAGACCTGGGCATTGATCGTCTGGCTGAATTACGCGGCCTGGCTGCACATGCGCCTCATGAAGGGCTTGCGCGGTACGGTGGCCGCCTGGTGGGCACTGGTGGGGCTGGCCGTGACCACCTTCGCTTTTCTGGGTGTCAACATGTTCCTGTCGGGGTTGCACAGCTACGGCACCTTGTAATGTGTTTTGAATCCTTGTAAGAACCTGCTGCGTACTCAGACTAACTTCCAACGACCCAGCTTCAAGGACACAACATGTTGATCAAAACCGGTAACAGCGGCTTTACGCACTCCATTCCCAGCGACATCACGCCGCAGGGTGTTTACCAGCAGCGGCGCGAGCTGATGAAGTTGCTGGCAGGTGGCGCGGCTGGTGCTGCCCTTGCTTCCTGGGCTGGCCGTGAGGCCCTGGCCCAGGGCGCCGGCAAACCGGGCAAGCTGGCGGCCTTACCCGGCGCGAAATCGGCCGTGGCTGGCGCTGTGACCATGGAGAAAGTCACAGATTACAAAGACGCCTCGACGTACAACAACTTTTATGAGTTTGGCACCGACAAGGGCGACCCCGCAAAAAATGCCCACACGCTGGTCACCAAGCCGTGGACCGTGGCAGTTGAAGGTCTGGTCAAGCAGCCAAGAACCTATGCGATTGAGGATTTGATCAAGCTCAGCGCCCAGGAAGAGCGTATCTACCGGCTGCGCTGTGTGGAAGGCTGGTCCATGGTCATCCCTTGGGTCGGCTATTCGCTGGCTGATCTGATCAAGAAGGTAGAGCCCCTGGGCAATGCAAAATACGTGGAGTTCATCACCCAGGCCGATCCGAAGACCATGCCATTTGTCGGCTCGCGTGTGCTGGATTGGCCTTATGTCGAAGCGCTGCGCATGGACGAAGCGATGAACCCGCTGACACTGCTGACCTTTGGCATGTATGGCGAAGTGCTGCCAAATCAGAGCGGCGCACCGGTGCGGCTTGTGGTGCCCTGGAAGTACGGGTTCAAAAGCGGCAAAAGTATCGTCAAGATACGCTTCACCGACAAGGAACCGCGTACCGCGTGGAACAAGGCGGCGGCCAACGAGTACGGCTTTTACTCGAACGTCAATCCGGCTGTGGACCATCCGCGATGGAGCCAAGCCACCGAGCGCCGTATTGGCGAAGACGGCTTGTTCGCCAAGAAGCGCAAAACCCTGATGTTCAACGGGTATGAGGCGCAGGTCGGCCAGTTGTATGCGGGGATGGATCTCAAAAAGTTCTTTTGATGGCCTCGCGCCAAAACTTGCTGCTGCACCCGGCGGCCAAGCCCCTCCTGTTTGCCTGCTGCCTGCTGCCTTTTGTCTGGCTGTTCTACGGCGCGCTGACGAACCAGCTGGGTGCCAATCCGGCCGAGGCGCTGATACGCGCAACCGGCGACTGGACTTTGCGCTTTCTCTGTATTGTGCTGGCAATCACGCCGCTGCGGGTCATCAGCAATACCCCGGCACTGGCGCGTTTCAGGCGCATGCTGGGCCTGTTTGTCTATTTTTACGTGGTCATTCACCTGCTGAGCTACAGCTGGTTTGACATGGGTTTTGATGTGCCGGAAATCGTCAAGGACATCATCAAGCGGCCATTCATCCTGGTGGGCTTTTCCGCATTCTTGCTGTTGACCCCGCTGGCGGCAACCTCGTTCAACGCGGCCATCAAGAAACTCGGCGCGCGGCGCTGGCAGCTGTTGCACAAGCTGGTGTATGTGATTGCCGGGCTGGGGCTGCTGCACTTTTTCTGGATGCGGTCTGGTAAAAACGATTTTGCCGAAGTCTTTGTATACGCGGCCATCATTGCCGTGCTGCTGGGCTGGCGCTTGCAGAAGTTGTTCAGTAAAAAGCGGCTTCAACCCATGCCGGTCGTGCGTAAGCAGCTATAAGAAAAGTAGCAAACGAGGAGAACAAACGCCTGCGGCGGATCAGCTCGCAAGCAGTCGTTCGTTGCGCATCTGGTCGGCTGGCGTTTCCCGACTGCGAATCAGCTGCGCATGCTGTCCATCGACCAGCACTTCCGCCGCGCGGCCGCGCGTGTTGTAGTTGCTGGCCATGCTCATGCAATATGCGCCCGCAGACAACACCGCCAGACGATCGCCGCTTTGCACGGCCAGCGCGCGGTCGCGGCCAATCCAGTCACCACTTTCGCAGACAGGACCGACCACGTCGTAGTTCACCGCCGGTAGATCTCGTCCTTTGGCAAGCGGCACGATGGCGTGAAAGGCCTGGTACATCGCCGGTCGAGGCAAATCGTTCATGGCCGCGTCAATCACGCAGAAGTTCTTTTGCTCGCCCGGTTTGAGATAAAGCACCTCGGTCAGGCAGACCCCTGCATTGCCGATCAGCGAGCGACCGGGTTCCAGCATGATTTTTCTGTTGCCGTAGCCGCGCGCATCCAGTTTGGCGAGCAGGGCACGCCACAGGGCGTCAGCAGCGGGGGGCGTGTCGTGGTTGTAGTCGATACCCAGTCCGCCGCCAAAATCAATGTGTTCAATCGGAATGCCCGCAGTTTCAATGCTGGCCACGAGGTCCAGCACCCGGTCCATGGCGTCGAGGTAGGGGGTGGTGTCGGTGATTTGCGAGCCGATGTGGCAATCGATGCCGACCACCCGCAAGCCAGGCAGGGTTGCCGCATGGCGGTAGATGCGCAGCGCATCCTCATGTGCCACGCCGAACTTGTTGCCCTTCAGCCCGGTGGAAATATAGGGGTGGGTTTTGGCGTCCACATTGGGGTTGACACGTATGCTCACCGGCGCGATCAGCTGCATCCCTGCGGCGATACCGGACAACACGTCGAGCTCTGCCTCGCTTTCCACATTGAAACAGGCAATGCCGGCCAGAAGCGCCTGGCGCATCTCAGTGCGGGTTTTACCGACGCCCGAAAAAATCACTTTGCGCACATCGCCACCGGCGGCAATCACGCGGTCAAGCTCCCCGCCAGAGACGATGTCGAAACCACAACCGGCTTGTGCAAAAACCTGAAGCACGCCGAGCGATGAATTGGCTTTCATGGCGTAACAAATCTGCGCATCGCGCCCGGCCAGGCCAGACTGGTAAGCGGCGAGCGCGGCCAGCATGGCAGCTTTGGAATAGACAAACAGCGGGGTGCCGTACCGGTCGGCCAGTTGATCAAGTGCAACTTCCTCCAGCTGCAGGTTTTCCTCGCGGTAGGCCAGATGCGGCGCGCCGGGGAGGGGAAATGAAGCAGTAGCGATCATGTCGGCGCGCTCATCGCGGAAGCAAGATGGCAGGCCCCGAGGCCGGAGGTGGTTCCGGAAGATTGCCGGTGGTCGCTGAGCTTGCCGGCGCGCTGGCCGGCCGAGCCGGTGCGCCAGCAGCCTGGCCAGTGGCTGGCACCCGGGGCGGAGGTGGCAGGAACAGAGGGCCTTTCTGGCCACAGCCAGCCAGGCTTGCCAGACCGACGGCACCGATTGCAGCCAGTGCCAGGCCGGAAAGGCCACGCAGGCAGGAGATATGGGCGGAGCGGCCTAAAATTCGAAGCGACATTTGAATTCGTGCAAACATGGTGGGATTGTAATGACCGAGCTTGACTATCTGGACAAGGCCGAGGCTGCGCTCAGTGCCATAGAAGTGGCGTGTGACCGGATCAATGATGCGACCGACGCAGATGTAGACAACCAGCGGACGGGCGGCATGATCACGCTGACATTTGCCAATCGCAGCCAGATCATCGTCAATCTGCAAAAACCGCTACAGGAAATCTGGCTGGCTGCGCGGGCGGGTGGCTTTCACTACCGGCTCTCACAAGGGCAGTGGACGGACACCAAAGACGGCAGCGAGTTGTTTGCGTGTTTGTCGCGTTGTGCCAGCGAGCAGGCGGGGCAGGCGCTGGTGTTCAATCCACTTTAAGGCCTGCGGGCCGTCGTTCCCCTTGGCGGCGGGCCTTCTTCAGTTCTTGAAGAGGTCCAGAATCCGTCGTCGCTCGTCTCCGGGTGGTGGAGTTTGAACCGTGGCGCCTGGCGGTACCGGTTGTCCACTAACAGGGTTGTCGGCAACTGCGCCTGCTGCGGGCCGATCAGCCAACCCCACGCTGCTGACCCCAGAGCCCCTCGCGTACTCGTCGTAAAACCACTCGCCGCCAATGTTCACGATTCCTTCCGGCGTCGGGTACTCACTGACCGGCACACCTTTGAGCGCGTACTCCATGAAGTTGATCCAGATGGGCAGGCTCAGACCACCGCCGGTTTCACGGTCCCCCAGTTTTTTGGGCGTGTCGTAACCCATCCAGACGGCTGCCGTCAGTGTTGGCTGATAGCCGACGAACCAGGTGTCAATCGAGTCGTTGGTTGTACCGGTTTTGCCGTACAGGTCGTTGCGTTTCAGGGTGGCCTGGGCCTTGGCTGCCGTACCACTGCGCGTGACCTCCTGCAAAAGGCTGGACATGATGAAGGCGTTGCGCGCGGCAATGCCGCGCGAGGACTCATCGAGTCCGGGCACCGGACTTTCAACCACAGTCTTGCCCTTCTGGTCGGTGATGCGGGTAATCAGATAGGGGTTGATGCGGTAGCCACCGTTTGCGAACACCGAATAGCCAATGGCCATTTGCAGGGGGGTCACCGAACCGGCGCCCAGCGCCATGGTCAGGTAGGCGGGGTGTTTCTCGGCATCGAAACCAAAATGAGTGACCCATTCCTGCGCATTTTTGACGCCCACTGCCTGCAAAATACGAATGGAAATCATGTTTTTGGACTTGGCCAGCCCACGGCGCAGGCTCATGGGGCCGTCAAACGTGCCGTCGTAATTTTTCGGTTCCCAGGGCTGACCGCCGGTCACGCCTGCGTCGAAAAAAAGTGGCGCGTCGTTGACGACCGTGGCCGGAGTAAAACCTTTTTCCAGCGCTGCCGAATATATAAAGGGCTTGAAGCTGGAGCCGGGTTGCCGCCAGGCTTGCGTCACATGGTTGAACTTGTTTTTCTCATAATCAAACCCCCCTACCAGTGCCCTTATCGCGCCATTTCGCGGGTCCAGCGCGACAAACGCGCCCTCCACTTCCGGCAGTTGCGTGATTTCCCAGGTGTTTTTGGGTGTTTTGGTGACCCGGATCAAGGCGCCACGGCGCAGTCTGATGTTGGGGGCCGCTTTGTCCGATAAACCTGACTGCGCTGGCTTGAGACCGTCGCCGGTGATCTCTATGGTTTCGCTGTTTTGCCGAACCGCCACGATTTTTTTGGGCCCGGCTTCCAGTACCACGGCCGACATGACGTCGTCGTTGTCCGGGCTTTCGGCGAGGGCATCGTCAATGGCATCTTCCGCGTCCTTTGCATCGCTGGGCAGGTCGATGAAACGCTCAGGACCGCGGTAGATCTGCCGACGCTCATAGTCCATGATTCCCTTGCGAAGTGCCTTGTAAGCCACCGTCTGGTCGGTCGCGCGCAAGGTGGTGAAAACATTGAGGCCGCGGGTATACGTCTCATCGCCATATTGGCTGAAGACCAGCTGACGCACGGTTTCAGCCACAAATTCCGCGTGTACCCGGCTGGAGTCTGGCCCCGATTTGACCTTGAGCTGTTCATTTTTGGCGTCCACCGCCTGTGCCGCCGTGATGAAGCCGTTCTCTTCCATGCGCTCGATGATGTGAAGTTGCCTTGCTCTGGCGCGTTTGGGGTTGCTGACCGGGTTGTAGGCAGAGGGCGCCTTGGGCAGCCCCGCCAACATGGCGGCCTCTGCAATGCTGACGTCTTTCAGGGGTTTGCCGAAATAGGCCTCAGAAGCGGCAGCAAAACCGTATGCGCGCTGACCCAGAAAGATCTGATTCATGTAGATCTCCAGAATCTGATCCTTGGTGAGCAGGTGTTCCAGTTTGAAAGTCAGCAAGATTTCGTAGATTTTGCGGGTATAACTTTTTTCGGCGGACAGATAGACATTGCGCGCCACCTGCATGGTGATGGTGGAGGCTCCCTGGCTTTTGGCGCGGCCCACATTGGCCAGCCCGGCCCGAATGACCCCGATGTAGTCCACACCGCCGTGCGAAAAAAACCGGGCATCCTCAATCGCCAGGACCGCGTCCTTCATCACCTGCGGGATGTTGCGTATGGGCGTCAGGTTGCGTCGTTCTTCGCCGAACTCGCCAATCAGCACTGCGTCGGCGGAGTACACCCGTAGCGGCAGCTTGGGGCGATAGTCGAGCAGGTCGGATATATCCGGCAGATTGGGATATGCCACCGCCAGCGCCACGGCGACCAACAGCAAAATCGAGAGCAGTCCGGCCAGTGCCAGGCCCCCAACCCAGGCTGCGGCCTTGAAGAGCATGGGTAACCAGGTCGGTCCGCCAGTCAATGGACTGTGGGATTCGGGAGAATTTGACGGCATGGGGTTCATCCTAAGTTCGCGCCAGCATTGTGAAAAACCGCTTTTGCGCGAAGACCTGTCAACTTGTGAAGGATTTCACATTTTGCATTTATTGCCAGGGCGACAGGCTGACGCCGATTCGGGCACGCGCCTGAAAGCGTCGGCTTTTGACAACGGTGATGGTAAGCGAAAATAGAAAAATCCTTTGTCGTACAACGGTCTTACTGATAGCATTGAAGTGATTTCTTAAGTTTGCAGGGCTACATATTAGCCATCATCTGGGGACCGTCTTGATCTCTTTGGGATCGTTATTCAGCCGTCAATCGTCGGCATTGCTCGGTCTGGACATCAGTTCGTCCAGCGTCAAGCTGGTCGAGTTAAGCCGAGACAAGGCTGGCAACCTCGTGCTTGACAGGTGCGCGATCGAGCCCCTGGAGCGGGGGTGGATCACGGACGGCAATGTGGAAAAGTTCGATGAGGTCGCAGAGGCGGTGCGTCGTCTGGTCAAAAAAAGTGGAACCCGTACTAAAAATGTCGCCATGGCGCTGCCCGCTTCGGCAGTGATCACCAAAAAAATCATACTCCCAGGCGGTTTGAGCGAGCAGGAGCTTGAAATTCAGGTGGAAGCGGAAGCCAATCAGTACATCCCCTTTTCGCTGGATGAAGTCAGTCTGGATTTTTGTGTGGTTGGCCCCAGTACCAGCTCTGTGGGCGATGTGGAGGTGTTGATTGCAGCATCGCGCAGGGAAAAGGTCAACGACAGGCAGGGGCTGGCAGAGGCTGCAGGGCTCAAGCCAGTGGTGATTGATGTTGAATCCTATGCCTCGCGCCTGGCCACAGCCCGGCTGATCGAAGGCCTTCCAAACCAGGGCCTGGACACGATGGTGGCGCTTTTCGAGGTCGGAGCGCTGACCACCAGCATGCAGGTGATCAAGAACGATGAGGTGCTGTATGAGCGTGACCAGGCTTTCGGCGGCGCACAGCTGACCCAGCTGATCGTGCGTCAATACGGGTTTTCGCCGGAAGAGGCGGAAAGCAAAAAACGCAGCGGTGAATTGCCCGATGACTACGAGGCCAGCGTGCTAAAACCCTTTGTGGACAGCATGGCGCAGGAAATTGGACGCGCGCTGCAGTTCTTTTTCACGAGCACACCCCATAACAAGGTTGATTACGTGATGTTGGCGGGCGGCTCATCGGCACTGCCGGGGCTGACGGACGCGGTGACCCAGCAGACCTCTTTTGCGAGCATGGTGGCCAATCCTTTTGAAGGCATGACGCTTGGCAGCGATGTTCGCGAGAAAAAGATGAAGCGCGAGGCTGCTTCATACCTGACCTCCTGTGGTCTGGCACTTCGGAGATTTCTCCAGTGATTCTGGTCAACCTACTTCCTCACCGCGAGGCGGCGCGTAAACGCAGGCGTGAAGCTTTTTTTGTTGCCCTGGGGATTGCGGTCATGATAGGCGGCCTGATGGGCGGCGCGGTCTTTTCCTGGTATCAGGCTCAAATTTCGGAGCAGCAAGGGAAGAACAGTTTTCTCACGGTCGAAATCAAGCGTCTGGAAAGTCAAATCAAGGAAATTGCTGGCCTGCAGCAGGAGATTACCGCTCTGCGAGCCCGCCAGAATGCGGTGGAAGACTTGCAGGGCAATCGCAATTTACCCGTCTATCTACTGGACGAATTGGTCAAGCAATTACCCGATGGCGTGTACATCACCAGCATGAAGCAGGACAACCAGGTGGTGCTGATCAGCGGCGTGGCCCAATCCAACGAGCGGGTTTCAGAGTTGCTGCGTAATTTGGGCAATAACAGCCCTTGGCTGACTCGTCCGGAACTGATAGAGATCACGGGAAAATCCATCACTCTTGGTGCCAGAGACCAGCGACGGGTGTCCAATTTCTCCATGCGCGTGGCGCTCAGGCGTGCCACCGATGTGCAAAAGGCGGCTTCAACAACCTCTGGCAAGCCTGTCTCCGGGGTGAAACCCCCTGCTGCGGCAAAGAGCTGATATCCGGGTACCGAACAGGCACTGACCATGGCAAGTATCGCGACTTTCAAACCAGATTTTCCCGCACTTCTACAAGCGCTCAAGGGGCAGTTTGTCGGGCTCAATCCCAACGACCCGCCGTCCTGGCCAGCGTTTCCGCGGTACGTCTTGTGCATGTGTGTGACCGCCGTCGTTGTCGTGGCGCTCTGGTTTGTATGGTTGAGCTCATCAGACGATGAACTTAAGGCCGAACAAGCCAAGGAATTGCAGCTGCGCGAGGATTACAAGAAAAAATTGACGCAGGCGGTTAGCCTGGATGCCCTGAAAAAGCAGCGCGAGCAGGTACAGCAGTATGTAACCCAGCTGGAAAAGCAGCTGCCCAGCAAGGCCGAGATGGACGCTTTGTTGTCGGATATCAATCAGGCTGGCTTGGGTCGCAGCCTGCAGTTTGAACTGTTCAGACCAGGTCAGGTCAGCGTGAGGGAGTATTACGCCGAATTGCCGATATCCATCAAGGTGACAGGGCGCTACCACGACATGGGCGCCTTTGCCGCAGACATCGCGAATCTCTCGCGCATCGTGACGCTGAACAACATCTCGATTGCCCCGGTCAAGGATGGCTCGATGAGCATGGAGACTACCGCTAAAACTTTCCGGTACCTCGATCCTGAGGAAGTCATCCTGCAGCGCAAAACCACAGCGCCCGGGAAAGAGGCCAAGAAATGACTTCCCTTTGCTTCGGTCCGTTGCGGGCATTTATTTTGGCGACCGGCTTGTGCGCGGGGTTGGCGGCTTGCGGTTCTGGCGAGCAGGCAGAGCTGCAGCAGTGGATGACTGAGCAACGCGCGCAGACAAAAGCACGTATCGAGCCGTTGCCCGAGCCCACCAAATTTTCCCCTCAAGCCTATACGCAGGAGGGCGCGATAGAGCCGTTCAGTAGCCAGAAACTCACCCAGGCGCTGAGCCGCGACTCCAATAAGGCCACTGCCAATGCGGCACTGATTGCGCCCGAGTTGAATCGGCGCAAAGAGGCGCTGGAGGCCATGCCCCTGGACGCGGTGTCCATGGTGGGGAGCCTTGTTAAACAGGGGCAACCGGTGGCATTGGTGAGGGTGGACAATTTGCTGTATCAGGTGCGTGTTGGCAACTATCTGGGTCAAAACTATGGCCGGATTACCAAAATATCTGAAACTGAGGTCGCGCTGCGTGAAATCGTGCAGGACGCTGGGGGCGAGTGGTTAGAGCGAGCGGTGACGATACAGCTTCAAGAAGGGTCGAAATGAACAAGAATCCATGGATGATGCATGCGGGCCCCGTTGACTGGGTATCGCCGTTGACCTCGGCTTGCAGGACCCTGGTGGCTGCCCTGCTGACCGCGGCGCTGGCCTTGCCCACCTGGGCGCAGACGCCGAATGCCATCGAGTCGGTTACCGGGTCTGTTCAAGGCGGCTCGGAAGTGATCCGCATTGACCTCAAAGAGGCATTGACGGCGGTTCCTACCGGATTCACGATTCAAACGCCAGCAAGAATAGCGCTTGATTTTCCGGGGGTCAGCAATTCCATGGGGCGTTCCGCACTGGAGTTGAATCTGGGCAATCTCCGGTCCGCCAATGTGGTCCAGGCGGGCGAAAGGACGCGAGTGGTCTTGAACCTCAAGGCATCAACCGCTTACACCGCGCAGATCCAGGGCAAGTCCTTGTTGATTACGCTGGAGCCGGTTGCGGTCGCTGCACCTTCTCCCGTCGCAGCCCCGGTTTTTGCGGAAAATCGCAACCGCGACACCCTGCCTTTGAAGGACATCGATTTTCGCCGTGGCATAGATGCTTCCGGACGGATCGTTGTTGATCTGGCGAACAACCAGGTCGGCGTTGACATCCGGCAGCAAGGGCAGACCCTGGTCGTGGAGTTTCTGAAAACCGCGCTTCCCGAAGGTTTGCGTCGGCGGCTCGACGTCTCCGACTTTGGCACCCCGGTGCAGAGTGTGAGCACCTCTCAGATAGGCGACAAGGTGCGTATGGTGATTGAGCCCAAGGGCGCATGGGAGCACAGTGCTTATCAGAGCGACAACCAGTTTGTGCTGGAGGTGCGCCAGCAAAAAATCGACGAGTCCAAGCTGTCGCAAGGCCCAGGGTATACCGGCGAAAAGCTGTCACTGAATTTCCAGAATATCGAAACGCGGTCCTTGCTGCAGGTGATTGCGGACTTCACCAACTTCAATATCGTGACTTCTGACAGTGTCACGGGTGCAGTCACCCTGAGGCTGAAGGATGTGCCGTGGGATCAGGCACTGGACATCATTTTGCAGGCCAAAGGTCTGGGCATGCGTAAAACCGGCAATGTGCTGCTGATCGCGCCCAAAGATGAGTTGGCCGCCAAGGACAAGCTCGATCTTGAATCGCGCAACGCCATTCAAACGCTGGAATCGGTACGCACGCAATCCTTCCAGATCAATTACGCCAAAGCTGCGGAGATCGCCGCCCAAATCACAGCCGGTGGTACCGGCCCAACCAGCGCCCGGATATTGTCGAATCGAGGCAGCGCAATTGCCGAGGCCAGGACCAACCAGTTGTTTGTGACCGATATTCCGTCCAAGCTGGAGCAGGTTCAGAGCTTTATTGCAAAGATTGACATTCCGGTACGGCAGGTGTTGATTGAAGCGCGCATCGTGGAGGCCTCTGACACTTTTGGCAAGTCGTTGGGTGTGCGACTGGGAGGGCGACCGTTTTCCCTCGATGGGGGGCGTAATGTCTCGTTCGGGCCGACCTATATCAATCCGCCAACCACACCCGCAGCTCCAGTGCTGGGCAGTAATTTTGGAACGACAACTGGAGACTTCATCAATTTGCCTGGTGTCGGTCAAAACGGGTTTCAGGCAGGTACTTTTGCAATTTCCCTATTTACCTCCTCGGTGACAAGGCTTCTGAATCTTGAAATTTCAGCCATGGAAGCCGATGGAAAGGGCAAAATTGTGTCCAGTCCCCGCATTGTGACGGCCGACCAGGTCAAGGCTCTGATTGAGCAGGGCACCGAGTTGCCCTATCAGCAGGCAACCTCCAGTGGCGCCACATCGATCGCTTTCCGCAAGGCCAACCTCAAGCTCGAAGTGACGCCGCAGATCACGCCAGAGGGCAATATCATTCTCCAGGTGGACGTGAACAAAGACAGCGTCGGCAGGGCAACGGCCAATGGATTTGCAATCGACACCAAACATATCCAGACCCAGGTTCTGGTTGAAAACGGGGGCACGGTAGTGATAGGGGGAATTTTTGAGCAGAACGAGCGCGAGGATGTGACCAAAGTGCCCTTGCTTGGTGACTTGCCCGCCGTAGGCAACTTGTTCAAGACCCGTACCCGCACGGCCAACAAGTCGGAGTTGCTGGTTTTCATTTCGCCGAAAATGATTTCCAACGGAGCTGCCCTGCGTTGAGTACCGGCGCGTTAGCGCTGGATGCTTGTCCTGCGTCCGCTCCTGTGAGTTTTTTGTGACGCCTGCCCATATCGCGTTTGTCGGACTACCCGGTTCGGGAAAGTCCACCGTGGGTCGGCACTTGGCCAGACGCCTGGACCGTCCCTTCGTCGACAGCGATCAGGTGATCGAAAGGCGCATCGGGGCGTCCATCCGGGAATTTTTTGAGCAAAACGGCGAAGAGGCTTTTCGCGACCTGGAACAGGATGTCATCAACGAGTTGACGCTGGGAGAGCCCTGTGTGTTGGCCAGCGGTGGCGGGGCCGTGTTGCGCTTGGCCAATCGACAGCATTTCCAGCAGCGTACCCAGGGGATTTACCTCCATTCCGCGCCGGAAGAGGTTTTTCGGCGCCTGCGGCATGACAGAAATCGACCCCTTCTGCAGGTAGCTGATCCCCTCGGTCGCTTGCGCGAGCTGTATGCGTTGCGCGACCCTTTGTACCGCGAGAGTGCAAGATTCACCGTGGAAACCGGGAAACCGTCGGTCGCGGCGCTGGTAAATGCCGTGGTCCTCCTGCTTGAGCAGGGCGGTGTTGTTTCGCTCACGGAGGCGAGGCCGATAGTGGCTGCTGGCCCCAGCGCCGCCTGATCGACACCGCTGCGTTCACGCCCCCTTCGTCAGGAGATCGACGCTGCGGGCCAGCCAGTGAAGCCTCTACACTTGGGTCCCATGCGAGCACACACACCCCAAGCGGCGCAACAGGTACATATCGACCTGGGCGTACGCAGTTACCCCATTGTCATAGGCGCAGGTTTGCTGGGAGATCCAGCAAGTTATGGAGGGCTGCCGTCTGCCAGCACCGCACTGATTGTTTCCAATACCCGGGTGGCGCCGCTGTATGGGCCGACCTTGCGGCGGGCCCTTGAAGCGCACTATCAAAGAGTCATGCTGGTGGTTTTGCCCGATGGGGAAGTCCACAAGGACTGGGCCACGCTGCAGCTCATTTTTGACGCTTTACTGGCCAAGGCCTGCGACCGCAAAACCGTGTTGTATGCACTGGGCGGTGGGGTGATTGGCGACATGACGGGGTTTGCCGCGGCCTGCTACATGCGGGGAGTGCCTTTTGTGCAGATTCCCACGACGCTGCTCGCCCAAGTGGATTCGTCGGTGGGGGGAAAAACCGCCATCAATCACCCATTGGGGAAAAACATGGTGGGAGCTTTCTACCAGCCGCAGCGCGTGATCTGCGATCTCGACGTGCTTCAGAGTCTTGCACCGCGCGAGCTCAGCGCTGGTCTGGCAGAGGTCATCAAATACGGCCCCATCGCCGACATGGCATTTTTCGAGTGGATAGAAGACAACCTGGACGCCTTGCTGGCACGCGCGCCTGACGCTCTGGCGCACGCGATCCGGCGCAGCTGCGAGATCAAGGCGGCAGTGGTCAGCCAGGACGAACGCGAAACCGGTCTGCGCGCCATATTGAATTTTGGACATACCTTTGGCCATGCCATCGAGTCAGGGCTGGGTTATGGGCAGTGGCTGCACGGTGAGGGGGTTGGCTGTGGCATGGTGATGGCGGCGCGCCTGTCGCACCGCCTGGGGCTCGTAGATGGCGCTTTTGTCGAACGCTTGCGAGCACTCGTCGCGCGCGCCGGGTTGCCGGTCACCGGACCGCGGCTGTCACCGACCGACAGTGCCGGGCGTTACCTGGAACTGATGCGCGTGGACAAAAAAGCGGAAGCTGGCGAAATTAAATTCGTGGTGATTGATACACCGGGCAGTGCCGTGGTTCGCGGTGCCCCGGACGCACTGGTGCGCGAAGTCATTGATGCCAGTTGCGACTGAAAGCGATTCACGATCGCTATCGAAATAATAGCTTCATGCGCTTGTTGGTTATGGGCTGGAGGCCGATTTAATGCATAGACCATGACCATGCTGGCCTCCTGCGCCTGCGACCCTGCCGACTCCCGTGGCCGACGCCATCCGGAGCCAGACGCCCCCACGCGCTCCGCATTTCAGCGTGATCGCGACCGCATTGTGCATTCCACCGCGTTCCGCCGGCTGGTCTACAAGACCCAGGTGTTCCTGAACCACGAAGGCGACCTGTTCCGCACCCGCCTGACGCATTCGCTCGAAGTTGCCCAGCTCGGCCGCTCCATTGCCCGTACCTTGCGCCTGAACGAGGATCTGGTTGAAGCGATTGCGCTGGCGCATGACCTGGGGCACACGCCTTTTGGCCATGCCGGGCAGGATGCGCTCAATGCCTGCCTCAAAACCCACAACCCTGACAGCGCCGGTTTTGAGCACAACCTGCAGAGCCTGCGCGTGGTGGACACGCTGGAGGAGCGGTACCCCGACTACAACGGCTTGAACCTGTCATTTGAAACAAGAGAAGGGATCCTCAAGCACTGCTCTCGCCGAAACGCCAGACGCATCGAAGCGCGCGAGCCCGGCGGTGTGGCGCGGCGCTTTCTGGCTGCGGACCAGGGGCAGCCGGCGCAGCAGCCCAGCCTGGAGGCCCAGCTCGCCAACCTGGCCGACGAGATCGCCTACAACGCCCATGACATCGACGACGGCGTGCGCTCTGGCTTGCTGAGTCTGGAGCAACTGGCGGAAGTGCCACTTTTTGACCAGCATTGCCGCGAAACGCAGGCGCAGTATCCCGGTCTTCAGGGGCGCCGGCTGCTGTTTGAAACCATACGCCGCATGCTCAGCGCCCAGGTGTATGACGTGATGGATGCCACGCGCGCCGCACTGGCCGCCGCCGCCGTGGACAGCGTGCAGGCCGCGCGGCTGAGTCCGCCCCTCGTCTGTTTCAGCAAAGACATGGCTGCGAGGTCCTCTTCCCTCAAGCGCTTTCTGCTGCAAAACCTGTACCGTCATCCGCAGGTTGTCGAGACCACACAAACAGCGCAGCAGGTGGTGCGGGAGCTGTTTGCGGCCTACATGGCCGATCCAGCTGAAATGCCGCAGGCGCACGCCGACAGGTTTGATCGGCTGGAAAGCAGCCCGCCGGCCGGTGCCGCAACGCCGGCCAAGCCCGAACGTGTGGTGGCCGATTACATTGCCGGCATGACGGACCGTTTTGCTGCCAGGGAACATGAACGCCTGATCGGCCGCGTGGCCTTCCCCGCGTGAAGTTGCTGCATCCCGCCGGGTGTGTGATTGCCGCTGGGGTGGTGGCTGCGCTGCATGTTGCCAAGTTGCCGCCGGCGCTGCCGGTTTTGCAGCAGGCCATGGGGGTGTCGCTGCTTCAGGCGGGGTTTTTACTTTCGCTGGTGCAACTCGCGGGCATGGCGTTGGGCCTGCCTGCCGGCTTGCTGATCCAGCGCTGGGGCCCGCGGCGAAGTGTGCTGACCGGCTTGCTGGTGCTCGCCGGGGCCAGCGCGCTGGGCGGCGCCGCGCAGACCGCCGCCGCCTTGCTGTTGTCTCGTTCACTGGAGGGTCTTGGTTTTTTGTGCGTGGTATTACCCGCGCCCGGATTGCTGCGCGTGCTGGTGCCCGCCGGGCAGTTGAGCCGGGTGCTCGGCGGATGGGGTGCTTACATGCCGCTGGGTGCGGCGCTGGCCTTGCTGACCGGCCCTGCAGTGATGTCGCTGGCCGATGCTGCTTGGGGCTGGCGTTTGTGGTGGTGGGGCCTGTCCGCTCTGGCGGTGGTGCTGGCGGCCCTGGTCTTTTTGCGGGTGCCAGCCGATAGGCAGGCGCCGGGTCTGCCAGCGGGCCCGCCGTTGAGGGCAGAGACGTCCCCGTGGCGCGCCTTGCTCATGCTGACCTTGCGATCGCGCGGTGCCTGGCTGGTGGCCCTGAGTTTTGCGATGTATTCGGGGCAATGGATGGCTGTGGTCGGATTTCTTCCGTCTATCTACGCGCAGGCCGGCGTGGCGGCGGGCGCCACGGCCTGGCTCACGGCGTTGGCCGCAGGCGTCAACATCATCGGCAACCTGGCCGCAGGCCGCCTGTTGCACCGCGGCACGGCGCCTGTCGCCTTGCTGGCAACGGGTTTTGTGGCGATGGCTCTTGGTACCCTGGTCGCTTTCGGCGTCGCGGCCCATCCGAAAATACAGTACCTCGCCGTGCTGGTGTTTTCCATGTTCGGCGGCCTGATTCCCGGAACGCTGTTCAGTCTCGCGGTTCGGCTCGCGCCGGGCGCGCAAGCAGTGCCGACCACCGTCGGCTGGGTGCAGCAATGGTCAGCACTGGGGCAATTCTTCGGGCCACCGCTGGTGGCGGGTGTGGCCGCGCAGGCCGGTCACTGGCAATGGACTTGGGTGGTGACCGGGGCCTGCTCAGTGGCCGGGCTATTGTTGGCTTGGCGCATCCAGATGCTACTCAGACGGGCTTGAGTATCCATTTACCGTCCGCTGGCAGCCGCAGGCCGGCATAACCTTATAACGTGTTGGCATCCGGCGCCCCGCTATTCGAGGGGTGAAAGAATTAACCTTCACCATTGTTCAATTTCTTACAAAAGCTGATCCGCTCCGGGGGCGGCATCCATCTTGCGTAAGCAGCGGAAACTCTCGCAAAGGCTTGTATGAAAATCCATCGTCGTGCACTCATCGTGAGCGCTTTGTCTGCTGGTGCAGCAGTTTTCAGTCCTGCGGTCTGGTCTCAGACAGGGAAGGGTGGCCGCAAACTGGTGATCGGGCAATCGGTCCCTTTGACCGGTGCGGCCGACCAGATTGGCCTGGCCTACCTGAACGGTGCCAAGCTCTATTTCGATGCGATCAACGCCAAAAATGGTGCGGCCGGTTACCGGATTGAGGTCAAGGCGCTCGACGATGGTTACAACCCGGCAAAGGCTGCGGACAACGCCAAACAACTGATCGATGAGGACGTCGATGCCTTGTTCGGTTTTGTCGGAACGGCGAGCTGTGATGCGGCCTTCGCCATTGCCAAATCCGCAAACGCCCTGTTTTTTGCGCCTTTTGCAGCGTCCGACGCTTTGCGCGATGCTTCCCTGCGCAATGCATTCCATATCCGGCCGGCGTTGGCCGATGAGGCCTACAAGATGGTGCGCCACTGCGCGACGCTCAACCAGAGTCGCATTGCAGTGTTTGCTGAAGACGACGCCATGGGTCGCGCCGGGCTCGCGGCGGTCAACCAGGCGCTGGTGGACCTGAAGCTGCCGCCGTTGGTAGCAAGTGCTTTTTCTCCAGTCAACAGTGACAAGGTGGATGCGGCGGTAGCCTTGCTGGCCAAGTCCAATGCCCAGGCCATCATCCAGGTCAGCCTGTTCAATACCTCCGCCGCCTTTATCCGCGCCATGCGAAAAACCGGTTTCGCCGGTCAGTTCCTGAACTTTTCCGTGGTCGGAATCGATCCGCTGTTCACGGCACTAGGCAAGGAGATTGGCGGCGTTGTCATCTCCCAGGTGGTGCCGTCGCCGCGCAGTGCGGGGACGCCCATCATCAAGGAATACCTGGACGTATTGAATCAGACCGACCAGAACCCGAGTTATGAAAGTGTCGAGGGCTACATCGCCGCCCGCACGTTTGCGGAAGGCGTGAGGCGCAGCGCCGCAGGTGGCAAGGTGGACCGGGCAGCGCTCCAGAAAGCGTTTGAGTCCATCACCGACTACGACGTCGGCGGTTATCGCGTCAATCTGCGCGCCAAAAAATACGAATCCGTGCGCTTGGTGGATCTGGTCACCATCACGCCTGACGGCAAGGTGGTTCGCTAATCGGGGACAGATCCGCTTTATGATGCGCTGCACCTCAGCGCATCACCCCATGGCCCGTCTTCCCCGTCTCACCCTTCCCGGCTATCCGCAGCATGTCATCCAGCGCGGCAACAACCGGCAGGCCATTGCCACGTCCGCAGCCGACTACCAGACCTTGCTGGCGTTGATTGACGAGAGCGCCAGAAAGTTCGCTGTGTCCCTTCACGCCTATGTGCTGATGGACAACCACTTCCATTTGCTGGCGACGCCGGAAACCACAGGGGCTGTGCCGCAGATGATGCAGGCCATAGGCCGGCGTTACGTGCGCTATTTCAACGACAGCCAGGGTCGGACCGGCACCTTGTGGGAAGGGCGCTATCGATCCACCGTGATCCAGCCCGAAACTTACCTGTTGCCGTGCATGATCTACATCGACCTCAATCCCGTGCGCCATGGACTGGTGGCCCAGGCGCGCGACTACCCGTGGTCCAGCCATGGCCACTACGCCGGCCTGCGGGTGGACAGGCTGGTGACGCCGCATCCGCTGTTCTGGACGCTCGGCAACACGCCATTTGCACGTGAGGCCGCCTACGCAGAAATGGTGCATGGCGGGGTGTCGGCTGATCGGCAAGTGGCGCTGACGCAATCCACCTTGAATGGCTGGGCCTTGGGTGATGCTGCTTTTGTCGCCGATTTGCAAACACGCACGGCACGAAGAGTGAGCAAAAATACGGCAGGTCGTCCAGCGCGTGAAGCGCGACCTTGAGTCTCGTGGCTTGATTTGATTGAGAAATTCCCATTTTTTAACATGTCCCCAATTAATTGTTGACAGATTTCCAGCGAAATCAATAAGAATCTGACCCTAATTGTTTGGCTTGGCATTGTTGTTGCACTGCACTATGCTGTCTATCCAGCGAAAATTTATGAAACCAGGCAGGACAGGGTCGGCTGTGCATTCTTTGCCACCGCCGCCGTCCACCCATCGACCAGGAGTGCGCCATGACCACGGCTGCTGAAATCAGGCATTTTGAAGAAAACGGTCTCTACAGTCCGGCCAACGAACACGATGCCTGTGGCGTCGGTTTTGTGGCGCACATCAAGGGCCATAAAAGCCATGCAATTGTCCAGCAGGGTCTGAAGATTCTTGAAAACCTGGACCACCGCGGCGCGGTCGGCGCCGACAAGCTGATGGGCGACGGCGCCGGCATCCTGATCCAGCTCCCGGACGCGCTGTACCGCGAGGAAATGACCAAGCAGGGCGTCACCTTGCCGCCGCCCGGCGAATACGGCGTCGGCATGGTGTTCCTGCCCAAGGAGCATGCCTCGCGCCTGGCCTGTGAACAGGCGCTCGAACGTGCGGTGCGTGTTGAAGGCCAGGTCCTGCTGGGCTGGCGCGACGTGCCGGTGAATCGCGACATGCCGATGTCGCCGACGGTGCGCAAGAAGGAACCCATCCTGCGCCAGATTTTCATTGGCCGTGGCAACGATGTGATCGTGCAGGACGCACTGGAGCGCAAGCTGTATGTGATTCGCAAAACAGCCAGCGCTGCCATCCAGCGTCTGAAACTCACGCACAGCAAAGAGTATTACGTGCCCAGCATGTCCAGCCGCACAGTGGTCTACAAGGGCCTGTTGCTTGCCGACCAGGTCGGCACCTACTACATGGACCTGACCGACCCGCGCTGCGTGTCGGCCCTGGGCCTGGTGCACCAGCGTTTTTCGACCAACACCTTTCCCGAGTGGCCGCTGGCGCATCCCTACCGCTATGTCGCTCACAACGGCGAGATCAACACCGTCAAGGTCAACTACAACTGGATGAAGGCGCGTGAAGGCGTGATGTCTTCGCCGGTACTGGGCGCCGATTTGCAAAAGCTGTATCCGATCAGTTTTGCTGACCAGTCCGACACCGCGACGTTTGACAACTGCCTGGAACTGTTGACCATGGCCGGTTACCCGATCAGCCAGGCCGTGATGATGATGATCCCAGAGCCCTGGGAGCAGCACACCACCATGGATGAGCGCCGCAAGGCCTTCTACGAATACCACGCCGCGATGCTGGAACCGTGGGACGGCCCGGCTTCCATCGTGTTCACCGACGGCCGCCAGATCGGCGCCACGCTGGACCGCAACGGCCTGCGGCCCTCGCGTTATTGTGTCACCGACGACGACCTGGTCATCATGGCGTCGGAGTCCGGTGTGTTGCCCATTCCCGAAAACAAGATCGTGCGCAAGTGGCGGCTGCAGCCCGGCAAGATGTTCCTGATTGATCTGGAACAGGGTCGCATGGTCGATGACGAAGAGATCAAGGCCACGCTGGCGCACAGCAAACCCTACAAGCAGTGGATTGAAAACCTGCGTATCCGTCTGGATGATGTTCAGGCCACCAACGTTCCTGCGCCCACGGACGGAACGAAGATGGGCAGTGACGAAGCCAGTGCCACCTCGGCATCGAGCTCGGGCCTGACCGAGTCGCACTCGCTGCTGGATCGCCAGCAGGCTTTTGGCTACACCCAGGAGGACATCAAGTTCCTGATGTCGCCGATGGCCGTCAATGGCGAAGAGGGCACTGGCTCCATGGGCAACGACAGCCCGCTGGCGGTGTTGTCGAGCAAGAACAAATCTCTCTACAACTACTTCAAGCAGTTGTTCGCCCAGGTCACCAACCCGCCTATTGACCCGATTCGCGAAGCCATCGTGATGTCGCTGGTGTCCTTTATCGGCCCCAAACCGAACCTGCTGGACATCAACCAGGTGAATCCGCCGATGCGGCTGGAAGTCAGTCAGCCGGTCCTCAATGTCGCCGACATGCGCAAGCTGCGCGACATCGAAACCTACACGCAGGGCAAGTTCCGAAGCTACACGCTGGATATCACCTACCCGCTGTCCTGGGGCCGCGAAGGTGTGGAGGCCAAGCTGGCGTCCCTGTGCGCTGAAGCGGTCGATGCGATCAAGAGCGGCAAGAACATCCTGATCATCAGCGACCGTGGTATCAAACCCGCGCAGGTGGCGATTCCGGCGCTGCTGGCGCTGTCGGCGATTCATCAGCACCTGGTCAAGGAGGGCCTGCGTACTACTGCGGGTCTGGTGGTCGAGACGGGCTCGGCTCGCGAAGTCCACCACTTTGCGGTGCTCGCCGGTTACGGCGCCGAAGCGGTCCATCCTTACCTGGCGATGGAAACCCTGGGCGAGCTGTCGAAAAACCTGCCGGGCGAGCTGAGCACCGACAAGGCGGTCTACAACTATGTCAAGGCGATTGGCAAGGGTCTGTCCAAGATCATGTCCAAGATGGGCGTGTCGACCTACATGAGTTATTGCGGCGCCCAGTTGTTTGAGGCCATCGGCCTGAACCGCGTGACCATTGAGAAGTTCTTCACTGGCACCGCCAGCCAGGTCGAAGGCATGGGCGTCTTCGAGATTGCCGAAGAAGCCCTGCGCATGCACAAGGCCGCCTTTGGCGGCGACCCGGTGCTGGCCAATATGCTGGACGCCGGCGGCGAGTACGCCTGGCGTGTGCGTGGCGAAGACCACATGTGGACGCCCGACGCGATTGCCAAACTGCAACATGCCACGCGCGCCAACAACTGGAGCACCTACAAGGAATACGCCCAGCTCATCAACGATCAGAACCGCCGCCACATGACCCTGCGCGGCCTGTTCGAGTTCCGCATCGATCCGTCCAAAGCCATCCCGATCGACGAAGTCGAACCTGCCAAGGAGATCGTCAAGCGTTTCGCCACTGGCGCCATGTCTCTGGGCTCGATCAGTACCGAAGCCCATGCCACACTGGCCGTGGCCATGAACCGCATCGGCGGCAAGAGCAACACCGGTGAAGGTGGCGAAGACCCGAACCGTTACCGCCAGGAGCTCAAGGGCATCCCGATCAAGCAGGGCGAGACGCTCAAGAGTGTGATTGGTGAGGGTGTGGTCGAAGTTGATTTGCCGCTGCAAGACGGCGACTCGCTGCGCTCACGCATCAAGCAGGTGGCTTCGGGCCGATTCGGAGTCACCGCCGAATACCTGGTGTCGGCCGACCAGATCCAGATCAAGATGGCGCAGGGTGCCAAGCCCGGTGAGGGCGGGCAGTTGCCGGGCGGCAAGGTCAGTGAATACATCGGCCAGCTGCGTTATTCGGTGCCCGGCGTCGGCCTGATCTCGCCGCCGCCGCACCACGACATTTATTCGATCGAGGACCTGGCCCAACTGATCCACGATCTGAAAAACGTCAACCCGCGTGCGAGTATCAGCGTCAAGCTGGTCAGCGAAGTCGGCGTCGGCACGATTGCTGCCGGCGTGGCCAAGGCCAAGTCGGATCACGTGGTGATTGCCGGCCACGACGGCGGCACCGGCGCGTCGCCCTGGTCATCGATCAAACATGCGGGCTCGCCGTGGGAAATCGGCCTGGCCGAAACCCAGCAGACGTTGGTGCTGAACCGCCTGCGCGGTCGTATCCGTGTGCAGGCTGATGGCCAGATGAAAACCGGCCGCGACGTCGTGATCGGCGCGCTGCTGGGTGCCGATGAGTTCGGTTTTGCGACCGCGCCGCTGGTGGTCGAGGGCTGCATCATGATGCGCAAATGCCATCTGAACACGTGCCCGGTGGGTGTGGCCACGCAGGATCCGGTGCTGCGTCAGAAATTCAGCGGCAAGCCCGAACATGTCGTCAACTACTTCTTCTTCGTCGCCGAAGAGGCGCGCCAGTTGATGGCGCAGCTTGGCATTCGCTCGTTCGACGAATTGATTGGCCGCGCCGATCTGCTCGACACCCAGAAGGGCATTGAGCACTGGAAAGCCGGCGGTCTTGATTTTTCGCGCCTGTTCTACCAGCCCAACGTCCCGGCCGATGTGCCGAGGCTGCATGTCATGGACCAGGACCATGCGCTGGGAAAAGCGCTCGATGTGCGCTTGATCGAAAAATCGAAAGCGGCCCTCGAAAAGGGCGAAAAAGTCCAGTTCATCGAGGTTGCTCGCAACGTCAACCGCACCGTCGGTGCCATGCTGTCGGGCGAATTGACGCGGCGCCATCCGGAGGGCCTGCCGGACGACACCCTGCGCATCCAGCTTGAGGGCACAGGCGGCCAGTCTTTCGGCGCTTTCCTGGCCAAAGGCATCACCCTGTACCTGATTGGCGATGCCAACGACTACACCGGCAAGGGCTTGTCGGGCGGGCGTATTGTGGTGCGTCCCAGCATTGACTTCCGGGGTGACGCGGTCAAGAACACCATCGTCGGCAACACCGTGCTCTACGGTGCAACCACCGGCGAGGCCTTCTTCAGCGGCGTGGCGGGCGAGCGTTTTGCCGTGCGCCTCTCCGGTGCCACGGCGGTCGTCGAAGGCACGGGTGACCATGGCTGCGAATACATGACCGGTGGCACCGTCGCCGTGCTGGGCAAAACCGGGCGCAACTTCGCAGCCGGCATGAGCGGCGGGATTGCTTATGTGTATGACGAGGACGGCCAGTTTGCCAAGCGTTGCAACACCGCCATGGTGTCGCTGGAAAAGGTCCAGCCGGTAGCCCAGCAGGAAGCTGGCGGCGAGCAGGCGCTCTGGCACGGCGGCCAGACGGACGAAGCCCAGTTGCGCAAGCTGCTGGAAGACCACAACCGCTGGACCGGCAGCAAGCGCGCCCGCGAACTGCTGGACAACTGGGCCGAGGCCAGAGGCAAATTCGTCAAGGTGTTTCCGCTGGAATACAAGCGCGCGCTCGGCGAAATGGCCGCCAAAAAGGCGGCCCCCGTCTCCGTCAAAGCGGCCAGCAAGCCAGCGCCAAAAGCCGCCAAAACCGCGGCCTGAACAAAAAGTATCTGGAGTAGCCACATGGGTAAAGTCACCGGTTTCATGGAATACGAACGCATCGAGGAGGGCTACAAGCCTGTTCCCGAGCGCCTGAAAAACTACAAGGAGTTCGTGATCGGCCTCGATGACGCGCAGGCCAACAAGCAGGCCGCGCGCTGCATGGACTGCGGTACGCCGTTTTGCAACAGCGGTTGCCCGGTCAACAACATCATTCCCGACTTCAACGACATGGTGTTCCGCGCCGACTGGAAAAGCGCGATTGACACCCTGCACAGCACCAACAATTTCCCGGAGTTCACCGGTCGCATCTGCCCGGCACCCTGCGAGGCAGCCTGCACGCTCAACGTGAATGACGACGCGGTGGGCATCAAGTCCATCGAACACGCCATCATCGACCGCGCCTGGGCCGAGGGCTGGGTCGAGCCGCAGCCTCCGCAGCACAAGACAGGCAAAAAAGTGGCTGTGGTCGGCTCCGGCCCCGCTGGCATGGCCGCTGCGCAGCAACTGGCACGCGTGGGCCATGACGTGACCCTGTTTGAAAAGAACGACCGTGTTGGCGGCCTGCTGCGTTACGGCATTCCCGATTTCAAGATGGAAAAAATCCATATCGACCGGCGTGTGACGCAGATGCAGGCCGAAGGCGTGACCTTCCGCACCGGCGTCATGGTGGGCGCTGCCAAAGACCCGCTTGGCAAGGACTCCAGAGTCACCAACTGGGCCAAGGAAACCATCACCCCCGAGCAGTTGCAAAAGGATTTTGATGCCGTGCTGCTGACCGGCGGTGCCGAGCAGTCGCGCGATTTGCCGGTGCCCGGACGTGATTTGAATGGCATCCATTTCGCGATGGAATTTTTGCCGCAGCAAAACAAGGTCAATGCCGGTGACAAGGTCAAGGACCAGCTGCGTGCCGATGGCAAACACGTGATCGTCATTGGCGGCGGCGACACCGGCTCCGACTGTGTGGGGACCAGCAACCGCCACGGCGCGGCCAGCGTCACGCAGTTCGAGCTGATGCCGGAGCCTCCGGAAGAGGAAAACCGCCCCATGACCTGGCCTTACTGGCCGATCAAGCTGCGCACCTCGTCCTCGCACGAAGAGGGCTGTGACCGCGAATTTGCCATTTCCACCAAGGAACTGCTCGGGGAAAACGGTAAAGTCACTGGCCTGAAGACAGTGCGCGTCGAGTGGAAAGACGGGAAGATGGTCGAGCTGGCTGGCTCTGAACAGACGCTCAAGGCCGACCTGGTGCTGCTGGCCATGGGCTTTGTGGCCCCGGTATCCGCCGTGCTCGATGCGTTTGGCATCGAAAAAGACGGGCGCGGCAATGCCAAAGCCAGCACCGACTTCATTGGCGGTTACGCGACCAACGTACCCAAGGTGTTTGCGGCGGGTGATATCCGGCGTGGACAAAGCCTGGTGGTGTGGGCCATCAGGGAAGGCCGTCAGGCCGCGCGTTCTGTGGACGAATTCCTGATGGGATACAGCGACCTGCCACGATGAGCGAGTGGTGCCGGGGGACCTGCGCTTCGTGTTTGAAGTCAAATATGCTATGAAAATAGCAGCTGCTTACGCTCTTCGTATAAGGGCTACAGCCAGAATTTCCATAAATTTCGGCTGAAACAGGGCTTCAAATGCGGGGCACGGCGTGCTCCGGCGCCGGGCTGATCCCATGTTCATGGGGGCGGATCCGAAGGGAATGGCAGGGCTTTTTGCCGCCTGCACGGCGTAAACCTTTATGATTGAGCCCATTGCCAGCAGGCTCGGTCCACCGCCTGAAATTTTCTGCCCCATGCCCGATAGCGCCCCTTCTTCCCTGGTCGAATTCAAACACCTGACATTTGCTTATCCAGGTGTGCAGGGCGAGCGCGTAATACTCGATGACATTTCACTGTCGGTGCCCCGTGGCAAGGTGACTGCACTGATGGGGGCTTCAGGGGGCGGCAAAACAACCATCTTGCGGCTCATTGGCGGCCAGATCCGGGCCCAGCGCGGCGAATTGCTGTTTGATGGCCAGGATGTCACTCGCATGGACCAGGAGCAGATCTACGCGGCGCGGCGCCGCATGGGCATGCTTTTCCAGTTTGGCGCGCTGTTTGCCGATTTGAGCGTTTACGAAAATGTGGCTTTTCCGCTGCACGAACACACGGATCTGCCCGAGGCCTTGATTCGCGACATCGTGCTCATGAAGCTCAACGCGGTCGGCCTGCGTGGTGCGCGCGATCTCATGCCCAGCGAGGTGTCCGGCGGCATGGCGCGGCGAATCGCGCTGGCACGCGCCATCGCCCTGGACCCCGAACTGGTGATGTACGACGAGCCATTTTCCGGTCTGGACCCGATCTCGCTGGGAACGGCGGCGCGGCTGATCCGGCATTTGAACGACGCCATGGGGCTGACCAGTATTTTTGTCTCTCACGAGCTGGAGCAGACCTTTGCCGTGGCCGACCACGTGATCATCCTGGCCAACGGAAAAATTGCAACCGAGGGAACGCCCGAGCAGGTCCGCAAAAGCACCGATCCGCTGGTCTACCAGTATGTCAATGCGCTGCCCGACGGTCCGGTTCAGTTCCACTACCCTGGCGTGTCGGTGGAGGATGACTTTGGCCCCCTTCCCAAGGCCGCCCGGCAGCGAGGTGCCGTCTCATGAGTTGGTACAAACCGTCGGATGTCGGCTTTGCCACCCGCAGCAAACTCGCAGACGTGGGTCTGGGTGCACGTCTTTTCCTGCGGCTTCTCCTTTCCCTGCCTTCGACCTTCCGGCGTTTTGGCTTGGTGCGCGACCAGATCCATTTCCTGGGCAACTATTCGCTGGTCATCATCGCGGTATCCGGACTGTTTGTCGGGTTTGTGTTTGGCCTGCAGGGGTACTACACGCTGCAGCGGTTTGGCTCGTCGGATGCGCTTGGCCTGCTGGTCACACTGACGCTGGTGCGCGAACTCGGGCCGGTGGTGACGGCCTTGCTGTTCGCGGGTCGGGCCGGCACTTCGCTGACAGCCGAAATTGGCCTCATGAAGGCCGGCGAGCAGATCAGCGTCATGGAAATGATGGCCGTCGACCCGGTGCAACGCATCCTGGCGCCCCGTTTCTGGGCTGGCGTGATTGTCATGCCCTTGCTGGCGGGTGTGTTCAGCGCGATGGGTGTGATTGGCGGATGGGCGGTTGGTGTGGTCATGATTGGTGTCGATGCCGGGTCTTTCTGGAGTCAGATCCAGGGCGGCGTCGATGTCTGGAAAGATGTTGGCAACGGAGTGATCAAGAGTGTGGTTTTCGGCTTCACCGTCACTTTTATTGCGCTGCTTCAGGGTTTTGAGGCGCAACCCACGCCAGAAGGCGTGGCCAGCGCCACGACGCGTACGGTGGTGGTGGCTTCGCTGGCGGTTCTGGGTCTGGATTTCATCCTGACCGCGATGATGTTTACTTGAGGAGGGTGTTGTGCAACGCTCAAAAAATGATGTGTGGGTCGGCGTTTTTGTCCTGATCGGCGCTGCTGCCATCCTGTTTTTGGCGCTCCAGGCCGCCAATTTGCTGAACTTGAGCTTCCAGTCCACTTACCGGGTCACCGCCAAGTTTGACAATGTCGGGGGGCTCAAGCCCAAAGGTGCAGTGCGCAGCGGCGGTGTTGTGGTCGGCCGCGTCGAGTCGCTGGTGTTTGACGATAAGTCGTTCCAGGCGCGTGTCACGCTGGCGATGGAAAGCCGGTACTCCTTTCCAAAAGACAGCTCCCTGAAAATACTGACCAGTGGTTTGCTCGGTGAGCAGTACATTGGCATCGAGGCCGGATCCAGCGAGAAGAATCTGGCGACCGGCGACACCATCTCCAGCACGCAATCCGCGGTTGTGCTGGAAAATCTCATCAGCCAGTTCTTGTACAGCAAGGCGGCGGACAGCAGTTCTGGCTCGGTGGCTGCACCGCCCACAGGGAGTAATGAAAAAAAATGAAAAAACGAATCACTTTGAAACGCCCCGGCCTGTGGGCCGGGCTGCTGGTGCTCGCACTGCTGCAAGGCTGTGCCACCGGCCCCAACCCACGGGACCCCTTCGAACCTTTCAACCGCAGCGTGACCCGCTTCAACGACGGCCTTGACGAAGCCATCGTCAAACCGGTGGCGCAGGCTTACCAGAATACGGTGCCGTCTCCGGTGCGAACCGGTGTTGGCAACTTTTTCGGCAATTTGTCGGATGTCTGGTCCTTTGTGAACAACGTTCTACAGGCCAAGCCGCAGGCGGCTGTGGACAGCTTCATGCGGGTCAGCGTGAATACGCTGATCGGGCTGGGCGGCGTGCTGGATTGGGCCACCTTGATGGGGATTGAACGGCACCGCGAAGACTTCGGCAATACGCTCGGGCGCTGGGGCGTGGCCACTGGCCCCTACCTCGTTCTGCCGGTGCTCGGGCCGTCCACCGTGCGTGATGCCGCCGCCCGGGTGGTCGACTCCAAAGGCGATCTGGTGATGCAGATTGACAATGTCGCCACGCGCAACTCGCTGTATGTGCTGCGTGCGGTGGACTTGCGCGCCAGTCTGCTGCGCGCCGGTGAGGTTCTGGACCAGGCAGCGCTCGACAAATACGCTTTCACGCGCGATGCCTACCTGCAGCGCCGTGGCGTCGTTCTTGAGACCAACGGCGATACCGAAGAACGTTATGATTTGCCTGAAAAGGCTGCACCAGCGCCCGCCAGGTAAAGAATACTTACATGCCCGGCCAGAACTTCACCCAATGTGCGTGAACCATGGCGGTCAGACCCTGTCCAATCAACTACATGGCCTGAGCATTGGCTGACCAGCTGCGGAGACTCCCCGGCCCGGCAGATACTCTTGGCGATATGAAGGAACACAATGAACCGTCGATTTTTTAGTCATTTTGTGGGTGCATCGCTGGCCCTGGCCCTGCTTGTGGCAGCCCCGCTGACCCGCGCCTCGGGTGAGGCGCCAGACGCACTCATCAAACGCACCTCTACAGAGGTGCTGGACAGCATCAAGTCGGACAAGGCGATTCAAGGTGGTGATGTCGGGAAAATCATTGCGTTGGTGGACAGCAAAGTCATGCCCAATGTGAACTTCACCCGCATGACAGCTGCAGCCGTAGGCCGGAACTGGCGCCAGGCCACACCTGAGCAGCAAAAGCGCTTGCAGGACGAGTTCAAGATTCTGCTGGTGCGTACCTATTCCGGCGCGCTTGCCCAGGTCAAGGACCAGACCATCAGCGTCAAGCCGCTGCGGGCTGCGCCAACGGACAACGAAGTGATCGTGCGCACCGAAGTGATAGGCCGCAGCGAACCGATCCAGCTCGATTACCGCATGGAAAAAACGTCTACAGGCTGGAAGATCTATGATTTGAACGTGCTTGGTATCTGGATGGTGGAAACCTACCGCACCCAGTTTGCGCAGGAAATTTCGACCAAGGGCGTCGATGGGCTGATCGCGGCACTGTCCCAGCGCAACAAGACAAACGCGGACGAGAAAAAGTCCTGATCGAAAAGCTTGCTATGCTGACACTTCCTCCGGTCCTGACCCACGCCGTGGCGGCTGGTTTTGCCCGCAGCTTGAAGCCCGAGCTTTTTTCCGGGTCCGCAGAAGTGGTGGCTGATGCCAGTGCGCTTCAGCAGTTTGACTCCTCCGCGCTGGCGGTCCTGCTCGAGTGCCGTCGCCATGCGCTGGCATCAGGCAATCGTTTTTCGGTGCAATCAGCGCCCCAGCGCCTGCTGGAATTGGCCGTTCTTTATGGCGTGGCCGACTTGATTCCGGCAACGACCGCCGCCCCAACCTGAGGCGCTCGGGCAAGCGACCGACAGGTCCTTGCGCCGGCGCAGCCGGTCTGGCAGTCTGGAGCCCGTAAAATGGTGGGCTCATGCCAGCCATCTCATTTCAGTCTGTCTCCAAAACCTACCCATCGACTCGAAGCCAGACCGGTCCCGGTGTTCGGGCGCTGGAAGCCGTCAGTTTTGACATAGAGCCCGGCGAGTTTTTTGGCCTGCTCGGCCCCAATGGCGCCGGAAAAACCTCCCTGATCAGCATCCTGGCAGGCCTCTCGCGGGCCAGCTCCGGCCGGGTGCTGGTGCACGGATGCGATGTGGTGACAGACTATGCCGACGCCAGGCGCATGCTCGGTATCGTGCCGCAAGAGCTGGTGTTCGATCCCTTTTTCACGGTGCGCGAGGCGCTGCGCATCCAGTCCGGTTATTTTGGCGTCAAAAACAACGACGACTGGATCGATGAATTGCTGGCCAGCCTGGGCCTGACCGACAAGGCCCACGCGAACATGCGCCAGCTCTCGGGCGGCATGAAACGCCGCATGCTGGTGGCGCAGGCACTGGTGCACAAACCCAGGGTCATCGTGCTCGACGAGCCCACAGCAGGGGTGGATGTGGAATTGCGCCAGACCCTGTGGCAATTCATCGCCAAACTCAACAAGCAGGGCAGCACGGTGCTGCTGACCACCCACTATCTGGAGGAGGCAGAAGCCCTGTGCAGCCGCATCGCCATGCTCAAACAGGGGCGTGTCGTGGCGCTGGCGCAGACATCGGAACTGCTCAAGGCCGCATCGTCGAACGTGTTGCGTTTCAAGATCGACAGCGAACTGCCCAAAGCGCTCGCCGAGAAGGCGCGCATCACCGGCCGCATTGTGCAATTGCCAGCGCACAACGCGCATGAGATCGAGCACTACCTCAGCGCCATTCGCGAGGCTGGGCTGGTGGCGGAAGATGTGGAGATCCGCAAGGCCGACCTCGAAGACGTATTTCTTGAGGTCATGGCCGAAAAAATCGGGGTGACGGCATGAACGGCTGGCAAACCCTCTTTTACAAAGAAGTTCTGCGATTCTGGAAAGTCGGTTTTCAGACGGTTGGCGCGCCCATACTCACCGCCGTCATGTACATGCTGATTTTTGGCCATGTGCTGGAGGACAAGGTGCAGGTGTACGGCAGCATCCGCTACACCGCCTTTCTGGTCCCGGGCCTGGTCATGATGAGTGTGCTGCAAAACGCGTTCGCCAACAGTTCATCTTCACTGATCCAGAGCAAGATCATGGGCAGCCTGGTGTTTGTGCTGCTCAGCCCGCTGTCGCATTGGCACTGGTTTTTTGCCTATGTCGGCTCGTCGATTGTGCGCGGCCTGGCCGTCGGCCTGGGCGTGTTTGCAGTGACGGTCTATTTTGGTCAGCCGGGTTTTGTGGCGCCGTTGTGGATTGTGCTGTTCGCGCTGCTGGGGGCCGCGCTGTTGGGCGCGCTGGGGCTGATTGCCGGCTTGTGGTCGGAGAAGTTTGACCAGATGGCGGTCTTCCAGAATTTTGTGATCATGCCCATGACATTTCTCAGTGGCGTTTTCTACTCCATCCATTCCCTGCCGCCGTTCTGGCAGACCGTCAGCCATCTGAATCCGTTTTTCTACATGATCGACGGTTTTCGCTATGGGTTTTTCGGTGTCAGCGACGTGTCACCATGGCTCAGCTTGGCAATTGTTGGCAGCTCTTTGCTGGTCGTCAGCGGCATTGCAGTCAATTTACTGCGAATCGGCTACAAAATCAGGCACTAGACAGGACCCCCGCGCTTGTCCCCTCGTGTACTGCGCGGCCCCACCTTGAATGAACTCAGCTCCTTAATCAATAAATCATGACCAGCGAAGAACTCCAAACCATTATTGCCGCGGGCCTGCCCTGTGAGCACCTGGACGTGACCGGTGATGGGCGCCACTGGTATGCCACCATCGTGTCCAGCGCTTTTGCCGGCCAGCGATTGATCCAGCGGCACCAGCGTGTGTACGCCACACTGGGTGGGCGTATGCAGACCGACGAAGTGCATGCCCTGTCGATGAAAACCTACACCCCTGCCGAATGGGCAAGCAGCAACGCGGAAGAATAGACAAGCACCATGGACAAATTACTCATCAGGGGCGGGCGTCAGCTGGCCGGCACGGTCGATATTTCAGGCGCAAAAAATGCCGCGCTGCCGGAACTTTGCGCAGCGCTGCTGACCGCGGACACGGTCACGCTGCAAAATGTGCCGCGTTTGCAGGACGTCGCGACCATGCTCAAGCTGATCCGTAATATGGGGGTCAGTGCCGAGCGCACTGAAGCGGCGCCGGGTACCGTCACCATCAATGCGGGCGGGTTGAGTTCGCCGGAAGCGCCCTACGAGCTGGTCAAGACCATGCGCGCCTCGGTGCTGGCGTTGGGCCCTTTGCTGGCCCGGTTTGGCGAAGCCACAGTGTCGCTGCCCGGCGGTTGCGCCATCGGCTCGCGCCCGGTGGACCAGCACATCAAGGGCATGCAGGCCATGGGCGCCGATATAGTGGTTGAACACGGCTACATGATTGCCAAACTACCACTCAAACCCAACGGACAACGCGGCCGTCTCAAGGGCTGCAGCATCACGACCGACATGGTCACGGTCACCGGTACCGAAAACTTTCTGATGGCCGCCAGCCTGGCCGAGGGCGAAACCATCCTCGAAAATGCGGCGCAGGAGCCCGAGATTGGCGACCTGGCCGAAATGCTCATCAAGATGGGCGCAAAGATCGAGGGCCACGGCAGCAGCCGGATCCGTATCGAGGGCGTGGAGCGCCTGCACGGCTGCACACACCAGGTGGTGGCTGACAGGATTGAAACCGGTACTTTTTTGTGCGCCGTGGCGGCCACCGGTGGCGACGTGGTGCTGCGCCACGGCCGCGCCGATCATCTCGATGCGGTGATAGATCTGCTGCGCGCCGCCGGTGCCACAGTCACGGCGGGGGACGGTTTTATCCGCATCCAGGCGCAGGGCCGCATGCAGGCGCAGTCGTTTCGCACCACCGAATACCCGGGTTTCCCGACAGACATGCAGGCCCAGTTCATGGCGCTCAATGCGATTGCCGAGGGTCCGGCCAAGGTGACCGAAACGATTTTTGAGAACCGCTTCATGCATGTCAACGAAATGGTGCGGCTCGGCGCCAGGATAGAAATTGACGGAAAATTTGCGATCATTGACGGTGTTGAAAAACTGTCGGGCGCCACGGTGATGGCCACCGATCTCCGGGCGTCTGCCAGCCTGGTGATTGCCGGACTGGTGGCCGAAGGCGAAACCCTGGTTGAGCGCATTTACCATCTTGATCGCGGTTATGACCAGATGGAAGCCAAGTTGCGCGGCATAGGCGCCGACATCGAAAGGATCAAGTCGTGATAACGCTCGCCCTGTCCAAAGGCCGCATCTTCGACGAAACCCTGCCGCTTCTTAAAGCCGCCGGCATTGAAGTGCTGGAAGACCCGGAACAATCACGCAAGCTGATTTTGACTACCAACCAGCCCGGCGTGCGTGTGGTGCTGGTGCGCGCCACGGACGTGCCCACTTATGTGCAATATGGCGGTGCCGATATTGGCGTGACCGGCAAGGACACGCTGATCGAACATGGCGGCCAGGGCCTGTACCAGCCGCTGGATCTGCAGATTGCCAAATGCCGCATGAGTGTGGCGGTGCGTGACGGGTTTGACTACGAGGCGGCGGTCAGGCAGGGCTCGCGCCTCAAGGTGGCGACCAAGTTTGTCAGCATTGCGCGCGACTTTTTTGCCACCAAGGGCGTGCATGTGGACCTGATCAAGCTTTACGGCAGCATGGAGCTGGCGCCGCTGACCGGCCTGGCCGACGCGATTGTGGACCTGGTAAGCAGTGGCAACACGCTCAAGGCCAATCACCTGGTGGAGGTTGAGCGCATCATGGACATCAGTTCACATCTCGTGGTCAACCAGGTCGCGCTCAAGCTCAAACAGGCGCCGATTCGCGCCATCATTGACGCTTTTGCGTCCGCCATAACCAAACCCGCAAGCTGAAAACGCCATGAATTTAGTAGCTGCTCCCGCACGGCTGTCAACGGCTGACAGCACATTTGAGGCCGAATTCAAGGCCCGGCTGCACTGGTCGGCAGATACCGACGCGGCCATTGAGCAGCGAGTGGCCGACATCCTGGCGGATGTGAAGCAGCGCGGTGATGCGGCGGTGCTTGAGTACACCGCGCGTTTCGACGGGCTGTCGGCAGCCAGTGTGGCCGGCCTTGAACTGACGCAGGCCGATTTCAAGGCTGCGTTTGATGCCATCCCGGCCGCGCAGCGCGCTGCCCTGCAGGCCGCAGCCGCGCGCATTCGCAGCTACCACGAGGCGCAAAAAAAGGCATCTGGCGAAAGCTGGAGCTACCGCGACGAAGAGGGCAGCTTGCTGGGGCAAAAAGTCACGCCGCTGGATCGGGTGGGCATCTATGTACCAGGTGGCAAGGCGGCTTATCCGTCCAGCCTGCTCATGAATGCCATTCCGGCGCATGTGGCTGGCGTGGAAGAAATCATCATGGTGGTGCCGACCCCGGTACGTGGCAGTCTGGCTACGGGCGGCTCGGGCGAGCAGGCTGCGTCGAGCAAAGGCGAGCGCAATGAGCTCGTGTTGGCTGCCGCCTATGTAGCCGGTGTCACGCGGGCCTTCACCATTGGTGGAGCGCAGGCGGTGGCCGCCCTGGCTTACGGCACAGCCACGATTCCCGCAGTGGACAAGATCACGGGCCCCGGCAACGCCTACGTGGCTGCCGCCAAGCGCCGGGTTTTCGGCAGCGTTGGTATCGACATGATTGCCGGCCCCAGTGAAATTCTGGTGTTGGCCGATGGCAGCACACCGGCCGACTGGGTGGCCATGGATTTGTTCAGCCAGGCCGAGCATGACGAACTGGCGCAAAGTATTTTGCTGTGTCCGGATGCAGCTTATATCGATGCGGTTCAGGCCGCCATCAACCGCCTGCTGCCCGGCATGCCGCGTGCAGACATCATTGCCAAATCGCTCACAGGCCGGGGCGCGCTGATCCAGACGCGCAGCATGGAAGAAGCCTGCGCTATCAGCAACCGTATTGCACCCGAACACCTGGAAGTCTCCAGCCGCGACCCGCACAAGTGGGAGCCGCTGCTCAAACACGCTGGCGCGATATTTCTCGGTGCCTACACCAGCGAATCGCTGGGCGACTACTGCGCCGGCCCGAATCACGTGTTGCCCACCAGCGGCACCGCGCGTTTCTCCAGCCCGCTGGGTGTGTACGATTTCCAGAAACGCAGCAGCCTCATCGAGGTCAGCGCAGCCGGTGCGCAAACCCTGGGCAAAATTGCCGCCGAACTGGCTTACGGCGAAGGCTTGCAGGCCCATGCCCAGGCTGCTGAAATGAGAATGAAAAAATGAGCGCAAGCGAACGGGTTAATCTCAAAAAATTGATCAGACAGGACGTGCAGTCCATGCACGCCTACGCGATTCAGGACTCCGCTGGCATGGTCAAGCTCGACGCCATGGAAAACCCGCACCGGTTACCTGCGGCGCTGCAAGCCCATCTGGGCCAGCGCCTGGGCGCACTGGCGCTGAACCGCTACCCGGACGGTCGCGTCAACGATCTGCGAACCGCGCTGGCCGAACATGCGCAGATGCCCGAAGGTTTTGACATCATGCTGGGCAACGGCTCGGACGAATTGATCTCGCTGCTGGCCATGGCCTGCGATGTCCCCGGCGCTTCCATTCTTTCGCCGCTGCCTGGCTTTGTGATGTATGGCATGAGCGCACAGTTGCAGGGCCTGAAGTTCATCGGTGTGCCACTGACTCCGGATTTTGAGCTTGACGAGGCTGCCATGCTGGCCGCGATTGCCGAGCACCAGCCCTCCATCATCTACATCGCTTACCCGAACAACCCGACGGCCAATCTGTGGGACGACGCGGTGATTGAAAAGATCATCGAGGCCGCCCCCGGTCTGGTGGTGATGGACGAGGCCTACCAGCCGTTTTCGAGCAAAAGTTATATCGACCGCATCGCCCGGCACAGCCATGTGCTGCTGATGCGTACCATGAGCAAGTTTGGCCTGGCCGGCGTGCGTATCGGCTACATGATGGGCCCCAAGGCGCTGATTGCCGAAATCGACAAGGTGCGTCCGCCCTACAACATCAGTGTGCTGAACTACGAATGCGCGCTGTTTGCACTCGAACATGCCGAGGTATTTGCGGCGCAAGCCCAGGAGCTGCGGGCCCAGCGCGCCATTGTTTTTGCAGCACTGCAGGCCCTGCCAGGTGTCAAGGCCTGGAAAAGCGACGCCAACATGATCCTTGTGCGCGTGCCCGAAGCGGCCAAAACCTTTGACGGAATGCGGGCGCGCAAGGTTCTGGTCAAAAACGTTTCTAAAATGCATCCACTGCTGACCAATTGCCTGCGCTTGACTGTTGGCAACGCTGACGAAAACCTGCAAATGCTGGCAGCCCTTAAAGAATCACTATGACTACCCCCACTGCCTTGGCGCCCCTTGCCCCCAGAACGGCTGAAGTTTCCCGCAATACCGCCGAGACCCAGATCACCGTCAAGGTCAATCTTGACGGTACCGGCAAGGCCAGCCTGTCCACCGGCATCGGCTTTTTCGACCACATGCTGGACCAGATCGCCCGCCACGGCCTGATCGATCTGGATATTCAGGCCAAAGGTGATCTGCACATTGATGGCCACCACACGGTGGAAGACGTGGGTATCACCTTGGGGCAGGCGGTGGCGCAGGCAGTGGGCGACAAAAAAGGACTGCGTCGCTACGGCCACGCCTATGTGCCGCTGGACGAGGCGCTGTCGCGCGTGGTGGTCGATTTCTCGGGGCGCCCCGGGCTGGACATGCATGTGCCTTTCAAGAGCGGCATGATTGGCAGCTTCGACAGCCAGCTGGCTTACGAGTTTTTCCAGGGTTTTGTGAACCACGCTTTTGTCACCCTGCACATCGACAACCTCAAGGGCGACAACGCCCACCATCAGGCTGAAACCGTCTTCAAGGCCTTTGCCCGGGCCTTGCGCATGGCGCTGGAGATCGACCCCCGCGCCGCCGGCGTGATTCCCTCGACCAAGGGCTCGCTCTAGCCGAATCAGATATGCTTTTGGCATCCAGCCCTTGCTGTATGGTCGTAAGCAGCTATCAAAATAGTAGCAAATTTCCTCCTGATGGCAAAACTTAAAACAGTCGCGGTGGTGGATTACGGCATGGGCAATCTGCGCTCGGTGTCGCAAGGGGTCAAACACGTTGCGGCCAACAGCGGTTTCGATGTGCGTGTCACCTCCAGCGCCCAGCAGGTGTTGGACGCCGATCGCGTCGTGTTGCCCGGTCAGGGCGGGATTGCCGACTGCATGCAAGAGCTGCAGGCATCCGGCATGCTGGAAGCAGTGTTACACGCTGCGGCCACCAAGCCCTTGTTCGGCGTGTGTGTTGGCATGCAAATGTTGTTGGACCACAGCTCGGAAGGGCGGGGTTCCGACGGCACGCGCGGCCTGGGTTTGATACCGGGTGAGGTGCTCAAGTTTGATCTGGCCGGCAAGATCCAGCCTGACGGCAGCCGTTACAAGGTGCCGCAAATGGGCTGGAATCAGGTTTACCAGACCGCACCGGTGCACCCGGTCTGGTCCGGTGTGCCGGACGGCGCCTACTTCTATTTTGTGCACAGCTTCTACGCCCGCCCGTCGGATGCACGCCACACTGCGGGCGAGGCCGACTACGGCGCACGCTTTACCGCGGCGGTTGCGCGCGATAATATTTTCGCCACGCAGTTTCACCCTGAAAAAAGCGCCGAACACGGGCTGGCCCTGTACCGCAATTTTCTGCACTGGAACCCTTGACCCTCCGCTGCCGGCACCAGCCGCCAAATTCCACTTCACCGCTTCAGCCCACTGCCCATGTTACTTATCCCCGCGATTGACTTGAAAGACGGCCAATGCGTGCGCCTCAAACAGGGCGACATGGACCAGTCCACCATCTTCAGCGAAGACCCGGCCGCCATGGCGCGCAACTGGGTGGACAAAGGCGCGCGCCGCCTGCACCTGGTGGATTTGAACGGCGCGTTTGCCGGCAAGCCTAAAAATGAAGCAGCCATTCGCAAAATCCTGGCGGAGGTCGGTAGTGAAATCGACGTGCAGCTGGGCGGCGGCATTCGCGACCTTGACACCATCGAGCGCTACCTGGATTCCGGCCTGCGTTACGTCATCATCGGCACGGCCGCGGTTAAAAACCCCGGCTTCCTGCAAGACGCCTGTACCGCGTTTGGCGGCCACATCATCGTCGGACTGGATGCCAAGGATGGCAAAGTCGCCACCGACGGCTGGAGCAAGATGACCGGCCACGAAGTGATTGACCTCGGCAAAAAATTCCAGGATTACGGTGTCGAGTCCATCATCTACACCGACATAGGCCGCGACGGCATGCTCAGCGGCATCAATATCGAAGCCACCGTCAAGCTGGCCCAGGCGTTGACCATTCCCGTGATCGCATCCGGTGGGCTGTCCAACATGGCCGACATCGATGCCCTGTGTGCGGTCGAAGACGAGGGCGTCGAAGGTGTGATCTGCGGCCGCTCGATTTACAGCGGCGACCTCGATTTTGAGAAGGCGCAGGCCCGCGCAGACGAATTGAATGGATAACTGGTGCTCGCTAAACGGATCATTCCCTGCCTCGATGTCACCGGCGGACGGGTCGTCAAGGGCGTCAATTTTGTCGAACTGCGTGACGCCGGCGACCCGGTCGAGATTGCCGCACGCTACAACGACCAGGGTGCGGACGAGCTGACGTTTCTCGACATCACCGCCACCAGCGATGGACGCGACCTGATCCTGCACATCATCGAGGCCGTGGCCTCGCAGGTGTTCATCCCCCTCACGGTAGGCGGCGGCGTGCGCACGGTTGAAGACGTACGCCGCCTGCTCAATGCCGGCGCCGACAAGACCAGCTTCAATTCAGCCGCGCTGGCCAACCCGCAGGTGATTGAAGACGCCTCGGCCAAATATGGTGCGCAATGTATTGTGGTGGCGATAGACGCCAAGCGCCGCTCTGATGAAGAGGCGCTGACGCGAGGCCAGGGCTGGGACGTTTACAGCCACGGCGGGCGCAAAAACACCGGGCTGGATGCGGTGGCCTGGGCCAGCGAGATGGCCCTGCGCGGCGCTGGCGAGATTTTGCTGACCAGCATGGACCGCGACGGCACGAAGGCGGGCTTTGACCTGGCGCTGACCCGCGCTGTCAGCGACGCGGTCAGCGTGCCAGTGATTGCCTCCGGCGGTGTTGGCAACCTGGACCACCTGGCCGACGGCATCCAGCTGGGCGGCGCCGATGCCGTGCTGGCCGCCAGCATCTTTCATTACGGCGAATACACGGTGCAGCAGGCCAAGGCCCACATGGCCGCACGCGGCATTCCGGTCCGTCTGTAGTTTCTTTCAAGTCTTTTTGGCCTCCAGCCCTTTTGTGATGGGCGTAAGCAGCTATAAATTTGATAGTAAAAATTGGCTGGCGACAATCACGGACAATATGAAGCATGAAATGGCTAGACAACATCCAGTGGGACGACAGAGGTCTGATCCCGGTCATCACGCAGGAGGCCTCCAGCGGCGATGTACTGATGTTTGCCTGGATGAACCGCGAGGCGCTGGAAAAAACCGCTGAGCTCGGCCAGGCCGTGTATTACAGCCGCTCACGTGGGCGGCTGTGGCACAAGGGCGAGGAGTCCGGCCATCTGCAGACGGTGCACGAGATCCGCATGGACTGCGACAACGACGTGCTCCTGCTCAAGGTGACGCAACTTGGCCACACACCGGGGATCGCCTGCCACACGGGTCGGCATAGCTGCTTTTTCAGCCTTTACAAAGACGGTCAGTGGGTGGTGACCGAGCCGGTCTTGAAAGACCCCGAAAACATCTATAAGTAGAGATCATGACGTCCAACGATTCCCTGCAGCGCCTTGCGCGCATCATCGAGAGCCGCAAGCCGGCCCAGGGCGGCGACCCGCAAACCAGTTATGTGGCGAGGCTGCTGCACCAAGGCCCGGATGCCTTCCTGAAAAAAATTGGTGAAGAAGCCACCGAAACCGTCATGGCGGCCAAAGACATCGACCATGGCGGCCCGACCCCCGAGCTGAATGCGAAACTGGTGGGTGAAGTCGCCGATTTATGGTTTCACAGCCTGATCGCGCTGGCGCACTACGGCTTGTCCCCGGCGGACGTGATTGCCGAGCTGGAGCGCCGCGAGGGCACCAGCGGCATTGAGGAAAAAGCCCTGCGCAAGGTGCAGGACCGAGAAGCCGCCGAGAAATAGTGCCCCATTCAAGGAAGCCCCCAATGAGCGAAACCGATCTGGCCGAATTTGATTCGAAGAGCCCCAATGACCGCATCGTCATGCACGTGTTGTACGGTCTGCACACGCTGGCCTGGTTCAGCGGCGGCATTTTTGCGGTCATTGCGCTCATCGTGAACTACGTTCGCCGCGCCGAGGAGTCCGATTCTCTGTACATTGACCACCACAACTACATGATCCAGACCTTCTGGTGGACGCTGATGTGGCTGGTGCTGCTGTCGCCTCTGTGGCTGCTGTTGTTTTTGCCGGGCGCTATTGCCTATTTCATCGTCTGGCTCTGGTATCTGTACCGCTGCGTGCGCGGCTGGATGCGGTTTAACAGCCACCGCTTCGCCCGACCCCCATCGCCCCTGTGACCCACCAGGACTTCGCACTGGTTTTTTTGACCTTTTTGTAACCATGAGCCAGCCCGTCACCCACGCGCCCGACAACTGCCTGTTCTGCAAAATCGCTGCGGGCCAGATTCCCAGCCGCAAGGTGTATGAGGACGACGAGATATTTGCCTTCCATGACATTCACCCCTGGGCGCCGGTGCACTTTCTGATGATTCCCAAGGTGCATATCGCGTCCATGGCCCAGGCCGGCGCCGAACACGCGGCGCTGCTGGGCCGCATGATGGTGTTGGCCCCTCAGCTTGCCTTGGCGCAGGGTTGCAACCCCTACCCTGCAGGCGGCTTTCGCATCGTCACCAACACTGGCGCCGAAGGCGGGCAGGAAGTGCACCACCTTCACATCCATGTGATGGGCGGGCCACGGCCCTGGCTCAAGGGTTAATCCCTGCTTGCAAGGCGGGCTGGGCGCCCCAGCTAAACGCATGTCGGCAGGGTAAGCAATGCAGGGCTATTGCGTGCCAGCAAGCGCCAAGCCTTTAGAATGGTTGCATTGTTGTGCAAGCCTGCATATTAAGGACTAGGAGAGAAACATGGGTTCATTTTCCATTTGGCACTGGTTGATTGTCTTGTTGATTGTGGTGATGGTGTTCGGCACCAAAAAACTGCGCAACATGGGTGGCGACCTGGGTGGTGCGGTCAAGGGCTTCAAGGACGGCATGAAGGACGGCGGCAAGACCGACGAAGAAAAAGCCGCTGCAGCTGCGCCCGCCGGTCAGGTCAGCCATGCGCAGACCGCCGACAAAACCACGATCGACGTGGAAGCCAAGCAAAAGTCCTGATTGGGCGCTTTTCTGTTTTTGATGCCTTACCGGTCTGACCAGCTGTGATCGACATCGGCCTTTCCAAGATGATGCTGATAGGCGCAGTTGCGCTGATTGTCATCGGCCCCGAAAAGTTGCCGCGTCTGGCACGCACCATAGGTACGATGCTGGGCAAGGCGCAGCGCTATGTTGCTGATGTCAAGCAGGAGGTCAACCGCTCGATGGAGCTGGACGAGCTCAAGAAGATGAAAGAGTCGATGGAGGGCGCAGCCCGAGATGTCGAAAATTCCATCCAGACCAATGCCAGTGACTTTGAAAAATCATGGGCCGAAACCACGGGCACGGCCTCCGGTGACGAGCTTCCCGGCATGATCAGCTTTCCCGAATACAAACACCCGAAGAAAAACTTTCGCCTCAAGCAAGGCGCTACACCGCAATGGTTCAAGGCGCGCTGCGGTGTGCGCACCAAGGCCCTGTCTGGTGCAGCGAGGGTGGCGCGTTTTCGGCCCCGACCGGGGGCATCCTCCAGCACACGTGCCTGATTTTTTCACTGTGCGGCGCATGTCGGCGTCCTTTGTCACACTGCCACTTCCGCTCCTGTTTTTGATCACATTCCCGCGCACACCTTCTTCATGAGCGATTCCAACACCGACAAGCCCGACGAACTCGCGGGCACCGAGCAGCCTTTTGTGCAACACCTGCTGGAGCTGCGCGACCGCATGATCCGCGTGGTCATCGCCATCGCCATCGCTGCCGCCCTGCTGGCCATTTATCCGGGCCCGGCCGTGTTGTTTGATTTGCTGGCCGCGCCGCTGGTGGCAACGCTGCCCAAAGGCGCATCGCTTATCGCCACCTCGGTCATCTCGCCGTTTCTGGTGCCATTGAAGATTTTGCTGATGGCCGCTTTCCTGCTGGCTTTGCCGGTGGTGCTTTACCAGGTCTGGGCCTTTGTAGCGCCTGGCCTGTACACGCATGAAAAAAAGCTGGTGATGCCGCTGGTGGTGTCCAGCACACTTCTGTTTTTTGTCGGTGTGGCTTTTTGCTACTTTTTTGTCTTCGGCCAGGTTTTCAAATTCATCCAGAGTTTTGCACCCAAGTCGATTGTGGCGGCGCCCGACATCGAGGCCTACCTCGGTTTTGTGCTGAGCATGTTTCTGGCTTTCGGCATGGCCTTTGAGGTGCCGATTGCGGTGGTGGTGCTGGCACGCATGAACATTGTCAGCATTGAAAAGCTCAAGAACTTCCGCGGCTACTTCATTGTGCTGGCCTTCGTGATTGCCGCCATCGTGACGCCGCCGGACGTGGTGTCGCAGCTGGCGCTGGCCATTCCGATGTGCATTTTGTACGAGGTCGGCATCTGGGCCGCGCAGCTTTTCATCAAGCACACACAGGCGCCTGAGGACACCGAATCCGCCAAACCTTGAGGTCAAATCGGCCTGCAGCTCATTCCCGGCTTGCGTAGGCAGCTATCAAATCGATAGCATCTTGATATGCTCGAGGTTTCAGCGCTGGATCTTCGGACGCTGACGGGTTCCTGGTACCACCGCGATCTCGCTCTTTTTGTCCTTGCGCAGCACACTCAGCGGTGCCGATACACCCGGCTTCAAGCCGGCCACTGCGCTCAGCAGCTCGGTCACGGTGCGCACCGGCTTGCCTGCCACCTCAAGAATCACGTCGCCCGGCAAAATGCCGGCCTGTGCCGCCGGGCCGTTTTGCAGCACCCCGGTGAGGATCACGCCCCCAGCCTTCACCTTGTCGGGCTTGATGCCAAAAGCCTCGGCCACCTCAGGGCTCAAATCCTGTGGCTCTACCCCGATCCAGCCGCGCGTGACCTGGCCATCTTTCACAATACTTTCCAGCACCTGCTTGCCGGTAGACACCGGAATGGCAAAACCTATGCCCATGGAACCGCCGGAGCGCGAATAAATTGCCGTATTGATACCCAGCAAGCGGCCCTGCGTGTCCACCAGCGCACCGCCCGAATTGCCGGGGTTGATGGCGGCATCGGTCTGGATGAAGTTCTCAAAGGTGTTGATGCCCAGCTGGTTGCGGCCCAGCGCGCTGACAATGCCGCTGGTCACCGTCTGGCCGACGCCAAACGGGTTCCCAATGGCCAGCACTGGATCGCCTACCTGAAGCGTATCCGAGCTCCCGAGCACAATGACCGGCAGTTTGTCGAGCTCGATTTTCAGGATGGCCAGGTCGGTTTCTGGGTCGGTGCCTATGACCTTGGCCTTGGCCTTGCGCGTGTCGTTGAGAATGACCTCGATGTCATCCGCACCTTCGACGACATGGTTGTTGGTGAGGATGTAACCGTTGGGACTGACGATGACACCGCTGCCCAGTCCGACCTGCGGCGCGCTTTGTCCGCCCTGGTCCCCAAAGAAAAACTTGAACCAGGGGTCGTTCATGTTGGGGTTGCGCGCTGCGGCCTTGCTGGTGTTGATGCTGACCACGGCGGCTGAGGCGGCCTTGGCGGCTGCGGCAAAACTGCCGGCGGGTGCCGCGCCGGGGCTACCGGCCGCGGCAGGCGCCTCGATGACCGCCAGGCCCCCCGCCGACGGGCGGTTCAGCCACTGCGGCTGGAGGGTGGCCACGACAAAATAGGCGGCGAGAAGCACCGTCGCGGTTTGGGAAAACAAGAGCCAGAATTTGCGCATGGTAGGTACTGAAGAAAAAATCGCCGTCAAGACAAAAACGTCCTGAAGGGCCAATTGGGGGCCGACAGGGAATTACCAAGAGTCGCGATTTTCCCCCACTTTGCCTTTCTGTCGCGGCCGGCGGGCAACAGCCGCTTGCGGGACGGGCCATAATTTGTCGATCCCGCGCAGCAGGGCATCTGCCCGCTGCCACGCGGTCAACCCAAGGACCCCGCCATGAAAGCTTCCAGCGTTCTCGCCACCATAGGCCACACGCCGCATATCCGCATCAATCGCATCTTCGGCGCGGCCTGCCAGACGCACCACATCTACATCAAATCCGAGCGCAGCAACCCCGGTGGCTCCATCAAGGACCGGATTGCGCTGAGCATGGTCGAAGCGGCAGAAAAGTCCGGCGCCCTGCAACCCGGCGGCACCATCATCGAGCCGACCTCCGGCAACACCGGTGTCGGTCTGGCCATGGTAGCGGCGGTCAAGGGATATACGCTGGTGCTGGTCATGCCCGACAGCATGAGCATCGAGCGGCGCAGGCTGATGCTGGCCTACGGTGCCAGTTTTGATTTGACCCCGCGTGAAAAAGGCATGAACGGGGCAATTGCCCGCGCGAAGGAACTTGTGGCGCAAACCCCCGGCGCCTGGATGCCGCAGCAGTTTGAAAACCCCGCCAACATCGAGGTGCATGTGCGTACCACGGCAGAAGAAATCCTGGCTGACTTTCCGCAGGGTGTGGACTACCTGATCACCGGCGTTGGCACCGGCGGGCACTTGAGTGGGGTGGCACAGGTCCTCAAGGCCAGGTTTCCGCGCACCAAGGTGTATGCCGTAGAGCCAGCGGCCTCGCCGGTCATCAGCGGCGGCAAACCGTCACCACATCCGATTCAGGGCATAGGGGCGGGTTTTATCCCGGCCAACCTGATCACCTCTTTGCTCGACGGCGTCATCCAGGTCGAAGGCGACGCCGCCAAAGACTACGCCAGGCGCAGTGCCGCGCAGGAGGGTCTGCTGGTCGGTATTTCGTCGGGCGCCACGCTGGCCGCGATTGCGCAGAAGCTGCCCGGAATTCCTGCCGGCAGCACGGTGCTGGGTTTCAATTACGACACGGGCGAGCGTTATCTCTCTGTCGAAGGATTTTTACCGTGAGGGTGAAACGTGCGGAGTTGCTGGACGCCTTTGACAGCCTGCTGCAACCCGAACGCTTCAAGGACTACGGCCCGAACGGCCTGCAGGTGGAAGGCAAGCCTGAAATCCGCAAAATCATCTCGGGCGTGACCGCCAGCCTGGCCTTGATCGAGGCGGCGGTGGCAGCGCAGGCGGATGCTATTTTTGTGCACCACGGCCTGTTCTGGCGCGGCCAGGATGGACGGGTGACCGGCTGGATGAAGCAGCGCCTGGCGCTGCTGCTGGCCAACGACATCAACCTCTACGCCTACCATCTGCCGCTGGATGCGCATCCAGAACTGGGCAACAACGCCCAACTGGGCCTGCAACTCGGCCTGAAGGCGGAGCGTTATTTCGGTGACAACAACCTGGGATTTCTGGGGATGCGCAGCGGCGCGTCTGCGGGCTTTGACAGCGCCGAAAAGCTCGCCGAGCATGTCAAGCATGTATTGAATCGGCCTGTAGCCCTTGTCGGACCTGCGCAATCAGCTATTAAAAACATAGCGTGGTGCACGGGTGGCGCGCAAGGCTATTTTGAAGATGCGATTGCAGCCGGCGCAGACGCTTTCATCACCGGCGAGATCTCCGAGCCTCAGGCGCACCATGCGCGCGAAATGGGGGTGGCGTTTATCGCCTGCGGCCACCATGCCTCCGAGCGTTATGGCGCGCCCGCGGTGGCCGGGCATGTGGCGGCCCAGTTCGGTATCACCCATAGCTTCATTGATATCGATAACCCGGCCTGACATCCGGTGCAGCGCCACGCGCCTGGCGGGGGCTCAGGCGGCAGATTTGCGGTGCCGCAAATGGTGCGGCGCGCGCACATGATGAGGCCGCGACGCGCGCAATGCGTGCCAGCTGGTGCCGAGCTCGGCGTTTTCCACGGGCACAGGTTGGCCACTGAGTTCGTCCAGCAAGGCGGCGCGTGAGCGCATGCCGCGCGCTGCGCTGGCCATGGTTTCGGCGTCATGCAGCGCTTGCGCCACGTCTTTGCCTGCGCCGGTCAGGTGCACCATGCCGACGCCGATGTCCACGTTGAGCTTGATGCGCTCACCACCGATAGAGGCGACTTCCATCGGCCTGCGCAGGCTGGACGCGACGCGCAAGCCCAGCGTGCGAATCCAGCCCGGCGAGTGCAGGCTTTCAATCAGCACCACAAAGCAGCGGTCGTAATATCTGCCGGCCGGGTTAACGACACCCGTGTGGCGCTGCATGCGCCTGGCCAGCTGGGCGTAAATTTCGTTCAGGCCGTGCTGGCCAACCTGAGCCAGCAGACGCTCGGGTTCAAACACCAGCACCGCCATCAGCGCGCCGTCGCGCCGGGTTCGCGCCAGACGGCGCTGCGCCCTTATGATTTTTTGCACCATCACCACGCTGCTGTAGAGCTGTGTGGTGGGGTCACGCCGCGATTGTCCGGCGTGGCGGATTTGCAGATCCTGGTGGTTGCGCAGCCACAGGGTCACGCCGATGACCGAGACGCTGAGCAAGCCCAGCAAGGCCACTCCAGCCTGTAGCAAGATCGATTGCTGGCCAGGTTGCAAGGTCAGCCAGTAAAGACCGAGTTGCAGTGGTAGCGCCAGCATGCAGCCGGCGGCCAGCCCCCAGGCCAGGCGGTCACCCTGCTGTGTGGCGCGTACCGCTGCCCACAGCGCTACCGACAGGCTCAGCACGGTCAGCGCGCCCGAGGCGGGAAGCTGCAAGCCCGACGGCAGCAGCAGACACAGTGGCCCGCCCGCCAGGCAAACCGCGCTGATGCTGCGAAAGCTGACATCGGTCAACCGGTCACGTTTGGCGGCTGCGAGCCAGTGGCCGGCGCCGTAGGTGCCCAGGCTTCCACACAGCGGCCCTACCAGCACCTGGGCGGTGTGCAGCCAGGACTGTCCGGTGGCGCTGGCCAGGCTGGCCGGCAGTCCACTGAACAGGGTGAAAAAAAGCCAGCAGGTACTGAGGTAAATCAGGCTTTGCACGCTGGCCTTGCTGCGGCTGTAGAGCGCGTCAGCAGCGCCCAGCAAGACCACCAGGCCAATGGAGCCGGAAGCTGCGCTCCAGACCATGGTCTCTGCGGCGTTCATGGAGAGGGCCACCCGTTCGCAGACGCAAAGGCAAGGGTTTGCGCGAGAATACCGACAGAATGCATTTCTTCGCTTCTCCCTGTTCGGTGGCTTTGCCGCCCATCCGTGTTCGTAGCTACTGGATGCTGGGCATTTGGGCGCGCCCGCGCCCTGCAAATCATTATGGGCTGTTCCCATGGCATGTGGAAGGCATGAGAAACCCTCTGATCAACCTCCGGGGTTCTCCGTGGCTGTAGCCCTGCCGCTGGTCATCACCATGGGCGATCCGGCAGGCATAGGCCCGGAAACCATTGCCAAAGCCTTTCGCGATTGCCCCGCCGACCTGATGGGCTGCGTGGTGGTTGGCGATGTGGCCAGCCTGCGCCGGGCAGCCGCGCTGGTTGGCGCCGGCCCGGTGGCCGTGCTGGATGCGGTCGCCGACTGGCAGTCGGTGCCGCCGCACTGCCTTCCTGTGCTTCAAAAATGTGAGCTGCCGGCGCTTGTCCCGTATGGACAAATCAGTGCTTTGGCTGGCAGGGCGGCGGCCGAGTGTATTGTCTGGGCGGCGCAGGCTGCGCTGCGCGGTGAAGTGGCCGCCTTGGTCACAGCGCCCATCCACAAAGAGGCGCTGGCCGCTGCTGGCGGGGCGTGGTCGTTTTACCCCGGCCACACCGAACTGTTGCAGGCCCAGGCCGCAGCGTTTGTGGGCAAAGCGCTTTCGGCGCTACCCGTGCGCATGATGCTGGCCAACGATGAACTCAAGACCGTGCTGGTGAGTATTCATTTGTCGCTGCGTGACGCCATCGAAGCAGTCACTTTGGAGCGCGTGCTGCAGACCTTGCGGATCACACACCAGTCGGTGCGCAGCGCCTCGGGCGGCCCGCCCCGTATTGCGGTGGCCGGGCTTAATCCGCATGCCGGTGAAGGCGGGCTGTTTGGCCGCGAAGAGCAGGATGTGATTGCCCCGGCCATCGCCCAGGCGCGCCAGGAAGGCATGGACGTGAGTGGCCCCTTCGCGCCCGACACTGTGTTCATGCGGGCCCGTGCCAAGGCGGGCCAGCCCGGTGAGTTTGATGTGGTGGTGGCGATGTACCACGACCAGGGTTTGATTCCGGTCAAATACCTCGGGGTCGAGCAGGGCGTCAACGTGACGCTGGGCTTGCCGATGGTGCGCACCAGCCCGGACCACGGCACCGCGTTTGACATTGCCGGTACGGGCCGGGCCGACGCAGCCAGCCTGATCGCCGCGATTCGCATGGCGCGCCAGCTGGTCGCGTCCCGGTTTAAAGCCAAACAGGGCCTCGGCCTAATCGGGACAGGCGCAGAAAGCTATTAATTCGATAGCCTTGCGCCAGTTTTACCGGGCTTTCAGGCTGTCACGAATTTCACGCAGCAGCACCACGTCTTCGGGTGTGACCACCGCAACCGGCGCCGGTTCGGGCTGCTGGCGCTTGAGCCGGTTGATCTGCTTGACCATCATGAAGATGATGAACGCCAGAATGAAAAAATTGAGCGACACAGTGAGGAAGTGGCCATAAGCAAACACAGGCACACCGGCTTTTCGCAGCGCGTCCAGCGACATGTCCGTACCAGGAGGCACCGAGCCCAGCAGTATGTACAAGCTGGAAAAGTCAAGCTTGCCGAAGACCAGGCCGACCACCGGCATGATCAGGTCACTGACAGCCGCATCGACAATCTTGCCAAAGGCGGCGCCAATGATCACGCCCACGGCCAGATCCACGACGTTGCCCTTGACAGCAAATTCCCTGAATTCCTGCATCATGCCCATGGTGTGCTCCTTGTAGTGCGGCGGTGAAATATCAGTTATTGTGCCGTGCTTGAGAGCCGCGCTTTTTGCCCGCCCATGCCGCAGCCGCCGGGTCGGAATGGACGGGGCAGCTTGAAAATGCCATGCGCGCTCCGTTACAATCCCGGGTTGACCCCAATAAGCCCTTTTCAAGTTTTTCAAGCCCTGTTCTTGTAGGACATCCATGACGCAAGCAAGTATCAACGTGCCACCCGGCGCTCCGATTGACAAAGACAAAAGAAACTGGATCGTGACCACCGGCGTGATCGGCGGTGCCGGTGTGGCCGCTGCGGCGGTGCCGTTTGTCAGCACTTTTCAGCCCTCCGAGCGCGCCAAGGCCGCCGGCGCTTCGGTAGAGGTGGATATTTCGACCATGAAACCGGGCGAAAAGCTCACGGTGGAGTGGCGCGGCAAACCAGTCTGGATTGTCAGGCGCACGCCGGAGCAGCTGTCCGGCCTGTCCAAGCTGACCCCGCTGCTTGCCGACCCCAAGTCCGAGCGCAAACCCGATGAATTCACACCTGAGTACGCCCGCAACGAAAACCGCTCCATCAAGCCCGAATATTTTGTAGCTGTCGGCATCTGCACGCACCTTGGTTGCTCGCCCAGCGACAAATTCACCACGGGTGCCCAACCTTCGCTGCCGGACGAATGGGCCGGCGGTTTTCTGTGCGCCTGCCACGGCTCGACCTTCGATATGGCCGGCCGTGTGTACAAAAACAAGCCGGCGCCGGACAACCTCGAAGTGCCGCCCCACATGTACCTGTCAGACGCCAAGCTGCTGATTGGTGAGGACAAAAAAGCCTGAAGCTTTGCTGGACCCAGCCGGCGCCTTGTGCTGCCCGTACGGTCCCCCATCGACTAGCAATTAGGACCCTTTATGGCTGAATTCAAAGAACTTTCCCCCGACGCGCCAGCTGCAGCGAAGCTGATGAACTGGGTCGATAACCGCTTTCCGGCGAGCAAGCTCCTGAAGGAGCATGTGACCGAGTACTACGCACCAAAAAACTTCAACTTCTGGTATGTGTTTGGCTCGCTCGCAATGCTGGTGCTGGTCATCCAGATCGTCACTGGCATCTTTTTGACCATGCACTACAAGCCCGATGCCGCGCTGGCCTTCGGCTCGGTCGAATACATCATGCGGGACGTGCCCTGGGGCTGGCTCATCCGCTATATGCACTCGACCGGCGCTTCGGCATTTTTTGTGGTGGTCTATCTGCACATGTTCCGTGGTCTGATCTACGGCAGCTACCGCAAGCCGCGCGAGCTGATCTGGATTTTTGGTTGCGCGATTTTCCTGGCCCTGATGGCCGAAGCCTTCATGGGCTACCTGTTGCCCTGGGGTCAGATGAGCTACTGGGGCGCCCAGGTGATCGTCAACCTGTTTGCTGCCATTCCCTTCATTGGCCCCGATCTGGCGCTGCTGATCCGTGGTGACTACGTGGTGGGTGACGCCACACTGAACCGCTTTTTTGCCTTTCACGTGATTGCTGTGCCGCTGGTGCTGCTGGGCCTGGTGGTCGCGCACCTGATTGCGCTGCACGAAGTGGGCTCCAACAATCCGGATGGGGTAGAGATCAAGGCCAAAAAAGACGCTGCAGGTCATCCTCTGGACGGCATTCCCTTCCATCCCTATTACACGGTGCACGACATTTTTGCAGTCAGCGTGTTCCTGATGATTTTCTCGGCCATCATCTTCTTTGCGCCTGAAGCCGGTGGTTATTTCCTGGAGTACAACAACTTCATTCCAGCCGACCCGCTCAAGACCCCGCTGCACATCGCTCCGGTCTGGTATTTCACGCCGTATTACTCGATGTTGCGTGCCATCACCAGCGAGATGATGTATGCGTTGATCGCCTGCGTGCTGCTGGGCGCGGTACTGGGCGTGCTCAAGGCAAAAATCGCCAGCATCTTCAAGGCTGTCATTGTCGGCGCTGCTGTGGTGCTGATTGCCGCCATGCTGATGATCGATGCCAAGTTCTGGGGTGTGATGGTCATGGGTGGCGCGGTCATCATCCTGTTTTTCCTGCCTTGGCTGGACAACAGCGAGGTCAAGTCCATCCGCTACCGACCTGACTGGCACAAATACCTGTACGCCATTTTTGTCGTCAATTTTGTGGTGCTTGGTTATCTTGGCATCAAGCCACCGTCGGCGATCAACGAGCGTGTCTCGCAAGTCGGTACGCTGTTTTATTTCGGCTTCTTCCTGCTGATGCCGTGGTGGAGCCGTCTCGGGACGTTCAAGACGCCCCCTGATCGCGTCACCTTTGATCCCCATTGAGCCGGAGATTCCTGAAATGATGATGAAGACACTGAAAAAACTGGCCTTGGGCTGTGTTGCTGTGCTGGCTCTGGCGGGCAACTGCGCTTTTGCTGCGAGCGAAGGTATCGCCTGGGACAAGGCGCCCAACAAGACCAACGACCTGGGCGCCCTGCAAAACGGCGCCAAGCTGTTCGTGAACTACTGCCTGAACTGCCATTCGGCAGCCTTCATGCGCTACAACCGCCTGACAGACATTGGCCTGACCGAGCAGCAGATCAAGGACAACCTGCTGTTTGCCACCGACAAGGTGGGCGAAACCATGAAGGCGGCCATAGATCCGAAGCAGGCCAAGGACTGGTTTGGCGGCAACCCGCCCGATTTGACACTGATGGCCCGTTCACGCGCCGGGGCGGGGGGCAGCGGAGCCGACTACCTGTACACCTATCTGCGCACCTATTACCGCGACGAAACCAAGGCCACCGGCTGGAACAACCTGGCCTTTCCCAACGTCGGCATGCCGCACGTCCTCTGGGAGTTGCAGGGCGCGCGCGAGCCGGTGTATGACACCATCGAAGAACACGGCCAGAAAGTGGCTGTTTTCAAAAGCTGGAAGCAGATCAGCCCGGGCACCATGACACCCTTGCAGTACGACCAGGCGATGGGCGATCTGGTGGGGTATATGCAATGGATGGCCGAACCGGCACAGAACACGCGGGTCAGGGTGGGCGTGTGGGTGTTGATGTTCCTGCTGATCCTGACGTTTGTTGCCTGGCGCCTGAACGCTGCCTTCTGGAAAGACGTCAAGTAATTTTTCGCCGGGACGTCGTTCCCGGCATCTTCTGGAGTGGACGCCGTCAACGCTTCCACTCCTTTGCATTTAGGAGTTCTCACCATGATGGTCCTTTATTCAGGCACAACCTGCCCGTTCTCGCACCGCTGCCGCTTTGTGCTGTTTGAAAAAGGCATGGACTTCGAAATCCGTGATGTCGACTTGTACAACAAGCCCGAAGACATCAACGTCATGAACCCCTACGGCCAGGTGCCGATTCTGGTCGAGCGTGACTTGATTCTGTATGAGTCGAACATCATCAATGAGTACATCGACGAGCGCTTCCCGCACCCGCAATTGATGCCCGGCGACCCGGTGGACCGCGCGCGCGTACGCCTGTTTTTGCTCAACTTCGAAAAAGAGCTGTTTGTTCACGTCAACACGCTCGAAGCGCGCGCTTCCAAGGGCAATGACAAGGCGCTGGAAAAAGCCCGTTCGCACATCCGTGACCGCCTGACCCAGCTTGCCCCGGTTTTCCTGAAAAACAAGTTCATGCTGGGCGACAACTTCTCCATGCTGGACGTGGCGATTGCCCCACTGCTCTGGCGTCTGGACTACTACGACATTGACCTGTCGAAAAATGCGGCGCCACTGCTTAAATACGCTGAGCGTATTTTTTCGCGTCCGGCCTACATCGAAGCGCTGACCCCTTCCGAGAAGGTCATGAGGAAGTAAATGGAGCCCCCACGCTCGCTCACTGCGTGTAGCTCGCTGCCCCCCGGGGGGGCGCTGCGCCTGCGGCCCGGCCCTTCGACAGGCTCAGGACAGGCCGAAGCCGGTTCCGCGGCCCCGGCTGGTGAAGAGCGCGCGCACACAATGGTGTGGGTTTCCATTGGCTGATTTCATGAACGCGCTCGATTCCACGTCGACCCGCCCCTACCTGATCCGTGCGCTGTATGACTGGTGCACCGACAACGGTTTGACGCCTTATGTGGCGGTGGCGGTAGACGAGACCGTGCAGGTTCCGCGTGAATATGTGAAGAACAACGAGATCGTGCTGAACATCAGTTTTGATGCCACCAGTTCGCTCAAACTTGGCAACGATTTCATCGAGTTCAAAGCCCGCTTTGCCGGAAGCGCACGCGAGATCATGGTGCCCATAGGCCGCGTGATTGCCATTTATGCGCGCGAAAACGGCCAGGGCATGGCGTTTCCACTGGCGACGTCGCCTTCAACCGGCGTGCAGTCGCCGCTTGAGACCGGCGCGACGCTGGCACTGGCACCTGCCGCGCCAGCGCCGCCAGATGCGGTCTCGGGGCAGGACGCGAGGATCGTACAATTGGTGCTATCCAACAGTACCGGGTCGGGCCGTGAAGAAGAGCCGGAGCCGCCCGATCCACCCAAACCGCAGCAAGGCAAACGCCCCTCGCTCAAACGCATCAAGTAAAATAAGTTTTGTGCCGCTTTAGCTCAGTTGGTAGAGCAACCGCCTTGTAAGCGGTAGGTCGTCAGTTCGAATCCGACAAGCGGCACCACCCCTCAGATCCAGCGCCTCCAGGCACAGCGACTCCCAGTTTCATAGCAACGCCCCGAGGCCTGCAAAGCGCTGGCGGCGGATTGTCCTTGCGGCGCCTCATTTCCTGCTGATTAGTATCTTCAGCCGAATTGAGGTAACCTTCCAACCTTTGCTGATCAGTCGGGCCTGTATCAGGGGCAACAACTGGCGAACTTTTGCTGCCGCTGCATTGCTGCTGATCAACAGGCACCAGGCCTCGCCGTCGATGGGTCCGGCCTGAATGGCGGAGCGCAGTGCTTCAGGAATCAGCGACTCGATGTCCTTGAGCCTGCTGCTGGATTCACGAACCAGCTCGGTCAGGCGGGCCAGCGACGGGGAGTTGTCAGCGGCCTGGCTGAAGCTGACGGCCCGGTTCAGGCGGGGACTGGAGTTCACGGCAGTTGGCTCATGTAGTTAAGGAGATGGACCAGTGCATTTGATTATCACGGATGCGTGGCTTGCCCAAAGCCGTGCCATCTATCTCAGCGGCACCAAGCTGGTGGTTGCGGGTTTTGTGGCAGCGCTGGCGCTGATGCTGGTGGCGGCTGGCATGTACCACTGGGTTTTCCTCAAGGGCGCGCGCGAGGGCTGGCCGGTGATTGGCGGCCTCGTCAAACTGATGGTCAGGGACGAGTTCGAGCAACGCGACCGCTTTCTTCGCGAAAACCTCGATGCCATGGCCAAACGGCTGGGGGAAATGCAGGCCAAGATGATGCAATTGGAAGCGCTGGGTGAGCGGGTGTCGGGGCTGGCCGGTGTCAATCCGAACGAAATCAAAACCATGCCAGGGCGCGGTGGTGCACTGGTAACCGGGCGATCCCTCACCATGGAAGAGTTACAGGCCACCCTCGCCGATCTGGACAAGTTGACGGACCAGCGTGTGGATTTGATGACCGTCATGGAGTCCCGCCTGTTTGACCAGAAGATCAAGAAAATGATGGTGCCTACCCAGCAACCGGTAGCCAGTGGCGCCTTGGGCTCGTCGTTTGGCTGGCGCATTGATCCGCTGAACGGGCGTTCGGCACTACACACCGGCCTGGACTTTCCGGCCGAGCCCGGTACCCCCATACTGGCTGCTGCCGGTGGTGTGGTGGTGACGCAGGAGTACCACCCGGCCTACGGGAACATGGTCGAGGTTGACCATGGCAATGACCTGGTATCGCGTTACGCCCATGCGTCCCGGGTCTGGGTCAAAAAAGGCGATCTGGTTAAACGCGGCCAGAAAATTGCCGATGTCGGCACCACCGGCCGGTCCACCGGCCCGCATCTGCATTTTGAGGTGCTGGTACAGGGTGTGTTCCAAGACCCGCAAAAGTTTCTCACGGCGGGCCAGAAACTGCCGAACTCGGTGGCGCTTGCCGCGCCCCGGCCGGCGCCGGCACCGCTGCTACAGACGGCACGACCGAAATAGCCCTGCGGCACAGGTAAAATGCGCAGCTTGCGCGCGGTTGAAATCAGCCGGCAGCGCCCACATCTCAGTCGATACTCAACAAGGGATTTCGGCCCCCCTGCCGGCTCAAGCGAGCTGTCAGCGCGGCTTCGCATGTATGGCTTCCAATTTCCTGACCAAAATCTTCGGCAGCCGCAATGACAGGCTGCTCAAAACCTACCGAAAATCCATAGAGCGCATTGCCGCCCTGGAAGCGCCGATGGAGAAGCTCGACGATGTCGCCTTGCGCGCCAAAACCCGGGAGTTCATAGACCGCATTGCCCAGGGAGAGACGCTGGACGCCATCCTGCCTGAAGCTTTTGCAGTGGTGCGCGAGGGCAGCAAACGCGTCATGAAAATGCGCCACTTCGACGTCCAGATGCTGGGCGGCATGGCCCTGCACAACGGCAAAATTTCAGAAATGGGAACCGGTGAGGGCAAAACCCTGACGGCCACCTTGCCGGTTTACCTCAATGCACTGACTGGCAAGGGTGTGCATGTAGTGACAGTCAACGATTATCTGGCCGGCCGCGATGCGCGATGGATGGGCAAGCTGTACAACTTCCTCGGCCTGACCGTTGGCGTCAACCTGCCCAACATGTCACGTGGGGAAAAGCAGGAGGCCTACCGCGCCGACATCACGTATGGGACCAACAACGAATTTGGTTTCGACTACCTGCGCGACAACATGGTGTATGAGGTGGCCGACCGGGTGCAGCGTGGCCTGAATTACGCGATCGTCGATGAGGTCGATTCCATCCTGATCGATGAAGCCCGCACACCGCTGATCATCAGCGGCCAGGCCGAAGACCACACCGAGATGTACCTGGCCATTAACAAAGTGGTGCCGCTGCTCACGCGCCAGGAAGGAGAGGCCGATCCGCGCACCGGTGAGGGCGTCATCAAGCCAGGCGACTTCACGCTGGACGAAAAAACACACCAGGTTTTCCTGACAGAGCAGGGCCATGAAAACGCCGAGCGCATCCTGTTCAGCCTGGGCCTGATCCCCGAGGGCGCCACGCTCTACGACCCTGCGAATATCTCGCTGGTGCATCACCTGTACGCCGCGCTGCGCGCCAATCACATCTACCACCGTGACCAGCATTACGTGGTGCAGGAAGGCGAGATTGTGATCGTTGATGAATTCACGGGGCGACTGATGGCCGGTCGTCGCTGGAGCGAAGGCCTGCATCAAGCCGTCGAGGCGAAAGAGGGCGTTCAGATCCAGGCCGAAAACCAGACGTTGGCATCGATTACCTTCCAGAACTATTTCCGGCTGTATGGCAAGCTGGCCGGCATGACCGGTACCGCCGATACCGAGGCCTACGAGTTTCAGGAGATCTACGGTCTTGAGACCACGGTGATTCCACCGAACCGCCCGAGCCGGCGCGAAGACCAGCTGGACCGGGTGTACAAAACCACGCGCGAAAAATACGAGGCTGCGATCCAGGATATCCGCGAGTGTCACGAGCGCGGCCAGCCGGTGCTGGTAGGAACCACTTCGATTGAAAATTCAGAAATCATCGATCAGCTGCTGGAGAAGGAAAAGCTGCCGCACCAGGTGCTCAATGCGAAGCAGCATGCACGCGAAGCCGACATCGTGGCGCAGGCGGGGCGCCCCGGCATGATCACGATTGCCACCAACATGGCGGGTCGGGGCACAGACATCGTGCTTGGCGGCAATGTGGAAAAGCAGGTTGAAGCGGTCGAAGCGATGGAGGAGGTGCCCCAGGAGGGCAAGGCTGCAGAAATCGCGCGCCTGCGCGCCGAATGGGCGAAAGAGCATGAAAAAGTCAAATCGCTCGGAGGCCTGCGCATCATCGCGACCGAGCGCCATGAGTCGCGCCGTATCGACAACCAGTTGCGCGGCCGTTCGGGCCGCCAGGGTGACCCGGGCTCGTCGCGCTTTTACCTGAGCCTGGACGACACCTTGATGCGCATTTTTGCCGGTGACCGGGTGCGGGCCATCATGGAGCGATTGAAGATGCCGGACGGCGAGGCGATTGAGGCCGGCATTGTGACGCGCAGCATCGAGTCTGCCCAGCGCAAGGTGGAAGCGCGCAACTTTGACATCCGCAAGCAGCTGCTGGAGTATGACGATGTCGCCAACGACCAGCGCAAGGTGATTTACCAGCAGCGCAACGACATCATGGACGCGGTCAGTCTGCAGGATCAGATTGCATCGCTGCGTGAGGGCTGCTTCACCGATCTGGCGCGGCAATACATTCCGGTGGAAAGCGTTGAGGAGCAATGGGACATCGCCGGGCTGGAAAAAGTGCTGCGTGACGAGTGGCAGATCGAACTGGCGCTTCAGGCGGAGGTGCAGGCGGCCAGCGCGATCACCGATGAAGACCTGCTGGAAAAGGTGATCGCCGCTGCCAATGCAGCGTTTGATGCCAAGGTCGAGAAAATTGGCGAGGAAAATTTCACCCAGTTTGAGCGCATCGTGCTGCTGCAAAGCATAGACACGCACTGGCGTGAGCACCTGAGCTCGCTGGACTACCTTCGCCAGGGCATCCACTTGCGCGGTTATGCACAGAAGCAGCCCAAGCAGGAGTACAAACGCGAAGCTTTCGAGCTGTTTGGCCAGTTGCTCGACAGCGTGAAGAACGAGGTCACCAAGATACTGATGACGGTCCAGGTGCAGTCCAGCGAACAGCTCGGCCAGGCCGCCGAAGAAATGGAAGACCGGGCCGAGCGCATCTCCAACGTGACTTACACCGGGCCAACAGAATCCGGCGATGTGGAAACCACGGTGGACGACAGCGCCTACCAGCACAAGCAGCCCTTGCCCGCAGGCGCTGTGGCCCGCGTGGGCCGCAACGACCCTTGTCCGTGCGGCTCGGGCAAAAAATACAAGCTCTGCCACGGCAAGCTCAGCTAATTCCCGCGGCATCAACCGCAATCAACCGCTATCCGGGGAGTCCACAGACCATGCCTGTCAATCTGCTTGCCACGCCTGAGGCTGAGCTTTATCCGGTGTCGGGTGTGCGCTGGGGTATCGCCGAGGCCGGTATTCGCAAGGCGGGCCGCAAGGACCTGTCGGTGCTGCTGCTGGCCGAAGGCGCTTCGGTCGGTGCGGTGTTCACGCAAAACCGTTTTTGCGCCGCGCCGGTACAAATCTGCCGCGAGCACCTGGCCAAAAATGGCGGTAAAAGTCTGGGCATACGCGCGCTGCTGATCAACACCGGTAACGCCAACGCCGGCACCGGTACAGATGGCCTGAGCCGCGCCCAGTCCAGCTGTATCGCGCTGGCGCGCGAGCTGAATATTTCACCTGAACAAATCCTGCCGTTTTCTACCGGCGTGATCATGGAGCCCCTGCCGCACGAGCGTATTGCGGCGGGCCTGCCTGCCGCATTGGCCGATGCCCAGGAAAACCACTGGGCCAGGGCGGCTGAAGCCATCATGACCACAGACACGGTGGCCAAGGCATTTTCCAGCCGCATCACGCTGGGCGGCGCGGCGGTCACCATCACCGGCATCAGCAAAGGCGCTGGCATGATACGGCCAAACATGGCGACCATGCTCGGTTTTCTGGCCACCGACGCCTGTGTAGCGCAGCCGCTGATGGCGCGACTGGCCAGCGAGCTGGCCGAAGGTTCCTTCAACCGCGTCACGGTGGACGGTGACACCTCGACCAACGATTCTTTTGTCGTGATCGCGACGAATCAGGCCAAACATGCGCCCATCACCTCGCTGGACAGCGCGGACGGGCAGACCCTTAAGGCGGCAATGCTGGACATCGCCCGCAAGTTGGCGCAGGCCATCGTGCGTGACGGTGAAGGTGCCACCAAGTTCATCACCATCACGGTTGAAGGGGGCAAGACAGGCGCAGAATGCCGCCAGGTGGCTTATGCGATTGCGCATTCTCCGCTGGTCAAAACCGCGTTTTTTGCCAGCGACCCGAATCTGGGCCGCATCCTGGCCGCAGTCGGCTACGCCGGCATCAGCGATCTTGACCAGACGAAGATCGATTTGTACCTGGACGACGTGCTGGTGGCCAAAAACGGCGGTCGGCACGAAGCTTATGTTGAGGCCGATGGCCAGCGCGTCATGAAACAAAGCGAAATCACCGTGCGCGTGCTGCTGGGCCGGGGCACGACATCGGACACCGTCTGGACCTGCGACCTGTCTTATGACTATGTCAAGATCAATGCCGACTACAGATCATGAGCCGCCCCCGAATCGCCTGCGGCGCCTCCCCCTCGAGAGGGTGCCATCCGCGGCCCGGCAGAGCCGGTTCCGCGATAGCCCGCGCAGGGGGTAGCCTGTGAACGAAAAGTTTGAGCGATTGATAGACCGTGCGGAGCAACTCCTAGCGCGGATAGAGTCCGTGCTGCCGCAGCCCCTGACAGCGCCCGACTGGGGCCAAACCGTCGCCTGGCGCTACCGCAAACGCAGCTCTGGCCACGGCGCGCTGGAAGCCATCAAATACCTGGGAGTGATGCATCTGGCAGACCTGAAAGAGATCGACGGCCAGAAAGAAAAAATCCAGCGCAACACGCGCCAGTTTGTGGAGGGTCAGCCGGCCAACAACGTACTGCTCACCGGCTCGCGCGGGACCGGCAAATCCTCACTGATCCGCGCCTGCTTGAACGAATATGCTCCCCAGGGTTTGCGCCTGATCGAGGTGGACAAGGCCGATCTGACCGACCTGCCCGACATTGTCGATATCGTCACCGGACGGCCCGAAAAATTCATTGTGTTTTGTGATGACCTGAGTTTTGACGAGGGGGAGTCCGGCTACAAAGCGCTCAAATCGGTGCTCGACGGCTCGGTCGCTGCCAGTGCGCCCAATTTGCTGATTTACGCCACCAGCAACCGGCGCCACCTGTTGCCTGAGTACATGAAAGAAAACCTCAGCTACACCCACACCGACGACGGTGAAGTGCATCCGGGCGAAGTGGTCGAAGAAAAGATATCGCTGTCCGAGCGCTTTGGCCTGTGGGTCAGTTTCTACCCCTTCAGCCAGGAGGAATACCTGACCATCGTGGCGCAGTGGTTGTCGTCTTTTGGTGTGTCTCAGGAAGCCATTGCGGCGGCCAAACCGGCATCGCTGGTCTGGGCATTGGAGCGCGGCTCACGCAGTGGTCGTGTGGCCTACCAGTTCGCCCGTGATTACGCCGGCACTGACAGCGCCAGCCGGCCCGTGGTGGCGCCTGCCATCGCCGCCTATGAGCGGCCTGGCGCGGCAGTGTTGCCCGGCGAAGGCGATCAGGCCCCTGATCACTCAACATGAAGGTGCTGGTCGCCGATGCAGAGCGGCCGCGCGAGGGCGGCGCGGACCGCGCTGTGGTGGACGTCGCGGTCGGCGTGCTGGTGCGTGCCAACGGTGATTTCCTGCTGACGTCGCGGCCAGCGGGCAAGGTGTACGAAGGCTACTGGGAGTTCCCGGGCGGCAAGCTGGAAGCCGGCGAAACGGTAGAGCACGCCCTTCGCCGCGAGCTGCACGAAGAAATCGGCATCACGATAGACGCCGCCCATCCGTGGAAGGTGGAGCTGGTGGACTATCCACACGCGCTGGTGCGGCTCAATTTCTGCAAGGTCTTTCACTGGGCTGGTGAATTGCACATGCGGGAGGGCCAGCAGTGCGCCTGGCAGCGTTTGCCGGTGGAGGTTCAGCCGGTCCTGCCCGGTACGCTGCCAGTGCTGACATGGTTTGCCGAAGAGCAGCGCCTCACGCAGGCAACGCTGTCGCCTGTTTCACTGAAGACCTCCTGAGCCCCTTTGGGGGCGTAGTTTGCTATGTAATTTATAGCTGCTTGCTCAGGTGGGGTAAGGGCTGGGAGCAGATTTGACATGATAGTCCGCGTGCCCACCGGGTCATCTGGCTTTTTTTCTGCCGGTGAGACATCACGACCACGCGCATTCAGGGATGCGGCACCGACATGCAGGGCCGTTGCCAAGTCAGCGGCAGTGTGCAAGGATTGCCCGCATGACAGGCCACCAATTCAGCCACACCCTGGGCACGACGACCTATCGCTTTCATGACCTGAAAGACCTCTTGGCCAAAGCCTCGCCCCTGCGTTCGGGCGATGTGCTGGCCGGTGTGGCGGCTTCCACCGATGAAGAAAGGGTGGTGGCGCAGATGACGCTGGCTCAGTTGCCGCTGGTCACCTTCCTCAGCGAAGTCTTGGTGCCTTACGAAGATGACGAGGTCACGCGCTTGATCATAGATGGCCACGATGCCGCTGCGTTTGCGCCCATCAGCCACCTGACGGTCGGCGACTTTCGCAATTGGTTGCTGAGCGATGGGGTGGACAGCGCTGTGCTGGCCCGCGTCGCTCCCGGTATCACGCCTGAAATGGCGGGCGCAGTTTCCAAGCTCATGCGCAACCAGGACCTGATTCTGGCAGCGCAGAAATGCCGTGTGGTCACGGCGTTTCGCAACACCATAGGCCTGCCGGGGCGGCTGTCCACCCGGCTGCAGCCGAATCACCCGACCGATGACACGGCCGGCATTGCTGCCAGCCTGCTAGACGGGCTGCTGTACGGGAGCGGTGATGCGGTATTCGGTATCAACCCCGCCACCGACAACGTGCCGCAAGTGGTCCGGCTGCTGGGCATGCTTGACGAGATCATCCAGCGTTATGCGATTCCGGCGCAATCGTGTGTGCTGACGCATGTCACCAACACCCTGGCGGCGATCGAGCGGGGCGCGCCGGTAGACCTGGTGTTTCAGTCGATTGCCGGGACCGAGGCCGCCAATCGCAGTTTCGGCATCGACCTGGCGTTGCTGGCCGAGGCCCGCAGCGCCGCATTGTCATTGGGCCGCGGCAGCGTGGGCAACAACCTGATGTATTTTGAAACCGGGCAGGGTAGCGCACTGTCGGCCGGTGCCCACCACGGCATGGATCAGCAGACTTGCGAGGCGCGGGCCTACGCCGTGGCGCGCCACTTCAAGCCCCTGCTGGTCAACAGCGTGGTCGGTTTCATCGGGCCCGAGTACCTGTACGACGGCAAGCAGATCATCCGCGCCGGACTCGAAGACCATTTTTGCGGCAAGCTGCTGGGCCTGCCCATGGGCTGCGACACCTGCTACACCAACCATGCCGAGGCCGACCAGAACGACATGGATGTGTTGCTGACGCTGCTGGGCGTGGCCGGCTGCACTTTTGTGATGGGTGTACCGGGATCGGACGACATCATGCTGAACTACCAAAGCACTTCGTTTCACGACGCACTGTATGCGCGGCGCGTGCTGGGCCTCCGGCCGGCGCCGGAATTTGAGGCCTGGCTGGAAAAAATGCAGATTCTCAAGCCAGGCAAGGCCGGCGGGTTGCCCCAGCTTGTCGAGCAAATACCGCCAGCGTTTCGCGATGCCCTGCTGCGCGTGTCCTGAATCACATCAGCGCCATGAAGCCTGTCCCCGCCCCCGTGCCGACCTCGGTGATCGACAACCCCTGGCAGCAGCTGCGCCAGTTCACGGCGGCACGTATTGCGCTTGGCCGCAGCGGGGTCAGCCTGCCGACGCAGCCGCAGCTGGCGTTTCAACTGGCCCATGCGCGAGCGCGCGACGCGGTGCACCTGGCGCTGGATGTGCCGCAGCTTTTGCAAGAACTTGAAAGCGCGGGTCTGACCCAAGCCGGGGAGGCTTTGGTGCTGGAGAGCGCAGCAGCTGACCGCCTGCAGTATTTGCAGCGGCCCGATCTGGGCCGTCGCCTGAGCGATGCCTCGCGCGGGCGCCTGAAAGCATTTCCAGACGAGGCAATGGCGCACGGGTTCGATCTGGCGGTGGTGGTTGCCGATGGTTTGTCCGCGCTGGCTGTGGCGCAACAGGCGGTACCGCTGTTGCGGGCCCTGCAGCCGCACTTAAGCGCTGCGCAGTGGTCGCTGGCGCCGCTGGTCATCGTCAGGCAGGGGCGCGTGGCGGTGGGCGACGAAATCGGCCAGTTGCTGGGGGCCAGGGCGCTGTTACTGCTGATCGGCGAGCGCCCCGGTCTGAGCTCACCCGACAGCCTGGGCGCCTACCTGAGCTGGATGCCGCGCGTGGGCCTGACGGACGCCAGCCGCAACTGCATTTCCAACATCCGGCCCATGGGCCTTTCCTGTGAAGAGGCGGCCATCAAGGTGCACTACCTGATCTCGGAAATGCAAAGGCGCCAGCTGTCGGGTGTACTGCTCAAAGACGAAAGCAGTGCCGATTCGGGCTTGCCGGGCAAAACAGCACGCGGCAACTTCCTGCTAGCCGGTCCTAGCTGAAGTCCCAGACTTTTTTGGCGCCCAGTACCGCGTCAGGGTAGGGCGCCTTGCCGCGCGAGCCGTTGTAGCGGCCCAGTCCCATGAACAGGTCGCCTTTTTCCCGGTCCAGGTAGTGGCGCAGGATCACGCAGCCAAAACGCAGGTTGGTCTGCATGTGAAACAGCTTGCCGGCGTCGCCGTCGCCGATCACACGCGTCCAGAAGGGCATGACTTGCATGTAGCCGCGCGCACCTACGCGGCTGACGGCGAACTTGCGGAAGTTGCTCTCGACCTGAATCAAGCCCAGCACCAGCGCCACGTCAAGGCCGGCGCGTTTGCTTTCGTACCAGACGGTCTGCAAAAACTCCTTGCGGATCTGCCACTCGGGTTTTTTCTTCTTCAGCCGGTCGCTCATCGCGCCGAGCCAGCGCAGGTAAACCAGGCGGGTTTCGGTGTCACGAAATTCAGGCACCGGCGGCGCCTGGTTGGCCACAGCCGAGCTCAGCGCCGTACGAACCGAGTCAATCAGCGGCTCCTCTATCTGTGCACCAGCCCAGAGTTGCTCTGAAAATAATAGCGATCCGCCCAGTACTGACAGGGACTGGAGGCACTTTCTTCTTGATATCTCCGCTGCATCGGTAGCTGGCGTGGCGGCACCGCCGGGCCAGCACAAGAGTGAGTCGTAAGCAGCCATGTATCTCAGACGGCCAGCTTTCCCTTGAGAAAGGTGAATGCTTCGGCAACGCCTACCTTGGTGGAAGCCTCATCACGGCGGTGCTGGTATTCGAGCTGCCCGTCTTTTATGCCCCGGTCGCCAATCGTGATGCGGTGTGGCACACCAATCAGCTCCCAGTCGGCAAACATGGCACCGGGCCTCTCGTTGCGGTCATCAAGAATAACGTCCACGCCCGCAGCCAGCAGTTCTGCGTAAAGTTTGCTGGCGGCAGCCGCGACTTCGGGGAAGCGGTCCGGGCTGATTGGGCAGAGCACCACGGTGAAAGGCGCAATCGCGTCCGGCCAGACGATGCCGCGCTCATCGTGGTTCTGCTCAATCGCCGCAGCGGGCAGGCGCGTGATGCCGATGCCGTAGCAGCCCATTTCAAAAAATTGCGGCTTGCCGTTTTCGCCAAGAAAGGTCGCGTTCATGGCCTGGCTGTATTTGGTGCCGAGGTAAAACACATGACCGACTTCAATACCACGCTCGATCGCCAGTACCCCTTGGCCGTCGGGTGAGGCATCACCTGCGACCACGTTGCGGATGTCGGCGATCAGCTCAGGCTCGGGCAGGTCGCGGCCCCAGTTGACGCCGGTGAGGTGAAAGCCCGCTTCATTTGCGCCACAGACCCAATCGCTCAATACCGCTACCTCCCTGTCAACCACTAGATGAATAGCTGTTTGGTCCTGAAGGAGACCGGTAGCCCATCCTCCTTGACGATTGATAGGCCCCAGATAACCTGGTCTACAGCCGAAACAACCTTCAATTTCGTCTGAAGTAGCCATGCGGAAATTGCTCAGACCTTTAATCTTGCGCACTTTGACTTCGTTCATATCGTGATCTCCCCTTAGGAGAAGCAGATAAATGGAGGGTCGTGCGGTCGTGGCTCCGGATAAACCCAAATCCATTCGAACCGTAGGCTCACCGGGATCCACTGCTAAGACCAACGATTTCACCGTACGTTGAATTGGTATATCTAGCAACTCAGCGACGTCGGTGCAGGTCGCCTTGCCGGGCGTCGGAGTTTTGGTGAGTGGCTGTAAAGCAGCCTGGCGCGCACCCTGGGGCGCCAGTGCTTCGGCCTTTTCCATGTTGGCGGCGTAGTCACTCGTTGGGCAATAAACAATCGCGTCTTCGCCGGTGGCGGCAATCACCTGAAACTCTTCACTGAGGTCGCCGCCGATCGCGCCGCTGTCGGCTGCCACCGCGCGGTAGCGCAGGCCGAACCTGTCGAAAATCCGGCGGTAGGCGGCCGCCATAACCTGGTAGCTGGCCTTGGCCGCAGTCTGGTCCCGGTCAAAACTGTAGGCGTCCTTCATGATGAACTCGCGCCCACGCATCAGCCCGAAGCGCGGCCGGCGTTCGTCGCGGAACTTGGTCTGGATCTGGTACAGGTTTTTCGGCAGCTGCTTGTAGCTCTTGATGTCCTGGCGCACCACATCGGTGACCACTTCCTCACTGGTGGGTTGCACCACAAAATCGCGGCCGTGGCGGTCCTTGATACGCAACAGCTCCGGGCCCATGGACTCGAAGCGGCCGGTTTCCTGCCAGAACTCGGCCGGCTGGATCACCGGCATGGTCATCTCGACGGCACCAGCGCGGTTCATTTCGTCCCGGACGATGGCTTCCACCTTGCGGATCACGCGCAGGCCCATAGGCATGTAGTTGTAAATGCCGGCGCCCAGTTTTTTGATCATGCCGGCACGCATCATCAGCTGGTGGCTGGCCACTTCGGCGTCGGCGGGCGCTTCCTTGAGGGTGGAAATGAAGAACTGGGAAGCTTTCATGGGCGATTTATGGGGTTCTGGACAGGAGTCGCCGCGGCAGGCGTGGCACGCGCTTGGCGCCGGGGCCTGCGCTGTGCATAATGGACTCAGTTAAAAAAATTTGAGGTTTGATTATGCTCGACCGGGACGGCTTCAGGCCCAACGTCGGCATCATCTTGCTCAACCAGAGAAGTCAGGTATTTTGGGGCAAGCGCATTCGAACCCACTCCTGGCAGTTTCCGCAGGGTGGCATTGACCGGGGCGAAAATCCCGAGCAGGCCATGTTCCGTGAGCTGCATGAAGAAGTGGGGCTGATGCCGCAGCATGTGCAGGTGCTTGCCCGGACCCGGGACTGGTTGCGTTATGAGGTGCCTGACCGGTTTATCCGCCGCGATGCGCGCGGCCACTACAAAGGCCAGAAACAGATCTGGTTTCTGCTGCAACTGGTCGGTCACGACTGGGACTTGAACCTGCGCGCCACCGACCACCCGGAGTTCGACGCCTGGCGCTGGAACGACTACTGGGTGCCGCTGGATGTGGTGGTGGAGTTCAAGCGCGGTGTGTATGAAATGGCCTTGACCGAGCTGTCGCGTTTTGTGCCGCGCTTTGACAACCGTTTCGAGCAACGTCCCGATCACCGCAACCGCTATCTGCGAGGCGGCATGCGTCAGCGCGACGCGCCAGGCCCTGAAGACCTGGCTATGCACGGCATGCCAGGCCCCTCGTTCGAGCTACCACCAGGGGCCAGCTTTGAGCCCGATCCGCAAACCGCCCAGATCAACCAGGTGGCCGCTTCCAGGAATGACAATCATGACGTTTAGATTTTGGGTGGCAGCGGGCCTGCTGGGCCTGTCGTGCTCGGTGTGGTCGCAGTTCAATCCCGATGCGCTGGACTGGAAAGAGGGAGAGGTGCCGCCGGCGCCCGCATTTGATGTGGGCAAACTGGTGGAGTTTGACGTTTCAACCGGCTCGTCTCTGGTGTATGGTGTTGACCCGGCCACTTTGCGCATTGGCAACGATGGCATTGTTCGTTATGTAGTGGTGGCCACCAGTCGTACAGGCGTGCGTAATGTGTCGTACGAAGGCATACGCTGCTCCAGCGGGGAATTCAAAACCTATGCCCGCCACTCTGCCGAAGGCGGCTGGCGTCCGGTGGACAAGCCTGAGTGGCGGTCGCTGTTTGGCAATATGCCCTCGCGGCACGCGGTACAACTTGCGAAGGCCGGGGCCTGCAACAACTCCGCCCCGACTTCATCAGTGGATGAAATTGTCAACCGCCTTAAAACTCACGGGTTCATCCAGTAAGGACCAGGTTGGTGCGGTGAATCATTTCGGCTTCACCGGTATAACCCAGCAAACCTTCAAACTCTGACGACGGTTTGCGGCAGATCAGCCGGGCTTCAGCGCTGGAATAATTGGCCAGGCCGCGGCCCAGCTCTGTGCCGTCCCCGGCGCGTACGGCTATCACATCGCCCCGGGAAAAGTCGCCAGCCACCGCTGTCATGCCAATCGGCAGCAGGCTTTTGCCCTCTTTCTGAACCTTGGCCGCGGCGCCGTCATCCACAGTGACCGCGCCGCGCACCTGTAGATGGTCGGCAATCCATTGCTTGCGTGCCTGTACCTTGGCGGTTTGTGCGACCAGCAAGGTACCAATGGCCTCGCCCTGCGACAGGCGGATCAGGACCTGGGGCTCGCGGCCCCAGGCAATCACGGTAGATGCGCCGGAGCCGGCAGCGCGCTTGGCTGCCAGGATTTTGGTGATCATGCCGCCCTTGCCAATGCTGGAGCCAGCGCCGCCAGCCATGGCCTCCAGCAAGGGGTCGCCAGCCTTGGCCTCATGCACAAAGCTGGCCTCAGGGTCCTTGCGCGGGTCGGCGGTGAACAGGCCCTTCTGGTCGGTCAGGATGATCAGGGCGTCAGCATCCACCAGATTGGCAACCAGCGCACCCAGGGTGTCGTTGTCGCCAAACTTGATCTCGTCGTTGACCACGGTGTCGTTTTCATTGATCACCGGGACCACGCCAAACTGGAGCAGACTCAGCAGCGTGGAGCGGGCGTTGAGGTAACGCTCGCGGTCGGCCAGGTCTGCATGGGTCAGCAGCACCTGCGCGCTGCCGACGCCGTTTTCCCGCAGCTGGCTCTCATAAACCTGCGCCAGGCCCATTTGTCCAACGGCCGCCGCCGCCTGCAACTCGTGGATGGCTTTGGGTCGGGTGACCCAGCCCAGGCGCTTCATGCCCTCGGCGATGGCGCCGCTGCTGACCATGATCACCTCACGGCCGCCTTGAACCAGCGCAGCCAGTTGCTGGCACCACTGGCCTATGGCCTCTGCGTCCAGCCCACGCCCCTCATTCGTGACCAGGCTGGAGCCCACCTTGACGACGATGCGTTTGGCGTTGAGGAGGACGGTGGAAGCTGGTTTTTCCTGCATATTCAGGTGATTTTTTGGCTCGTACCCTTTGGGGGTGTGCGTGGGTAGCTATGAATCAAATAGCGGCCGATGCGGGCTGGCAGGCGGTTCAGTCGGCTGCTGGCGGCTCTAAAGGCAGTTCGGCAAAACGCGGGTCGATCTCTTCCGGCGCCTGCTCGCTTTTCTGGACTGATTTGACATGCTGGTAAATGGTCTTGACCAGGTGCTCGCAGCCTTCGCGCGTCAGGGCAGAAATTTCAAACACCGGGCCCTTGAACTTGAAACGCTTGACGAAATCCTTGACCAGCGCGGCGCGTTTGTCGTCGTCCACCATGTCGAGCTTGTTGAGCAACAGCCAGCGCGGCTTGTCGTAAAGTGCCGCATCGTATTTTTTGAGCTCGCCCACAATGGCTTTGGCCTGGGCGACCGGGTCTACGCTGTCGTCAAAAGGTGCCATGTCAACAATGTGCAGCAGCAGGCGGGTGCGCTGCAGATGCCGCAGAAACAGGTGGCCCAGCCCGGCGCCTTCGGAAGCGCCCTCAATCAGGCCCGGCAAATCGGCAACCACAAAACTCTGCTCCGGGCCCACCCGTACCACGCCCAGATTGGGGTGCAAGGTGGTGAAAGGGTAGTCGGCAATACGTGGCCGCGCGTTGGAAACGGCGGTGATGAAGGTGGATTTGCCCGCATTGGGCATGCCGAGCAGGCCGACGTCGGCCAGTACCTTGAGCTCCAGCTTGAGGCTTTTGCGCTCACCGGGCCAGCCCGGTGTTTTGCTGCGCGGCGCCCGGTTGGTCGAGCTTTTGAAACGCAGGTTGCCAAAACCGCCATCGCCGCCCTTGGCTATCAACACCTCTTCACCTGGCACCAGCAGTTCAAACAGTACCTCGCCGGTCTCTGAGTCGGTGAGTATGGTGCCGACTGGCATCTTGAGGATGACGTCATCACCTTTGGCGCCGAACATGTCCGAGCCCATGCCGTGCTCGCCGTTGCGGGCCTCATGGCGGCGCGAAAACCGGAAATCGACCAGGGTGTTCAGGTTGACATCAGCCACCGCATACACATGCCCGCCACGCCCGCCGTCGCCACCATTGGGGCCGCCGAACTCTTTGTACTTCTCGTGGCGGAAGGAGACGCAGCCACTCCCGCCATCGCCAGCAGCGATGTCAATATAGGCTTCGTCAACAAATTTCATGAGGATTCTGGTTGGGGCCTGGGTGTGGCCGAGAGAGAGCTTAGTTTACAAACAACGGGGACCCAAACAACAAAGCCCCGACCAAGCGGGGCTTCGATGCCATCGAAGTGATCAGCTTACGCCGGGGTCACATTGACGGTGTGTTTGTTCATCGCGCCTTTGACTGCAAAGGACACCGAACCGTCCACCAGGGCAAACAGGGTGTGGTCTTTGCCGATGCCGACATTGACGCCCGGGTGAAACTTGGTGCCGCGCTGGCGCACAATGATGCTGCCTGCGTTGATCACTTCGCCGCCGAACTTCTTGACACCCAACATCTTGGGCTGCGAATCGCGCCCGTTTCGCGTAGAGCCGCCGCCTTTTTTCTGTGCCATTTTTCAATACTCCTTGGTGAGTCCTGGACCTTCTGTGCTTAACCGACGATAGCGCCGATTTGCAGTTCAGTGAAGTTTTGCCGGTGACCCTGGCGTTTTTGGTAATGCTTGCGACGACGCATCTTGAAAATGCGCACCTTGTCGTGCCTTCCCTGGGAAAGGACAGTAACCGTAACAGTGGCGCCGGACACCAAGGGCGTACCAACCGTGATTGTGCTGCCGGTTCCGACAGCCAATACCTGGTCAATAACGATCTCTTGGCCTACGTCCGCAGCAATCTGTTCTACTTTAATTTTTTCACCAGTAGCAACCTTGTATTGTTTGCCACCGGTTTTTATGACCGCGTACATGTAAGACCTCTTATGTGAGTTCTGCGGACGGATTTCCACAGAGCCTTCCATTCTAGCATGAGGCCTTAAAAACCGTGGTTCCGCCAGTCCGGCGAGGCCATGAACCGGGGCAGGCCGCGCCGCTTCCTATAATCAGAGCATTTCCTTGTCTGGACCGCCTTGACCGCTCACTCTTCTAGCACCGCCGCCGCGCTTGCCCTGATTTCCAGCGACATGCAGGCCATGGATGCGGTGATCGCGCGGCGACTGAGCTCTGAAGTACAACTGGTCAGCCAGGTGTCCCAGTACATCGTGGCAGCTGGCGGCAAGCGTTTGCGACCGGCTTTGCTACTGCTGATGTGCGGCGCGCTGGATTACCGCGGCGATCAGCGATTCAACCTTGCAGCTGTGGTGGAATTCATACATACCGCCACTTTGTTGCATGACGATGTAGTGGACGAGTCGACCTTGCGACGGGGCCGGGCAACGGCCAACGCGGCTTTCGGCAACCCTGCCAGCGTATTGGTGGGGGATTTTCTATATTCGCGGGCTTTTCAGATGATGGTGGATGCTGGCGACATGCGCATCATGAAAACCCTGGCCGAAGCGACCAACGTGATTGCTGAAGGCGAGGTGCTGCAGCTGATGAACATGCACGACGCTGGCTTGACTGAAGAGGGCTATTTGCGCGTGATTCGCTCCAAAACAGCGAAATTGTTTGAAGCAAGCGCCCGCCTGGCCGCCTTGCTGGCCCAGTCGTCTGCTGAGGTGGAGCAAGCTTGCGCCGACTATGGACAGGCATTGGGCACGGCCTTTCAGGTGATCGACGATGTGCTCGACTATGACGGCGACGCCACGGAAATGGGTAAAAACCTGGGGGACGACCTGCGCGAAGGCAAGGCCACTTTGCCGCTGATCATCGCGATGCAACGCGGCAACCCCGCCGAGCAGCAATTGATACGCCAGGCCATAGAGGCCGGGCAAACCGGGCAGTTGCCCGACATCATCGCCATCGTGCGGCAGACTGGCGCCTTGCAGGCCACTCGGGAAGCTGCCGCGGCGGAGGCAGAGCGCGCCGTTCAGGCGCTGAGCGTTCTGGGGCGCAATGCCTACAGCGAGGCATTGCTACAATTGGCTTCCCAGCTGCTGCAGCGTCGTTCCTGACGCCGGACCGGGCACCTGTCGGGGTGTAGCTTAGCCTGGTAGAGCGCTACGTTCGGGACGTAGAGGCCGGAGGTTCGAATCCTCTCACCCCGACCAAATTCACGTTTCCTGCTTTTTCGGTCGCTTCTGGTTCGACGTGCTTCCTTGCCCGCGCCATTTCGATTTACACCGCATGCGCTATCGGCGATGATGTCAATTTTGTCAATTTGAGGTAGATTCGCAAAACCCATGGCAGCTGTCGATACCGTTACCAACGCGCCCCCACCCGTGGCCTTGCCTGGCTTGGGCAGGGCTTTGGTCATTGCCGGCAAGCTGGGGCAGAAAGCGGCCGAAGACATATTCCGCAAAGCTCAGAGCGGGCGTACCAGCTTTATTGCCGAGCTCACCGGCTCAGGCGCTGTTTCTGCTTCGGATCTGGCACACACCATGTCCACCGCTTTTGCGGCGCCTCTGCTGGATCTCTCGGCCATCGATACCCAGCGCCTGCCCAAAGGGCTGCTGGATGCCAAAATCTGCCAAGCCTACCGCATTGTTGTCCTGAGCAAACGCAGTAATCGTTTGATTGTGGCCACCGCCGACCCCTCGGATCAGGAGGCGGCTGAAAAGATCAAGTTTTCCACCCAGATGGGTGTCGACTGGGTCATCGCGGAGTACGACAAACTGTCCAAGATGGTGGAAGCTTCGGCTACCACTGCTTCGGAGGCAATGGACAGCATCATTGGCGATGATTTTGAGTTTGACGAGTCAACGGCCGAAGCGGCAAGCACGGAGAGTAATGACACCGGCGTTTCTGAGGTGGAAGACGCGCCGGTCGTCAAATTCCTGCACAAGATGCTGCTGGATGCGTTCAGCATGCGCGCCTCTGACCTGCACTTCGAGCCCTATGAGCACACCTACCGTGTGCGGTTCCGGGTTGACGGCGAGCTGCGCGAGATTGCGTCGCCGCCGGTGGCGATCAAGGAAAAGCTGGCGTCGCGCATCAAGGTCATCTCGAAGATGGATATTTCCGAAAAGCGGGTGCCGCAAGACGGAAAAATGAAGCTGAAAATCGGCCCGGACCGCGTGATCGATTTTCGTGTCAGCACCCTGCCCACGATGTTTGGCGAAAAAATCGTGATCCGGATCCTCGACCCGAGCAGTGCGAAGCTGGGCATTGATGCGCTGGGTTACGAGCCGGTAGAAAAGGAACGTCTGCTCAACGCGGTCCAGCGCCCCTATGGCATGGTGCTGGTGACAGGACCTACCGGCTCCGGCAAAACCGTGTCTCTCTACACCTGCCTGAATATTCTGAACAAACCCGGCGTCAACATTTCGACGGCGGAAGACCCGGCCGAGATCAATTTGCCCGGCGTCAACCAGGTCAGCATGAACGACAAGGCCGGCCTGACATTTTCCGTTGCCCTGAAAGCCTTTTTGCGGCAGGACCCCGACATCATCATGGTCGGCGAAATCCGCGACCTGGAGACCGCAGAAATATCGATCAAGGCGGCCCAGACCGGCCACCTGGTGCTTTCCACTCTGCACACGAACGATGCGCCGGCTACCCTGACCCGTTTGCGCAACATGGGCATTGCGCCTTTTAACATCGCTTCCAGCGTGATCCTGATCACCGCCCAGCGGCTCGCCCGGCGCCTGTGCCCCGCATGCAAGGCGCCCGCCGACATTCCACGCGAGACCCTGCTCGAAGCCGGTTTCAAGGAAGAAGACGTGGATGGTTCCTGGACACCTTTCCGTCCGGTGGGGTGCTCGATGTGCAACAACGGCTACAAAGGCCGGGTTGGCATCTACCAGGTCATGCCTATCACGGAGGAGCTCCAGCGCATCATCCTGCGTGACGGGAGTGCGCTGGAGATCGCTGCGCAGGCAGAAACGGAAGGCGTCAAAAGCCTGCGCGGAGCCGGCTTGCACAAGGTCAAACTGGGCATGACTTCGCTTGAAGAAATCCTGGCCTGCACCAACATGTAGATACAGATCCATCAGCATTTGAAGAAGGCAATATGGCAACCGCAACATCCGGCATCAAGGAATTCGTCTTCGAATGGGAGGGCAAGGACCGCAACGGCAAACAGGTTCGTGGCGAAACCCGGGCTGTGGGAGAAAACCAGGTCAAAGCCGCTTTGCGCCGGCAGGGCGTGCTTCCGACCAAGATCAAAAAACGCAGCATGCGTTCGGGCAAGTCCATCAAGCCCAAAGACATCGCCATATTTACCCGGCAGCTGGCGACCATGATGAAGGCCGGTGTACCGCTGCTCCAGTCCTTCGATATCGTCGGTCGCGGCAACCCCAACGCCAGTGTGACCAAGTTGCTCAACGACGTGCGTACCGACGTGGAAACCGGCACCTCTTTGAGTGCCGCTTTCCGCAAATACCCGCTGTACTTCAACGCCCTGTATTGCAACCTGGTGGAGGCCGGGGAGGCCGCGGGTATTCTGGAGGCCTTGCTCGACCGCCTCGCGGTTTATATGGAAAAAACCGAGGCCATCAAGTCGAAGATCAAGTCTGCCTTGATGTACCCGGCGTCGGTAGTGGTGGTGGCTGGCGTGGTGGTTGCAGTGATCATGATTTTCGTGATCCCGGCGTTCAAGAGCGTCTTCTCCTCATTTGGCGCTGATCTGCCGGCGCCTACCTTGTTTGTCATGGCGATCAGCGAGTTTTTTGTGGCTTATTGGTGGCTGATTTTCGGAGGTATTGGTGGCGGCTTGTATTTTTTCATGCAAGCGTGGCAGCGCAGTGAAAAGATGCAGCGTTTCATGGACAGAGTCCTGCTGAAAATTCCTATTTTTGGTACCCTGATTGAAAAATCGTGTATCGCACGCTGGACCCGCACCCTGTCCACGATGTTTGCCGCTGGCGTGCCGCTGGTCGAAGCGCTGGACTCGGTCGGTGGTGCGTCGGGCAACTCCCTGTACGCCGATGCCACGCTGAAAATCCAGCAGGAAGTCTCCACTGGCACCAGCCTCACGGCGGCCATGGGCAACGCGAACCTGTTTCCCACGATGGTGCTGCAGATGTGTGCGATTGGGGAGGAATCCGGTTCAGTGGACCATATGCTCGGCAAGGCAGCCGACTTTTATGAAGCCGAAGTTGATGAGATGGTGGCCGGCCTTTCCAGTCTCATGGAGCCCATCATCATCGTGTTTCTGGGAGGCCTCATAGGCGGAATTGTGGTGTCGATGTACTTGCCGATCTTCAAGATGGGCCAAGTGGTTTGATGACTGGGGGATGGACCGGGTTGCCTGCCGAGTTGGATGCTGTGCTGGCTGCCCTGCTGGGCTTGCTGGTCGGCAGCTTCCTGAACGTGGTCATTTACCGCTTGCCAAAAATGATGGAGCGGCAATGGGCCGCTGAATGCGCCGAGCTTGCTGGTGAGGCGCCGCCAGCCGCCGAAAAATTCAATTTGATGGTTCCCCGCTCACGCTGTTCAAGCTGCGGACATCTGATCGTCTGGTACGAAAACATCCCGGTCCTGAGTTACCTCTTCCTGAAAGGCCGGTGTTCCGTCTGCGGCACCAGGTTCGGCTGGCGATATCCGGTGGTTGAGATGGTCACTGGCGCTCTTTTCTTCTTCTGCATCTGGCGCTGGGGGCTGAGCGCCACCGGGCTGGCCTGGTGTGGATTTTCCGCCGCCTTGCTCGCGCTTGCACTGATCGACTGGGACACCACCCTTTTGCCGGACGACATCACCTTGCCGCTGTTGTGGGCCGGGCTGGTCGTTTCCGCCCTGGGCTGGAACCCGGCGGTGTCCTTGGGCCAGGCCGTGTGGGGTGCGGTTGCGGGCTACATGTCACTCTGGCTGGTGTACTGGGCCTTCAAGCTGGTGACCGGCAAAGAGGGCATGGGGTACGGCGACTTCAAGCTTTTTGCCGCGCTTGGCGCATGGATGGGCTGGCCCGCGCTGGTGCCCATGATTCTGATGGCCTCTGTGATTGGTGCCGGCGTGGGTATTGCGATGAAATTTTCCAGCGGTCTGCGCGAAGGGGGCTACGTGCCTTTTGGTCCCTTTTTGGCTGGCGCTGGCCTGACGGCCATGGTGTTCGGTCCGCAATCCATACTTCGTGCTGTCGGGCTGTAAGTTGAAAAAAATGGCGCTGCGTGTGGGTCTGACGGGGGGCATCGGCAGTGGCAAAACCACGGTGGCCGGATTGCTGGCCGAGTGCGGCGCGGCGGTGGTGGATGCCGATGCCATTTCACGCCGGTTGACCGCGCCAGGCGGAGCGGCCATGCCGCTGATTGCCGCATCCTTTGGGGAGCGTTTTGTCAATGCCGAGGGGGCACTGGACCGCGATCTGATGCGTGAGCTGGTGTTTGCCGATCCGGGTGCCAGAAAAAAACTCGAAGCCATTGTGCATCCGCTGGTGGCTGCCGAAACTGCCCGCCAGACGGACCGCGCCACCAGCCCGTGTATTGTTTTCGATATTCCGCTGCTGGTGGAGTCCGGCCGTTGGCGCCAGCAGCTCGATCAGGTGCTGGTGGTTGATTGCAGCGAGGACACCCAGGTAAGTCGCGTCATGGCGCGTAACACGTGGGCCCGCGAGGCGGCTCTTCAAGTACTTGCCGTTCAGGCGACACGGGAGCAGCGCCTGGCTGCGGCAGATGTCTGCATCTACAACGAGGCGCCTCTTACGCTGACTGCGCTGGCGGTGATGGTGCGGCAACTGGCCCTGCGCTTCGGGCTATGATGCGCAAACTATCCATCCGCTGAAAAAGATATATCGCAGTGATTCTTTACGAGTATCCCTTCAACGAACGCATACGCACCTATCTGCGCCTAGAGCACTTGTTCCACCGGCTGGGTGAACTGGCTTTGCGCGAGCACTCCACGGACCACCATTTCGCCATCACCACGATCTTTGAAGTGATGGATGTCGCGGCCCGCGCTGACCTGAAAACCGATGTACTCAAAGACCTCGACCGGCAAAAACACATCCTCAATGGCTACCGCGGCAACCCGGCGATTTCCGAGGCGGTGCTGGACGAAGTGACCGGCCAGCTGGACGCCTGTTTTGCCGGTTTGAACGGTCTGCCTGGAAAAGCCGGGCAATCCCTGACCGAGAACGACTGGCTGATGAGCATACGCAGCCGCATTGGCATTCCCGGTGGAACCTGCGAGTTCGATTTGCCAGCCTACTTTGCGTGGCAGCACTTTGAGGCGAACGTGCGCCAGCAGGATTTGCAGCGCTGGATTGCCCCCCTGGTGCCACTGGCGGAATCCGTGCGCATGCTGCTCAAGTTACTGCGCGATTCCGGCTTGCCCCAGAAGGTACTTGCGGCTGGCGGGCAATACCAGCAAACCCTGCCGCAGGGGCGGACTTTCCACCTGCTGCGTCTGCGGATTGATCCGGCGCTGGGTTTGATTCCCGAGATCAGTGGCAACCGCCTGATTGCTTCGGTCCGCCTCATGCGGCTGGAAAATGACGACCGGCTGCACCCATCGGTCGACGATGCGGCCTTTGAGTTAACTCTTTGTTCCTGACATCGCGGCCACAGGGATTTTTTTGCTGGAATCGCCACAATGAACGCGGATATGCCAAGCCCCAGAACGGTGGTCTGCCCCACCTGTGGCGGCTCCAGCGTGTATGCGTCGGAAAACCTCTACCGGCCTTTTTGCAGCGAGCGTTGCAAAAACGTGGATCTGGGTGCTTGGGCCAGTGAAGGCTTTCGCATGCCGGCTGATGCGCCGCCTGATGACCAGGTGTATGGCGACGCCAGGCTGCAATAATTGCATGCGCTGACCGGGAACATGCGTTCACGACGGCCAATCAGTGTGGAGGGACCAACATGACAACGAAGCAATCTTCACTTGCAGGGTCGGCGCTCGCTGTGCTGGCGCTGGTCTTGTCACTGGGGCTTGGCGCCACAGGCGCGCATGCCGACAGCAAGAAAGACAAGAAAGCGGCAACGGCCTCAAGCGCCAAAAAAGCGCCGCCCGGGAAAGTCAAATTTGTACCCGGCTCCCAGGAGAGTGCCAAAGAGCGCGCCACGCGCCTGAAGCGTGAGTGCAAGGGGGCTGTCAACGCCGGTGCCTGCCAGGGCCACACCGGCTGACAGTTGCGGGGTCCGGGGCGGACCCGCTCAGGCTTCCGGCGTGCCCAGCACCTGCTGCAGTTCGCCGTTCTGGTACATCTCCATCATGATGTCCGAGCCGCCGACAAACTCGCCTTTGACGTACAGCTGCGGAATGGTGGGCCAGTTGCTGTATTCCTTGATGCCGTGGCGGATTTCCTCGTCTTCCAGAACGTTCACGGTGGCTGGTTTGTTCACGCCGCAGGCTTTGAGCACCTGAATCGCGCGGCCGGAAAAGCCGCACATCGGAAATTGGGCTGTCCCCTTCATGAAAAGGACGACCTCGCTGGATTTGACGATCTGGTCAATACGTTGCTGGGTATCGTTCATGTGTGGTCCTTGCGTATGTTGTTCAGCAAATGGCGCTTGACGCCGTTTTATCAATACAGGATTATCCCGCTGTTTTTATACCTGCGCCGCCAAGCCCCTGCCAGCACCCGCCGCTGCAGCGCAGCACGCCGGCCAGATCGGCGCGGCTTTGAACCTCGGTAAAACCGTGCTGCCTCAAAAGATTGCACACCTCAGCCGCCTGGTCGTAGCCATGCTCCAGCAACAGCCAGCCTTGGGGGTGCAGGTGGCTGGGGGACTGGGTGATGATCTGGCGGATGTCGTCCAGTCCGTCCGGCCCGGCGCTCAAGGCCTGCAGGGGCTCATGCCGCAAAGCTGCCAAATGCGGATCGGCCTGCGCCACATAGGGCGGATTGCTGACGATCAGGTGAAAGTGACCACCAACTTTGTCGAACCAGCTGCCCTCGATGAAAGACACGGCCAGGCCATGACGGGCCGCGTTGCTGCGGGCCACCGCCAGGGCCTGCTCACTGGCATCCACCGCCGTCATATCCAGTCCTGGCGCGGTTTTTTTCAGCGCCAGCGCAATCGCGCCGCTGCCGGTGCCCAGGTCCAGCACCTGGGGTGCTGGTGGCATGCCAGAGCGCGCGAGCCGGTCCAGTGCCCATTCCACCAAGGTTTCCGTGTCCGGACGCGGCACCAGCACACGCGCATCGACGTGTAATGGCAGGCCAAAAAATTCCTTGCCTTCGGTGAGGTAGGCCAGTGGCTCACCGCTGGCGCGTCGCTGGCTCAGCGCATGAAAGTGCTGCCACGTTGCGGCGGCCAGGCTGTCGGTGTCGTGTGCCAGCAACCAGGCCCGATCGGTATCCGGTTTGCCCAAGGCATGCAGCAGCAGCAGCTGGGCGTCCAGCCGCTCCAGGCCAAGGCCCTGCGCGGTGGCCAGCGCCTGGCCGCAGGTCAACCCATTCAAGACCAACACCCTGTCCATAATTTGCTATTAAAAAAGGAGCTACTTGCGCAATCTGCATAAGGGCTGAAAGCCGATTTCATCTGTGATTCTGGACAATTCAGCTGCTGGAGGCCGTTTCCAGCTCCGCCAGCAGTTCGGCGCCACGCGCCACCTGCAGCGCGGTGACCACATCGTCCATGTCACCTTCCATGATGGCCAGCAGCTTGTACAGGGTCAGGTTGATGCGGTGGTCGGTCAGACGCCCCTGCGGAAAGTTGTAGGTCCGTATCCGGTCGCTTCTGTCGCCACTTCCAATCAGGCCCTTGCGCATGGCGGCGTCCTTGGCGGCGCGCTCCGAGCGGTCTTTTTCATGGATGCGTGCGGTCAGCACTTTCATGGCTTGGGCCTTGTTGCCGTGCTGGCTGCGGCCCTCCTGGCATTCGGCGACGATGCCGGTGGGCAGATGGGTGATACGCACGGCCGAATCGGTCTTGTTGATGTGCTGGCCACCCGCGCCGCTGGCGCGGTAGGTGTCGATGCGCAGGTCGGACGGGTTGATCTGGATCGCCACTGCCTCGTCCGGCTCGGGCAACACCGCCACCGTGCAGGCACTGGTGTGGATGCGGCCCTGGGTTTCCGTGACCGGCACGCGTTGCACCCGGTGGCCGCCCGATTCAAAACGCAACTTGCCGTAGACACCCACGCCCATGGGATCGGTCGCACCGTCGACGCGGATCACCACCTCCTTGTAGCCGCCGAGTTCACTGGAAGACTCGCTGACGATCTCCACCGCCCAGCGCTTGCGCTCGGCAAAACGTGTGTACATGCGAAACAGGTCGCCAGCGAACAGCGCCGACTCGTCGCCGCCGGTGCCGGCGCGAATTTCGATAAAAGCCGGGCGCGCGTCGTCTGGATCCTTGGGGATCAGCATCAGCTGCAGGTCCGCGTCCAGGCTGGCGATGTCGGCCTGCGCGGCGCTGATTTCCTCTTCTGCCATGGCCGCTATTTCCGGGTCGTCCTTCGCCTCGGCCAGCATCGCCTGCGCGCCGGCCAGATCGGCCTCGCGCGCCGTCATGCGCTGGTACTGGCCCACCACGATGCTGAGCTCGGCATGCTCGCGCGTCAGGCTGCGGAAGCGGTCCATGTTGCTGACCACGTCGCTGGCCGACAGCAGCGCGTCGAGTTCATGCAGACGGAAAATCTGGCGGTCCAGGGTCTGACGGAGAAAAGGTTTCATGGGAGAGAACGCCCGAAGGCAAAACGAGGGAGACAAAGTCCAGCCTGGGCCGGCACTGCGGTTGCCATCAGCCTGACGCTCAGGCGGCGCCAGCGCCGCTAACGCTCTTTGTCCGGTCTGGCCAGGTTGCCGCGTAAAAACAACCGGGACACGGTCTGCGCGGTGGCTTCGCGGCTTTCCGCGTCGCCGGCATGTAACTCGGCCAGGGCGCCGTGCAGCATTTTCTGGGTCAGGCCGCGCGACAGTGCTTCCAGCACGGTATCGACCGACTCTCCTTTTGCCAGCAGCTTTTTGGCGCGCATGATCTCGGCGCTGCGCCACTCGTCGGTCTGTGCATTGAGCTGCTGGATCAGCGGCACCGTGTGGCGCTGGCCCAGCCAGTGCATGAAGTTCTGCACACCGGCGTCGATGATGACCTCGGCCTGCGCCACCGCCGCCTGCCGGCTGTCCTTGCCGGTCTGCACCACATGGGCCAGGTCATCGACGGTGTAAAGGTAGATATCGGGCAGGGCCTTGACCTCGGGTTCGATGTCGCGCGGCACGGCCAGGTCCACCATGAACATGGGGCGGTGCTTGCGCAGCTTGACGGCGCGCTCAACCGCGCCCAGGCCGATGATGGGCAGCGTGCTGGCGGTGCAGCTGATGACGGCATCGAACTCGTGCAGGCGGCTGGGCAAATCCGCCAGTCGCATCACTTCGGCACCGAAGCGGCTGGCGAGTTTTTCCCCGCGTTCAAGCGTGCGGTTGGCCACCGTCATGGATCTGGGGTGTTTGGCGGCAAAGTGGGTTGCGGCGAGGTCGATCATCTCGCCTGCGCCCACAAAGAGCACCTTGATATCGCTGAGATCCTCAAACAGCTGTCCGGCCAGCCGGACGGACGCTGCCGCCATGCTGATGCTGTGCGCGCCTATCTCGGTGCTGCTGCGCACTTCCTTGGCCACCGCAAAAGAGCGCTGGAACAGCTGATGCAGCGTGCTTCCCATGGCGCCTGCGTCTTCCGCCGCACGCACCGCGTCCTTCATCTGGCCGAGGATTTGCGGCTCACCCAAGACCATGGAATCGAGCCCGCTGGCGACGCGGAAGGCGTGGCGCGCGGCCTGCCCGCCTTCCAGGGCGTAGGCATGTGATCGCAATAGCGCCGGCGACACGCCGCCGCGGTGGGCCAGCCACTCCAGCGTGTGGTCCAGGTCTGACCGGTCACTGGCGCAGTAAATTTCGGTCCGGTTGCAGGTAGACAGCAGGGTGGCTTCGGGCTGACGTGCCAGCGACTCGCGCAAACCCTTCAGGGTTGGCTCGATCTGGTCGATGGCGAACGCAAACCGCCCGCGTAAATCGAGCGGTGCGGTGGTATGGTTGATGCCCAAGGCCCAGACTGACATTCGCTGATTATAAAATTGAAGAGGGTCTCAGGCTCCGGCATGGACGCAATCTCCTTGATGCGGGACAAGTGCCGCGGTGCTGCCGACGTCAGGGCAGAGCCTTTTTTCCTTCAATCACACGCCGCATGACAGCACTCAATCTGGCCAACCAGTGGCTCAATTTCATGGCACCAGCCGCTTTTGTGGCCTTGCTGCTGGTGCTGGCGAGCCGGGCAGCTCCCCGATTCTTTGGATCAAAAAAGCCGCTAGCCCTTTCCGTGCTTGCGCAAACAGCTATTATTTTTGTAGCGGGCTTGTTGCTGTTGCTGGTTGGACTGGTGGTTTTTGGCCGCGACGGCAAGATGGCCAGTTATGCGCTGATGGCACTGGGCGCGGCGACCTGTCAGTGGTTTGTATTGCGTGGCTGGCGGCGCTGAGCCAGATGAAAGCGGTCTCAGGCGTCGGGCGAAAACATATCAACCCGGTCGGTGATGATGCCGTCCACGCCCAGATCCCACAGCCGCTCTGCCGCCCATTCGTCATTGGCGGTGTAAGCCAGACAACGAAAGCCGGCACTTTGGGCCTGTAACACGCTGGAGCTGTCCCACAGGGCGTGGTTGCACACCACGGCCACGCAATCGAGGGTCAGCGCCGTCTCCAGCCAGCCCGTCCAAAGACTGTCGAGCAGCAAACCCCGTGGCAATTGTGGTTGTGCCGCCTGGGCCGCTTGCAGCGATTCAGGCCGAAAAGAGGTCAACAGCGGGGGCACCGCGGCGTGTTCCCAAAGGCGCGCGGCGGCGTTGGCAACGGCGGTGCCGGTCACCGCCTCTGCGCCTGGCGTGGGTTTGATCTCGATGTTCAGGTGGTAACCATTGCGCTGGCAAAAGCGGGCGACGTTGCCCAGGCTGGCGAGTGGCTCCCCGGCGCAGCTGCGTGAATGCCAGCTGCCTGCGTCGAGCTGCGACAGCGTTTGCCAGGGCAGGTCACCCCCGATGCCTTGACCACTGGTGGTGCGTTCCAGCGTTGCGTCGTGGAGCAGAAAAGGCACACCATCGGCACTTAGTTTCACGTCGCACTCGAACATGCGGTAGCCGTGCGTCGCGCCCAGGCGAAAAGCCGCCAGTGTGTTCTCAGGGGCCAGCTTGCCAGCCCCCCGGTGCGCAATCCAGCGCGGATAGGGCCATTGGGCGAGTGTCATGGTTTCAGTCGGTGCGGTGCGCGGGGGCAACGCAGGCCTACAGCCGCATGCCGCTGCTTGCGTCAAACCAGTGCATGCGCTCAGGCCGTGGCGTGACGTGGATGGTGGCGCCCAGGGCGGGGCAGGCGTCACTTTCGTCGGTGCGCACGATCAGGGGTTCGTCACCCAGCCTGCAATACACCAGCCGTTCGGCACCCAGCATTTCCACGGTTTCAACCTGTACCTGCCAGCCCGATGCGGCGATCTGCAGGTGTTCCGGGCGAATCCCCATGATGGCGCCCGGCGTGCCGCCGAAGTCGGCGTTGGGCCCCTGCCGAATCAAGTTCATGGGCGGTGAGCCCATGAAGCTCGCCACAAATGTTGTTGCGGGCCGGTTGTACACCTCTGCCGGCGTGCCAAACTGTTCCATGCGCCCGGCGTTCATGACCATCATGCGTTGCGCCAGCGTCATGGCTTCAACCTGGTCATGGGTGACAAACAGGGACGTGATGCCAAGTTCGCGGTGCAGCTTCTGGATCTCCAGCCGGGTTTGCACGCGCAGCTTGGCATCCAGGTTGGACAGCGGCTCGTCGAACAAAAACACCTGCGGCTGGCGCACGATGGCGCGGCCCATGGCCACGCGCTGACGCTGGCCGCCCGACAGTTCACGCGGTTTGCGCTCCAGGTATTTGCCCAACTCCAGAATTCCGGCGGCTTTGTCTACGCGCTGCCTGATTTCTTCCACCGGCACTTTTTTGATCTTCAGGCCGTAGGCCATGTTGTCAAACACGCTCATGTGCGGGTATAGCGCGTAATTCTGAAACACCATGGCGATGTCGCGCTCGGCCGGCTCCAGCTGGTTGACGACCCGCGCGCCAATGCTGATCTCGCCACCGCTGATTTCTTCGAGGCCCGCCACCATGCGCAGCAGCGTCGATTTGCCGCAGCCCGACGGCCCGACGATGACGATGAATTCATGGTCTGCAATGGCGGCGGTGACGCCATGAATGACTTGCAGGGCTTTGGCACCATGGCCGTAGCTCTTGGTGACGTTGTTGAGGTTGATTGAAGCCATTACTTTATTTTTCAGTGTCCACAAGGCCTTTGACAAACCACTTTTGCATCAGTATCACCACCAGCGCAGGCGGCAGCATCGCCAAAATGGCGGTGGCCATGACCACATTCCACTCGGTGTAGGCCTCACCCGCAATCAAGCGCTTGATGCCCAGCACCACCGGGTACATGTTTTCGTTGGTCGTGACCAGCAAGGGCCACAGATACTGGTTCCAGCCGTAAATGAACTGGATAACAAACAGCGCAGCAATCGAGGTTTTCGACAGCGGCAGCAGAATGTCCCAAAAAAACCGCATCGGGCTGGCGCCGTCCATTCGGGCCGCCTCGACCAGTTCGTCCGGCACGGTCAAAAAGAACTGGCGAAACAGGAATGTGGCGGTGGCGGAAGCAATCAGCGGGATGGTCAGGCCCGCGTAGCTGTTGAGCATGCCCAGGTCAGACACCACGGCATAAGTCGGGCCAATGCGCACCTCGACCGGCAGCATGAGCGTGACAAAAATCATCCAGAACACGATGCCCTTGGCGGGAAAGCGAAAGTAGACAATCGCAAATGCCGACAACAGGGAAATCGCGATTTTTCCAACTGCAATGATGACTGCGGAGACAAGGCTGACCCACATCATCGGCAGAGCGGGCGGAAAGGTGCCGCCCCGACTGTTTTCTCCCCCGAACAGCGCAATGCGGTAGGTTTCGAGAAAGTTGGTGCCGGGAATCAATGACAGCGGATTCGATGCTGCAATTTGTTCTTGAGACTGCGTTGAGGCGATAAACGCCAGGTACAGCGGAAAGGCGACGATGGCCACGCCGAGAATCAGCACGGCGTGCGAGAAAAAATTGGCGATGGGGCGGCGTTCTATCATGCGGTGACCATCAGTAGTTCACTTTTTTCTCGATAAAACGAAACTGCAAAACCGTCAGCGCAATCACAATCACCATCAGCACCACCGACTGGGCCGCCGAGCCACCGATGTCCATGGCCTTGAAGCCATCAAAGTACACCTTGTAAACCAGAATGGCGGTGTCCTTGCCGGGCCCGCCCTGGGTGGCGGCGTCCACAATGCCGAAGGTGTCGAAAAACGCATAAATCACGTTGATCACCAGCAGGAAAAAGGTGGTCGGCGACAGCAGCGGGAAAACAATGGTCCAGAAGCGCCGGGTGGGCGACGCGCCATCAATCGCGGCGGCTTCCAGCAGCGATTTGGGAATCGACTGCAAACCCGCCAGAAAAAACAGGAAGTTGTACGAAATCTGCTTCCAGACCGCCGCCACCACGATCAGTGTCATCGCGTGGTTGGCGTTGAGCAAGTGGTTCCACTCCACGCCAACGGACTGCAGTGCAAACGAAATCACACCCATCGGCGAGGAAAACATGAACACCCACAGCACACCCGCAACGACAGGCGCGACCGCGTAAGGCCAGATCAGCAGGGTCTTGTAAGTCGCTGCAGCACGAATCACGCCGTTGGCCATGACCGCCAGCGACAACGCAATCGCCAGCCCGCAACCGGCCACCAGCACTGAAAAAAGCGCAGTGGTTTTGAACGACTCCAGGTAGGTGCTGTCGTTCCACAGCCGTTCAAAGTTCAGCAGGCCGACAAACTCGCTGGAAGTGCCGAACGCATCCTCGGTCAGCACGCTTTGGTACACGGCCTGGCTGGCGGGCCAGAAGAAGAAGACCAGCACGATCAGCATCTGCGGCGCTACCAGCACCCACGGCAGCCAGGGCGATTTGAACAGGACTCTTTTTTCCAATGTATTTCTACTTTTGATTCAACGACACAAGCGGAAGAAAAATAAAGTCGCTATGAATTAAATAGCTGCTCAAGCCCATTCCAATTGGGCTTGAGCGCTATTTGACTCGATAGAAAGGCCGTTCAGCCTTTGTTGGCTTTCTGGAAACGCTCCAACTGCTCATTGCCGCGTTTGACGGCGGTGTCCAGCGCGTCTTTGGCTGACTTCTTGCCAGCCCAGACCTGTTCCAGTTCTTCGTCGTTGATGGCGCGAATCTGTACAAAGTTACCCAGACGAATACCGCGCGACTTGTCGGTGGTTTTGCGGATCATCTGGGTTACAGACACATCGGTGCCAGGGTTCTGCTTGTAGAAGTTGGACTTCTCGGTCAGCTCATACGATGCCTTGGTCAGGGGCAGGTAGCCGGTGCGCTGATGGCTTTTGGCCGCTTCGTCGGCCTTGGACAGGTGCGCAAAGAACTGGGCTACCCCTTTGTACTCGTCGGCCTTTTTGCCCGACATGACCCACAGGCTGGCACCACCAATCACGGTGTTTTGGGGCGCGCCGGGGACGTCCGGGTAATAGGGCAGGGCGCCAATGCCGGAGGCGAACTTCGCGTTGCGCTTGATATTGCCGTACAGGGCCGACGATCCCGTGGTCATGGCGCATTCGCCCGACACAAAGGTTGCATCAGCGGCGTTGCCGCGGCCTTTGTATACAAACAGTCCCTGCTTGGACATGTTGGCCAGGTTTTCAATGTGGCGCACATGCAGCGGTGTGTTGAAGGTCAGGCGTGTGTCCAGGCCTTTCATGCCGTTGCCCTTGCTCGCAAACTCGACGTTGTGCCAGGCCGAAAAACTTTCCAGCTGTGTCCAGCTGACCCAGCTGGTGGTGAACGGGCATTTGTGACCATTGGCTTTGAGCTTGGCCGCTGCCAGGGCGACTTCCGGCCAGGTGGTCGGCACGTTGTCCACGCCCGCCGCTTTCAGCGCATCCTTGTTGTAGTGAAACACGGTGGTCGAGCTGTTGAACGGAAAGCTCAGCATTTGCCCGTTGGGTGCCGTGTAATAACCGGCAACTGCCGGCACATAGTCGTTCGAGTCGAAGGTCACGCCAGCTTTCTTCATCACTTCGCCGACTGGCACGATGGCGCTTTTCGATGCCATCATGGTGGCGGTACCCACCTCAAACACCTGAAGGATATGCGGCGCATTGCCGGAGCGAAAAGCGGCGATGGCAGCGGTCATGGACTCATCGTAGCTGCCCTTGAATGTGGGAACCACCTTGTAGTCTTTCTGGGTGGCGTTGAAGTCCTTGGCCAGGTCATTGACCCACTCGCCGAGGGCGCCGCCCATCGAGTGCCACCACTGGATTTCGGTCTGCGCGTGGCTGGAAAGGGGCACTACAAGTGCACAGGCCGCCAGGGTGATAGCAGTCAAGCTCTTTTTCATTACAACTCCTGAATAAAACGAAGGAAAACGGACGGAGGGACGAAATCGTCAAACCGTGACCGTCAAGTCTAAAAATGATTTGTGACAGTTCGATTTAAGCCATCTGGTCACGTCTTCGCAAGCGGGTTTCCACGAGGTGTACTGTGACTGCCGGGACACGTGTTGCACTGCGGTAACATAAGGGCCTCAGCGCCGTATGCAGGTCTGCAGCAGGCGATTTCCCACGATGAACGCTCCTACTCCCCTTCAAGAACTCAACGCTTTCGCCGGCGGGGCCAAAGCCGACGAAGCCCGCATTCGCGAGATTCCGTATAACTACACCTCGTTTTCCGACCGGGAGGTGGTCATCCGGCTGCTGGGCGCACGTGCCTGGGACCTGCTGAACCTGCTGCGCGACGAGCGCCGCACCGGCCGCTCGGCCCGCATGTTGTACGAGGTGCTCGGAGACATCTGGGTGGTGCAGCGCAACCCCTATCTGCAGGACGACCTGCTGGACAACCCGAAGCGCCGCAAGATGCTGGTCGATGCCCTGCAGCACCGGTTGGGGGAGGTAGAAAAACGTCGTACGCCAGAGGCCGATGCGCAGCGCGACGCCATAGTTGGCGAACTGCTGAAATCCGCCCGCGCCGCTGTCAGCAGTTTTGCAACTTCATTTGAGAACATGTACGACCTGCGGCGCCTGGCGGCGCGCAAGCTGGGCAAGTTCACGCTCAAGGACAACATCAAGTTTGACGGCTTGTCCCGTGTCTCGCATGTGACCGATGCGACCGATTGGCGTGTCGAATACCCGTTTGTGGTACTTACGCCCGACACCGAAGTGGAGATGGCCGGACTGGTCAAAGCCTGTATTGAACTGGGATTGACCATCATCCCGCGCGGCGGCGGCACCGGCTACACCGGCGGCGCGATACCGCTGAGCTGGAAGTCGGCGGTCATCAACACCGAAAAGCTGGAGGCCATGACCGAAGTCGAGATGGTCACGCTGCCTGGCCTGGACCAGCCTGTGGCTACCGTGTGGACCGAAGCGGGCGTGGTCACGCAGCGGGTGGCCGATGCTGCCGAGCGCGGCGGCTTTGTATTTGCGGTCGATCCGACCTCTGCCGAAGCATCGTGCATAGGCGGCAATATCGCCATGAACGCCGGTGGCAAAAAGGCCGTGCTCTGGGGCACGGCCCTGGACAACCTGGCGTCCTGGCGCATGGTCACGCCTGAGGCGCAGTGGCTGGAAGTCACGCGCCTGGACCACAACCTCGGCAAGATCCATGACGCCGCGATGGCCAGCTTCGAGCTGAAATATTTTGAAGCCGATGGCAAGACGCACCTGCGCACCGAGCGGCTGGACATTGCCGGCAACACTTTCCGCAAGGAGGGTCTGGGCAAGGACGTGACCGACAAATTCCTCAGCGGCCTGCCCGGCATCCAGAAAGAGGGCTGCGACGGCCTGATCACCAGCGCGCGCTGGATTGTGCACCGCATGCCGGCGCACACCCGCACCGTCTGCCTGGAGTTTTTTGGCAATGCCCGGGATGCGGTGCCCAGCATCGTCGAGATCAAGGACTTCATGTTCGCCGAGCAAAAGCGCGGCGGCGCCATCCTGGCAGGCCTGGAGCACCTGGATGACCGTTACCTGAAAGCGGTTGGCTACGCGACCAAGTCCAAAAAACACGGTGGTTTGCCGAAGATGGTGCTGTTTGGCGACATTGCCGGTGACGATGCCGATGTGGTGGCCAGAGCCACCTCTGAGGTGGTGCGTATTGCCAATTCGCGCCAGGGCGAGGGTTTTGTGGCCATCAGCCCCGATGCGCGCAAGAAATTCTGGCTGGACCGCAAACGCACGGCGGCGATATCGCGGCATACCAACGCCTTCAAGATCAATGAAGATGTGGTGATTCCCCTGCCGCGCATGGCCGAGTACACCGACGGCATTGAGCGCATCAACATCGAGCTCAGCCTGGCCAACAAGATCAGCTTGTGCGACGCGTTGGAGACCTTTTTCCTCAAGGGAAATCTGCCTCTGGGCAAGTCCGACGACGCGGGCGAGATACCTTCGGCTGAACTGCTGGAAGACCGTGTCAGCCAGGCGGTGGCGCTGATCCGAGAGGTTCGCGCCCTGTGGGCCGGCTGGCTGCGCGATGTGGACAGCCTGTTTGTGCAGTTGCAGGACCACTCACTGCGGGCCAGCTGGAAAGCCCAGTTGCGCGGCCCCTTGCAGGCAATTTTCTCGGGCGGGGCCTTTGTGCCCATCCTGGAGCATTGCAATACCATCCACAAGCAGGTGCTCAAGGGCCGCGTCTGGGCGGCGCTGCACATGCACGCGGGCGACGGCAATGTGCACACCAACCTGCCGGTCAACAGCGACGATTACGACATGCTGCAAACCGCGCACCAGGCGGTCGCCCGCATCATGGTGCTGGCGCGCTCCTTGGGCGGCGTGATCTCTGGCGAGCACGGCATTGGCATCACCAAGCTGGAGTTTTTGACCGACGCCGAACTGCAGCCTTTTGCCGACTACAAGACCCGGGTCGATCCTGAGGGGCGTTTCAACAAGGGCAAATTGCTACGAAATCAGGAGCTGCCTGCGCATGCCAGCCAAGGGCTGGAGGCCAAAAAGACCTCTAAAAACAGCGCGGACGAAAGCTTGTTCGCTGATTTGACCAACGCCTACACGCCCAGCTTCGGCCTGATGGGCCATGAGTCGCTGATCATGCAGCAGTCCGACATAGGCGCGATTGCCGACAGCGTGAAAGACTGCCTGCGCTGCGGCAAGTGCAAACCAGTGTGTGCCACCCATGTGCCGCGCGCCAACCTGCTGTACAGCCCGCGCAACAAGATTCTGGCGACTTCGCTGCTGGTGGAGGCGTTTCTGTATGAAGAGCAGACCCGCCGCGGCATCAGCATCAAGCACTGGGAAGAGTTTGAGGACGTGGCCGACCATTGCACCGTCTGCCACAAGTGCCTGAGCCCATGTCCGGTGGATATCGACTTCGGCGATGTCTCCATGAACATGCGCAACCTGCTGCGCAAGATGGGCAAAAAGAGCTTCCGGCCGGCCGCTGCCTTTCAGTCCTGGTTTATTGGTACGGCCAATCCGCAGGCGATTCAGGTAGCGCATGCGCTGACGGGCATCAGTTTCAAGGCCCAGCGCCTGGCCAATGACCTGCTGAAGGTGTTGACGCGCAAACAGACGCAGGCGCCGCCCGCCACAGTCGGCACCGCGCCCATCAAAGAGCAGGTCATCCACTTCATCAACAAGAAAATGCCCGGCAACCTGCCCAAGAAGACGGCGCGCGCCTTGCTGGACATTGAAGACAAGGACTACGTCCCGATCATTCGCAACCCGAAAACCACCACCGCAGAGACCGAGGCGGTTTTCTACTTCCCGGGTTGCGGTTCCGAGCGGCTGTTCAGCCAGGTGGGCCTGGCGACGCAGGCCATGCTATGGCATGCGGGCGTGCAGACTGTGCTGCCGCCGGGTTACCTGTGCTGTGGTTACCCGCAGCGCGGCAGCGGTCAGTTTGACAAGGCCGAGAAAATCATCACCGACAACCGCGTGTTATTTCACCGCATGGCCAACACCCTGAACTACATGGACATCAAGACCGTGGTGGTCAGCTGCGGTACCTGTTACGACCAGTTGCAGGGCTATGAGTTTGACAAGATATTTCCCGGTTGCCGCATCATCGACATCCACGAGTACCTGCTGGAAAAAAACATCACCCTGGGCGCTGCTGCGGGCGGCGGTTATCTGTACCACGATCCCTGCCACAGCCCGATGAAGCTCCAGGCGCCCATGAAAACCGTCAAGGCGCTGGTGGGCGACCAGGTGCTGGAAAGCAAACGCTGCTGTGGGGAGAGCGGTGGCCTGGCCACCTCGCGCCCCGACGTGTCCACACAGATCCGTTTTCGCAAGGAAGAAGAAATCCGCAAAGGCGAGGCCAGCTTGCGTGAGACCGGCGCGGCAACACCCAAACAAAACATCAAGATCCTGACGTCCTGCCCCAGTTGCCTGATGGGTTTAAGCCGTTATGAGGACGACCTGAAAACCGGCTTGCTGGAAGCCGACTACATCGTGGTCGAAATGGCCAACCAGATTCTGGGCAAAGAGTGGTTGCCGACGTATGTGGATGCGGCCAACAATGGCGGCATCGAGCGCGTGCTGGTCTGATTCGCTGAAAAGAAAATATTCACCATGGCAGGCCTGCAACCCGAAACTCCCACCCCGACGGCATTGACGGTGCACGCCCAGTCGCGTGTCCTTGAAATTTCGTTTTCAGATGGTGCCGGGTTCAAGATCCCGTTCGAGCTGATGCGGGTGTATTCGCCATCGGCCGAAGTCCAGGGCCACGGCCCGGGGCAGGAAGTGCTGCAGACCGGCAAGCGCGAGGTCGGGGTGATTGAGCTGGAGCCGATTGGCAACTACGCGGTCAAGCCGGTTTTTTCGGATGGCCACGAAAGCGGCATTTTTTCCTGGGACTACCTGTACTTTCTGGGGTCGGAGCAGGCGCGTTTGTGGGCCGACTATCTGCAGCGCCTGCAAGCCGCTGGCATGCAGCGCGACGCGCCCATGGTGGTGGCGGGCGGCCATGGCTGCGCCAGCCATTGAAGCCGCTTTTGCCGCGCGGCCCGTACCGCCAACCCGAAGTGCTATTGCAGGCGCTATTGATTTCATAGCTGGCTGCGTGCGACGCGCATTGGCGAGTGTTGTTTTTTCGACCTAAATCCCGGCCAATGCCCCGACGCAGGCAGGGTTGTCGCTTGAATTGCGGGCTTTCGCCCCTAGCATAGGATCATGAGCAGTACCCACTTCGGATTTGAATCGGTTGACGAGGCTGAGAAGGCCAGCCGCGTGCGCAGCGTGTTCGATTCCGTGGCGCCCAAGTACGATGTGATGAATGACCTCATGTCCATGGGCTTGCACCGCGCCTGGAAGGCTTATGCGGTGATGGTCGCCGATGTCAGGCAAGGTCAGATGGTTCTCGACATTGCCGGAGGTACCGGGGACCTGGCCCTGGCCTTTGCGCCCAAAGTGGGTCCCACGGGCTGCGTGGTACATACCGACATCAACGAAGCCATGCTGCGCGAAGGCCGCAACCGCATGCTCGACGCCGGCAAAGTCCTGCCGACCACCGTTTGTGATGCCGAGCACCTGCCGTTTGCGGACGCCAGTTTTGACCTGGTGACAGTGGCTTTTGGGCTGCGCAACATGACGCACAAAGACCAGGCGCTTCAGGAAATGAGTCGTGTGCTCAAACCCGGCGGCAAGCTGCTGGTGCTGGAATTTTCAAAAATTGCCAAGCCACTGACAAAAATCTACGACTGGTATTCCTTCAATGTCCTGCCCAAGCTGGGCAAGCTGGTGGCCAATGACGACGCCAGTTACCGCTACCTGGCAGAGTCGATTCGCATGCATCCGGACCAGAACGAGCTAAAGGCCCTGATGCACAAAGGTGGTTTCGGTCATGTGGACTATCACAACCTGACCGGCGGCGTCGTGGCATTACATGTTGGAATCAAGTGTTGAGAAACCCATTAGAGGAGACGTTATGAAATTCTGGTCTGCAATTCTCGCGGCTGTGCTGGCCGCCACCATGCTGTTGGCCTATTCGCCCGCAGAAGCCAAACGCATGGGCGGTGGGGGCTCTGTCGGCCGCCAGTCGTCCAATGTGACGCAGCGTCAGGCAACGCCGCCGGCGCAAGCGCCCGCAGCCCCTGCCGCACAGGCGCCCAAGCGTCCGTGGGGCGCCATGCTGGGCGGTCTGGCTGCCGGCCTGGGCCTGGCCTGGCTGGCTTCTTCGCTGGGTCTGGGCGGTGCTTTCGGTCAAATCATCATGTTTGCCTTGCTGGCCCTGGTGGTGATGGTCGTGGTGGGTTTCATCATGCGCCGGCTCAAGGGCGGCGCCGCACAGCAAACTCCCTATGCGATGCAGGGGGCGGGCAACGCCAGCACGCCGCGCAACTACAGCCCTGAAAACGTCGGCAACGACGCCTCGGCCCGGCCCTGGGAGCGAAACAGCATGGCTTTTGAGGCCGGCAAGGTGGGCGCCGCAGCGACCGGAGGTTCCATGATTGGCTCTGCGTTGACCGGCTCGCAAGCCTGGGGCGTGCCAGACGGTTTTGATGCCGAAGGTTTCCTCAAGGCCTGCAAGGCCAATTTTGTGACCTTGCAGGATGCCTGGGACCATTCTGACGTCAACAGCCTGCGCGCCATGATGACCGATGACATGCTTGAGCAGATCAAGGCCCAGCTGGCGGATCGCGAGTCGCACACCGGTGGCGTGGCCAACAAGACCGATGTCGTGATGCTGGACGCCAAGCTGCTGGGCATTGAAGAGCTCAGCGATGTGTACATGGCCAGCGTCGAGTTCTCCGGCATGATCCGCGAAGACGCCTCGGCCGGCGCCAGCCCGTTCCGCGAAGTCTGGAACATGACCAAGCCGCGCAGCGGTGGCGGTTGGTTGGTGGCAGGCGTCCAAGCTCTTCAATAAGCGCGAACCAGAGGCCCCTGCCTTTTCAAGCAGGGGCCGCAGGCGCAGCGGCCCCCTCGGGGGCAGGGAGCTACACGAAGTCAGCGACCGTGGGGGCCATGTTTATGCTGCAAAATCGGGGACGTATGAATAACACGTCCCCTTTTTCTTTTCTGCAATCCTTCGCCAGCCGCTTTCAGCCACCCGCCTGGTTTGTTGATGAAGGCCAGCAGAAGCTGGTTCTTTTTCTGAACCACGTCCTGATGCAGGAAAAAGAAGCACAGAGCCGCCTGCTGCGTAAAAAGGGCAGTGTCATCCACGTCCGCTGGGGCGTCTTTGCGCTGGATCTGCTGGTCACACCGGCTGGCCTGCTGGATCGTGCGGCGCCGGGTGCCACTCCCGACCTGTTGCTGGCTGTGGCTACCGAATCACCCGGTGTGGTGCTGCAGTCGGTGCTGGCTGGCAAGGCGCCACCGGTGAAGATTGAGGGCGACGTGCAGCTCGCGGCCGAAATCGGCTGGCTGGCCGACAATTTGCGATGGGACGTTGAGGAAGACCTTTCGCGCATGATGGGGGACGCCCCGGCGCACACACTGGCCAGCGCAGCGCGCCAGGCGCTGACCGGTTTGCGGCAGTTTCTGGCCCAGTCGCCGGGTGCTGCGACTACAGCGATGTCAGAGCCTCCCAGGGCTTTCCCATGATGCGGCTTTTTCGCGGAGTGTTCATCGTCTGGACAGTGCTGCGGTTCGGGCTGGACGAACTGGTCCTGTCGAGTTTCAGCAAGCCATGGATCCGCGTGCTGACGCGTATCGTGTCGGTCGGACGCAACCTGAAGGCGCCGCGTGGCCAGCGCCTGCGGGAAGCCCTGGAAAGCCTGGGCCCCATTTTCGTCAAGTTTGGCCAGGTGATGTCCACGCGGCGAGACTTGTTGCCGCTGGACATTGCCAACGAACTCGCGCACCTGCAAGACCGGGTGCCGCCGTTCGATCCTGACATCGCCATCGCCATCATTGAAAAAGCCTTTGGCCGGCCGCTGGGGCAGATTTTCGAGACCTTCGAGCGTGTGCCGGTGGCCAGCGCATCCATCGCGCAGGTGCACTTTGCCACTTTGCCCGGTGGCCGCGAAGTGGCCGTCAAGGTGCTGCGCCCCAACATGCTGCCGGCCATCGAAAAAGACCTGGCGCTGATGCACATGATGGCGGGGTGGGTCGAAGGCCTGTCAGCCGATGGCAAACGCCTGAAGCCGCGCGAAGTCGTGGGCGAATTTGACAAATACCTGCACGATGAACTGGACCTGCTGCGCGAAGCGGCCAACGCGGCCCAGTTGCGCCGCAACATGCAAAACCTGAACCTGGTGCTGATCCCCGAGATGGTCTGGGATTTCTGCATGCCCGACGTGATGGTGATGCAGCGCATGACGGGCGTGCCCATCAGCCAGGTGCAGCGCCTGCGCGACGCCGGTGTGGATATGAAAAAGCTGGCACGCGATGGCGTGACCATTTTCTTCACCCAGGTGTTTCGCGACGGGTTTTTCCACGCCGACATGCACCCAGGGAACATCCAGGTCAGCCTGGATCCGGCCACCTTCGGGCGTTACATCTCGCTGGACTTCGGCATCGTCGGCACACTGACCGAGGTGGACAAGGAATACCTGGCGCAGAACTTCAGCGCGTTTTTCCAGCGCGACTACAAACGGGTGGCCGAACTGCACATAGAGTCCGGCTGGGTGCCGCCGCAGACCCGCGTGGATGAGCTGGAGTCGGCCATACGCGCCTGCTGCGAACCCTATTTCGACCGTCCACTCAGGGAAATCTCGCTGGGCATGGTGCTGATGCGCCTGTTCCAGACCTCGCGCCGTTTTCATGTGGAAATCCAGCCGCAACTCGTATTGCTGCAAAAAACCCTGCTCAACATCGAGGGCCTGGGCCGCGAGCTCGATCCGGACCTGGACTTGTGGAGCACGGCCAAGCCGTTTCTCGAAACCTGGATGCTGGAGCAGGTCGGTCCTGAAAAACTACTGCAGCAGCTCAAAGCCGAGGCGCCGACCTACGCCAAACTGCTGCCCGGCCTGCCGCGCCTGCTGCAGCAATATCTGAAAAACCAGGCCGGTGGCCAGCACCGGGAGCTGCACGAACTGCTGCAGGAGCAAAAGCGCACCAACAAGCTTCTGCAGGGCATTATTTATGGTGGCCTGGGTTTTGCTTTGGGCCTGCTGGCCATGCAGCTGGTGCTGCGGATACGGCTGTTTTAAAAAGCCGGAATTTGGTGATAATCACGCATTCCTGAGGAGAGCTTGCCGTGTTGTTGACCCTGGTTTTTGTTTACCTGCTGATCACCATCATCATCGGGCTGTACGCAGCCAGACGAGTGAAAAACACCGCCGACTACGCGATCGCCGGTCGCAATTTGCCGCTGATCATGATTGTCACCACCACCTTTGCCACCTGGTTTGGCTCGGAGACCGTGCTCGGTATCCCGGCCAAATTTGTCCAGAGTGGCCTCAATGGCGTGGTGGAAGACCCTTTTGGTGCGGGCACCTGCCTGATCCTGGTGGGCCTGTTTTTTGCAGGCAAGCTCTACAAAATGTCGCTGCTGACGATCAGCGACTACTACCGAGAGCGTTATGGCCGAACCATCGAGGTGGTGTGCTCCATCATCATCATGATCAGCTACCTGGGCTGGGTGGCGGCGCAGGTGACGGCATTGGGGCTGGTATTCAACATCCTGTCGGGCGGGGCCATCAGCACGACGACGGGCATGTTGATTGGTACCGCCTCGGTGCTGGCCTACACACTCTTTGGCGGCATGTGGTCGGTGGCCATCACGGATTTCATACAGATGATCGTGTTGGTGGTTGGCCTGGCGGTGCTGGCCGTGTTTGCCGGCAACCTGGCCGGCGGCGCCGACAAGGTCATCGCGCTGGCCACCAGCCAGGACCTCTTCAAGTTCTGGCCAGAGCCCAACTTGCGGGACATGGTGTTTTTCTTTGCTGCAGCCATCACCATGATGTTCGGCTCCATTCCGCAACAGGACGTTTTCCAGCGGGTGATGTCGGCCAACAGCGTTGGCGCCGCAAGGAAAGGCCCGGTGATAGGCGGTGTCTGCTACATCCTGTTTGCCTTTGTGCCCATGTTTCTGGTGGCCAGCGCGCTGATCATCATGCCGGAGCAGACGGCTATCTTGCTCAAGGAAGACCCGCAAAAAATCCTGCCTACACTGGTGCTTGAAAAAATGCCCTTCATCATGCAGGTGCTGTTTTTTGGTGCATTGCTGTCGGCCATCAAATCGACCGCATCGGCCACCTTGCTGGCACCCAGCGTGACGTTTGTCGAAAACATATGGCGCCAGTTCAAGCCGCGCATGAGCGACAAGCATGAGCTCAAGCTGATGCGCACCAGCGTGCTCGTGTTCAGCGCTTTGGTGCTGGCCTACGCCATCTTCATGCAGGGCACTTCGATTTACGAGATGGTGTCTGGCGCTTACCAGGTGCCTCTGGTGGGTGCTTTTGTACCGCTGGTTTTCGGCCTGTACTGGAAAAAAGCCAGCACGCAGGGTGCTGTTTTTTCGGTGGTATGCGGCATCGGCACCTGGTTGCTGTTTACTTTCAGCACGTTGGGGGAGCAGTTTCCTGCGCAACTGGCGGGCGTGCTGGCAGCCACACTGGGCATGCTGATCGGCTCACTGACTCCTCAGACCATCGAGAACATACGCGGCAGCCACCACAAGCTGTCCACCGAAGGCTGACGGGCCAACACGGCTTGCCCTGCGGGGCTGAGAGGGCCTGAGCCTATAATTGAAGGTTTTGCATCCTGCGTGCCTGTCTGGGCCGTAACAGCTCCGCCAAAACCTCTGAAACCATGCCAATTTACGCCTATAAATGCGAGTCCTGCGGGTACAACAAGGACGTTTTGCAAAAAATGTCTGATGCACCGCTGACCGACTGCCCCCAGTGCGGCGCGCCCGCTTTCAAAAAGCAGCTGACTGCCGCTGGTTTTCAGCTCAAGGGTTCGGGCTGGTACGTGACTGATTTCCGCGGCGGTGCCGCTGCCGCTGCGCCGGCGGGTGGCCCGGACGCGTCTGCCGCAAGCGCAGTGGACGCCAAACCGGCCAAATCGGCCGAGCCAGCCGCGACAACGGCGGCTCCTGCTCCTGCGCCAGCGTCTGCGCCGGCGAGCAGCAGTTCTACGCCCAAGGCGAGCTGATGGCCGCGATACGCCGATGGCTGCTGGCTGGCCTGCTGGTGCTGGTGCCTTTGGCGGTGACCGTCTGGCTGCTGAACTGGATCATCAGCACGCTGGACCAGACTCTGCAAATTCTTCCTGGCGACTGGCATCCTGACAAATTGCTTGGTGTCCACATTCCGGGTTTTGGTGTTCTGCTCGCGCTGGCGATCGTGCTGTCGATTGGGGCCGTGGCCTCCAATTTTTTCGGGAAAAAACTGGTGCGCTGGTGGGATGCCCTGCTCAGCCGCATCCCCATCGTCCGGTCGATTTATTCAAGCGTCAAACAGGTGTCCGACACCCTGTTTTCGGAGAACGGCAATGCCTTTCGCAAGGCCTTGCTGGTGCAGTGGCCGCGCGAAGGCGTCTGGACCATCGGATTTCAGACCGGCATGCCGGGCGGCGATGTGATCAACCACCTGAAGGGTGAGTACCTCAGTGTTTATGTTCCGACCACCCCCAACCCTACGGGCGGGTATTTCGTCATGCTGCCCAGCGCGGACTGCATCGAACTCAAAATGAGTGTGGATGAGGCCCTGACCTATGTGATTTCCATGGGTGTGGTAGTGCCTGGCAGTGCCGCCAATTACAAACCCAAGTGACTGTTTTCCGAGGCGCGCAAGCCCTCACTTCACACGTTCCAGCGAAACAAGCGACTTATCTATGACTTCCCAAATGCGTTCCCACTATTGCGGTCTGGTGACCGAAGCCCTGCTGGGCCAAACCGTCAGCCTGTGCGGCTGGGTCAACCGCCGGCGCGATCACGGTGGCGTGATTTTTATCGACCTGCGCGACCGCGAAGGTTATGTGCAGGTGGTCTGTGATCCGGACCGTGCCGACATGTTTGCCACGGCCGAAGGCGTGCGCAACGAATTTTGCGTGCAGATCAAGGGCCTGGTGCGGGCGCGCCCCGAAGGTACCGTCAACGAGGCGCTGAAAAGCGGCAAGATCGAGGTCTTGTGCCACGAACTGATCGTGCTCAACCCCAGCGTGACGCCGCCGTTCCAGCTCGACGACGACAACCTGTCCGAGACCACCCGCCTGACGCACCGCGTGCTGGACCTGCGCCGCCCTTACATGCAGAACAACCTGATGCTGCGTTACCGCGTGGCGATGGAAACCCGCAAGTTTCTCGATGCCAACGGCTTCATCGACATTGAAACCCCGATGCTGACCAAAAGCACGCCCGAAGGCGCGCGTGACTACCTGGTGCCCAGCCGCGTCAACGAAGGCCAGTTCTTCGCACTGCCGCAAAGCCCGCAGCTGTTCAAGCAGCTCTTGATGGTGGCCGGCTTTGACCGCTATTACCAGATCACCAAGTGTTTTCGCGACGAAGACCTGCGTGCCGACCGCCAGCCCGAGTTCACGCAGATCGATATCGAGACCTCCTTCATGGGCGAGCAGGACATCCGCGACATGTTCCAGGGCATGATCAGCAACATTTTCAAAACTGTGCTGGCCACCGATCTGGGGGAGTTCCCGGTCATGACCTACGCCGACGCCATGCATCGTTTTGGCTCTGACAAGCCCGACTTGCGCGTCAGTATGGAGTTCACCGAGTTGACCGATGTCATGGTCGACGTCGATTTCAAGGTTTTCAGCGCACCGGCCACAGCGCTGGGCGGCCGCGTGGTGGCGCTGCGCGTGCCTGGCGGCTCCGAGATGAGCCGCGGTGAGATCGACGGCTACACCGAGTTCGTCAAAATTTATGGTGCCAAAGGCCTCGCCTGGATCAAGGTCAACGACGTCAGCAAGGGCCGCGAGGGCTTGCAAAGCCCCATCGTGAAGAATATCCACGACGCGGCTTTGACGGAAATACTCAAGCGCTGTGGCGCAGCCAATGGCGACCTGATTTTCTTTGGCGCTGACAAGGCAAAAGTGGTCAACGACAGCATTGGCGCGCTGCGCCTGAAAGTTGGCCTCAGCCCCCTGGGTAAAAAGCTGGGCCTGTTCACTGCCGGCTGGAAGCCGCTGTGGGTGGTGGACTTCCCGATGTTCGAATACGACGAAGGCGGCCAGCGCTGGAGTGCAGTGCACCATCCGTTCACAGCCCCCAAGGATGGCCATGAAGACTGGATGGACACCGATCCTGGCAAGTGCATCTCCAAGGCCTACGACATGGTGCTCAACGGCTGGGAACTCGGCGGCGGTTCGGTCCGTATCCACCGCGCCGACGTGCAGAACAAGGTGTTCACGGCGCTGAAGATCGGGCCCGAAGAGGCGCAGGAGAAATTCGGCTTCCTGCTCGAAGCGCTGCAGTACGGCGCGCCGCCGCACGGTGGTCTGGCCTTTGGCCTGGACCGCATCGTCACCATGATGACCGGCGCCGAGTCGATTCGCGATGTGATTGCCTTCCCCAAGACCCAGCGCGCGCAGTGTCTGCTGACTCACGCCCCCAGCCCGGTTGATGAGAAGCAGCTGAAAGAGTTGCACATTCGCCTGCGCAATCCGCAGCCGGCCTGAGGCTGTCACCGCTTCCTGAGCGGCCCAGTTATGCTACTTTATTGATAGCTGCTTGCGCATGATCTGAATGGGTCGGCGGCTGATTGGGCTTGTAAATACCGGCGGCAAGGCAGGCTTGCCGCCTGGCCGATACCCAAGGATCAGGATGTGAAGCCATTGAAGATTCCCGAGTCGGTGCTGGTGATCATCCATACCCCGGCGCGGGAGGTGCTGCTGATCGAACGCGCGGACCACCCGGGCTTCTGGCAAAGCGTGACCGGCTCACGCGACAGCCCGGACGAGCCCCTGGTGCAGACCGCAGCGCGTGAGGTGCTGGAGGAGACCGGCATCGCCGCTGATGCGGTCGATCTGCGCGACTGGGCGGTTTCCAACATCTACGACATCTATCCGCAATGGCGCCACCGTTATGCGCCGGGCGTCGCGCGCAATACCGAACATGTCTTCAGCCTGTGTGTGCCGCGTGGCACCACCGTCACGCTGAGCCCGCTTGAACACACGTCGTATCAGTGGCTGCCCTGGCTGGAAGCCGCCGACCAGTGCTTTTCGGCATCCAATGCCGAGGCTATTTTGCTGTTGCCTCAATTCATGGCTTGAGTCCCCTCCATGAACCCCTTGCACCGATCGGAAGCCCTGAAGTTGCTGGAAGGTGGGCAGCAGTACTTCCCCGCTCTGATTCGAGCGATCGACGGCGCCAGCGCCTGGGTGCAGTTTGAGACTTATATTTTTGATGTGCACCGGGCGGGCGAGGGTGTGGCCGAGGCACTGCTGCGCGCCGCGCGCCGCGGTGTGCGTGTCGAGGTGCTGGTGGACGGCGTTGGCTCTGACCCCCTGCCGCCGGCCTGGCAGCAAAAAATGAAAGAGGCTGGTGTGCAGTGGTTGGTGTATTCACCACTGGCGTCTGGTCTGGGTGGGCTGGGCCTGCTGGCACCGGACCGCTGGCGCCGCCTGCACCGCAAGCTGTGTGTGGTGGACCAGCACACCGTGTTTTGTGGCGGCATCAATGTGCTGGATGATTTTTACGACCCGAATCACGGCGACCTGCAGGCCGCCCGGTTTGACTTTGCGGTAGCGGTCACCGGGCCCATGGCCGTCGAAGCGGCCGAGGCCATGGCGCTGTTGTGGTGGCGCGTGCAGGCCGGCTACAGCGCGCGCCAAAACCATCTGGCCGCCGCCTGGGAAAAGTTCAAGGCCGCCGGTTATGGCCGCCGCACCGAGGCGACCGGCCTGTCGGCGCGGGCGCCAACTGCTCGGCCGGGCGGCGCCAGCGTGCCGGGCGGCAAGGCTGCGCTGGTGCTGCGCGACAACCTGCGCAACCGCAGCAGCATTGAAAAGGTGTACCGCCAGGCGATTGGCCGGGCGCACCATGAGATATTGATTGCCAACGCCTACTTTGTACCGGGCGGCAAACTGCGGCGCGCGCTGATCAGGGCCGCCAAACGCGGCGTGCAGGTGACCTTGCTGCTGCAGGGCCGCTACGAATACTTCATGCAGTACCACGCGGCGCGACCGGTGTATGGCGCCTTGTTGGCCGCAGGCGTGGAGATTCACGAGTACGAGGCGAGTTTTCTGCATGCCAAGGTGGCGGTGATTGACGGGCACTGGGCCACGGTGGGCTCGTCCAACCTCGACCCGCTGAGCCTGCTGCTGGCGCGCGAGGCCAATGTCGTGGTCGAGGACAAGGCTTTTGCCGGTGAACTGCGTGACAGCCTGTGCGCCGCGATAGCCGGACACGGACGCCTGCTTGATCCCGTGGCCTACAGCCAGCGCCCATGGGGCCAGCGTATTCTCGATCACATCGCCCATGCGCTGATGCGCCTGGCCATTTTTGTGGCGGGACAGCGTTACTGACCTTTCGCTGCATGTGCAGCCCCTTCCATGCAGGACCTGATTGTTCAACGACCCGAAGGCCTCTACTGCCCGCCCGGTGATTTCTACATCGACCCCTGGCGGCCGGTGGACCGGGCCGTCATCACGCATGCGCACGCCGACCATGCCCGCTCTGGCCACGGCCAATACCTTGCGGCCAGCCAGGCTGAAGGTGTGTTGCGCTCGCGCCTGGGTCAGGGCATCAGCCTGCAAACCCTGGACTACGGTCGGCAGATCACTCACCACGGCGTGACGCTGTCGCTGCACCCGGCCGGGCATGTTCTGGGTTCGGCCCAGGTGCGGCTGGAGCATGGCGGTGCCGTGTGGGTGGCCAGCGGCGACTACAAGGTGGCGCCGGACCCGACCTGCGACGCCTTCGAGCCCGTGCCCTGCGACGTCTTCATCACCGAATCGACCTTCGGCCTGCCGATCTACCGCTGGTGCCCCGATCCCGAGATCTTCGCCGGCATCAACGGCTGGTGGCAGCGCAATGCGGCCGCGGCCAAGGCCAGCGTGCTGGCCTGCTACAGCTTCGGCAAGGCCCAGCGCATCCTGAGCGGCGTCGACCCATCCATCGGCTCGATCGTGGTGCACGGCGCGGTGGAGCCGCTCAATCGGGCCTACCGCGCCGCCGGCGTCCCGCTGCCGCCCACCCGCATGGTGAGCGAGGTGAGCGACAAGGCCGACCTGCGCCGGGCGCTGGTGATCTGCCCGCCCAGCGCCGTGGCCAGCCCCTGGGTGCGGCGCTTCGGCGAGGCCAGCACCGCCTTTGCCAGCGGCTGGATGCAGCTGCGCGGCGCGCGCCGGCGCGGCGGCTACGACCGCGGCTTCGTGCTCTCGGACCATGCCGACTGGCCCGGCCTCATGAGCGCGATCGCCGGCACCGGGGCGCAGCGGGTGATCGTCACCCACGGCAGTATCCCGGTGATGGTGCGTTACCTGGGCGAGCAGGGACTGCAGGCCGAGTCCTTCGAGACCGAATACGGCGGCGATGCGGTCGAGGCCGACGTG
>NZ_JAUXUP010000021.1 GCF_030680935.1 Polaromonas sp. | reverse complement strand
AACAAATGCGGATTCGGATGCGGGGAGACCTGACGCGCGCAGCGCGTCAGGTCGGACCACGGGACCGTCATGTTTGCACGCGCTTGCAGCACACGCGGCCAAATGAAGTCCCCCTCCATCGCCCAGCGGGGCGAGGGAGGGACTAGGGGTGGGAGTGGGAGTCTGTCCTACTGTCCAAAGCGAACCGGGGACGCTGCGTGACGCTCCAAAATCCCGGCAAGCACACTCGGCGCAGTTGACACGGCATGAATGAAAATCGGGCTGCAGCCCTTGGGGGGTATATGCAACTCACTCCTGAAACAGTAGCAAACCGGACCATCCGCCCTTGTCCTACAGGGGCATGCGCGCGCTGCTGATGGGGCGCAAACCGGTGTTTGCCTACGATGGCAACTCTGGCTGGCCGGGTTGCTGCGCCGCCTGTTTTCTGGAGATGCAAGATGTTGAAGTACGCCATTGTTTTTGCCATTGTTTCGCTGATCGCCGGGGCGCTGGGTTTTGGCGGCATTGCCGCAGGCTCTGCCGGCATCGCCAAAGTGCTGTTTGCCCTGTTCCTGGTTCTGTCCGTCATTTTTGTGTTGCTGGCCGCGCTGGGCGTGGGTGCCGCACGCAAGATTCTCAAGTAAATGCAGTTTGAATTTTCCGGCCCGGGCGGCGGTATGGCGGCGGGACCAGGGGGCACGGCCCGCGATGTGGCCCAGAGCCAGGAAGTAACGCGTTTGCAGCAGCAGTGCGCGCCGATTGCGCAGCTGCTGCTGGTGGCCCGCTTGCGTGCCCGAAACCGGCGCGACCTGGCGCGTGACTCGCTGGAGCGTGCAGCGCATGTGATGTTTGTGACTTGCAAAAACTGGTGGTTGTTGGGGCGCGATGCGGCTGCCAAAAAGCCGGCTGCCACGAAAACCGAAGAAAATTCTCTTCACCCGATTGCCACTATCCCCACCGAAAGCCCCGATGCACACCGCCACGATTGACTGCCTGCTGGACTACCAGGTAGCCGCGCCCACCCATTTTTGCTTCAACATCGAAGCTGCGTTTCACGAGTCTCACCGGGTGCTGGAAGAGCGCCTTAGCGTCACGCCCAGCGTGAAGGTGCGGCACTTCTGCGACGAGCGCAGCGGCAACCGGTTCTTCCGGCTCGACGCGCCGCGCGGCTTGCTGTCGGTGAACTACCACGCCCAGGTGGAACTGCACCATGCCCCAGTGCCGCAACATCTGGAGGAGGCGGCGGTGACGGCTGTGCCTGACGATGCGTTGCGTTACCTGATGCCCAGCCGTTACTGCGAGTCCGACATCATGAGCCGGGCTGCGCAGCAGCTGTTTGGCCATCTGTCGCCCGGCCTGTCACGCGTGCAGGCGATCGAAAGCTGGATCCACGACTCCATCCATTACCTGCCGGGTTTCAGCAATTCCACCACCACGGCGCAGGAGGTGTTTGTGCAGCGCGCCGGTGTTTGCCGCGACTTTGCGCATCTTGGCATCACGCTGTGCCGGGCGCTGAACATTCCGGCGCGCCTGGTGGTCGGGTATGTACATTTTGACGAGCCGCCCCAGGACTTTCACGCGGTGTTTGAGGCCTGGCTCGATGGCCGCTGGGTCTTGTTTGACGCCACACGCATGGCGCCGAATGAGAGGCTGGTGCGGGTGGGCACCGGGCGCGATGCCAAGGACGTGGCTTTTGCCACCATCTTTGGCGCGGTGCAAATGGTGCGCAAGGAACTGGTGATTGACCAGGGCGACGTGTCAGCGCATCCCGCCGGTGCAACGCAGCCCCTTGGGTTGGTGTCGGCCTGAACTTTTACGGACCGGACAAGCCACCAACCGGGTCGGCGTCTCAGGACTTGTAGCTCTCGTCCAGCCGGTCCAGCTTGCGAATCAGCGATGGCCAGACAAACGCGCCACCCATGCCGCCGGTCTGCACCCGCATGGCTTCACCCACGCCTTTGACGATCAACGGGTTGACTTCAGTCAGCGTGCCGCCAGCCTGTGCATCGAGCTGGATGCGGCAGGTGTTTTCAAAGGTGTACATCGACAGAAACGCATCGGCAATGGTTTTGCCGACGACGAGCAGGCCGTGGTTGCGCAACACGAGAAAGTTGGCACGGCCCAGGGCGGCCTGCAGGCGCGGCTTTTCGTCGTCGCGGAAGGCCACGCCCTCGTAGGTGTGGTACGCCAGCGAGGCCAGTACAAAGGTGGATTGCTGGCTGATCGGCAAAATGCCGCAGGCCTGCGCGCTGACGGCCACACCGGCGCGTGTGTGGGTATGCAACACGCAGCCGGCGTCGGTACGGGCTTCGTGCACTGCACTGTGGATCACAAAACCGGCCGGGTTCACCGGGAAGGGCGAGTCAATCACCTTGTTGCACTTCTCGTCGACCTTGACCAGGCTGGACGCGGTGATCTCATCGTACATCAGGCCGTAGGGGTTGATCAGGAAATGATGGGCGCCCGCGCCGCTGACCGACTCGGGCAGCTTGGCGCTGATGTGGGTGAACACCAGATCGCTCCAGCCGTACAGGGCCACCAGGCGGTAACAGGCGGCCAGGTCGCAGCGCAGTTGCCATTCTTCGGCGCTGACAAGTTCTTTCAGTGAGGGGATATGCATGGGGTGTCTCCGGGCGGTTGGGGTGTGGGGAAGAAGGCTTTATGCCGCGGCCGGCACGAGCTGTGCGGCTTTGTAAACGGAGTTGAGCGGCTGGGCCATGACGCGGCGCACCAGCGGTTCAAATTCGCTGATCGGCAGGGTTTCGGCATGGGCATCAAAGGCCGGGTCGTCATACAGCGCAATGAATTCTTCGGTACGCGCATAGTGTGCATGGCCCTTGAAGGTATCGCGCAGGTTGCGGTCCAGGCCAATGTGGTGAAAGAAGTTGTAGCCTTGGAAAATACCGTGGTTCTGCACCATCCAGTGGTTGGCTTCGGACACAAAGGGTTTGACAATGGCCGCCGCTATGTCGGGGTGGTTGAAGGTGCCCAAGGTGTCGCCGATGTCATGCAGCAAGGCGCAAACCACGTATTCATCGTCTCGGCCGTCCCGGAGCGCGCGGGTGGCGGTTTGCAGGCAGTGCGTGTAACGGTCCACCGGAAAACCGCCGTAGTCGCCATCGAGCAGCTTGAGGTGGGTCAGAACGCGGTCTGGCAAGGTCTTGGTGAATTGCATGAATTCGCCGCCGATGATTTGCCAGTCGGGCCGGGTGCTGTCCTGCATGCGGGTGAAATTGGCGCGAGCCTCCATGTTTGTCTCCTTGGGTGTTGGTTCCAACGATACGTTTGTCCTTGACGGGCAACTGTCAATAATTTAACAATTGAGGGTATGTCTGTAACTCCTGCGACTGAGCCGGTTTCCCGTGTTGATGCTGCCCTGCTGGCGCGCATGTCTGTCAACCCGTGGTTTGCTGCGCTGTTGCCGGCGGACCGGCAGGGTTTGTTACACCAGGCCGAGCGGATGCGCCTGCAGCCGGGAGAAATGTTGTTTCGCCAGGGCGATGCGCTGGGCGGGTTTTACGGCTTGCTCAGCGGCAGATTGAAAATCTCGTCGCTGCGCGAGGACGGGCGCGAGGCGATTTTTGTGCTGCTCGAAGTCGGCAACTGGTTTGGCGAGATATCCCTGCTGGACCGACAACCGCGCACCCATGACGCGACTGCCCTGGTGGCGTCCGAAGTGCTGGTCGTGCCGCAAGCGGCCTTTGCGGCCCGGATGGAGAGCGCCGCTTTTGCACGGGCCATCGCGCACATGCTGGCCGGGCGGATACGCTCGCTCTACGGCATGGTGGAAGATGCGGCGCTGCGCTCCACCCGGGCGCGCATTGCGCGGCGTTTGTTGCTGCTGGCGCGCGGCGATGTCACCATGGCCGACCATGCGCGGCCGGTGGTGCCGGTCTCGCAGGAGGCCCTGGCCATGATGCTGGGCATGACACGCCAAACCCTGTCCAAAGAGCTGAAGGTGCTGGTGGCCGAGGGTGCGGTGGCGCTACGCTACCGCCGGATCGAGATCACCTCTGCCGCCCGGCTGAAGGCCTTGAGCGACCCGTCACGTTGAGAACTTGCTATAAATAGAGGAGCTGACTACGCAAGTGCCGTAAGGGCTGCAGCCAGATTTGATACTGATTAATGGCGCAACGGCGGCAGCGGCAGTGCAGCGGCGCGGATGGCCGACAACTGCCGGAACCCGCTCGGGCTCAGGCCGGTGTGCGCACGGAACACGCGGCTGAAATGCGACAGGTTGTTGAAACCCCAGGACAGCGCAATCTCGGTGATCGGACAGGCTTGTGGGCCGGTTTGCTGGAGCTCGCGCAGGCAGGCCTGCAGCCGCATTTGCAGGATGTAGCTTGCGAGGGTATCGGCCCCGTCGGCAAAGGCGTTGTGCAGGTGGCGCTTGCTGCAATTGAGCGCCTGGGCAATCTGGTCGATGCTGAGCGCCGGGTCGCGCAGCCGCAGCGCGACGTAGGCCCGGATGCGGTCTTTCAGCGCTTCACGCTGCGTCACGGCAGTTTCCTGCCCGCTGAGTTCGATCAGTGACAGGCGCACCATCTGGGCGATCAGCTCGCCCGCGCCACGGGCCGCCGCCGCGCTCATGTGGGGCAGCTCCTGGTAGGTGCTGCGCATGGTGGCCAGTGCCACGCGTGCGATGCCGCTGGCGCCGCCCACATGGCGGGCCATGAGGCTTTCCAGTGGCAGGCCGCGCTCCAGCAGCTGGGCCTTGGGCAGCATCACGATCAGGTGTTGCACCCGCTCGGGGTTGTCTACCGCGTAGGCGCCGGTGGTGTCGTAAATGGTCCACGCGCCGGGGCCGACCCAGGCGCTGCGGCCCATCTGCTGGACGCCGGCCCGGCCTTGCAGCGGCGCGACGATCTTGAAGTAACCCTCATCGCTGGCGCGCACCATGTCGGCGCTGCGCACCACGCGGTGGCGGTTGGCCTCGAGTTTGGTCAGGATGACATCACCGGCGTGGCCGGACGCCATGTGACCGTCGAAATCGGTGTCGCCGTAGAGGTCGGACTCCAGCCCGCCAAAGTGTTTCCAGACCCACTCGCGCCAAACCGGCGCACGCTCGCGCGGGGCGAAATTGTCGGTGGATACCACTGTGGCCGCAGTCATGTTTGTCTCCGGTTTTGCGGGTGCCTGGCTTGCAGGCCCGTAGTAAAGATTATGGGCTTTGTGCCTTGTCCTGTCGGGCCCTCTGCTCAAGGGTTAACCCCGATCGGTGTGCGCTGTACGTCAACTGCTTTGTGCACCTTGAGCAAAGCGCCCGGCCCGGTCTCTGCCTACCATCTCGTCTGAACCGCCTGAATGGGGCGCACACACAGGAGACATCACCATGGTCCAGTCATCCAAACGTCAATTGCTCCAGGGCGCAGCCGCTGTTGGCGCAGCCGCTTTTGCACCTTCCCTTTTTGCCCAGGCCAAACCGGTGCGCGTGGGTTATGCGATAGCCCGCACCGGCCCGTGGACGGGCGGTGCGCAGGTCAGCCAGGAGCCGAACTACCTGCTGTGGGCCGAGCAGCAAAACGCGGCCGGTGGCCTCAGCGTGGGCGGTACACGCCGGCCGATTGAGCTGATCAGCTCGGACGACCGCAGCGACATCGAAACCTGTGTGCGCTCTTACGAAAAACTGATGGGCAGCGACAAGGTCGATCTGGTGCTGCCGCCCTGGGGCTCGAATGCCAACTTTGCAGTGGCGCCGCTGGCCAATCGCTTCCAGTATCCGTTTCTGGCACCGACGGCCCTGTCGCGGCGCCTGGCAGAGATGAAGCTGCCCTACTTCTTCTTGCTGCTGCAGCAACCCAAGCCGATGTGCGAGGCGCTCGTGGACATGCTCAAGGCCAATGGCGTCAAGAGCATCGCGGTGATTTATGTGGACGACCTGTTTGGCCTGGAAAATTTTGCCGCGCTCAAGGTGGCGCTGCAGGGCACGGGCATCCAGATGGTGGAAGACAAAAGTTACCCCGGTGGCGTGAAGGACCTGTCGCCGGTGCTGCGCTCCATGAAGGACAAAAATCCCGACGCCTTCGTCGGCTTCACCTACCCGCCCGACACCATTCTGGCGAGCAAGCAGTCCAAGGAGGTCGGCTTCAACCCGAAGTTTTTCTATGCGTCGGTGGGCACGGCCTTCCAGCTCTACAAAAACGTCATGACACCCGCCGGCGCAGAGGGTGTGCTGGGCATGGGCTCGTGGAACAGCAAGAGCAGCCCCGCTGCCAAAGCCTACTTTGACGCCCACACCAAAAAGTTTGCCGGCAAGGAGCCGGACCGCTGGGCCAGCGGCGCCTGCTGGGCCGGGCTGGAGATCCTGACGGCGGGCGTGGCCAAGGCCGGCCTGGACCGCAAGGCGCTGCGCGACTACATCGCCGGCACCACCCACAAAACCATCATTGGCGACATCAAGTTCACTGGCAGCGAAAACACCGCCACGCCGGGGACGGTGAGCCAGTGGCAAAACGGCGAGTTCGAGGTGGTGTGGCCGCAAAAACTGGCCACTGCCAAACTCAACCCTTCCAAGCCCGTCTGGAAGTAAGAAAGCTCCCCCCCGAAGCGCCTGCGGCGCCTCCCCCTCAGGGGGCGACACCAGCGGCCCGGCAAAGCCGGTTCCGCGGTGTCCTTGAAACAGACACGCATGACTCTTTTTTCCTGGCTTGAACTGCTGGCCTCCGGGCTGATCACTGGCGGTATTTATGCGCTGGTGGCGCTTGGCTTGAACCTGCAATACGGCCTGATGCGCATCCTGAACATCGCGCACGGCGAATTCCTGATGCTGGGCGCCTATCTGACCTGGATGGCGCAGACCTCACTCGGCGTCTCGCCGCTGCTCATGGTGCCGGTGTCTTTTCTGGTGCTGATGGCGCTGGGTGTGGTGATTCACAAGCTGTGTTTCCGGCGGCTCACCGTCACCTCGCCGAATCTGGACATCTTCGAGGCGCGCGGGCTGATGGTGGCGTTTGGCCTGATGTTTCTGGTGCAGAACTTTGCCTCCTTCATGTGGGGCGGCGACCTGCGCGGTTACGACTACCTGACCGATCCGGTCAAGGTGGGCGATGCGCAGTTTGCCGGCAACAAGCTGCTGGTGTTTGGCCTTGCGCTGTTGTTCAGCGCAGTGTTGATTGCGGTGCTGCGTTTCACCCTGCTGGGCAAGGGGGTGCGTGCGCTGATGCAGTCGCCGGTGGGCGCGCAGCTGGTAGGCATAGACACGCAGCGCCTGCACCCGCTGATGTTTGGCATTGGCCTGGGCCTGTCGGGCATGGCCGGGTGCCTATTGTCCATGGCCTACACCATCACACCGGCCATGGGAGAGCCCTACACCGTGACCGCACTGATTGTCATCACGCTGGGCGGTTTTGGCAGCATGAGCGGCGCACTGGCCGGTGGGCTGCTGCTGGGTGTGATCGAGGCGATGGGCATGCACTTCACCAACCCGTCGCTCAAGGCCTTGTTGTCTTACAGCGTGTTTATTGCGGTGCTGCTGCTGCGGCCGCGGGGATTGTTTGCAAAATGAATGACCGGCAAACACTGATACGCGACTTGCTGCTGCTGCTGGCCTTTGCTGGATGGGGGCTGGCCTTGCCGCATTACGGCAGCGAGTTTGTGGTGTCGATGGCGCTGACCTGCCTGATGTACGTGGCGCTGTCTTCGAGCTGGGGTCTTTTTTGCGGCAGCACGCGTTATCTGTCGCTGGCAACGTCGGCCTTCTTTGGCATAGGCGCTTACACCAGTGCGATTGCGCTGGAGCATTTTTCCTGGCTCGAGTCGATCGCCATGGGCGCCGCTCTGGCTGCAGTGGTGGCGGTGGTCATGGGTGCGGCCGTGCTGCATTTGCGCGGCACCTATTTCGCCGTGCTGACCTTTGGCATGACCGAGCTGATACGCCACGCGGTGACCTATTTTGAAAAGTCGGTGACCGGCACGGTGGGCCGGGTGCTGACGGTGATCCCCGACCGCGACACGATTTATCTCACGGTGCTGGGGCTGGCGGTGCTCGCCGTCGCGGTGTCCATCATTGTGCGGCGCAGCCGCTTCGGACTCGCGCTGATGGGCATAGGTGCCGATGAACAGCGCGCGCAGACCCTGGGCGTGAACACCCGCCTGATCAAGATTGCCGGTTTTGCGATGACAGCGGCGTTTGCCGGCGCCGTGGGCGCGGCCATGGCGGTGCGCTGGACCTATATCGACCCGCACACGGTGTTCAACCCCTTCATCGGTTTCCAGACCGTGCTGATTGCGCTGATAGGTGGTGCGGTGACCTTATGGGGGCCGCTGATTGCCGCGATTGTGTTCAGCGTGCTGGCCGAAACCCTGCGCCTGCAGGCGCCGCAGGTCTACATGATGTCGCTGGGCCTGCTGCTGATTCTGAGCGTGCTGTACCTGCCCGGTGGCCTGGCCTCGCTGCGCTGGGCGACCTTTGGCGGCTGGTGGCGCGACAGCCGGGGCTGGTGGCGCGGCCTGACAGACAGGAAAGACAAGGAGCGCGACCGTGGCTGAGCTCTTGCTGCAGGCGCGTGACATCAGCGTGCGTTTTGGCGGGCTGACCGCGGTCGATGCCGTCAGCGCAGACTTTCACGCCGGTGAACTGGTCGGCATCATAGGGCCCAACGGCGCCGGCAAGACCACGTTTTTTAATGCGATTTCGGGCGTGATTGCGCCGACCTCCGGGCAACTGCTGGTGGCCGGGCGCAACCTGGCCGGGCGCGGCCCGCACCTTTATGCGGCCGCCGGTATTGCGCGCACCTTCCAGACCCCGCGTGTGTTCCCCGACATGGCGGTGGCGGCCAACATCGCTTTCGGCCTGAAGTTTGCCGGCAGATCGCGCAAGGGCTCCTGGCATCTGCGCGACGAGGACAGCATTCTCGAGCTGATCGGTTTGTCGGCACAGGCCGCGCTTCCCGCAGCAGCCATCACGCCCTCGCAGCAACGCCTGCTCGAAATCGGCATGGCACTGGCCACGCGGCCGCGTTTGCTGCTGCTCGACGAGGTGGCGGCCGGCCTGACCGAAACCGAGATTGAAAACATGGCGCAGCTGATACGCCGCATGCGCGACGAGCTCGATCTGGCCGTGGTGTGGATTGAACATGCGGTCACCACGCTGCTGCGCCATGTCGAACGTGTGATCGTGCTGCACCAGGGCCGCAAGATTGCCGACGGCACGCCTGCAGAGGTGGTGCGCAATGCCGAAGTGATTGAAGCCTATTTGGGTGATGAGATGGTTCAGGAAGCTACAACATGATGTGGCATGCGTCCCCCTTCGTGTTGGGATCATCGGGTCGTGCACACCTGAAAGTCCAGGGACTGAGCGCCGGTTACGGCGCCTTCCTGGTGCTGCGTGATGTCACGCTCGAAATCAAACCCGGCCTGACCGTGATCCTCGGCCCCAACGGTGCCGGCAAAACCACTTTGCTCAAGGCGCTGTCGGGCCTGATTCCGCGCGGTGGTGAAGCCTTGCTCAACGGCGACACCCTGCCCAAAAAAACCAGTGACATCGTCAAGCGCGGCATGGCGCTGGTGCCCGAAGGCCGGCAGCTGTTCCCGCAGATGACGGTGACGGAGAACCTCGAGCTCGGCGGCTGGCTGGTCGGCAAGGCCGAACGTGCACGGCGTCTCGAGCAGGCCTTCAGCGATTTTCCCAAGCTGCGCGAACGCGCGCAGCAACTGGCCGGCACCATGAGCGGCGGCGAGCAGCAGATGGTGGCTGTGGCCCGCGCCATGATGAGTGCACCGCGCCTGCTGATGCTGGACGAACCCTCGCTCGGCCTGGCGCCGCGCATGGTTGATGAGCTGCTGGCGATCACGCGGCGTATTGCCGACGCCGGCACCACGGTGCTGATGGTCGAGCAGAACGTCAAGAAGGCACTGGCCGTGGCCGACCGCGGCTACGTGCTGGAGCGCGGCACGCTGGTGGCCAGCGGCCCGGCCGCGCTGCTGGCGCGCTCAACCGTGATCCGTGAGGCCTACCTCGGTGCGGCGCCCGTTCAAACCGTTTCTTCCCAAACCGTTCGGGCTGAGCCTGTCGAAGCCCTTCGACAAGCTCAGGGCGAACGGATTCTCTAATTCTCAAGGAGTACGCCATGTCCGACATGTCCATGTTGATCAACGGCCTGAAGGTCACTGCTGAAAAAGGCGCCACGTTTGAACGCCGCAACCCGCTGGACGGCAGTGTTGCCACACGAGCCCCCGCGGCATCACCGGCCGATGCGGTGATGGCGGTCGAAGCCGCCGCCGAGGCCTTCAAGACCTGGAGCGAAACCGGCCCCAGCGCGCGCCGCGCGCTGCTGCTCAAGGCTGCTGATGCGCTGGAAGCCAAGACACCGCAGTTCATTGATGCCGTGGCCGCCGAGACCGGTGCGTCTGGCATGTGGGCCGGCTTCAACGTGATGCTGGCCGCCGGCATGATCCGCGAGGCGGCGGCGCTGACCACACAAATCAGTGGCGAGGTGATCCCATCCGACGTACCTGGCAGTCTGGCCATGGGCCTGCGGCAGCCGGCGGGCGTGGTGCTCGGCATTGCGCCGTGGAACGCGCCGGTCATCCTCGGCGTGCGGGCGATTGCGGTGCCGCTGGCCTGCGGCAACACCGTCATCTTCAAGGGATCGGAGAACTGCCCGCGTACCCACCAGCTGATTGCCGAGGCGTTTGTCGACGCGGGTTTTCCGCCTGGTGTTGTCAACTACATCACCAACGCACCGGCGGATGCGGGCATCGTGGTCGAGGCCATGGTGGCGCACCCGGCGGTGCGGCGTGTCAACTTCACAGGGTCCACCAAAGTCGGAAAGATCATTGCCATGACCTGCGCGAAGTACCTGAAGCCCGTGGTGCTGGAGCTGGGCGGCAAGGCGCCGCTGGTGATTCTGGACGACGCCAACATCGACGACGCGGTGAATGCCGCGGCCTTTGGCAGCTTTGCCAACAGCGGCCAGATCTGCATGTCCACAGAACGCATCATCGTGGACCAGAAAATCGCGGACGCGTTTGTGAAGAAGTTCGCCGCCAAGGCCAGCGCCTTGCCTGTCGGTGACCCGCGCAAGCCTGCGCCCGTGGTGCTGGGCTCGGTCATCGGCATGGGCACGGTCGAACACTGCAACGCGCTGATCGATGACGCGCTGGCCAAAGGCGCCAAACTGGCCTGCGGCGGCAAAGCCGAAAACACGTTGATGCCCGCAACGGTGCTGGACCATGTGACACCCGCGATGCGGATTTACCACGAGGAAACCTTTGGACCGGTCAAGTGTGTGGTGCGTGTCAGCGGTGTGGAGGAAGCGGTGGCCTGCGCCAATGACAACGAGTACGGCCTGTCCGCCGCAGTGTTCGGCGCCGACATCGCGCGCGCCTTCAATGTGGCCAGGCGCATCGACTCCGGCATTTGCCACGTCAACGGACCGACCGTCCATGACGAGGCACAAATGCCGTTTGGCGGGGTCAAGGGCAGTGGCATCGGGCGCTTTGGGGGCAAAGCGGGTGTGGCGGAGTTCACCGAGTTGCGCTGGGTGACGATACAGACTGCGCCCAGGCATTACCCGTTCTGACGGCCATCCCGGACTTGATCCGGGATCCATATGCGATGACTCGCGCTGCCGGGGCGAGACCCGGCTTGTTGGCAGGCCACATCAATTGACCCGAAGTGAATATTCAACCCGCATGGATCCCGGATCAAGTCCGGGATGACAGGCGGGGGGCAGTAGCCAACTCCAGCCGCACCAACCAGGCCATCGCTGCGGGTGCACTGTCACCACACATCTCCACCGATGGCATCAGCTGCCCACAAACAGCTGGCCGTTCCGGCTGGCCAAAGATGCGGCAGGCATTGGCTTCATCGAGCTGCACACAGCGCACCCCGGCCGGTTTGCCCTGGGGCATGCCGGGGATGGGCGAGCTGATGGAGGGGGCGATGCAGCAGGCGCCGCAGCCAGGCCGGCAGTTCATTGACCGTCAGCCGCTATAAAAACAATAGCTGTCTGCGCACACCCGAAAAGGGTTGGCGGCAGATTCGATGCGCAAGAAGCGGGCGCGGCCATCAAACAGCCATCAATCGGGCTTGATCTTCGCGCGCGCCGCAACCAGTTTCCAACGCTCCTGCTCGGTCTTGATGAAGGCCGCGTATTGCGCGGGTGTGTCGCCCACCGGCTGCGCCGTGTCGCCGCGCAGGCGCTCGGTGGCCAGCGGGTTGCGCATGGCTTTGGCGCAGGCCTCGGCGATTTTGTCGATGGCCACTTGTGGCATGCTGGCCGGCGCATTCAGGCCGTACCACTGCGTCATCTCAAAGCCGGGGTAACCGCTTTCAGCCACCGTCGGCACGTCGGGTAGTTGCGGCAGGCGCTCTTTGGTGCCGGTGGCAATACAGCGCAGCTTGCCCGACTTGATGTGACCGAGGATGGCCGGCGCACCGACGCTGGCGGCGTCCAGCCGCCCTGCCAGCAGGTCGGTCAATTGCGGGCCGGTGCCGCGGTAGGGCACATGCAGCACAAAAATATTCGACGCCATCTTCAGGTACTCAAAAGCCAGGTGACCTGCGCTGCCGTTGCCGGCGGAGCCGTAGTTGAGCTGGCCCGGCTTGGCTTTGGCCAGTGCGATGAACTCCTTGAGGTTTTTGGCCGGCACGTCGGCATTGACCACATACAGGCTGGGCACCTTGGCGAGCAACGAGATCGGGCGGAAGTCGCGGTTCGTGTCGAAAGGCAGCTTGTCAAAGATGAACGGGTTGACCGCCAGCGTGCCGATGTGGCCGAGGATCATGGTGTGCCCGTCGGTGCTGGCGGCGCATTCCTGCATGGCAATGTTGCCGCTGGCCCCTGGCTTGTTTTCCACAAACACGTTCTGACCCAAGGTCTTGCTTATTTCAGTGGCGGCGGAACGCGCCACGATCTCCGAGCTGCCGCCTGGTGCGAAGGGCACCAGCAGGCGGATCGGCTTGCTGGGCCAGGCGGCCTGCGCCTGAGCGCTGGTCCACAGACCCGGAAAGGCGGTGGACGCGACCAGCGCGGTGCCGGTGCGCAAGCCGGATTGCAGGGCGCTGCGGCGGGACAGGGGTGTGTTCATGGAGGACCTTGGGCTGGACGTGAAGGCTTCAAGGATAGGGCCTGGCCGGGCCGGCCGCCTCGGGATTTGCCAGCAGTGTCAGACTGTTATGGCGCCAGGCGCCCGGCCGCAAACAGCACCTGGTCAATCACGGCCTGCACGCTCTTGCGGTGCGCTTCGCTGAGCAGTTGGCCCTGCGCATCAAACGCCTCCCCTGCGCGGCCCAACGCAAACGCCTTGGGCGCTACCCAGCACTGCGCATTGAGCAGCAGCGGTGCCAGATGGCTTTGTGAGCGCAGGCCGCCCAGTGCGCCGGGTGAGGCGCTGAGCATGCCAACGACCTTGCCGGTGAAGGATTTGAAACCTTCCTGCCAGGCGGGGTCGCTTTTGACCGGGCTCGACACCCAGTCGATGGTGTTTTTCAGCAGGGCGGTGTAGCTGCCGTTGTATTCGGGCGAGCAGATGATCCAGGCCGGGTGCTCGAACATCAGTTGCTTGAGCTTCATCACGTCGGCGGGTGTGCCCTGGGCTTCGAGGTCGGCGTTGTACATCGGGATGTCGAAGTCACTGAGCTCTATATGCGTCACCTGGGCACCACTGGCGCTGGCCATCTGGGCGGCCACATGGGCGAGTTTGCGGTTGAAGGAGGCCTGGCGGGTGCTGCCGGCGAAGACTAGGAGTTTGGAGGGCGCGCTCATGCGCTGATTTCAACACAGGCAACAGGGAGAAAACCTGCGTCTTCCCGGCTTGAGGCGCACAAAGCGATTAAAATGTACGAAACTCTTTAATTTGTACAAAATGCAAACCATTCCTTTGAGTCAATTTCGCGCTCAGGCTGCGGCCATGATTGATCTGGTCGAGCAGGGCGAAACCGTGCGGATTTTGCGGCATGGCAAACCTGTGGCCGAGCTGGTGCCCTTGAAGGCGGAGGCGCCTGCCAAAGTGCCAAGCTGGAAGCAACCTTTTGAACCAGTGCGTTACCTCAAACCGCCGGCCAAATCGGGTGCACAGATGATCATTGAAGAACGCGAAGGCGGCTGGTGATGAATGTCTTGTTTGATGCTTCGGCGCTGTTCAAGCGTTACAGCGGCGAAACGGGGGTTGACCGTGTGTTGCAGCTGCAGGCATTGGCCAGCGGTGTGACGGCGGCTGTTCATTGCAAGACAGAGGTCGCCTCTGCCCTGACGCGTCAATGGCGCGACGGTTCATTTACTGAAAGTGAATACAACCGTGTGTTGGCAGCCATTCACGCTGACTTTGACGAGTTGACGGTCATGCCGCTGACGGGGCAGGCCGAACGCTACGCGATTGCGGCGATGCGCCTGGCCGCGCTGCGCGGCATGGATGCGCTGCACATTGGCACTGCACAGGCTGCCCGTGTTGATTTGTTTGTGACAGCCGACAAGCGACAGGCAGCAGCTGCCGAGGCCGTAGGTTTGAAAACCGAATTGATAGAAATCTGACCATGTTTTACCCCCAAGAATTTGACGTCATCGTGGTCGGTGGCGGCCATGCCGGCACCGAGGCCGCGTTGGCCTCCGCCCGCATGGGCTGCAAGACCCTGCTGCTCACGCACAACATCGAGACCCTGGGCCAGATGAGCTGCAACCCTTCCATAGGCGGCATCGGCAAGGGCCACCTGGTCAAGGAAGTTGACGCCATGGGCGGGGCGATGGCGCTGGCCACGGACGAAGGCGGCATCCAGTTCCGCATCCTCAACAGCTCCAAGGGCCCGGCTGTTCGTGCGACCCGGGCGCAGGCCGACCGCGTGTTGTACAAGGCGGCCATTCGCCGGATGATTGAAAACCAGCCCAATCTCTGGCTGTTCCAGCAGGCGGTCGATGACCTGATGGTTGAGGGCGACCGGGTGGTCGGCGCGGTCACGCAGGTAGGTATCAAGTTTCGCTCGCGCGCGGTGGTGCTGACGGCCGGCACGTTTCTGGACGGCAAGATCCATGTGGGACTGCAGAACTATGCGGCGGGCAGGGCGGGCGACCCGCCGGCGGTGTCGCTCTCGGCGCGCCTGAAAGAACTCAAGCTGCCGCAGGGCCGGCTGAAAACCGGCACGCCGCCGCGCATTGACGGGCGCAGCATCGACTTCAGCAAATGCACGGTGCAACCTGGCGACGGCATGCCGGGCGGCACGCCGGGTGCGGTGCCGGTGTTCAGCTTCATGGGCGGGCAGATCGCGCACCCCAAGCAAATGCCTTGCTGGATCACCCACACCAACGAGCGAACGCACGAGATCATCCGCTCCGGTTTTGACCGCAGCCCCATGTTCACCGGGAAGATCGACGGCGTTGGCCCGCGGTATTGCCCGAGTGTGGAGGACAAGATCAACCGCTTTGCGGGCAAGGAAAGCCACCAGATTTTTCTGGAGCCCGAGGGCCTGTCCACGCACGAGATTTACCCCAACGGCATCTCGACCAGCCTGCCGTTTGACATCCAGTATGAGCTGGTGCGCTCGATGGCGGGCATGGAAAACGCCCACATTCTGCGGCCCGGCTATGCGATTGAATACGATTACTTTGACCCGCGCGCGCTGAAAACCAGCTTCGAGACCCGGGCGATCGGCGGCCTGTTTTTCGCCGGGCAGATCAATGGCACGACCGGCTATGAAGAGGCAGCGGCCCAGGGCATGTTCGCCGGCATCAACGCCGCGCTGCAATGCCAGGGCAAGGACAGCTGGCTGCCACGGCGCGATGAGGCTTATCTGGGCGTGCTTGTCGATGACCTGATCACCAAGGGCGTGACCGAGCCCTACCGCATGTTCACCAGCCGGGCCGAGTTCCGCCTGATGCTGCGCGAAGACAACGCCGACATGCGCCTGACCGAAAAGGGCAGGGAGCTGGGCCTGGTGGATGACGCCCGCTGGGACGCCTTCAACCGCAAGCGCGACGCTGTTTCACGTGAAACAGAGCGGCTTCGCTCGATCTGGGTGAACCCGCGCAATCTGCCGGTGGCCGAAGCGGAACGGGTGCTGGGCAAGGCCATCGAGCATGAATACAACCTGCTGGATTTGCTGCGACGGCCCGATGTGGATTACGCGGCGCTGATGTCGTTGGAAGCTGGTAAATACGTGAATCCCGATCTCGCCCCAGTGGATGCGGCAGGTGTTCCACGTGAAACATCCGCGGTGGCCGACATGGCGCGCAGCGTGATTGAGCAAATCGAAATTGCCGTCAAATACGCCGGCTACATCGACTTGCAGAAGATCGAGGTCGAGCGTGCCTCGCACTACGAAAATCTCAAACTCCCGGCGGACCTGGATTACCTGCAGGTCTCGGCGCTGAGTTTCGAGGCGCGCCAGACTCTGGCCAAACACCGGCCGGAAACCCTGGGGCTGGCCTCGCGGATTTCGGGCATCACCCCAGCCACCATTTCCCTGCTGCTGGTGCACCTGAAAAAAAACCTCTGGAAAAACACGGTTCCGCTCAAGGCCACCGAACCGGCTGACGCCTGATGCGCCCCGGTGAACCGGAATTGCGCGCCGGCCTGGACGCGCTGCAACTGAGCCTGAACGATATTCAGCGGGGCCAGTTGCTGGACTACCTCGAGCTGATCGCCAAGTGGACCCAGGTCTACAACCTGACGGCGGTGCGCGACCCGTCCGAGATGCTGACGCACCATGTGCTCGACAGCCTGGCGGCGATACCTCCGCTGCGCCGCCATCTGGCAGAGGCGGGGCTCAGCCAGGCCCGCCTGCTCGACGTCGGTTCCGGGGCAGGGTTGCCGGGCGTGGTGATGGCGATTTGTTGCCCCGAGTTGGCGGTGAGTTGTGTGGACACGGTCGCCAAAAAAGCAGCGTTCATCCGGCAGGCAGCGCTGTCCTTGAAGTTGCCCAACCTGGCTGGCTTGCACGCGCGCGTCGAAAATCTCAACCAGCCTTTTGATGTCATTTGTTCCCGTGCCTTTGCTTCATTGCCCGACTTCACGCTCTGGTCGGCTGGCTCGCTGGCGCCCGGTGGCGTCTGGCTGGCCATGAAAGGCAAATACCCCGCCGATGAAATCTCGGCGCTGCCAGCCCCGGTCGAAGTGTTTCACGTGGAACAGTTGCTGGTTCCGGGGCTGAATGCCGAACGCTGTATTGTCTGGATGCGACAAAAAGCGCTTGCGTGAAGCAGGAAGCGGTCACGGCCGACCGGAAGTGGACGTTCAGCCCGGCACCCTGACGTAAACTCACGCCTCACTCCGGGGATTTTTATGCTGGGTTCATTTGCCGGCGTCGCTGACTACGGCGCCTTTGTCATCGCCATCATTGTATTTTTGCTGATTCCCGGTCCCGGCAACCTGGCGCTGATCACTTCCACCAGCAAGGGCGGCATCCCGGGTGGTCTGGGCGCCACCTTTGGCGTGATCGCTGGTGACCAGGTGCTGCTCTGGGCTGCGGTGGCCGGCGTTTCGGCGGTGATGGCCGCCTACCCAACTGCATTTCATGTTGTGCAGTGGGCCGGTGCGGTTTACCTGGCCTGGCTGGGCATCAAGATGCTGATGGCCAAACCCGGCGATGCACCCATTCTTCAGATCAAACCCCGGCACTACTTCCGCCAGGCCTTGCTGATCACCTTGCTCAACCCCAAGGCCATTGTTTTCTACATGGCCTTTTTCCCCCTGTTTGTGGACCCGGCCCTGCACCAGGGCATGACCACCTTTGCGGTCATGGCCGGGACGATTGCCGGGCTGACCTTTCTGTATGGCCTGACCTCGGTCATGCTCACGCATTTTCTGGCCGAACGCATTCGCGCCAATCCAAAAATCACCAGCGTCCTGAACAAGGTGGCGGGTGTCTTCCTGATCGGCTTCGGACTCAAGCTGGCCATCTCCAAATAAATCCAGACTCACCAAAAAGAACCAGATGGCCAAGATATTCTGCATTGCCAACCAAAAGGGCGGGGTCGGCAAAACCACGACGACAGTGAACCTTGCCGCTGGTTTGGCGAAAGTCGGCCAGCGCGTGCTGATGGTGGACCTGGACCCGCAAGGCAATGCCACCATGGGTTCCGGCGTGGACAAGCGCAAGCTGGAACTGACGGTCTACGACGTGTTGCTCGAATCAGCGTCGATTGCCGAAGCGCGCGTGCACAGCGAGAAATGCGGCTACGACGTGCTGGGCGCCAACCGGGAACTGGCCGGTGCCGAGGTTGAGCTGGTCGAGGTCGAGCGCCGCGAAAAACGCCTGAAACTCGCGCTTGAAGCGGTGGTGGCGGAGTATGACTTTGTATTGATCGACTGCCCGCCTTCGCTGAGCATGCTGACGCTCAACGGTCTGTGCTGTGCACACGGTGTGATCGTCCCCATGCAGTGCGAGTACTTTGCGCTCGAAGGTCTGACGGATCTGGTCAACACCATCAAGCAGGTGCATGCCAACCTCAACAAAGACCTGGCCATCATTGGCCTGCTGCGTGTCATGTTCGATCCGCGTATCACGCTGCAGCAGCAGGTCAGCGATCAGCTCAAGGAGCACTTCGGCGACAAGGTCTTCAACACCGTGATCCCGCGCAATGTGCGGCTGGCCGAGGCGCCGAGTTACGGCCTGCCCGGCGTGGTGTTTGATCCCTCGTCCAAGGGCGCGCAGGCTTTTGTCGCCTTCGCCGAAGAGATGGTGCAGCGCATCAAGGCCATGTAATCGTGATTTACCGGCAAAATTGGCCTCCAGCCCTTATGCAGCAAGCGCATGCAGCTCCTGAAATAATAGCAAATAGCGGCTGCGGACAATGAAACTAGCGAATGTTTTGGTCCTGCCGGGCTGGCAAAACAGCGGCCCCGGCCACTGGCAAAGTCTGTGGGAGGTGGCGCATGGTTACCAGCGCGTCGAGCAGCACGACTGGATGCAACCCTTGCGCGGCGACTGGATCGCGCGGCTGGAGGATGTGATCCTGGGCAGCGACGAGCCTGTCGTGCTGGTCGCGCACAGCCTGGGCTGCATGCTGACGGCCGCCTGGGCGGCGCACTCGCGCAACACGCATCGTGTCAAGGGCGCGCTGCTGGTGGCGCCGCCCGATGTGGACCGTGAGGAAGTGCGGCAGATGCTGACGAGCTGGGCGCCGGTACCCATGAACAAATTGCCATTTACTTCGGTGGTGTTGGCCAGCAGCCGCGACCCCTATTGCCGGCTTGAGCGCGCGCGTGAATTTGCCGCTGGCTGGGGCGCGGAGTTTGTCGACGTTGGTCCGCTGGGTCACCTCAACGCCGACAGCGGCCTGGGCGACTGGCCCGAGGCGCATCAAAAATTGCAGGCGCTGATGAACCGCATTGCGCCGGCCTGAATCTCCCTATTGAACGCACAGAAAGACAGAACAAACATGGTCACCAAAAAACCCAAAGGCCTGGGTCGCGGACTCGAAGCCCTGCTGGGCCCCAAGGTCAGCGAATCCGGCGACGACAACAACAGCAGCCTGAGCAGCCCGGGGCTGCCGGCCTCGCTGCGTCTGGGCGACATGGTGGCCGGCCAGTACCAGCCGCGCACCCGCATGGACGAGGGCGCTCTGTACGAGTTGGCTGAAAGCATCAAGGCCCAGGGCATCATGCAGCCGATTCTTGTTCGTCGCCTGACCAGCGGCGCCAACGACGGCAAATACGAAATCATTGCCGGCGAGCGGCGCTTCCGGGCCGCAAAAATTGCCGGCCTGGACAGCGTGCCGGTGCTGGTGCGTGACGTGCCTGATGAGGCCGCAGCGGCCATGTCGCTGATTGAAAACATCCAGCGGGAAGACCTTAACCCACTGGAAGAAGCCCACGGCCTGCAGCGCCTGGTAAAAGAGTTTGGGCTTACTCACGAGCTGGCTGCGCAGGCTGTGGGGCGCTCCCGCAGCGCTGCGTCCAACCTGCTGCGCCTGCTGAACCTGGCCGAGCCGGTGCAAACCATGCTAATGGCCGGCGACATCGACATGGGCCATGCCCGCGCGCTGCTGGGGCTGGACCGGGCGACACAAATCACCGCCGGCAACCAGATCGCCGCGAAGAAAATGTCGGTGCGCGAGGCCGAAAGTCTGGTCAAAAAACTCAGCGCCGAGTTCTCGCTGAAACCGCAAAAAGCCACCAAGGAAAAGTCGCGTGACACCCGCCGGGTGGAAGAGGAGCTGGCCGATCTGCTGATGGCCGAGGTGGAAGTGCGCATCAAGAAGCAGGTCAAACGCCATGGCCGACGGGAAGACACCGGCGAAGTGGCGATCCAGTTTGCCTCGATGGACGAGCTCAATGGTTTGATCGAGCGCCTGCGCGGCGGCAAGTAAGCCAGAGAAAAAGCGCAAAGTTAGAGAGGGGGCTCTTCTGCTTTCGGCGGCGCCGGTGCGCCGCCGTCCTACGGCCAATTGCGGTGGGCGCGGAGCGGGCGCGGTCCGACTTGTACGGATCATGGCGGCATTGAAGATTATTCAGGCCCGACCATGAGCACCACCGCCACCTCCTCCATTTCCCGACCCTCTCTGACTTTGCTGGGCACCGAGCCCTGGCGTGCTGCGTACGAATTTGTACAGCACAAAATCAGCCGCAAGGCGCCCGTACCGGCAGGTGACGGGCACCCTGTGATCATCTTCCCCGGCCTGGCCACCGATGGTGCGGCTGTGGCGCCGCTGCGCGATTATTGCGAGGCGCTGGGCTATAGCGCGATGGACTGGGGCCGTGGATTCAACACCGGGCCGCAGGGTGACATTGACACCTGGCTGGCGGAACTGGCAGACCATGTGTCTGGCCTGCTGGCCGGGCGTTCGCAGCGCGCCACGCTGATCGGCTGGAGCCTGGGTGGTATTTACGCGCGTGAGCTGGGCAAGCTGATGGCGCCTCGCTTGCGCCAGGTCATCACCATTGGCACCCCGTTCAATGGATCGCCGGACCACACCCATGCGGGCTGGCTGTTCCGGCTGCTCAACGGCTCTGCCCCTGTGAGCGACCCGGCCCTGAGCCTGCGCCTGCGCACCCCGCCGCCTCTGCCGACCACCTCGATCTACAGCCGGTCCGACGGCGTGGTCGCCTGGCAAAGCTGCCGTCATGACCAGACCGGCGCGCAGGTCTGCGATGTCGAGGTCAAGGGCAGCCACATCGGCATGGGCTGGAACCCGGCGGTGCTACAGGTGGTGGCCGAGCGCCTGGCCCGGCCAGGCCCCGCTGCCCGCTGATCACTGGAAGCGGTCGCCCCGCCAAGCGACTTACGCCGGGCTTCACACCTCTCCCTCGTTTATGGGATGTCTGGCCGTTGATGCCGTGGCACACTAAATTTTGTAAGCACCTTCAAACTCTGTAGTAATTTGTTCTACGGTTTGCGGATGCGACCGTACCCGACCTTCCCTGCCGCACCGCAGTCAAGAAAGAGCCTGAACATGTACAGAAACCCCACCAAGGCAGCCTCCCTGCTGCTGCTGGTTTGCAGCCTGGCTGCCTGCCAGACCAATCCCCCGCTGCAAAACGCCACCGGCGTCTCGTCGATGGATGTGGATCCCGCCCGCAAGGGCCCGGTGTCGGGCGTAGGCGTGGAAAGTCAGGACATCCTGGCCATGACCGACCAGATGATGCGCGACATGCTGGCCGAGCAGATTTTTGCCGAAACCGGCAAACGCCCGCGCGTCATCATCGACAGCCAGTATTTTGTCAACGAAAGCTCGCAGGCCATCAACAAAAACCTGATCACGCAGCGGCTGATGACCAACCTGAACCGCGCTGCGCGCTCGCGCATGCAGTTCATCAACCGCCAGAACACAGCCATGATCGAGCAGGAGCGCGCGCTCAAGCGCAGCGGAACCACCGATGTCGGCACCACCGGCCTGACCAAGGCGCAGCTGGGCGCAGACTACCGGCTCTCCGGAAAAATCGGCTCGCTTGACAGCCGCAACACCAAGACCGGAATGATCCAGCGCTACACCCAGATCGCCTTCGAGATGACCGACCTCGAGACCGGTGAAATCGTCTGGTCGGGCATTTATGAATTTGCCCGCGCCGCTGCGGACGATGTCATTTACCGCTGAGCCAGAACAAACAAGAGGACTGCCCATGATCCGGATATTTGCCACTGCTGCCGCCGTTGCCGTTCTGGCCGGCTGTGCCACCACGCAGTCCACGCCGCCGACCTTTGCCGGTTGCAGAACCTGGGAGCAACAGGCCGGCTCGCCGCAGCTTTCATCGGTGGCGGTGTTGTCGCCCGAGCTGGCCAAAGTCATTGGTGTGCAGGAGGTTTCCACCTCGCGTACCGGCAGCGGCATGGCCGCAGTACAGACCACCGTGTACAACTGCTCCGACGTCGATGTGGTGCTGACCATGCGCACCCGTTTTACCGGCGACCGTGGCCAGAGCGAGCCGCCCAGTGTCTGGAAAACCGTGTTTCTGGCGCCGCGCGGCCAGGCCACCTATGGCGAGTCGGCCATCTCCCAGGCGACCAACAAGGTGGCCGTGGATATCTATGACGGCAACCGGGGCCAATCACAGTTTGCGCCCGGCCAGACCTACCAGGTGCCGCCCCGATAAAAACAGACCGCCCGGCGGCCACCTGAAAAAGCGAGGCTTTCCATGAAGCGTCCCCTCCTGTCCCTTGGTTTGGCCGTGTTGGCGGCTGGCGCACTGGCGCAAGCACCGGTGATTCCCGAAAGTGCCTACCGCAAAGGCATGCCTGATGTGATCACGCCGCCGCCAGTGGTGGTGACTACCGGCCCGACGTTCAACCGTTCCGGTTTCAGCAGCGCCTATGCGCGCGCTGGCCGCCCGACGATTGCGGTGCTCTGGAACCGCGAGTTCACCGACATGCTGCAGCAGGGCAGTGCCTCGCAGGTCAGCATAGACACCATGCGTGCCGGCGTGTCGAACGCAGAGGCCGTGCGCCTGCCCGGCTACGCCGCTGCGCAGGTCAGCGGTGCGGTGGTGGGCAACACCACCATCACGGCGCAAGATGTCAAGACTCAGCAGGGCCAGCGCAGCGGCCCCGTCGAGCGGGTGGACCTGCAGATGCGCGCCGCCTTCATGCAGACCATCACCTCATCGGGCGTCCGGCTGGTCGACCGCAACGTGGTGATGCGCACCACGGCGGCCAAACAAAAGGGTGGGGGCCTGGACTCGCAGCAGGTGGAGACCGATGCGCTGACCCAGCACGCCAAGTTGCTGATGGAAGTGCTCAACACCCGCGATGCGGCCTCGCCGACAGGCTGGGCCACCTATGTATCCATCAAACGCCTGGCCGATGGGGTGGTGCTGGCCGAGGGTTATATGGATGGCCGGCTGCCGGAAGATACCCCCAAAGCCGCGCCACGTTTTGAGGCCGACCCACGCGGCGGCTTTCGTGAAATTATCAAGCCGGTGACGGTGGGCGATACCGGCAAGCTGGTGGCCGAGCAGACGCTGGCGCGGCTTGGCGAGGCGCTCGGCCGATAAGCGCCCCACTTCTTTCACGTTCCTTTCTGTTCTACCGTTTCCACCGGCCAGCAGTTCCAACCGGAGTTTCACGATGATGAAGCCTTTGTTCGTCGGGTCCCGTCCTGCCTCCCGCAGCACCCTGCTGGCTGCTGCCACGCTGCTGGCCGCGCTGGCAAGCCCGGCGCAGGCGCAGTTTGGCGGCATGTTCCAGAGTTTGATGCAGGCGCCCATGCAGCAGGCCCAACAGCAGGCGGCAGCCAATGCAGCGGCTCAATCCGGCGCCAAGCCGGTCAAGCGCTGGGCGGCGCCAGTGCCGGTGCCGCCAGAAATGCAGGCCGCTGCTGTGGTGTTTGCCGAAAAAATGCCGAATGCGGAATTGCGGCCTTTGTTTCAGCGCCTGTACATCGAAGGCGAACGCAATGCCACGCTGAACTTCCAGCGTATCGGCATGGCCGCGCTGTCGCTGGGCGATATCGATCTGGCAGAAAAAGCCTTTGATGCGGCGGTGACGCGCATAGACCTGATTTACGCCGACAACCCCGAGGCGCAGAAAGCCAAGTCGCTCTGGACCGCCGAGAAGATCAAGGACTTCAAGGGCGAGCCGTATGAGCGCGCGATGGCGCACTTTTACCGGGGGCTGATGTATGCGGCCAAGGGCGACTTTCAAAATGCGCGCGCCCTGTTCAAACAGGCCGACTACCAGGACACCGTGGCCGAGGTCGAGCAATACGCCGGTGACTTTGGTCTGATGCCTTACATGGCCGGCTGGGCCAGCTATTGCGACGGCAACACCGGCATGGCCAAAGACTTTTTGCAGCAGGCGATCAAGGGCGACAGCAATTTCAGCACGCTGCGGGTAGATCAGCCGGTGCTGGTGCTGTTTGAAAGCGGGCGTTCACCTTTCAAATACGGCAGCGGCAAAGCCGGTGAAATCCTCAAATGGCAAGCGCATGACTTGCCGGCGCAAACCGCAAAAGCTGCCTGTACCACCAGCAGCGGCACGGGCTGCGCGGTGAACAGTTTTGTGATGGGTGCCGACCTGGGTTTTCAGGCCACTACACGCGGCGGCCGCCCGATTGATGGTGTGCTCAATGGCAAGGCCTCTTTCAAGGACGGTGCACAGGGTGTGGCTACGGTGGCCAGCGCGGTCGGTGAGTTTGGCATGCTGGCAGCAGCCTCCACCGGCAACCGTGATGCGGCCGGCATTGGCATGCTGGGCATGTTTGCCGGCCTGATTGCGCAGGGTGTGGCCAATGCCACGCAGGCGCAGGCCGATGTCCGCGAGTGGGAGCAACTGCCAGCCACGGTGTGGGTCGGCACCGGCGCGCAAAAATCAGCGGCCAGCAGCCTGAACGTGGCGCTGGACACGGGTGGCAGTGCTTCGCAGATGACGGCAGCGCGACTGGTCAACACGCCCTCATGCCAGCTTTACTGGGGCCGCTCACTGGCGCCGCTGAGCCTGCAGGCAGAGGCCGGGCCGCTGGAGCCCGGTGCCCATCCGCGCGACCCGGTGTTTCGCCGCGAGATAGAAGCATCGCTGCTGAACTGACCGGCGGACAAACAAAAAAGACCCGCGTTGCGGGTCTTTTTTTATGCGGAGCAGGCGCCTAGTTGTGAAGTGTCAAGAGGTTGTTTGTAGCTGAGAGCCTGGACATGGGTGGTTTGAGCCCGATCCCATGGTGCTGGCGGTGCCAGTTGTAGAAGTGATTCCACCGGGGCAATGCAGCCAGGCGCTGATCAGAATGCT
>NZ_JAUXUP010000013.1 GCF_030680935.1 Polaromonas sp. | reverse complement strand
CTTCAAGACGCAGATTGAAGACGAAACCGCCGGCGATACGGCTGGCATCAAGGGCGCCACCATCAAGATCGAGGGTGAATACGCCTTCGGCCTGCTGCGCACCGAAACCGGTGTGCACCGCCTGGTGCGCAAGTCGCCGTTTGACTCGTCGGGCGGCCGCCATACCTCGTTTGCCTCGGTGTTTGTTTATCCCGAGATCGACGACTCGATCGAGATCGACATCAACCCCTCGGATGTGCGCGTGGACACCTTCCGCGCCAGCGGCGCCGGCGGCCAGCACATCAACAAGACGGACTCGGCCGTGCGCCTGACACACATCCCGACCGGCATTGTGGTGCAGTGCCAGGACGGGCGCAGCCAGCACAGCAACCGCGATGTGGCATGGAAGCGCCTGCGCTCACGCCTGTACGACTTTGAGCTGCGCAAGCAGCAGGAAGCCCAGCAGAAACTGGAAGACACCAAGACCGACGTGGGCTGGGGCCACCAGATCCGCAGCTACGTGCTGGACCAGAGCCGCATCAAGGATTTGCGTACCAACTACGAAACCTCGGCCACGCAGAAGGTGCTGGACGGGGATCTCGACCCGTTCATTGAAGCCTCCCTCAAACAGGGCGTGTGACATGGCCCCCACGCTCGTCATTTCGTGTACTTCTCTGCCCCCCGAGGAGGCCGCAGTCGCCTTGGGGCGGCCCGGCGGCGACTCAGCCTATCCCCCTTATTTTTCAGGAACCCACCATGCTGCGTGAAGGACAAGCCACGGCCATACACCGTGCCGACTACATCGCACCCGCCTACTGGATCGACACCGTCGATCTGTCATTTGACCTGGACCCGGCCAAAACGCGCGTGCTCAACAAGATGTCCCTGAGGCGCAACCCTCATGTGCCGGTGCAACCGCTCAAGCTCGATGGCGAAGAGCTGAATCTGGCCCGGGTGCTGGTCAACGGTCAGGGCGCGTCCTTCCGCATGGAAGGCGACAAGCTGGTGCTGGACAACCTGCCCGACACCTTCGAGCTGGAAATTTTCACCACCTGCGCGCCTGCCAAAAACACCAAGCTGATGGGCCTGTATGTCAGCAACCACTCTTTCTTCACACAGTGCGAGGCCGAAGGTTTCAGGCGCATCACCTACTTCCTGGATCGTCCGGATGTGATGGCCAGCTACACGGTGACACTGCGCGCCGACAAAGCGGCCTACCCGGTGCTGCTGTCCAACGGCAACCTGGTCGAGCAGGGCGAGCTGGCTGACGGCCGGCATTTTGCCAAATGGGTGGACCCGCACAGGAAACCGGCCTACCTGTTTGCCCTGGTGGCCGGCCAGCTGGTGGCGCGCGAGCAGCGCATCACCTCTCGCGCCGGAAAAGATCATTTGCTGCAGGTCTATGTGCGCCCGGGTGACCTGGACAAAACCGAACACGCGATGAGCTCGCTCATGCATTCGGTCGCCTGGGACGAAGCCCGTTTTGGCTTGAGCCTGGACCTGGAACGTTTCATGATTGTTGCCACCAGCGACTTCAACATGGGCGCGATGGAAAACAAGGGCCTGAACATTTTCAACACCAAGTACGTGCTGGCGAACCAGGCCACCGCCACCGACACCGACTACTCGAACATTGAAAGTGTGGTCGGCCACGAATATTTTCATAACTGGACCGGCAACCGCATCACCTGCCGCGACTGGTTTCAACTGAGCCTGAAAGAGGGCCTGACTGTCTTCCGCGACCAGGAGTTTTCCCAGGACCTCTGCGCGGATGCCTCGGCCAGGGCCGTCAAGCGCATCGAAGACGTGCGCGTGCTGCGTACGGCGCAGTTCCCCGAAGACGCGGGCCCGATGGCGCACCCGGTGCGGCCTGACAGTTATATCGAGATCAGCAACTTTTACACCGTCACCATTTACGAAAAAGGTGCTGAAGTGGTGCGCATGATGCAGACCCTGGTGGGCCGTGACGGGTTCGCCAAAGGCATGAAGCTGTACTTCGAGCGCCACGACGGCCAGGCCGTGACCTGCGACGACTTTGCACAGGCCATTGCCGACGCCAACCCGGCGTCCGACCTGGCGCGCCTGCTGCCGCAGTTCAAGCGTTGGTACAGCCAGGCCGGTACGCCGCGCGTGTTTGGCGCGGGGGTGTACGACGCCGCAGCCCGCAGCTACACCTTGACCCTGTCGCAAAGCTGCGCCGCTACCGCCGGCCAGCCCAAAGAACCGTTTGTGATTCCGGTGGGCCTGGGCTTGTTGGGCGCCGACGGCGCCGACCTGCCGCTGCAGCTCGTTGGAGAAGCAGGGCCAGTCGCCGCGCCGCGCACTTTTGTGCTGACCGACGCCAGCCAGACCTTGAGCTTCATCAACCTTGATTCGGAGCCAGTGCCGTCCATCCTGCGCGGTTTCAGCGCGCCGGTGGTGCTGGAGTTTGACTACAGCGATACACAACTGCTGCACCTGCTGGCAAACGACATAGACCCCTTCAACCGCTGGGAGGCCGGGCAGCGGTTGGCCGTGCGAGCCGCTATCAAATCCATAGCTGCTCACGCAGAACCAGTGGGGGCTAACCCCTTGAATGATGCTTATGTGCAAGCCATGCGCAGCGTGCTGCGTGACCCCACGCTGGATGCCGCCTTCAAAGAGCTGGTGCTGACCCTGCCGGGCGAAACCTACCTGGCCGAGCAACTGGACGTGGTGGACCCGCAGCGTATTCACGCGGTGCGCGAAGCCATGCGCCAGCAACTGGCCACCGCGCTGGCCGAGGACTGGGCGGTGACTTACGAAGCCAACCAGGACAACGGCGCCTACACGCCCGACCCACTGTCCTCGGGCAGGCGCGCGCTGGCCGGCATGGCGCTCACGCATTTGTGCCTGGCGGCGGGACCATCGGAAGAATGGCCCGGCAAGACCTTGCAGCGATTCAAGGACGCCGGCAACATGACCGACCGCTTCAACGCGCTGGCGGCGCTGGTGTCCAGCGGCCACCCGCTGGCCAGCCAGGCACTGCACCGCTTTCATGCGATGTTCAAGGACGAAGCATTGGTCATCGACAAATGGTTCAGCCTGCAAACCAGCGCGCCGGACCGCAAGGGCAACATCCTCCCCGCGGTGAAACAGCTGATGAAACACGCTGACTTCAGCCTGCGCAACCCGAACCGCGCACGCAGCGTGGTCAGCACCTACTGCCAGGGAAACCCCGCCGCTTTCCACCGCGCAGATGCAGCAGGCTACGTCTTCTGGAGTGAACGCGTGATTGAGCTCGACGCCATCAACCCGCAGGTCGCCGCCCGGCTGGCGCGTGCGCTGGACCGCTGGAGCAAGCTGGCCGAACCCTACCGCAGCGCCGCACGCGAGGCGATTGCCCGCGTCGCCGCGAGGCCCGACCTGAGCAAGGACACGCTTGAAGTGATCACACGCGCGCTGGGCGACTGAACTCTAGCCTTCGGGCTGAGCCTGTCGAAGCCTTCATCGAGCTACCCGGAACCATTGAAAGAAATATTCATGTCCCAGAAAATCTCCCTCACCCGTTACCTCGTTGAGCAGCAGCGCATCGACGGCCACATCCCCTCGCAGCTGCGCCTGCTGCTGGAAGTTGTTGCGCGCGCCTGCAAAGGCATCAGCCAGGCGGTCAACAAGGGTGCGCTAGGCAGCGTGATGGGCAGCGCCGACAGCGAGAACGTGCAGGGCGAGATCCAGAAAAAGCTCGACATCATCGCCAACGAAGTACTGATCGAGGCCAACGAATGGGGCGGCCACCTGGCCGGCATGGCCAGCGAGGAAATGGAGGGCATCTATGTGGTGCCCAATCGTTACCCGCAAGGCGAATACCTGCTGCTGTTCGACCCGCTGGACGGCTCCAGCAACATCGACATCAACGTCAGCATAGGCACCATTTTCAGCGTGCTGAAAATGCCCGAGGATGACCGCGGTGTCGATGAGGCCGACTTTCTGCAGGCTGGCAACAAGCAGGTGGCCGCCGGCTACTGCATCTACGGCCCGCAGACCACGCTGGTGCTGACCGTGGGCGACGGCGTGGCCATGTTCACACTGGACCGAGAGCAGGGCTCGTTTGTACTGATCGAAGAGAACGTGCAGATTCCGGCGGATACGCAGGAGTTCGCGATCAACATGAGCAACATGCGGCACTGGGACGAACCAGTCAAACGCTACATCGACGAGCTGCTGGCGGGCAAGGACGGCCCACGCGGCAAGAACTTCAACATGCGCTGGGTGGCAGCCATGGTGGCCGACGTGCACCGCATTTTGTGCCGTGGCGGCATCTTTCTGTACCCCTGGGACAAGCGTGAGCCCGACAAGGCCGGCAAGCTGCGCCTGATGTACGAGGCCAACCCCATGAGCTGGCTGATCGAGCAAGCCGGGGGCGCCGCCACCAACGGCAAGCAGCGCATTCTGGACATCCAGCCCGGCAAATTACACGAACGTGTCAGCGTGATGCTGGGCTCGAAGAACGAGGTGGAGCGGGTCACCGGCTACCACGCCGGCAAAACCGCCGGGCTATAATCGCGGGCTTCACGCCACACACCAAGCCGGTGTAGCTCAGTCGGTAGAGCAGCTCATTCGTAATGAGAAGGTCGGGTGTTCGATTCATCTCTCCGGCACCAACATGCATAAGGGTTTGTTGCTAATAAAAAGCAGCAAACCCTTTTTGCTTTCCTGCAATGTTGCTACAAACAGATGGAAGCCCGCATCAGTCTCAGCCAAGAAATCACCGCTTCCCTTTCGGTGACCAACTCGTGCTACAGACAGAATTGCATGGTCATTCATGCGCATAGTGATCGCTGCGCTCTAACGGTGGGGGACCTCAGTGCGTAAAACATCCAGGCATCAGAAAAAATTAGCTGCAGCACGGCGTTCAATTGCGCCGCCTATCAATCGAGCCCCTGCGGAGCAAACGTTGCACGGGATCATCCGAGAGGACCCAGCCCGGGCAGCCTCCATCGGAAGTCAACTAAGATTCGCCACTCATACCCTAAACGACATCCATGTCCCCAGCCCTGGCAAACTCGCAGACGTAAGCGTTTTTGAAGGTGCGGTTCTTGCTCTCATGATTGGGACAGGAGAGTCTGCACAGATTTACGGTTCGGCATGCATGGTCGCACCCGGAATCGCCCTATGTGCCACGCATGTCTTGAGTGACCATGAATATGACCTTAAGAACAGCAGGTCAGAACTGATGGCGATCGGGTTTGGCTCTGAAGGATTACAACTGTGGAAAGTTCGCGAGGTCACTAATCTTGATCGTTCGGATCTCACGCTTCTTGGTCTCGAATATGCGTCTGATCTTCCAGCGTCAGGTACTTTCAATCAGCTTCATCTCAGCACCCGCGTGCCCCAAATCGACGAGAGAGTGACCATCGTCGGTGTGATTCCGACTTCCCCGCCGCTTGACGTAAGTATGGGCCGCGACCTTGAATTTGAGATGCGTGTAATTCTTTCGCAGGGTGAGGTCACGCAGCACTACCTCGGCGGGCGCGATACCGCAGTGATGCCGTGGTCCAGTATCGAAGTTAACTGCCATGCATGGGGAAGCATGAGCGGAGGACCGGTGTTCGATAAAAAGGGACGTCTTATCGGTTTGCTGTCGTCATCATTGGAGAGTGATGACGAAAATGGACCTTCATGGGTGTCTTTGCTGTGGCCCGTAATAGCGACAGAATTCAGAGGCGGATGGCCCACTGAAATCCGTGGGACTGCCAAGACTCTGCAAGAAATGGACCCTAGTATCTGCGTTATTGACGGTCGGGAAGCCGTTGAACACATCGACGGGCCGGGAGGGCGCCAAGTGCGGCTGCGAATACTCGAGTAGATCGGTGACGAATGTCGCAGGAACAGGTCAAGTCCAGCGCCTGGCCGAAGAATGGAGTGAATGAAATGACTGAAAAACTGACTACCTACGATCCCGCCGAGGACCTGACTTCGGACGCAGCGATTGCGAGCTTCATGGCGGAAGCGTTCCAGACAAACGATGCGGGCTACATCGCGCACGCGCTGGGGGTCGTCGCCCGCGCCAAAGGCATGACTCAAATAGCTGGGCAAAACGGGCTTTCCCGCGAACAGCTTTACCGCTCTTTCAGTGAAAACGGCAACCCTACCCTGAAGACGACTTTGGCAGTCATGCAAGCTCTGGGCATCGAGCTGACCGCCAAAGTTTCGGCTACCGCATAAGACCAACGCGGCAGCAGGATCGTAGATCGTCAGTTGTTTTCAGTCATTTTGTTGACTCCGTTCTTTTGCACGCCCGCGGGGATTTCGATCAGGTCCGGGCTGACAACCTGGAAAACACCGGCACTACCTCCCCCTCTGACCTTACGAACAAAATCGACCTCCAGCCCTTATCTGACGTGCGTAAACAGCTATCAATACTATAGCAAATGGCACCGCCATTCCTGGCAAGCTACAAGCGCGGAAAGGCGAAATTTCATGCGTGCGTTGGCACCCAGCTTTTCAAGGCGTCGTTGATGCGGGTTTGCCAGCCATCAAGCGCCGCCAGTCACAGGCTGGGGCTTTGTCTGACACTTGGTGCGCCGCTGACCTACAAACCTGCTTTCAAGTCCCCTGTAATCTGGCGCGATTTAAAAATCGCCCGGGATCAAAATGGAACGGGCTCTCAGGAGAACCGGTATGGCGCTCAGGGTGTATCTGGTAGAAGACGACGAATCGATGAAAAAGCATCTGGGGGACACGCTCTCCCAGGAAATTGGTGTCGATTGGGTGGGGGCTGCCGATACCGAGGCAGAGGCCAAAGACTGGCTCGAGCGTAACCCGGCTGGCTGGGACATCGCGCTGGTGGATCTTTTTTTGCGGGAAGGCACGGGCGCCGGTGTACTGCGGCACTGCCGGCGGCGTGCGGCCAACCAGGATCTGCTGGTCATGACCAACCACCCGATCTCTTCTTTGGTGACACATTGCCGCCTGCTGGGCGCAAACGCCGTTTTTGACAAGTCCACAGAGTTGGACGACCTGGTGGCCTATTGCATAGGCAGGGCCAGTCGCCTGGTGGCGCCTGACAGGTCGGGTGTGTCCCAGGGAGACGACATACCCCAAAAAACCGACGGTAGTTGCTAGTCCTTCAAACGCCCCGCGCCCGCAGGGCCAACGTTTCCATGGCCGCAAGGCGCATCGCGCCAAGTACCTCCAGCTGCTCTTTGGATACCTGCTTCGGTTTGACGTCATAGATACACAGCGTGCCGACGGTGTGCCCATCAAAAACCAGCCGCGCGGAGACATAAAACCGGATGTAGGGCGCGTTCACCACCAGGGGATGGTCGGCAAACCGTGCGTCGGCGGTGGTGTCCGGGATGACGAGGAAGTCGTCATCACAGTGGAAGAAGATTTCGCAAAATGAAGTCTCGGCAGGGGATTCCGCGAGGGATACGCCTATGCAGGACTTGAACCAGTCGCGGTCCGCGTCCAGCAGGTTCACCATGGCGATGGGCACATCAAAGGCTTTGGCCAGCAGGCGGGTCAAGTCGTCGTACACCACTTCCGGCGCCGTATCAAGCATCGCGAGGTTTTTAAGCGCCTGCAGGCGTTCCGGGTTGTTACGCATGGCGCTGGGGAGTGATCTGGTTCAAAGCGGTGCCCGTCCTTGGTTTCTGCCCCATGATACAAAATTACCGGTTTCTTGCTACCGGGCTTCCCGCGAAGGGTTCATGGTGATCACAGCACCGCCCCTGCCCCTCGCGCCCGTCCCTCGCTAACAAGCCCTTACAATCTCGCTGGCTGACTACCGCCCTGGCGCACAACCGGCTGCCATTTTTTCAAAGGTTTGTTTCATGAGCTCTTTCAAGATCCTCCTCGTCTTGTCCGCCGCCTTGGTCACCTTTGGCTGCGCCTCCACGGGCAACGTGCAGCTTGGCGCGGACAGCACGGTGACCGAAGCCACAGCCAAACAGATAGCCGGCGATGTGCCCTTGCCGCAGGGCGCAGTGATCAGGCAGCAGGACTCGCTGGTCATGGGCTCGGGCACGGCCTGGACAGGCCGGCTCAGTGTGACGGTGTCGGGCGAGCCGCAGCAGGTGTTTGCCTGGTTTCGCGACGGCTTGCCGGGCGCTGGCTGGACGCTGACATCCAGCTCCTTTTCCAAACTGAGCCTGCTGACCTTCACCAAGGCAGACCGCATTGCCAACGTGCAGATGCAGGCCGGCAGTTTTGGCGCCAACGATGTGTTGATCACGGTGGCGCCAGCGGTCAGGCCCACGGGCATCGCGCCAGCCAGCCGGCCTTGAGCCGCCTTTAATCCTACGCTACGCCGACGGTTTGGGGTGCCGGGCGTCGGTCAGCTTGCTGACCAGCACTTTGTCAATGCGTTTGCCGTCCAGGTCCAGCACTTCAAAACGCCAGCCTGCCGCTTCCACCTCTTCGCCGGTGGCCAGCAGACGGCCCGACACGCTCTGCAGCAGTCCCGCCACCGTGTTGTAGCGCCCCCGGTCTTCATCGGGCAGGTCCCTGATCTCCAGTCTGGCCTTGAGTTCAGACACCGGCATCACGCCATCAATCAGCCAGCTGCCGTCGGCACGGCGCGTGGCCCAGGCGTCCACCTGCGCACCCGGCTGCAGCTCGCCGGTGATGGCCTCCAGCATGTCCAGAGGCGTCATCAGCCCCTGCACCACGCCGTATTCATCGACCACAAACACCATGCGTGTGGACTGGGTGCGAAACTGGCCCAGCAATTCCATGCCGGTCAGGGTCTCGGGCACAAACACCGCCGGGATGGCATAGGCATCAATGCGGTCTGCCATGGTGGGGGTTGTACCGGCCGCGCTGGCTTCGCCCACCGGCTGAATCTGCCCGCGCAGTGCGAGCAGCTTGGCGATGTTGATCACGCCCACGACGTCGTCCAGGCTGCCGCGGCACACCGGGTACCAGGAGTGGCCGGTAACACCGGCCTTGGCGATCGCCTGCGCCACCGTGTCTGAGGCGTCAATCCATTCGATGTCCGAACGCGGCAACATCAGCGAAGTCAGCAGGCGGTCATCGAGCAAAAAGACGTTTTGCACCATCTGGTGCTCATGCTCTTCAATCAGCCCGGCGTCCAGGCCTTCTTCCAGGCTGGCGGCAATTTCTTCGTCGGTCACGGTGCGGTCCCCGGCGGTATCGACACGCAGCAGCTTGAGCACAGCGTGTGTGCTGAAAGACAGCAGCCGCACAAACGGCTTGGCGCCAGTGGCCACCCACATCATGGGCCGTGACACCAGGCGCGACACGGTTTCAGGGTAAAGCTGGCCTATGCGTTTGGGCACCAGCTCGCCAAACACAATCGTGATGAAGGTGATGATGGTCACCACCAGCGCGGTGGCAGAAATTTCAGCCGCACGCGGCGGTGCGCCCCAGCTTTGTATCCAGCTGGCCAGGTCACCACTGAAAGCGGCCTCGCCAATGATGCCGTTGAGCATGCCAATGGACGTGATACCGACCTGCACCGAAGACAAAAATTGTGTCGGGTTGTCCAGCAAGGTCAGCGCCGCTTGCGCACCCTTGTCACCCGACTCGGCCATGGCATTGAGCCTGGCTTTGCGGCTGGAGGCCAGCGCGAGCTCGGACATGGCAAAAACGCCGTTGAGCAGGGTCAAAAAGGCGATGAGGATGAAATCCATGGATCCGGAGGCAGAATGAACACATGGCACTTTACTTGATTGGTGACCTGCAGGGTTGTCATGAGCCGCTGCAGTGCCTGCTGCACAAAATAGATTTCTCGTCCAGCCGGGACACCCTGTACATCCTGGGCGACCTGGTCAACCGGGGGCCGGACTCGTTAGCGGTGCTGCGCAGCCTGAGCAGTCTGGGCGACGCCGCGCAGTGCTTGCTGGGCAACCACGACCTGAACCTGCTGGGCATTGCCCACGGCTTGCGCAAGCCGCACCGGGGCGACACTGTGCAGCAGGTGCTGGACGCACCCGATTGCGACAGCCTGCTGGACTGGTTGCGGCACCGGCAAATGGCCATCCAGGCCCACGGCTGGCTGATGGTGCATGCCGGCGTCCTGCCGCAATGGAGCAATGGGCAAACCATGGCGCTGGCCGCAGAGGTGGAAAGTGCCTTGCGCGGGCCAGATCTGGCTGGTTTTCTGGCCGGCATGTATGGCAACACACCGCTGCAATGGCAGGACAGCCTGCGTGGCGCAGAACGCCTGCGGGTCATTGTCAACGCCCTGACACGCATGCGGTTTTGCACCGCGGATGGCGTGATGGAGTTTGCCAGCACGGGTGGAAAACAAACCGCTTTGCCCGGTTATCTGCCGTGGTTTGAAGTGCCGGGGCGCAAAACCGCCGGCACCTCCGTGGCCTTTGGCCATTGGTCCACCCTGGGGGCGGATACGGCAGCAGCAGGCCCCGGCTTGTTGAGCAACGCCCTGCCGCTGGACACCGGCTGTGTCTGGGGCGGCTGCCTGAGCGCAGCGCGGCTGGGTAAAAGCCCGGGCGAGTATGCGCTGGTCACTGTGCCTTGTGCGGCTTCGCAAACACCCGGATAGTCCGAAGTTATGGATCTTTTTGGCCTGTAGCCCTTATCCCACCTGCGTAAGCAGCTATCAATTATGTAGCAATTGAGCCTTGATCCAAAGGGGTGGATTTGGGTGCCCGGAGTGCCGCCTCGTCGCTCAGCGCCCGGGCCACACTGGCCGACAGCAGCAGCACCGCCGACGAAAAGTAGATCCACATCAAAAGCACCACCAGCGAGCCCGCTGCGCCGTAAGCCGACACCACCGCCGCTGTAGACAGGTAAATGGCCATCAGGTACTTGCCCAACGCAAATAAAATGCCGCCCGCAATGCCGCCCATGACCAGGTAACGCAACGCAGGTTTGGGCCCTGCGCTCATGCGCATCAGGGCGACAAACAACGCAGCCGAAAAACCCATGGACACCAGCTCATTGACAGCCACCGCGATACGCTCCAGCGGCATGTAGGCGCCGGCCCAGCTGGTGAAAAAACTCAATATGGCCGAAATCGCCAGCGACACCATCAGCAGAAAACCGAAGGCCAGGATGTAGGCAATACCACGCAGGCGCAGCGATGCGCTGTACCACCACTTCTGCTGGGGCGCCACACCGGTGTCATGGCGCCAGAGCCGCTCAAACGCATCCTGCAATTCGGCAAACACTCCGGTGGCACCCGACAGCAGCAGCACGAAGGCAATCAACGAGGCCAGCAGGCCATCAGAGGGCTCCTGCGCACTGGCCAGCGCCTGTTTGATCAGCCCGGCCCCCTGTTCACCAATCACGCTGCCAATCTGCTGGATCAGTCCGGTCTCGATGTAACTGCGGTCCAGCCACCAACCGAGCACTGCGACCAGCAGCACCAGCAGCGGTGCCAGGCTCAGGATGCCGTAAAAGGACATGGCAGCACTCATGCGCAGGCCGTCGGCGTCCATCCATAGTTGGACGGCTCGCCGTGCGGGGCGAATCAACGCGGGAACGGAAGACTTCTGGTAGGCCTGGCGCAGCGCATGGTACTGGGTGATCATGACCGTCAGCTTAGGCTGGGCCGCGCCAGCTGGACATCAGACGCCGGCGCCGACATCGGTAGGCGCCGACCGACTGGGTCCAGGAGCCCGGCAGGCTCCTACTCGCCGGTCTTGAACAGCGCGGCGACTTTTTTCTTCGGCTTGATATTGGCCGACACGCTGCTGCGCGGCGCGCCGCCCTTGGCGCTGGCTTCCCACGCGGGCTGCGCATCGGCGGCCAGGGTGGATTCATAAGGCTTGTCAAAAAACGGATCGCGCGATGCCTGCTGGCGCTGCGGCGGCGCTTCGCGGCGCTCGCGCCGCTCTGGCCGCTCGGCTCGCTCTGGCCGACCCTGCGGCGCGTCTTCTGCATCACGCACCGCCTGATCACCGCTGTCGCGGTACATGCGCCGGCCATCGTTGATGCGGCCCTGGTCCTTGCGCGGCTGGTCTTCTTCAAACTCCATCGGCTCCAGCTCGATTTTTGTCTTGATGAGTTTTTCGATGTCAGCGACCAGCCGCTGGTCGCTGCTGGCGGCAAAACTCACCGCCAGGCCGGACGCGCCGGCACGGCCGGTGCGGCCGATGCGGTGCACGTAGTCTTCGGCATTGAAGGGCACGTCAAAGTTGAAGACCGCCGGCACATCCTTGATGTCCAGCCCGCGCGCGGCCACGTCGGTACACACCAGCAGGTCAACTTCGCCCTTTTTGAAGGCGTCGAGTGCCTTCAGGCGTTCGTCCTGGCTTTTGTCGCCATGCAGCGCGGTGGTTTTCAGGCCTTCACGCTCCAGAGAGCGGGCCAGCCGGGCGCAACCGAGTTTGCTGTTGACAAACACAAAGGCCTGCTTGATGCCGCGTGCCTTGAGAATCTGGTGCAGGGCGCGGCGTTTGTCGTCGGCGTTCACCGCATAAAAATGCTGCTCCACCGTGGAGGCGGTGGCATTGGAGCGCGCCACCTCAATCGTCACCGGGTCCTGCAGGTAGCTGGATGCCAGGCGTTTGATCTCGGGCGAGAAGGTGGCGGAAAACAGCAAGGTGATGCGCTGTTTGGGCAGGTAACTCAGGATGCGTTGCAGGTCGGGCAGAAAGCCGATGTCCAGCATGCGGTCGGCCTCGTCAAGCACCACGTACTCGACCTGGTTGAGCACGGTGTTTTTGGCCTCAATATGGTCCAGCAAGCGGCCTGGGGTGGCCACCAGCACTTCAACGCCCTTTTTCAGCTCGGCCGTCTGCGGCTTCATGTCCATGCCGCCAAACACCACCGTGCTGCGCAGGTTGGTGTATTTGGCATACAGCTCGACCTGCTCGGCCACCTGGACTGCCAGTTCGCGGGTCGGCAACAACACCAGGGCACGCACCGGATGGCGCGCTGGCGAGGTGGAAGCGTTTTCGTGCTTCATCATGCGCTGTAACAGCGGCAAGGCAAAAGCGGCGGTTTTACCGGTGCCGGTCTGGGCGGCGCCCATCACATCCTTGCCCAGCAACACGACCGGAATGGCTTGCTCCTGAATGGGTGTCATGGTTTCGTAGCCCATTTCGGCTACGGCGCGTGCCAGCGGTTCTGCCAGCGAAAGGTTCGAAAAGGAAGATGTCATTTAGCGTTCTATTGTCGCATTTTGGGAGTGTCGGGCCTGTGACCGGTCTTTGTACCCACCGGGCACGGTCATGTGGCCCGCTGCGGCAATGGCCTGCGGGCCATCGGATTGCCCCAATTTGCTATTATTTTAATAGCTGCTTGCGCAATCCAGAAAAGGCCTGCAGCCTTTTTTTCTATAGATTCCGGGCGCTGAAGGTGTCGCAGGCCTTGACGCTGCCCTGCTGCAGGCCGGTGTTGAACCAGCGCACCCGCTGGGCACTGCTGCCATGGGTAAAACTCTCGGGGACTACCGCGCCGCTGCGCCCGCCCTGCAAGGCATCGTCGCCAATTTTGGCGGCGGCGTTCATAGCCTCTTCGACATCACCCTGCTGCAAAATGCTGCGGGCGCGTTGCGCATGGTTGGCCCAGACGCCGGCAAAACAGTCGGCCTGCAACTCCAGCCGGACACTCATGGCGTTGTATTCCACCTTGCTGATCCGGCCACGCATCTGGTCCATCTTGCCAGTGATGCCCATGAGGTTTTGCACATGGTGGCCGACCTCATGCGCAATCACATAGGCCTGGGCAAAGTCGCCTGGCGCGCCCAGCTTTTTTTGCAGGGTTTCGTAAAACCCCAGATCGATATAGACCTTCTGGTCAGCCGGGCAATAAAACGGCCCCATGGCAGATTGCCCCTGGCCGCAGGCGGTGGCCGTGGCACCGCGAAACAACACCAGGCGTGGCTCCTGGTAGCTGCTGCCGCCTCGTGAGAAGATGTCCTTCCAGACGTCTTCAGTGTCGGCCAGCACGGTGGACACAAAACTCGCCATGCGGTCGTCGGCTGGGGGCCGTTGTGCCGGCCCCTGCTGCACCTGCGCGGGCGAGCCGCCGCCACTGAGCGCACCCAGAATGGTCAGCGGGTTGATGCCAAAGATCCAGCCGCCCACCAGCGCCACCACAATGGTGCCCACGCCTATACTGCGCCCGCCCAGCAAACCGCCCAGCCCGGCACCACCCCCGCCGCTGCGGCGGTCTTCAACATTGTCAGATTCGCGGTTGCCTTCCCATTTCATGATGGACTTTCGCCAAGCTTGCCGGACACCGGCGCGCCAGATGGCGCGCGCCGGCCCGAGGCCTGAAAATTGGGCTTCAACGCCAGCACAGCAGGCGAACGCACAATACGGCCATGGCCAGCCGCTCCGCATCTTCCGCCCTGCCCCGGGTTCTGCTCACCGGATTCGACGCTTTTGGCGGCGAAAGCATCAACCCGAGCTGGCTGGCGGTCCGCCCCCTGCACGGGAGGCAGGTGGCCAGCCACCGCATCGTGGCCGCACAGCTGCCGACGGTGTTTGATAAATCGATACTCGAACTGGCGCGCCTGATGCGCCTGCATACGCCGGCTCTGGTGATCTGCGTTGGTCAGGCCGGAGGCCGCGATGCCTTGTCGCTGGAACGTGTGGCGATCAATGTCAACGACGCGCGGATTGCCGACAACGCCAGCGCCCAGCCTGTCGATACGCCGGTGGTGGCAGGTGCGCCAACGGCGTACTTCAGCACGCTGCCGATCAAGGCCATGCTGCAGGCCCTGCAGCGTGAGGGCCTGGCGGCGGAAGTCTCCCAAACCGCAGGTACGTTTGTCTGTAACCATGTTTTCTACGGACTGATGCGCCAGCTCGCTACGCAGCCAGCCTGCAAGCACACGCGAGGCGGTTTTATTCATGTACCGTATCTGGCCGGTCAAGGTCAGCCGTGCATGGCACTGGAAGATCTGACGCGGGGCCTGCACATCGCGACAAGAACGGCGCTGACCACGCAGCGCGACACGGCTTATGGGGCTGGGGCCGTCAGTTGATGGCACGAGAGGGCGGCTCATCGCGCAGCAGGCGCCAGACCAGCCAGCTTCCTGCAAGCGCGTTGCAGACCGCAAAAATACCCACAATCAGCATGGCCCAACTGTCCAGCGCCCGGTTGTGAACAATCCAGGCCAGGGCTGCCGAGAGCGCATTGAGCACCATGGCTATCCAGAACAGGGGATTTCGAGGCTGAAACAGGCGGGCTAATTTCATAACGCTCAATGCTAACCGCTGACAGCTCCATGAAGTTCAATCCCTTGCGCTTGGACAGCAGGAAATCGCAGCTTGATCAGGCAGCAAGGAAGCGGGTTAACGCAGGTTGCCGAGCGAAACCTGCATGAAGCCCTGGCCGGGCGCATTGCCAACTGGCGCGCCCCGCGAAAACACCGTACCGTCAGCCACCGCCATGGTTCTGGAAGGCGCGTGGTTGCTGGCGACCTGCACCGCTTCACCACTGGAATCCTGCCAGGCCTGTTTCAGGCAGCTACTGAGCTCGGCTCCGCGCAGGGTTTCAACGCAGTACGCTGCCGCAGTGCGCTGCGAAGCCAGGGCCGAGTCACGCATGGCCGCTTTTTTGACTTCACCGCTAGCGACCGAAGCAATCGCGATCAGCAGGCTGACCACCAGCACCATGCCGACACCAAAATAAATGTACTCACGCGGTACGCTGTGAATGCGGGGAAGGTGGGTGGAAAACATGGCGAAGGCTCCTGGTTGCTGATGCCTCCATGCTAGTAACGCCGCCTGCGCTTACATCGCAGCGCATTGCCTGTGCACATGTAGGATAAAACCGTTTCAGGCAACATGCGCTCATGACTGAATCAACAACTTTGCTGCCCCCTTTGCAGACGGCGGCCCGCCTGCCCTACCCGGCCTTGGTGGCAGAGATCGTGCGCCTGCTGGGCGATGTTTCGGTGCGGGTCCCACAGCGTCTGGTGCAAGCCCTGGCCGGCGGCGGCAGCCTGTTTGTGATGCCGGCCATGGACGAAGAGGTGGCCATCACCAAGCTGATCTCGTTCACGCCGGCCAACGCCGGGAAAACCCGCGGCGGCCAGCAGTGGCCCACCATACAGGGCGACGTGGTGGTGTTTGACATTGCCAGCGGGGAGCGCCGGCTCATACTTGACGGACCCACCGTTACGGCACGCCGTACCGCCGCGGTGTCGTTGCTGGCGGCGCAGCGCCTGGCGCCCAATACCAACGGGCCCTTGCTGATTGTGGGCGCAGGTGTGCAGGGACGGGCGCACCTCGAAGCCTTTGCCGGCGGCCTTGCCATCCGGCAGGTGATGATTACATCGCGCAGCGCGGCCAGCGCAGACGCCCTGGCGCAACACGCGCTGACCCTGGGCCTGCAGGCCAGCGTGGTGGCAGACGCCAACGCAGCTCTGGCGGATTGCCCGCTGGTGGTGACCTGCACGCCGGCCAGCGCGGTGGTGCTGGACGCCCGGCCGCGACCGGATGCCTTTGTGGCCGCTGTCGGTGCCTTCACGCCAGCCATGGTGGAGCTGGGCGCGGACTTATGCCGTCATTTTGCAAAAAACGGGTCGGTGTTTGTGGACACCACTGATGCCTGTCATGAGGCCGGCGATCTGCTGCAGGCCGGGCTGGATGTGAGCCACTTCGCCACGCTGGCTGATGTAATTCGCCAGGCTATCCAGGCGCCGCGAGGGCCTGTGCTGTTCAAAAGCTGCGGCTGGGCGGGCTGGGACCTGGCCGCAGCGCGCACGGCTTCGGCGCACACGCCCTGACAACCCGACGCCCCGGCTGGTATCACTGCCCCGCCTGGGTCAGCGTCATGCGATGCCGCACCACTCGGCAAAGCGGTGAAAGGCATCTGCCCACAGGGCCCAGGCAGCCGCAACTATCAACAGCCCACCCGCCGCGCGCGTGCCCCAATCCTGGCGCAACTGGTTGCCGCGCCCGCGCAGCTTGTCGTAAATGAGCGGCACCAGCATCAGCGACACGCTGCTGCCTGCGGCAAAAAGCGCCATCGACAGCGCGCCCTCCAGCGGCCCGCCGCTGAGCGAAGCGACCAGCAGCGCCGAGTACAGCAGGCCACAGGGCATCAATGCCCAGAGCGCGCCGGTGGCAAAAACTCCGCCGCGCGCGCTGGCCAAGGGGCGGATGCGCGCCCAGACCGAGCGGCCAGCCGCACTGACCCAGGCTGGCTGGCGCGCCTGCGCCAGCAACATCAAGCCCCAGAGCAGTACCGCCAGATGAAAAAACGTCCACACCGGCCGCAAGGCGGCGGTGTTGGTCGTCAACCAGGCCAGGCTTTGCACCGCCCCTGCGGCTGCCGCACCGGCCAGCGAATAGCCCACCAGCCGGCCCGCCTGAAAGCCCAGCAGGGAACGCATCTGTGAAGCCCCGCCCGCGCGAGGACCCAGCCGCGAGATGCCGGCGCAAGCGGCACCACACATGGCTGCGCAATGCGGCCCGCCGGCCAACCCCATCAGCAGGGCTGTGACGGCCAGCGTGGTGGACATGCCGGGCGTCTGTCCTAGATGATGCGCGAAAACTTCGCGCGGTTGCGGTCGGCCTGCAGGTAGCGGTCAAACACCATGGCCACGGCACGGACAAAAAACCAGCCCTGGGTCGTCACCTGGATACCGGCGTTATCCAGCACCAGCAGACCCGCTTCAGCAAGCTCACCCAGTTGTTTGAGTTCGCTTGCAAAGTAGCTGCGAAAATCAAGCAGCCAGGCCAATTCAATGGATTCAAACAACACCTGCCCCTGACACATCAGCGCCATGATCACGGCGCGGCGTGCCAGATCGTCACGGTTCAGGGCCAGCCCGCGTGCCACCGGGAGCCGCCCCTGGTCCAGATGGTCGCAATACTCTTCCATCGTCTTGGCGTTCTGGCTGTAGGTGGCACCGATGCGGCCAATCGCGGAAACGCCCAGGCCAATCAGGTCGCAGTCGGGTTGCGTGCTGTAACCCTGGAAGTTGCGGTGCAGGCGGCCCTGGCGCTTCGCCACGGCCAGTGCATCATCGGGCAAGGCAAAGTGGTCCATGCCGATGTACACATACCCTGCCGCCAGAAAAGCCGCCAACGACTCGGACAACATGGCCACTTTGGCCGCAGCACCGGGCAGATCAGCCGAGACAATACGCCGCTGCGGTTTGAAACGCTCTGGCAGATGCGCATAGGCGTAAAGGGCAATGCGGTCCGGCCGCAACTGCACCACTTGGGCCAGCGTGCGCGCAAACGACTCGGGCGTTTGGCGCGGCAGCCCGTAGATCAGGTCCATGTTGATCGAGTCGAAACCAATCTCACGCGCCTGCGCCATCAGATCGCAGACCTGTTCAAACGGTTGAATGCGATGCACGGCCTTCTGCACCTCGGGGTCAAAATCCTGCACACCAAAACTCAGGCGGTTGAAGCCGAGGTCGGCCAGGGCGCGCAGGCGCGTGGCATCCACCGTGCGCGGGTCAATCTCGATGGAGTATTCGCCGCCTGGCGCAAGGTTGAAGCTGCGCCGCAGCATGGCCATCAGCTCGCGCAATTCATCGTCAGACAGAAAAGTGGGCGTGCCACCACCCAGATGCAGCTGGGTCACAGCCTGGCCCGTTCCAAGCTGGGCCGTGTGCAGGTCGATCTCGCGACCCAGATAACGCAGATAGCTCGTTGCCCGGCTGTGGTGTTTGGTGATGATCTTGTTGCAGGCGCAGTAATAACAAAGCGATTCGCAAAACGGAATGTGGACGTACACCGACAGAGGTAAAGCCAGCACGGACGGACCATCGCGGCGCTGGGCCAGGGCCTGACCATAATCCGCAGCACTGAACGCCTCGACAAAGCGGTCAGCCGTCGGATACGACGTGTAGCGGGGACCGGGGATGTCAAATCGCTGCAGCAGGTCGGGCAATACGGGGGTCATCGCGGGTTTCTCATGGTGGTGTCCGACTGTGCGGCGCGCACCTCCGGGGGAGCTTGATCTGGATCAAACGCACCCCGACAGCGCAACCAGACAATTTGATCCAGATCAGAAAAGGCACCGCCATGAAGGAACCCCCCCTGCCCGCGCAATCCGCGCCGACCATTCGCCTGCTGCCCACGGTGCACCTGCACGCCGTGAACGCACAAACCATGAAGGTGGCGTGCTCCAACTGCAACCTGCGGGAGCTGTGCATGCCTGTGGGCTTGAGCCCGCAGGAACTGGCCCGCATCGACGAGGTGGTGGCCACCCGCCGCAAGGTCAAGCGCGGCACCACGCTGTTTCGTAGCGGCGAAGCCTTTGAGTCCCTGTTTGCCATCCGTACCGGCTTCTTCAAGACCTGCGTCAATGCCGAAGATGGCCGCGATCAGGTCACGGGATTCCAGATGGCGGGTGAGATCATTGGGCTGGACGGAATTGTCAACGACCGCCACACCTGCGACGCGGTGGCGCTGGAGGACGCCGAGGTCTGCGTCATGCCCTTCGACCGCATCGGCGAGCTGGCGCGCGAAGTCAGCGCCCTGCAACACCATGTGCACCGCATCATGAGCCGGGAGATTGTGCGCGAGCATGGCGTCATGCTGCTGCTGGGCAGCATGCGCGCCGAAGAACGACTGGCCGCTTTTGTCCTGAACCTGGCGCAGCGGCTGAACGCGCGCGGCTTTTCAGGCTCGGAGCTGGTTCTGCGCATGACGCGTGAGGAAATCGGCAGTTACCTGGGCATGAAACTTGAAACCGTGAGCCGCACCTTTTCGAAGTTCGCTGAGGATGGCCTCATCGAAGTCCGCCAACGCCATGTGCGCATCCTGAACGCAGCCGAGTTGCAGCGCATCGTGAACCAGCAGTCAGCGCAGTAACAATTGCATGGTGATGACGTCCGGCATGGGCCCGGCCGACACCGTGAAACCTGCCCGCCGAGCCAGTGCCGCCATACCGGCGTTCTCCGGCAGGCACTGCCCCACCACCTCCACCGTGCCGCGTTCGCGCAGGTAGCCGGTCAGCTTGTCAAGCAGCAGGCGTCCCAGACCCTTGCCCTGCCAGTCAGTGGCTACCTGAATCGCGAATTCGGCCACCCGATTGTCAGGGTCGCACACGGCCCGGGCTTCAGCCACCATGACAGGCGCAGCGTCCGCCTGGTCGACGATCGCCACAAAAGTCATCTCGCGGTCGTAGTCAATCTGGCTGTAACGTGCGAGCTCTGAATGCGGCACTTCCCGGCGCGTCATGAAAAACCGCAGCCGCATGTCGCCGGGCGAGGCCCCGGCGTAAAAGGCCAGCAGGCGCTGGCCATCTTCTGGCCGGATCGGTCGCAGCAGCAATGCTTGTCCCGCCAACTCGACCTGCTCTTCCAGCGCCGTCGGATAGGGGCGGATAGCCAGCCGACTGCGCTCTTTGGCCGGCACCCGCCGCAGCTTGATGCGGGCATCCACTGCGAGCACGCCGCGCTCATCCACCAGCAGCGGGTTGATGTCGAGCTCCACCAGCCAGGCCAGGTCACAAGCCATCTGCGACACCTTCAGCAAAGTGGCCAGCAACGCCTGCTCGTCGGCTGGCGGATTTCCCCGGTAACCCGCCAGCAAAGTCGATAGTCCGCTTGCGGCCACCAGGTCTCGCGCCAGTAGGCTATTGAGCGGAGGCAGCGCGACAGCGTGTTGCCGGTTCAGTTCAACTGCAGTGCCACCCGCGCCGAACAAAATGACGGGTCCGAACACGGCATCGGTGGCAATTCCGACAATCAGCTCATGGGCGCCGGGGCGATGAGCCATGGCCTGTACGGTGAATCCCGCTACCTGCGCGTGCGGCAAAAGTTGCGCGACCTGCTGGCGCATGTTTGCCGCTGCGGCCCTTAGCTCTTCGCCAGACGTCAAGCCCAGCGCCACACCGCCCACATCGGACTTGTGGATGACCTGCGGTGAAATGATCTTCAGCGCCACCGGATAGCCGATTTTGTCGGCCGCTGCCACTGCGTCTTCCACGCCCTGTGTCTGCACGGTCTCCACCGTGGGAACGCCATAGGCCCGCAACACGGCCAGTGCCTGGGCATCACCCAGCCACTCCCTGCCTTCATGCAGTGCATCGTCCAGCAGGGTCTGGACAAGCCCCCGATCCGGTGTGAAATCCTTCTGCGTGTCCGTGGCAAGCTGTTGCAGGGCTTGCTGATTTTTCGCATAAGTGGCCAATTGCAACCATGCGGCTGTCGCGCGTTCCGGTGTGTCGTAACTGGCTACGCCCGATTCGGCGCTGGCCTTTCGCGCCTCCGCGACCGCTGCGCCACCGAGCCAGCAGGTCAGCGCCGGTTTGTCCGCCGCCTGCATCAGCGGCAAACAGGCCGCCGCAATAGCTGCCGCCGGCACAATGGCTGTGGGCGCATGGATGAACAACACACCATCGACCTCGGGCGCGGCCAGCAACACCCGCAGACTGTCGGCGTAGCGGTCGACTGGTGCGTCACCCACAATATCCACCGGATTGCCGTGCGACCACGTGGGCGGCAGGCATTGCCCAAGCAGGTGCAGCGTGTTTTCTGTCAACGTCGTCAGCACACCACCTCCAAGCGACAGTGCATCTGCGGCAAGCACGCCAGCTCCCCCGCCGTTGGTCAACACGGCCAGCCGCTCGCCGTGCCAGTGTTTCGCATAAGTCAGTGTCTCGGCTGCGTCGAACAACGACTCCAGGGTGTCCACCCGCAACATGCCGGCGCGCCTGACGGCAGCGTCGAACACGGCGTCCGAGCCCGCCAGCGCGCCGGTGTGTGAGGCGGCTGCCCGGGCGCCGTCCGGGGCGCGACCCGCCTTGACGATGATCACCGGCTTATTGCGTGCAGCCGCCCGCGCCGCCGACATGAACTTTCGCGCCGCCTTGACGGACTCCATATAGAGCAGGATGGCGCGCGTGGCGGGATCGCTGGCAAGGTAATCAATCACATCACCGAAATCCACATCCGCGCTGTCGCCCAGCGATATGAAATGGGAAAACCCGATGCCACGCGTATTGGCCCAATCCAGCATGGCCGTCGCCAGTGCGCCCGACTGCGTCACGAAGGCCAGGCCCCCGGGCAGGGCATTGCCGGGCGCAAAACTCGCATTCAGGCCAATACCCGGAACCAGCGCACCGATGCAGTTGGGCCCGAGGATGCGCAACAGGTACGGACGCGCCGCATCGAGCATGGCTTGCTCGAGCGAGGGACCGCCCGACGCCGACATCTCCTTGAGTCCGGCCGACAGCACGATGGCAGCGCGCGTGCCCTTGCGGCCCAGCGCGGCGATCAGGCCAGGAACCGTCTTCGCCGGGGTACAGATGATGGCCAGATCAGGCGCCTGCGGCAGCGACGCAGCATCACGCCAGGCCGGTCCACCGCCCACACGCGCATGCCGGTGATTGACGGGCCAGATCGCGCCCTTGAACCCGCCAAGCTTGAGGTTGCGCAGCACCACGGCGCCCACACTGCCTTCCCGGTCTGAGGCGCCAATCACGGCCACCGAGCCCGGGTGGAACAGGGCTTCGAGATTGCGTACGCTCATAAAACTCCTTGCAAGCACGCAGGGTCCCGCATGTCAAAACCAGCTTAGCGCAGGGGACGGACAGGTAGTTGTTTTAGATCAAACAGGCCGACGCTTGCGACCGACAAAATGACACTCAGAACAACCGCCTCGCCATGCAAACATACAAACCCGCCAGCCCACCAGCCCTGCGCTTCAAGCGGTGCCTGGGTGAACGGGAGGAAGTGTCGCGCGCCATCCTCCGCGTCATGGGTGACGCGGCCCGCACACCCACGGCCCCGGGGGCGCTCACGGTCCTGCCCTTGCCCATTTCTGTCGATCCCACCGGTTCCTCGTCCGCATCAACGCCTTTGCCGTCCCAGCGGCCATACGGCGCCTGATGGACGGCCCGCCAATGACTGAAAAGGAAATCCCATGAAAGCCCTTGTGTACAACGGCCCTGGTCAAAAAGGCCTGGAAGAGCGCCCCAAACCCATCATCGAGGCAGCCACCGACGCGATCATCCAGATCACCCGGACCACCATTTGCGGCACCGACCTGCATATCCTCAAGGGCGACGTCCCGACTTGCAGACCCGGGACGGTGCTGGGCCACGAAGGCGTGGGCATCGTCGATTCGGTGGGCACCGGCGTCACCACCTTCAAGCCAGGAGACAGGGTGCTCATCTCCTGCATCACGGCATGTGGTCGCTGTGAGTTTTGCCGCAAGGGCATGTACTCCCATTGCGCAACAGGGGGCTGGCTTCTGGGCAACAGCATCGACGGCACGCAAGCAGAGTTTGTACGAACTCCCCACGCCGACACCAGCCTGTACCCGATCCCGTCCGGGGCCGACGAGGAGGCGCTCGTCATGTTGAGCGACATCCTGCCCACCGGTTTTGAGTGTGGTGTGCTCAATGGCAGGGTGCAGCCTGGCTCCACCGTGGCCATTGTCGGCGCCGGCCCGATTGGACTGGCGGCACTGCTGACCGCACAGCTCTACTCGCCGTCGGAAATCATCATGATCGATCTGGACGACAACCGGCTTGGGGTCGCCAAACGCTTCGGCGCAACGCATACGATCAACAGCGCCGATGGCAAAGCCGCCGAAAAGGTCATGCAGCTGACCGGGGACCGGGGGGTTGACACTGCCATCGAGGCCGTCGGCATACCCGCGACCTTCGAGCTGTGCACCGACATCGTCGCGCCTGGCGGCACCGTTGCCAACGTCGGCGTCCACGGCTTGAAAGCCGACCTGCATCTCGAAAGGCTCTGGGCTCACAACATCACCATCACCACCGGGCTGGTTGACACGGTTTCGACGCCCATGCTGCTCAAAACGGTGCAGTCCCGGAAGATTGACGCAGCACAACTGATCACCCACCGCTTCAAGCTGGACGATATTCTGGAGGCTTATGACACCTTCGGCAAAGCCGCTGAAACCAAAGCGCTGAAAGTGATCATTGAGGCCTGATGATCCCGTCAATCACATCCGCCTAAGAATTGCGAAGTCGCGTGGATGCTGCGCGCAGGGGCTACATCCCACTGGCGCGGCACAAGTGAAAAGATTGGTTATGAGTTCAAAAACAGGCTTCTGCCGCCGCTTGCGCGTGGAGTGGAGGTCAGCAGCCTCACCCCGCAACACTGCCACGGCCGCAGCCCTGATGGTCATCGCCCAGACCGAGTGGTGAACTTGGCCCTGGCGCCTGGGTGTGGTGATGCTCCCGTGGCCCCCCTGAATGTCGGAAAAAAAGCCCTTTGGCCCAATCCAGTCGGTCGCAAACAGCTATTTTTTTATAGCAACCATGATGCCCGACCGGACACCAACGCCCGGTTGACGGGCATTCGACCTGGCGCGCCCGCCCCCAGGCCAACCAGGTTGGCAGCGGCACCTTCGCTTCGCACTTGATCGGCCCTGAAGTCAAGGTGCTTGCGAAAAATCAAGTGAAAGGTACAGGTCGGCGCACAGACTGTGACTAACCAGGATAAGTGTATGTGAGGGGTGCATTTGTCGGCAGCCCCATGATCCCTCGACTGTTCAACAGGAGTTCACGATGACGCTCAAAATGCAGGCCGCAGTGGTCGAGCAGTTCGGCCAGCCGCTGGTACTGCAGGAATGGACCATCGCCTCGCCGGCGGCAGGCCAGATTCTTGTGAAAACCGAGGCATGTGGAGTCTGTCACACCGATCTGCATGCGGCGCGCGGGGACTGGCCGGTCAAACCCACACCACCGTTTATTCCAGGGCACGAGGGCATTGGTCGGGTCGCCGCTGTTGGAGCGGGCGTCACCAATGTCAAGGAGGGTGACCGCGTCGGCGTGCCATGGCTGTACTCAGCCTGCGGGCACTGCGAACATTGCCTGGCGGCCTGGGAGACCGTGTGCGGCAGCGCGCAGTTTGGCGGCTACACAAAGAACGGGGGGTTTGCGCAATACATTCTTGCGGATCCCAATTACGTGGCCCGGATACCCGATGGCCTGGCCGCCAAGGATGCAGCGCCCATCATCTGCGCGGGCGTCACCACGTACAAGGGGATCAAGGAGACCAAAGCACGCCCCGGGGAGTGGATCGCCATCTCCGGTGCCGGCGGCCTCGGGCACCTGGCCATTCAGTACGCCAAGGCCATGGGTTTACACGTCTGCGCAGTGGACATCGACGATGGCAAGCTTGCCCATGCCAGGTTGATGGGCGCCGATGCCGTTGTGAACGCAAAAACGCGCGGTGCGGAGGAGGCGGTCAAAAAAATAACCGGCGGCGGAGCCCACGGCGTGCTGATCACGGCCCCCTCCCTGGCAGCATTCAGGCAGGGTGTCGGTATGACCCGAAAACGCGGCACTTGCGTTCTGGCCGGCCTGCCGCCAGGAGATTTTCCTTTTCCTCTTTTCGACGTGGTGCTCAACTGCATCACGGTACGCGGCTCATTGGTCGGCACGCGCCAGGATATGGCTGAAGCACTTGCTTTTGCAGCCGAAGGCAAGGTCAAGGCGGACATCGAGTTGCAACCGCTGTCGGCGATCAACAGCGTGTTGCATCGGCTCGGGCGCGGCGATGTGGCGGCCCGGGTGGTGCTTGAGTTTGACTCGTCACACTGATGCGGGCACCACAGATCCCTGCAGCGCAGGCCGTCATCAACTGACATGAACGACCCGTCAACGCAGGCAATTGGCGGGGTGCTCGCGGCGGTCGCTGCGAACCCCGAGCTCGGATTGACCGCAGGGGAGGCCCGACGCCGCCTGCTGCAAGACGGACCCAACGAACTTCGCGCCAAACCTCGTCTGTCCCGTTGGCGACGGGCCTTGAAGCATTTTCAGGACCCGCTGATCTACCTGCTGCTCGCCGCTGTCGGCATTGCGTTGCTTGCCTGGGCGATCGAGGGTCGACAGGGTTGGCCGGTCGATGCCATCGTGATCGGCGTGGTGGTGCTGGTCAACGGCGTGTTGGGTTTTGCGCAAGAGGCCAAGGCCGAGCAGGCGGTGGCGGCGCTGGCGCGTATGACCACCGCCAGTGCCGCAGTGCTGCGCGATGGCCGGGCCCAGCGGGTGCCAGGCGCTGAACTGGTACGTGGCGACGTGCTGCTGCTGGGCGAGGGGGATGCAGTCGGGGCCGACGCCCGCCTGCTGCGCGCCTCGTCACTGCGCGTGCAGGAAGCGTCACTTACCGGCGAGAGTCAAGCCGTGTTGAAGGATCCCGCCACCCTGCCCGGCTCACCAGCCCTGGGTGACCGGATCAACATGGTATTCAAGGGCACGGCGGTGGTCCAGGGCAGCGGCCGGGCGGTGGTAACAGCCACCGGCATGCAGACGCAGATGGGCACGATAGCCGCCATGCTGGAGGCGACTCCGGACGCGCCCACGCCATTGCAGCAGGAGGTGGCGCGCATAGGCCGCATGCTGGGTCTGGCAGTTGTCGGGATTTCCGTCGTGGTGGTCACCACCATCTTGTTGATCACCGAGATCCGCAACGCGAAGGATGTCATCGACGTGCTGCTTCTGGGCGTCGCTCTGGCGGTGGCGGCCGTGCCCGAAGGCCTGCCAGCCGTTTTGTCAGTCGTGCTGGCCCTGGGCATGCAACGCATGGCCGGTCACAAGGCCATCGTCAAGAACCTTTCGTCTGTGGAAACGCTGGGCTCGGCATCGGTCATCTGCTCGGACAAGACCGGTACCCTGACCCGCTCGGAGATGACCATAGAGCGGGTGATGACCGCGTCTGGCAGCGTGTATGTGACGGGTGTGGGCTACGCGCCGGTGGGCCGCCTGGAGCATGAGGGCCTGGAGCTGGCCGCCGGTCCGCTGCGGCAAGAGCAGATTGCCCTGCTCAGCGGTGGTGCCCTGGCTGGCAATGCGCAGTTGCGCCAGGCAGACAGCGGCACCTGGGAAATTCACGGCGACCCGACCGAGGCGGCTTTTCTGGTGGCTGAACGCAAGCTGGGAATCCACGAACGCCGCAAAAAGCGTTTTGAGCGCATCGGTGAAATCCCGTTCACGTCTGAGCGCAAGATGATGTCCAGCATCGAAATCGACCATGAACATGCCGACGCCCGGATGCTGATCACCAAGGGCGCGCCCGACGTGCTGCTGGGCCGCTGCAGCCACGCACGGGTCGGCATGGAGTCCGTGCCACTGACCGACCTGTTGCGCAGCCAGGTGCTGGCTGACGTCGATGCCATGTCTGACGCGGCGCTGCGTACACTGGCAGTCGCCTACCGGCCGCTGATGCCCGGCGAGGAGGGGCAAACTGACGAAGCCATGGAGAAGGACCTGATCTTCGTTGGTACCGTCGGCATGATCGATCCGCCCCGGCCCGAAGCCAAAGTGGCGATTGCCGAGGCGCGGCGCGCCGGTATACGGGTCATCATGATCACCGGCGACCACCCGCGCACCGCCGCTCGCATTGCTGCGGACCTGGGCATCGTCGCGACTGGGGAGCTTGCCTTGACCGGGAACGACATCGATGCGCTGAACGACGACGACTTTGCCGCCGCCGTACAGAACACATCTGTCTATGCCCGCGTATCGCCTGCGCACAAACTGCGCATTGTCGATGCGCTTCAGGCGTCCGGCCACATCGTCTCCATGACGGGTGATGGCGTCAACGACGCTCCGGCGCTGAAATCAGCCGATATCGGGATCGCCATGGGCATCACTGGTACCGAAGTCAGCAAGGAAGCCGCCCGCATGATCCTGGCCGATGACAACTTCGCCACCATCGTGCAGGCCGTGCGCGAGGGGCGCCACATCTTCGACAACATCCGCAAGTTTCTGCGCTACCTGCTGTCGTCCAACATGGGCGAGGTACTGACGGTGTTCCTCGGCGTGGTTGGCGCTGGTGTGATCGGGCTGACCCACCCCGCCGGTCTGGTGGTGCTTCCGCTGCTGGCCACACAGATCTTGTGGCTTAACCTGGTCACCGATTCCTGGCCCGCACTGGCGATGGGCATCGATCCGCCCACGGACGACGTCATGGCACGCAAGCCACGCCACCTGAACGAGCGTGTGATTGACGCCCGTATGTGGGTCGGCGTGGTGGAGATCGGTCTGGTGGTGGCGCTGGCGTCCTTGCTGACCATGGACCTGTACCTGCCCGGTGGCCTGATTGAAGGGTCGCAGAGCCTGGACACCGCACGCACCGCGGGATTCACGGTGCTGGTGTTCGCCCATTTGTTCAACTGCTTCAATGCCCGCTCGGAAACCACCAGCGCTTTCCACCAACTGTTCGTCAATCCGTGGCTATGGGGCGCACTGGCACTGTCGGGGTTGCTGCAAGTCGCAGTGGTTCACCTGCCCTTCATGAACCTGGCTTTTGGCACCGTTCCGCTGACGCTGGCACAGTGGCTGGTCTGCGCCGCCATGGGCAGCAGCGTCTTGTGGTTCAGCGAGCTGCGCAAGCTGCTCCGCCGCGCCATGCATCCCAGGAGCAGGAATAACAGCAAGCCTTCTTGAGGCAGGTCAAGCCCGGGCGCGCCAAACGCCGGATAGTTCTCCAAAGCAAAAGGAGATCCCCATGCCCCCCCTGTTGAACCCCTCCCCCAGCCCCGTCTCCACGGTCGGCACCGGTACCAAAGGGACCCTGCTCAAGCAAGCCGGACTGCTTGCGGCAGTGGCCGCCCTGCTGGCGGTGCTGTGGATGCCCGGCACGCCGGGCCTGCCTGCGGCCGGACAAGTGATGCTGGCCATCCTCGCGTTCGCCGTGATCGTCTGGATGACCGAGGCGCTGGACTATGCGGTGAGCTCAGTCGTCATAGGCGCCCTGATGGTCTTCCTGCTGGCCTACGCGCCCGATGTAGCCAAGCCCGCTGGGGCTGACATGGGCACCGGTGCGGCGCTGGGTCTGGCCTTGTCCGGTTTTTCCAACAGTGCGGTCGCCCTGGTGGCCGCAGCCTGCTTTATTGCCGCCGCGATGACCGCCACCGGGCTGGACAGGCGCATCGCGTTATGGGTCCTCTCCAGGGTAGATGCGGGTACCAACCACATCGTGATGGGCGCCATGGTGACGGGCTTTTTGCTGTCCTTCATTGTGCCCAGCACCACCGCGCGCGTGGCCTGCCTGGTACCCATCATGATGGGTTTCATTCTGGCCTTCAAGGTGGACAAACGCAGCCGCTTTGCCGGCCTGCTGGTGATCACTGCCGCGCAAACCGCCAGCGTCTGGAACGTGGGTATCAAAACGGCGGCGGCACAGAATATGGTGGCCATCGGCTTCATCGAAAAGCAGTTTGGCAGCGGCATCAGCTGGACCGAATGGTTTATTGCCGGTGCGCCGTTCTCGGCCCTGCTCAGCGTGGCGGTTTATTTCATCATGACCCGCATGATGAAGCCCGAGATGAAAGAGATCGCTGGCGGCCAGGCCACCATCCGCCTGCAGCTGGACGCCATCGGGAAAATGACTGCGCGGGAGTGGAAGCTGCTGGTGATTGTGCTGACCTTGCTGGGCTTTTGGGCCACCGAGAAAATGCTGCACAACTTCGATACATCCTCCACCACGATTGCCGCCATTGCGCTGATGCTGATGCCGCGCCTGGGCGTGATGGACTGGAAAGAATCACAACGCGGCTTCCCCTGGGGGACGGTGATTCTTTTCGCCATTGGTATCAGTGTGGGCACCGCGTTGCTGCGCACCAACGCCGCCGGCTGGCTTGCCAACCTGATTGTGCAAAACCTGGGCTTGCAGCAGGCCAGCGCTTTTGTCATCCTGATGCTGCTGTCGCTGTTCCTGATCGTGATTCACCTGGGTTTTGCCAGTGCAACAGCGCTGGCCTCGACCATGATCCCCATCATCATCAGCGTGCTGATGGCGGTCCAGACACCGGGCATCAATGTGATCGGCATGACCATGCTGCTGCAGTTTGTGGTGAGTTTTGGCTTCATCCTGCCGGTCAACGCACCACAAAACATGATTGCCTACGGCACCGATACCTTCGACGCGCGGGATTTCATTCGTACCGGCCTGGTGATTACGCTGGCAGCCGCCGTATTACTGGTCATCTTTGCGCTGACTTACTGGCCGTGGATGGGCTACATGACACACGCTGCTTGATCCAGGTCAAGGGGATACACACAACGAGGAGGTAGCCTGTAGTCGCGCTTGTGACTGTATCTTCCGATGCGGCAGACAGCCATTTTTTAACTCTCGAGGGAAGCTGAAATGAAAACAAATGAAGGCGTTCTGGACCGCAGCTTGCGCGTCATCGTGGGGCTTGTGCTGATTGGGCTGGCTGCCACGGGCACCGTCGGCTTGTGGGGTTACATAGGCATCATTCCGCTGATCACCGGTGCTGTCGGCATGTGCCCTCTCTACAGCTTGCTGGGCATCAATTCCTGTCCGACACCGCGCCGCTGAGCGCACAGCCCCCCTACCCTGAGTCGTCTCAAGGTATCCCCACTGGCAGCGGAAGGTTCGGCCTACGGATTTCACTGCGTTCTGCCAAAACAAGGCTTCCCCCAGGCGGTGGCCCTTGTCACCGAGGCGCTCAAGGCATAACGCTTCCGCGTGCTCACTGAGATCGACGTCCAGGCCACCATGAAGACCAAGCTGGGGGTCCCCATGCGGCCCTCCCGGATTCTCGGTGCCTGCAGCCCATCGCTGGCCCGTCGTGCATTGAACGCCAAAACGAATATCGGACTTTTGTTGCCGTGCAATGTGCTGGTACGCGAAGAAGCGGACGGTCGTCTCGTCGCTGCCTTCATGGACCCGACGGCCGTACTGAAGTTGACCAGCGACCCGGAGGTCGGCCGCGTCGCGCAGGATGTGCGCGAAAAGCTGGAACGGGTGCGCGCGTCGCTGGCGGGCACTCTCGCGGCACCGGCAGCACTTTAAAAACTGCGCGTCGCTGGCGGGCGCCAGGCTTTACTTCAAGCGGGCACCGCCCGCGTCATACACCTCAACGGTCACCTCTATACCTGCGCGCACACTCTGGGTCACGGTGCAAAACTCTTCGAACTGGTCCAGCGCGCGTTGCAGGTGTTCAAGTTGATCGGCTGCCGCACCCAACGTCAGCACGGCTTTCATGCGCAGCACCCGCATGCGTCCTTCAGGATTACGGCCCACGTCGGCCTGCACCTCACAACGCATGGGCTCGGGGTTTTGTTTGAATTTGCGCAAGGCAAACAGCAAGGAGTCAGACAGACAGCTGCCCACGGCCGCGGTAAGCAGTTGCACTGGCGAGGGCCCGGTTGCGCTACCCAGCGGTGGCGGCTCGTCAACCGTCAATTCAGGTACCCCGTCGTCAAATGCAATCTGGAAACGGTAGTCTTTCACTTGTGTGAGATGAACCAGAATCTGCTTGTCACTCATGGTATCGGCCTTTCTGCGTTTGGGCGGGCGTGATGGGTTGCAGCCCTTACAGCGCGTTGAGCGGAATCTTGAGGTAAGACACGCCGTTGTCTTCCGGTGGCGGCATCTCGCCGGCGCGGATGTTGACCTGCACCGCGGGCAGGATAAGCACCGGCATCTCCAGAGTGGCGTCACGCGCGGTTCGCATTCTCACGAAGTCTTCTTCACTCACACCATCGTGAACATGAATGTTGCCGGCGCGCTGTTCGGCCACCGTGGTTTCCCACAACGCCGAGCGTCCCTCTGGCGGGTAGTCATGACACATGAACAACCGCGTTTCAACCGGCAGGCTGAGCAGCTTGCGCATGGACCGGTACAGGCTGTGGGCATCGCCGCCGGGAAAGTCGCAGCGGGCCGTACCGACATCCGGCATGAAGAGGGTGTCGCCGACAAACACCGCGTCACCCACACGGAAAGCCATACACGCCGGCGTGTGACCCGGAACCGACAGGGCTTCTGCGGTCAGCGCACCAATGGCAAAGGTCTCGCCGTCCCGCAGCAGGTGGTCAAACTGGTGGCCATCCGGACGAAACCCGGGTTCGAGATTGAAAATGCCCTGGAACACATTCTGAACATCGGTGATGGCCGCCCCTATGGCGATCTTGCCGCCCAGCTTGGCCCGGAGGTAGTGCGCCGCAGACAGGTGGTCGGCGTGGGCATGGGTTTCGAGAATCCAGTCCACGCGCAGTTTCTTCTGCTGCACAAATTCGACCAGCTTGTCGGCCGAGGTGGTGCGGGTACGCCCGGACTTGGCGTCATAGTCCAGCACCGAATCAATGATGGCGCAGGCCGACCCCTCTTTTTCATAGGCGACATAACTCACCGTCCATGTGGCGGGGTCAAAAAAGCTCTCTATGGCTGCATTCATGAAGTGTTCCTTGTTGTTTATTCCACCTCCAATATTATATTGACATATATACTATTAGTCAATATACTGACATTGTCTTGAATCAACAACGGAACACTCTCACCATGCAGGCAGAAACCACCATGGACATCGATATGCTGCGCAGTTCGGCTGAAGAAGCCAGTCGCCTGATGAAGGTGCTGTCCAACCCGGCACGGCTGCTACTGCTTTGCCAGCTGGCGCAGGGGGAGCAGCGGGTCGGCGAGCTGGAAGCGATGGTCGGTATCGTGCAGCCCACCCTGTCGCAGCAGCTGGGTGTACTGCGTGATGAAGGCCTGGTCAGTACCCGCCGCGAAAGCAAAAATATCTACTACCAGATCGACAGCCCCCAGGCGCTGGCCGTGATGAATGTCTTGTATGAGCAGTTTTGCAATACCTCAAAAAGGAAAGAGAAATGACCATTGACTGGAACAACTTCACGCCCTGGGCCTCGCTGGCCGGTGGCATTCTGCTGGGTCTGGCCTCGGCCATGTTCATTCTGGTGAACGGGCGCATCCTGGGCATCAGCGGCATCATCGGCGGCCTGTTGCGTCCCCAATCGGGCGACGTGGGCTGGCGCCTGTCTTTCGTACTGGGCATGCTGGTGGCGCCCCTGCTCTATCTGCTGCTGGCAGGGCCCGTTGCCGTGCGCATAGACGCCAGCTGGGCCACGCTGATCATCGCAGGGCTGCTGGTGGGTGTGGGCACGCGCTTCGGCTCGGGTTGCACCAGCGGGCACGGGGTCTGCGGTCTGTCGCGCCTGTCACCGCGCTCTTTGGTGGCCACGCTGGCCTTCATGGGTGCAGGTTTTGTCACCGTTTATCTGGCGCGCCACGCGCTGGCCGGTTGAGTCCTGGCTACAAGGAATAATCATGAAACATCGCATCTCTGAATTCGCGGTCGGGCTGCTTTTCGGCATCGGCCTCATCCTCTCCGGCATGACAGACCCCGGCAAGGTCATCGGCTTTCTGGATCTGGCTGGCGCCTGGGACCCTTCGCTGGCACTGGTGATGGGCGGCGCCATTCTGGTCGGCGTGTTTGCGTTTGCGCTGGCCAAAAAACGCACCACTACATTTCTGGGTGGCGCCTTGCACCTGCCCAACTCACGTGACATTGACAAGCGCCTGCTGGCTGGCAGCCTGCTGTTCGGCGCGGGCTGGGGGCTGGCCGGCTTTTGTCCCGGTCCGGCCATTGTTTCGCTCGGCAGTGGCCAGCCCAAGGCGGCCGTCTTTGTACTGGCCATGCTGGCAGGCATGGTCATTTTTGAATGGAGCGAACGGCGCATGCAGGGCGCGGGAGCGAAAACGCCAACGAAGCCGAAGGCCCGCACCCTGCCGGCCATTCGTCAGGTGAGCAGCGCATTCTCGGTTGCCGGGCAACTCACGGCCCACGACGTCACCGCTGTCGCCGAGCAGGGCTTCGCAACCCTGATCAACAACCGGCCGGACGGTGAAGGTGGCAGCACGCAGGCGCTGAGCAGCGACATGGAGCAGGCTGCGCTGGCGGCAGGTCTGCACTACGTCTATCTGCCGGTGGTCGCGGGCGCCATCACACCGGCCCAGGCGTTGGCCATGCGCGAAGCGCTGGCCACCGCGCCTGCACCCGTGCTGGCCTTCTGCCGCTCGGGCACCCGCTCGGCCCAGCTTTACAAGCTGGCTGAGGTGGCCAGCTAAAGCCCCGCCGCAGCGCAACCCCGTTCCAAACGCCCATGAAAAAGAACTGCCCATGACCTGGTTACCGGCATGGCTTCGGGCCTATCGTCCGTCATGGCTGGCCGGCGACTTGACCGCCGGCCTGATTGTCACGGTGATGCTGATTCCACAGAGTCTGGCTTATGCCCTGCTGGCCGGGTTGCCACCCGAAGTGGGTCTGTATGCCAGCATCCTGCCCATCGTCGCCTACGCATTGCTGGGGTCCAGCATGACGCTGGCGGTGGGTCCGGTAGCAGTGGCGTCTCTCATGACCGCCAGCGCCCTGCAACCGCTGGCCGCCGCCGGGTCGGCTGAATACGTCACACTGGCTGTCCAGTTGTCGCTGATTTCGGGGGTCATGCTGCTGGCTTTTGGCGCCTTGCGACTGGGGTTTCTGGCGTATTTTCTCAGCCACCCGGTCATCGGCGGTTTTATCACCGGCTCTGCCGTGCTGATCGCCGTGGGTCAGCTCAAGTACATTTTCGGCGTCAAGGTGGCCGGCTCGGACGTGCTGGAGACCCTGACCGGCCTGGTCAAGGCCCTGCCACAGACCCAACCGGTCACGCTGACCATCGGTGGGGCCAGCCTGCTTTTTCTGCTACTGGCCCGCCGCTACCTGGCCCAGGTGCTGACCAGGCTGGGGGTGCCTGCCAAAGCTGCCGATCTGATGACCAAGCTTGCGCCTATGGTGGCCGTGATCGCCTCCACTGCCGTGGTCGCCATGTTCAAGCTCAACGAGACCGCCGGTGTCAGCGTCGTCGGAAATATTCCGCAAGGATTGCCCCAATTGAATCTGTCACTGCCCGGCATGTCGACCCTGGGCCAGCTCTGGCTGCCTGCCCTGCTGATCACACTGATCGGTTTTGTGGAGAGTGTGTCGGTGGCGCAGTCGCTGGCACTCAAGCGCCAGCAGCGCATCCAGCCGAACCGCGAACTGCTGGGCCTGGGCGCCGCCAACGTGGCCAGTGCCTTGTCGGGCGGTTACCCGGTGACCGGCGGCTTCGCGCGCTCTGTGGTGAACTTCGCTGCTGGCGCCCACACGCCGCTGGCCGGCGTGATTTCGGCCGCGCTGATGGCGCTGGTGATCGCCACGCTGACCGGCCTCTTCTATTACTTGCCGCATGCGGTGCTGGCGGCCACCATCATTGTGGCTGTGACCTCGCTGATCGACCTGCAGACGCTCAAGGAAGCCTGGCACTACGACCGCGCAGATGCCCTGTCGCTGGTCGCCACCGCGCTGGGGGTGGTGGCGTTGGGGGTTGAAGTGGGGATTTTGACCGGCGTGGTGTTGTCGCTGGGGGTGCTGGTCTGGCGCAGCAGCCACCCGCACATGGCGGTGGTCGGGCGGGTGCCGGACACTGAACACTTTCGCAACGTGGCACGGCACGCCGTGCAGACGGTCCCCGGCCTGCTGGCCCTGCGGGTCGACGAGAGCCTGTTTTTTGCGAATGCGACTGTGCTCGAAGACCGGGTTGAGGCACTGCTGAGTCAGGATGCCACTGTGCGGCGTGTACTGCTGATCTGCTCGGCTGTCAACCAGATCGACACCACCGCCCTGGGCGTGCTGACCCAGCTGGAGCGAAGTCTGGCTGCACGAGGCATTGAGTTCATGCTGGCTGAAGTCAAGGGCCCGGTCATGGACCGCCTGCGCCCCACAGAGCTGGGCCAGCGGATGCAGCAGCGCGTGTTTCTCAGTGTCCACGAGGCGTTTGAATACGCCAGTCAAACGAACAGCGCGGCGTTGCGGCCGGGCTGATCGTGCTGGCAGCACCGCGCTCACAATGACACTGGCCCGTTCAGAGCGGCCCCGCGTAGGGCTCGGGACAGGCCAAGTCAAGGGGCAATGCTGAAAACCTGCCTGCCATGTCTTGTGCAAGGCTCAATAAGTTGACTACGGCGCGTGCGGCAGATGAGGCGCATCCTGAGTGGCGAAGTTCCCCTGCGAAGGCAGGTGAGCCTGCAGGGAGTGCACCTGACGCTCCAGCGCCTCAATGCGGTTCAGATACCCCAGCAGCATCGCCACCGAAAACAGGTCCAGGTCAAAGTCAAGCCGCAGCTTCCCGGCGGCGCGCAGGGGCGTGATGCACTGGGCACTGAAGACAAGCTCCTCGCGGCCCTGCTCCAGCGGCAACAAGGCGCCGTATTCGACCAGTTCATCCACCTCAGCGGCAGTCATGGCGCAAAACCGGGACAACTCGGTCAGAGTCACGGTGTTGTGCTCGTCAAGCCACATCCATTCAGCTTGCTGCGGTGTTTTCATGCTCTTTCTCCTGGTTCGAGGGCCGTGGGTGAAAGCGCGAGGTACGCGCAAGCTCTTCAAACAACTCACGCTCACGTTCGGTCAGTGTGGCCGGGACGTCGATGCTTACCACCGCGTACAGATCCCCAGCGACGCCCTGCCCCTTGGCCAGCCCCCGGCCACGAAGCCGCAACTTGCGGCCTGAGCGGGACCCCGGTGGTACCGTCAACAGCACCGGTCCGTCCAGCGTCGGCACCTCCACCTCCGCGCCCAGCGCTGCTTCCCAGGGGGTCAGCGCCAGATCGAAATACAGATCGTGGTGATCGGCTCGAAACACCGGATGGGGTTTGAGGGCGATGTGCAGGTAGATGTCCCCATCGACTCCGCCGCTCAGCCCCTTGCCGCCTTTTCCGCGCAGCCGCAGTTTCTGACCGTCCTGCACGCCAACCGGAACGGTCACCTCCAGAACGGACTCTCCACCTTCGCGAGCAAGATTCAGGGTGATGCGGCTACCCCGATGCGCGTCTTCCAGGCTGATCTGTACCGAGCTATCGTAGTCCCGGCCATGCATGGCAACAGGGCCTTGCTGCCCGCCCCGCTGGCCCCGCCCCATGGCTGCCAACAGATCGGAAAGGTCCATCTCGTCGAACATCTGCCCGGTCGATGTATGCGCCTGACGCCACTGCGGCGGCGGTGCGAACTCTTCGCCGGCAGGCCGACGGCCGAGATCATCGTAGGCTGCGCGCTTTTCGGAATCCTTCAGCGTCGCATAGGCCTCTGCCACTTCCTTGAAACGGGCTTCGGCGTCTGGCGCCCTGGACATATCGGGATGGTGCTGACGCGCGAGCTTGCGATAGGCCTTTTTGATCTCATCGGTATTGGCGTCGTGCGGCACGCCCAGCGCGGCGTAGTAGTCCTTGTACTTCATCGCACCAGGGCCTTCAATGCACGCGCGTATCGAAGGCGCGGGTCAGGCCGTCCAGATCGGTGATGCGGATGTGACGTTTGTCCACCTCCAGCAGGCGTTGCTGCTGAAAGGCCGAGAAGGTCCGGCTGACCGTCTCCAGCGTCATGCCCAGATAGCTGCCAATTTCTGCGCGCGACATGCGCAGATGAAATTCACTGGCCGAATAGCCGCGCGCCTTGAGGCGCTGCGACAAGTTCAGCAAAAATGCAGCCAGCCGCTCTTCTGCGTTCATGCTGCCAAGCAACACCATGAGACTGTGTTCGCGCACAATTTCACGGCTCATCAGGCGGCTGACCACATGCTGCATGCCGGAACTGCTGGCCGCCACCGACGCAAAATGGGCATAGGGAATGGCACAGATTTCAGCATCTTCCAGCGCCGTGGTGCTGCTGGCATGGGCGCCGTGGGCCACGCCGTCCAGCCCCATCAGCTCGCCTGCCATGTAAAAGCCGCTGACCTGTTCGCGTCCGTCGCTCAACATCAGGCTGGACTTGAAGGTTCCGCTACGCACAGCATAGATGAACTGGAAGCCGTCACCCTCCCGGTACAGTGTCTGACCGGCCAGCACCCTGCGACGGCCGAACATCAGGCTGTCCAGGCGCTCGACATCGCCGCCTGTCATCCCGCAGGGCAGACAGAGGTCACGCAGGTGGCAGTTGGAGCAGTGCGTCACCAGAGGTGTTATCGCCGAGCTGTTGCCGTCAGGTTGGCGGGCCAACACCCGGACAGGAGAAACGGTGGCTTCCAGAGCGGCTGAGGACATGGTGTGTTCCTTTGAGGATTGGCGGATATGAAGGTGGAGAATGGGATCAAGCCCGGGTTAAAGCCGGTACGAAGCCGGACGGGAGACCGCAAAAACAGCGTCTGTTCCACGGTGCGCCCGATGCCCGAGGCCGTCTGTGCGCCAGAGCACCCAGGCCCGCGGCAGACCGCAGAACCTGCGACAGGCAATGACGAAACCCGGTGTCAGCGAAGACGCCGTCGCCGGGGTTTTCAGGGCAACTGAATCAGACCTGCGCATGGTTCGCTGCTTTTGTGACAGCTTGCACAAGCTGATCGAATTGCGTGCTCTTGTCGAGGAAGGTCTCGGCCCCCGCGCCAAGATAGAGCTTGCGATAGGCTGGATCCGAGTTGCCGCTGAACACCACGAAAGCAATGTCAGGCGCCGTACGCCGCACAGTGCGCAGCACCTCCCAGCCAGAGCCACCTTCCAGTTGCACGTCGAGCACGACCACACAGGGATGGGCGGCGAGGATGCCGTCGATGGCAGCCTGCGGGGTTTGGGCGAAGCCAACAACCGCCATGCCGCCCGCCTGCAACAGGCCGGTGACCCGATCGCGGATCAGGACGGAGTCTTCAGCAAGGAAAACTTTGACAATACAGGGAAGTGTTTCAGCCATGCCCCTACTGTGGCGGCAGCGCTGCATTGCAGCCATCGGCAGAAACCGAAAATCCACCCCTGCCTGTGCTGAAAATCGCCCTCAGCACAAGCTGGGGCCGACTAGGAATTGTCTGAGAAACGGCCAGGTCGCGACTGGCCGGGATTCCTCAGAGTTGATCGATCAATGCATGCTTGAGCGCGTAGCGGATCAACTCACTCTGGTTCTGCAGTCCCATCTTCTGCATCAGGTTGGCTTTGTGTGAACTGACCGTCTTGACAGAGAGCTTCAGGCGCAGCGCAATGTCAGTCACAGACACCCCCGAGACCAGCAATCGGAGCACCTCGAACTCCCGGTTCGAGAGGCTTTCGTGTGGCAAACCTTCGCCCCCGGGCATCGCGCCAAGCGCCAGCTGCTCTGCCACCTCGGCACTGATAAACGCGCCACCGCCCGCCAGCTTGCGAATCGCCTGCTCCAGTAGTGAGGGTGCGCTCTCCTTGGTCAGATAACCACTGGCGCCCGACTTGATGGCCCGTACCGCGTACTGCAGCTCCTGGTGCATGCTGAGCACCAGAATTCGCAGCTTGGGTTTCTCGGCATGCACCAGCTTGATCAGCTCCATACCGCTGCGACCCGGCATCGACAAATCCAGCATGAGCACATCAAAGCTCAACTCTCGCACCCGCTGCATGACCTCGGTGCCGTCAGCGGCCTCTCCCGTCACCTGCATATCGTCCACCGACGAAACGATGCGCTTGAGCCCTTCACGCACAATCGCGTGGTCGTCGGCAATCACGATTCTGATCACGACGCGCCGCCCCCCTCGGCCAGGGGAATGTCGACCTTGACGCAAGTGCCGCGACCCGGCTCGCTGTCGATCACCACATGGCCCTTGAGGAGCGCAGCCCTTTCGCGCAGGCCCATCAGGCCCAGTGAGTGCGGCTGGCGCGGTGCATCGGCCACAAACCCGCGCCCGTTGTCGCGCACAGCCAGCGCGACACCCCCCGGCACACGCTCAATCGAGACCTTGACTTCAGAGGCGCACGCATGTTTGGCCACATTGGCCAGCGCCTCCTGAACGATGCGAAACACCGCTGTGGCATACGGCTCGTGCAGCGCCAGCTCTTCGTCGGCTGACAGCGCACATGCCACTGCGGTTCGCTGCTGGAAGGTGTGAACCAGCCATTCAATCGCGGGCACGAGACCCAGATCATCGAGCAGCAGCGGGCGCAGGTCAGCGGCTATGCGCCGCGTCGCTGCAATGGTGTGGTCCAGCATGGCCAGCATCTCGGTCAGCTTGGCATGCGCGGCAAGGGGTGCACCGCCGGCCTGATCGCGCAGCCACATGGTGTCCATCTTCAACGCGGTCAGCGACTGGGCCAGCTCATCGTGGAGCTCGCGGGCCACCCGGGTTTTCTCCTCTTCGCGCACAGCATTGACAGCCGCCGCAAAAGCACTGCGCGCTTCCTGCGCCCGGACCCGCTCGGTCACGTCCCGCAGGATCACCGTGTAAAGCTTTCCGTCTGCAGTGTCGAGCTGTGAGATCGACGCATCCATCGGAAACTCTTCCCCGCTGGCGCGCAGTCCGTAGATGACAGTGCCGTCCCCCATGCGCCTGGAGGTCACCCCGGTGGTGGCAAAGCGGCGAATGTGTTCGGCATGCCCGCGCTGAAAACGTGCGGGCATCAAGCGGTCCAGCGATTGACCCAGCACCTGGTCCCGGGGCCAGCCAAAAAGCTTCTCCGCAGCGCGGTTGTACAACACGATTCTTTGCGCCTTGTCCACCGTGATGATGCCGTCCATGGCCGAATCCAGCAAGCCGGCCAGCAGAGCGCCAGCGTCACCAGGGTGGCTTTGCAAAAAGGGCGTGTCCAGACTGCCAGAGGGAGAAAAATGCATGGGACAGTGTAGCAAGCCGTTCCATGGCAGCCGCGGGCGTCTAGGGCGGCGCAGCGTCGCTCCGGCTGGGGGCAGACGGGCTGTTCTGGCTGAGCTCTGCCGAGGAACTGGAAAGCATCGCGGTCAGCGTGCTTGAAATCATGCAGATACCCCAGAAAGCGAAAAAGGCAACGGTATAGACACCCTGCCGCGACCAGCCCAGCGGCTGCCCCGACCAATGCAGGTCCTGCGGGTCAATCAGCGCAAACACCAGCAACTCAAGACCACAGGCCGTCAGAAACGCGGGCCACGCCACCCACATCAACTTTTGCTTGAGCATGGTGACCTCCTTCAACGACCGGTTGGCGCGGGTGCAGGCGTGGCCGCATGGTTGCGACCCTGCACCGCAGGCATGAGCGCCTTGTCTTGCGTGGCCAGTGTCTTGTTGATCTCCAGCCCGCGCCGGTAGTAGTCCCCGGCCACCAGCGGGTCGGGTGCGCGCAGCGCAAGCCAGAGTGTGGCAAAACCCGCCACCACCACGATGGCGGGGCCTGCGATCACCATCCACACCAGCGGAAACTTCCACCAGGGTGCGCCAGGTTCTGGGGACTGGTCAATTTGCATGTTGCCTCCTTGGATGTCAGCGGGGTACCAGAAACGCGGCTTTTTCAGAAACCCGCGCGCTGCCAGTGATGGAATAAACGTCAATCTGCACCGGATGTGAACCCGCCGACGCGCTGCCGTAGGGCAGTTGAAGGCGTACCGCGACCCAGCGCGACTGGGCAGCCTCCACCTCTACCGGCTCCAACGGGAAAACACTCAGCCCTGGCAAGCCGCTGGCCTCAATGCGGTAGCGCTGCAACTGCTCGGTCGCGTTCATGATTTGCAACCGATAGACGTTTTCAAGTTGACCCCCTTCGGCGATGCGTGCCAGTGATGCGCGGTCCCGCACCACATCCACCTTGAGCGGCGTGCGCACCACCAGGCTGGCCAGCAAGCCGATACACAAGGCCGTCAGCACGCCAGCATAAAGCAACACCCGCGGCCGCAACACGCGGCGCAACACCTGCTGCGGCGACCAGCGGCCGGCCATGCTGTTCTGTGTGGCATACCGGATCAGCCCGCGCGGGGTAGCCATGCGGTCCATGACGGTGTTGCAGGCATCGATGCACAGGCCGCAACCAATACACTCATACTGCAGGCCATCCCGGATGTCGATGCCGGTCGGGCAGACCTGCACACACAGGGAGCAGTCGATGCAGTCGCCCAAGCCCTGCGCTCTGGCGTCCGTGCCTTTGGTGTGAACGCCACGCGGCTCGCCGCGCGCGGTGTCGTAACTGACAATCAGCGTATCGCGATCAAACATGGCGCCCTGAAAGCGCGCGTAAGGGCACATGTATTTGCAGACCTGCTCACGCATGAAACCAGCGTTGCCATAGGTTGCAAAACCGTAGAAAAACACCCAGAACACTTCCCATGAACCCATGCGTGTCTGCAAAAAGTCCATGCCCAGATCGCGGATCGGCGAAAAATACCCGACAAAGGTGAAACCGGTCCACATCGCGATGGCGATCCAGACGACGTGTTTGAACCATTTTTTGACCAGCTTCTCGGCCGAAAAAGAGCTCTCGTCAAGCCGCATGCGGGCAATACGGTTGCCTTCGATCTTGTGCTCCACCCACATGAAAATTTCGGTGTAAACCGTCTGCGGACAGGTGTAGCCGCACCACAGGCGACCGGCCACGGCCGTGAACAGAAACAGCGCCAGCGCCGAAACCACCAGCAGGCCTGTCAGGTAAATCAGGTCCTGCGGGTAGAGCACCAGACCAAAGATATAAAAGCGGCGCGCGCCGAGGTCAAACAGCACCGACTGCCGCTGCCCCCACTCCAGCCACGGCAGGCCATAAAACACCAGCTGGGTCAGGAACACCATGGCCCAGCGCCAGCGCGCAAAAATGCCGCGCACGCTGCGCGGATAAATTTTCTTGTGCGCCGCATACAGCGCACCGTCCCCCTGCCCTTCGATCACAGCGATGGGAATGACTTTGCGAACGGGAAGCGGTACCTCAGGCATGTCGGGTCGGGTCAGCGCAGGGGGTCACGGCTTGCCTGGCTTGCTGGACAAACCCCAGACATAAGACGAGAGCACATGAATCTGCGCATCGGTCAAACGGCCCTGCTGCGGTGGCATCTGGCTGGTCTTGCCGGTGTTGATGATGGAGATGATGGCTTCCTGCCCATAGCCGTGCAGCCACACCTTGTCGCTGAGGTTGGGCGCCCCCAGCGCCGGGTTGCCGGCGCCGCCCACACCGTGGCAGGCTGCGCAGGCGCCGAACTTGCTTTTACCAAGCCCCGCACGCAGCGAGTCATGCGGGCTTCCCGACAGGCTCAGCACATAGTTGGCCAGGTTCTTCACATCGTCCGGCGTACCCACTGCAGCCGCCATGGGCGGCATCACGCCGGTGCGCCCCTTGTGAATGGTCGCGCTGATGACCTCAGGGGATCCGCCGTACAGCCAGTCCTGGTCGGTCAGATTCGGAAAACCCTTGCTGCCGCGTGCGTCCGAGCCGTGGCATTGCGCGCAATTGTTCAAAAATAGCCGCTCGCCAATGGCCATGGCTTTGGGTTCGCCCGCCAACTTTTCGGCGGGCATGGCGGTGTACATGGCGTACACCGGTTCCAGCTCGAGGTTCGCGCTGGCGATGTCATTGGCATACTCCTGCTGGGTGCTCCATCCCAGCTCACCCTTGTAGCTGCCCAGTCCCGGATAAGCCACCAGGTAGCCCAGGCTGAAGACAATCGTCAGCACAAACAGACCCACCCACCAGCGCGGCATGGGATTGTTCGCTTCGCGCAGATCCTCGTCCCACACATGGCCGGTGGTGTTGTCGGTACCCGCAGGGGTTTGGCCACGCGCCGTCAACCACAGCAGCAAGACGCAGGCAAAAATGCTGGCCAGCGTGAGCGCCAGCACGTAGTACGACCAGAAACTGTTGAAAAAATCGCTCATGGTGCTTGCTCAGTCCTGCTCAAACGGAAGACGGGCGGCCTCGTCAAAGGCTTTCGCGTTTTTTCGCGACCAGGCCCAGACCAGAATGCCGACAAAGGTCAAAAACGAGGCCAGCGTGGCCGCGATGCGCAGTGTGGTGACGTCCATGCGAAAGCTCCTTATTTCAATGCAAGTCCGAGCGACTGCAGGTAGGCCACCAGAGCGTCCATCTCGGTTTTCCCGGTGACCTCGGCCGGGGCGGCGGCGATTTGGGCGTCGGTAAACGGCACACCCACGCGGCGTAAAGCGCGCATGTGGGCGGCGGCCTCAGCCCCGCTCAGTGGCGCTTTCTCCAGCCACGGGTAGGCGGGCATGTTGGACTCGGGTACCAGGTCACGGGGATTGACAAGGTGAATGCGCTGCCACTCGTCGCTGTACTTGCCGCCGACGCGGTGCAGGTCCGGCCCCGTGCGTTTGCTGCCCCACTGGAACGGGTGGTCGTAGACAAATTCACCGGCCACCGAGTAGTGCCCATAACGCAGTGTTTCAGCGCGGAAGGGCCGGATCATCTGCGAGTGGCAGTTGTAGCAACCTTCACGCACATAGATGTCGCGACCCAGCACCTGAAGCGGGGTGGGTGGCAACATGCCGGTGACGGCTTCGGTGGTCGATTTCTGAAAGAACAGCGGCACAATCTCCACCAAGCCACCGACGGCGACCACCAGCAGAATCAGCACAATCATCAGGAAGTTGTTGGTTTCTATCTTCTCGTGCGAGAAGCCGGGTTTTGAAGTTTCTTTGGTGTTTTCAGTCATGACTCAATTCCTCAGGCGCGGGCAGCGGCGGGTAAGGGGATGGTCGCCTCTACTGTCCGGCCAGAAAGCACGGTCATCCACACGTTCCAGGCCATCACCACCATGCCGGCCAGATAAAGCAGGCCACCCATCAGGCGAACCACGTAGTAGGGGTAGGTTGCCTTGACGCCCTCTACAAAGGTATAGGTCAGGGTTCCGTCGGCGTTGACTGCGCGCCACATCAGGCCCTGCATGACACCCGCAATCCACATGGCAGCGATGTACAGCACGATGCCAATGGTGGACATCCAGAAGTGCAGTTCGATCGCCTTGACGCTGTGCATCTCGGTGCGGCCGTACATGCGGGGGATCAGGTAGTAGAGAGAGCCCATGGTCATCAGGCCCACCCAACCGAGTGCGCCGGCGTGCACATGGCCCACGGTCCAGTCGGTGTAATGGCTCAGGGCATTGACCGTCTTGATCGACATCATCGGCCCCTCAAAAGTCGCCATGCCGTAGAAGGAGAGCGCCACGATCAGAAAACGCAGGATGGGGTCGGTGCGCAGCTTGTGCCAGGCGCCCGAGAGCGTCATGATGCCGTTGATCATGCCGCCCCAGCTTGGAGCCAGCAAAATCAGCGAGAACACCATGCCGATGGACTGGGTCCAGTCCGGCAAGGCGGTGTAGTGCAGGTGGTGCGGCCCCGCCCACATGTAGGTGAAGATCAGCGCCCAGAAGTGAACGATCGACAGGCGGTACGAATACACCGGGCGGCCGGCCTGCTTGGGAATGTAGTAGTACATCATCCCGAGGAAACCTGCGGTCAGCAAAAAGCCGACGGCGTTGTGACCGTACCACCACTGCACCATGGCATCCTGCACACCGGCGTAGGCCGAGTAACTTTTCATCCAGCCGGCAGGGATGGCCGCGCTGTTGACAATGTGCAGCAAGGCCACGGTGATGATGAAGGATGCATAAAACCAGTTGGCCACATAGATGTGGCGCACCTTGCGGGTACCGATGGTGCCGAAAAATACCACCGCATAGGCGACCCAGACCAGCGTGATCAGGATGTCAATCGGCCACTCCAGCTCGGCGTATTCTTTGCCCTGGGTGTAACCCATGGGAAGGCTGATGGCCGCCGCCACAATCACCGCCTGCCAGCCCCAGAACACAAAGGAGGCCAGCGCCGGCGCAAACAACCGCACCTGGCAGGTGCGCTGCACCACATGCAGGCTGGTGGCCATCAAGGCGCAGCCGCCAAACGCAAAAATCACGGCGTTGGTGTGCAGCGGCCTGAGGCGTCCGTAGCTGAGCCAGGAAATGCCAAAGTTCAGTTCAGGCCAGGTCAGCTGCGCCGCAATGATGACGCCGACCAGCATGCCCACCACGCCCCAGACCACCGACATGAGGGCAAACTGCCGCACCGCGGTGTCGTGGTAGGTGGCGGCGGGTAGTGTTGTTGGATTCATGAAGCACCTGTTGTCGAATGCGCCAAGTGTCCCTGTCAGGATCAGGGTCTGACTTGATCAAAGTCAATCCGAGCGCAGAATGCGCTCGCCCTCCTGCTCCAGCGCATCAAACTGGCCACGCCAGACGGCCCAGGCCAGCGCCGCAATGACGAGCAGTGCCAGCGCAACTGAAAGAGGAATCAGCAGAAAAAGAATGTCCATCGCCTGGTCAATCAGTGATGCGGGCCAGCCGCGCAGAATTGAGCACCACCAGCAGCGAGCTGGCGGCCATGCCCAGACCTGCCAGCCACGGCGGCATCAGCCCGAGCACGGCCAGCGGCACACACACACCGTTGTAAACAGCCGCCCACAGCAGGTTCTGGCGCACCACTGTCCTGGTGCGTCGCGCCTGTGCCAGCAAGGTAGCTACCGCAGCCAGCTGGCCACCAGGCACCACAAAGTCGGCCTGAGCCTGCGCCAGTGGCACGGCCTGACCCATGGCGACCGAGACATCTGCGCGCGCCAGCACCGGTGCGTCGTTCATGCCGTCGCCCACCATGGCAACGCGATGGCCAAGCTCCTGTAGCTGGCGAATATGCGCCAGCTTTCCTTCAGGTGTTCGCTGGCCCAGGGCGTTGCCAATGCCTGCGCGCCAGCCCAGCCGGGTCACGGCTGCCGACCTGTCACCCGACAACAGGCACACACGCAAGCCCAGCGCATCCAGCGCGCCAACAGCAGGGCGGGCGTCTGGCCGGAGGGTTTCGTCCAGCGAGAAACTGGCGAGCCACCCCTGCCCGTCTGCCAGATGAACCTGTGCGCCTTCAACCTCTGCGTTCTGCGGCACCCCACCACAAAACTCGGCCGAACCGAGACGCAACACCTGTGTCTGCCCATCGCTGCCGGCCAGCAGGCGCCCCCGTATGCCACGGCCGGGTTCTTCAGCCAAGTCAGTGACGGTGGCGGCAACGGAGATGTTGGTCGCTGGGCCAGACTCCATTCCAGCCGCCTGCACCAGTGCACGCGATAAGGGGTGCAGCGAATACTGCGCCAGAGCGGCGGCCACAGCCAGCGCTTGTGCGGCACTCACGCCCTGGCGGGTGCGGGTCGTGGCCAGCGCCATGCCGTGTGCCGTCAAAGTGCCGGTTTTATCGAAGAGAACGGTATCGACCTCCGCGCCGGTCTCCAGCGCCTCCAACCGACGCACCAGAATTCCGCGTCGCGCCAGCGCGCCCGCCGAGGCCAGGGTGGCAGCGGGCGTTGCCAGCGACAGCGCGCAAGGGCAGGTGACGATCAACACCGCCACCGCCACGCTGATGGCGTGCGCCGGATCGCTGGGCCACCACCACCAGGCCGCTGCCGCGCTGGCCAGCAGCACCAGCCCGGTAAAAGGGCTGGCAATGCGGTCGGCCAGCTGCGCCAAACGCGGCTTTTGCACCGAGGCCTGCTGCATCAAGGCCACGATACCGGCGTAGCGGGTGTGCGGCCCCACGCGCTGCAGCCGCACCAGCAGCACGCCGGTCAGGTTGGCGCTGCCGGCAATCACGGCGCTGCCCATCCCGCGCGGCAGCGGTGTGGACTCGCCAGTCAGCAGGGCTTCATCGACCTGGCTTTCACCGGCCTCCACCAACCCGTCCGCTGGCACCATCTCGCCCGGCAACAGCCGGATCAGGTCGCCAGCGGCCAGGCGCTGCAGCGCGACAGGCTCGAAGCCGCCGTCCGCACCCTGGCGCTCCACACGCTCGGGCAGGCGGCGCATCAGGGCTTGCAGCGAGCCGGCGGTACGGTCACGCAAGCGCTGCTCCAGCAGCCGCCCCGAGAGCAGAAAAAACACAAACATGGTCAAGGAGTCGTACCAGACCTCAGCACCCCAGAGCGAGGCCTGATCGAAAGTGGCCGCAGTACTGGCACCAAACGCAATGGCAATACCCAGCGCCACAGGGACGTCCATGCCGATGCGCCTGTGGCTCAGATCGCGCAGAGCCGCCGCAAAAAAAGGCTGACAGGAAAACAGCACCACCGGCAATGTCAGCACCCAGGAGGCCCATCGAAGCAGTGACTGCGCCTCGGCAGAAATGTCACCCGCCCCTGCGGTGTACGCCGGAAAGGCATACATCATGACCTGCATCATGCAAAAACCGGCCACCAGCCAGCGCCACAACATGAGACGTCCGGCCTGCTCGCGTGGCGCGGCTGCCAGCACGTCGCCCGCCGGCAAGCCGCCATAACCAGCCCGCTGTAGAGCGGCCAACCAGGCAGAAGGAAGACCTTGCGCCGGTGACCAGGTCAGGCGCGCCACTGCACTGGCGCCGTTGACCTGCACACTGTGTACGCCAGGCAGTTGCTGCAGAAGGGCTTCCACCGTGAGCGCGCAGGCAGCGCAATACATGCCCTGGATCGCGAGGTATGACTCCCAGCGACCGGGCTGCGTCGCGAGCGGTCGACCGAAACTCTCCCATTCGGCAGGTTCATCCAGCGTTGACCAGCGGGCTGGCGGCGCCGCGTCACCAGGGCCGGGGACGGACGCAAAGGTGGCAGATGACATGCTGCCAAGCCTAGCGCCCGCTGCCCGCGCGCGCTTGACATGGATCAAACCGGCAAGACAAGGTCAGTCCTAAGCTGCAAGCCTCACAGTAATTCAGGAGACCCCACCATGTACAAACGCATTCTTGTGGCCACCGACGGCTCGACCCTTTCAAAAAAAGCAGTGCGCAACGCGATTGACCTCGCTGGCGCGACCGGCGCCGAGCTGGTGGCGCTTTACGTGGTTCCGCGTTACCCCGTCGCCTACTTTGAGGGCGGTATATCCATCTCGGCACAGGATATCGCCCGCACGGAAAAGCAATGGGCCGATCAGGGCCAGGCCGTGGTGGACGCGGTCAGGCAATTGGCCGAGCGCGAAGGCGTCAAGGCGAAGGCTGTGACCACGTCCTCCGACCTTGTGGCCGAATCCATCATCAAAGCGGCTAAAAAATACAAATGCAATCTGGTGGTGATGGCCTCGCATGGCCGCAAAGGCATCAAGCGCATCCTCCTTGGCAGTGAAACCCAGCACGTGCTGACGCACAGCAGCGTTCCCGTGTTAGTGTTGCGCTGATTCCATTTCAATCGAGGAGAAAAAATGAAAATTCTGTTCGCTGCTGATGGCAGCAAATACACCAAAAAGGCCATCGCTTTTCTCGTCACCCACGAGAGCCTGGCAGGACCGGAAGACGATCTCGTCGTTCTGAACGTCCAGTCGCCTGTTCCGGGGCGGGTGAGCTCCATGCTGGGCTCTGCCAATGTGAAGGCCTACCATGAAGAAGAAGCCAAAAAGGTGCTGGACCCGATCGAACGCCTGCTCAAAAGGCACAAGCTCAAATTTCGAATGACCTGGATCGTGGGATCGCCGGCGAGCGAGGTGGTTCGCGCCGCCAAGCGCGAAAAAGCGCACATGATCGTCATGGGCACCCACGGCCAGGGCCTGCTGAGCCGTGCCCTGATGGGCAGCGTGGCGCAGCGCGTGGTGGCCGACTGCGAGATTCCGGTTCTGCTGGTGAAGTAGCGCCAGACACTTTTGCTGAAGCAGCATCACACCGGCCTGACGAGGATGGCCGGCGTGACCCCAGATCAAGCCCGTCCGATTGCCAGCTCCCAGCCGCTTTTCAGGTCTTCGTCATTTACTTGTTTGCTACTGGCCCGGGAAGATCAACACCGCGATTTGGCTGTCCATCGACATCAGCACGACGGTCAAAGGTGAGCAGCTTGCCCATTACCACCCGCACCCATTGCGGATAGGTGTAAGCCGTCCCCTTGTTGTGATCAATGATGGCGCCAATCCCGCCGCCGAAAATGATGTTGCCCGCGAACCCCGCGTTGGCTCTCGAAATGGCCACTCCGCGCCCATCAGTTTCGCCGGCTTTGACACAAGTCACCTGCAGGTCTTTGGACGAACGGCGCACGTTGACAGTTGCGGGCGTCTTGACCGTTTGCGTGCCGTAGTCATTTTCAAGTTTGCACTCAGCATCCTTGATTTCGACGCCGCTGGTATTGAAAGTCTCAAACCGCACGGGGTTGGTTGAGTCATTGACAATCGAAGCGCAACCGGTAACAGCAACCGCAGCAACAACAATCGCGAGTAAACGAATAGACATTTGAGCCTCCCATATTTTGTAAGGCTCAAAATGTAACACGAGGTTTCGGCGTGCTCGCGACGTCAACCCGTGTTGCGCCTCAACCATCGCCAATGACAAAACGTCTAGGTGTGAAGTTTCAATAGGTTGTTACGGGTGTTCACCCGGATTGGTTCTGAGAGACTGGGAATCGCCAAACGCCCAACCCTCAACACCCCAATCCAGATGAACACCCATAAGAATGCCCGATTAACGTACCTGCGGCG
>NZ_JAUXUP010000011.1 GCF_030680935.1 Polaromonas sp. | reverse complement strand
CGCCCGGCCCGGACCGCATCTGGTATGTGGGCGACGCATTTGCCATGGGCATGAGCGTGGATGAGGTGTTTGCGCTGACGAAAATCGACCCCTGGTTCCTGGTGCAGATCGAGCAGATCGTCAAGATCGAGCTAGAGCTGGAAACCACCTCGCTGGACAAGCTGGACGCCGCCACACTGCGCGTGCTGAAGCAAAAAGGCTTCTCCGACCGGCGTCTGGCCAAACAGCTCAAGACCACCGACACCGCCATCCGGGAAAAACGCCGCGCCCTCGGTGTGCGCCCGGTTTACAAACGTGTGGATACCTGCGCGGCCGAGTTTGCGACCAACACCGCCTACATGTACTCGACCTACGAGGCCGAAGGCAGCGAGTGTGAAGCCGCGCCGACCGCCAACAAGAAGATCATGGTGCTGGGTGGGGGTCCGAACCGCATCGGCCAGGGCATCGAGTTCGACTACTGCTGCGTGCATGCCGCACTCGCCATGCGCGAGGACGGCTACGAGACCATCATGGTCAACTGCAACCCCGAGACCGTCTCGACCGACTACGACACCTCGGACCGCCTCTATTTCGAGCCACTGACGCTGGAAGACGTGCTGGATATCGTCGACAAGGAAAAGCCGCTCGGCGTGATCGTGCAGTACGGCGGCCAGACGCCTTTGAAGCTGGCGCTGGACCTCGAGAAAAACGGGGTGCCCATCATCGGCACCTCGCCCGACATGATCGACGCCGCCGAAGACCGCGAGCGTTTCCAGAAGCTGCTGCATGCGCTGAAGCTGCGCCAGCCTCCCAACGCCACCGCCCGAACCGAGCCCGAAGCGCTGGAAAAAGCCGCAGCGCTGGGTTACCCGCTGGTGGTGCGCCCCAGCTACGTGCTGGGGGGCCGCGCGATGGAGATCGTGCATGAGCAGCGCGACCTGGAGCGCTACATGCGTGAGGCCGTCAAGGTCAGCCACGATTCGCCGGTGCTGCTGGACCGCTTCCTGAACGACGCGATTGAGTGTGATGTCGATTGCATTCGCGATCCGGAGGGCAAGACTTTTATCGGTGGTGTGATGGAGCACATTGAGCAGGCCGGTGTTCACAGTGGTGACTCGGCCTGTTCCTTGCCTCCGTATTCGCTGGCGGCTGAAACGGTCACCGAAATCAAGCGCCAGACGGCCGCGATGGCAGCAGCGCTGAATGTGGTGGGTTTGATGAACGTGCAGTTCGCCATCCAGCATGTGGAAGGCAAGGACGTGATTTACGTGCTCGAAGTCAATCCGCGCGCCTCCCGCACCGTGCCATTTGTCAGCAAGGCCACCGGCATCCAGCTGGCCAAAGTGGCGGCGCGCTGCATGGTTGGCCAGTCGCTGGCCTCTCAGGGCATCAACAAGGAAGTGACGCCGCCTTATTTCAGCGTCAAGGAAGCTGTGTTTCCCTTCGTCAAGTTTCCCGGCGTGGACACGATTCTCGGCCCGGAAATGAAATCGACTGGTGAAGTCATGGGTGTCGGCAAGACCTTTGGCGAGGCCTTTGTAAAGTCTCAACTGGGTGCAGGAACCAAGCTGCCCACATCTGGCAAGGTTTTCCTGACGGTCAAGAACAACGACAAGCCGCGTGCCGTGGAGGTGGCCCGTGCGCTGGCCGCGCTGAAGTTCGAGCTGGTGGCGACCAAGGGAACGGCTGCGGCCATCAACGCCGCCGGTATCGCCTGCGGCGTAGTCAACAAGGTCACCGAAGGCCGGCCGCATGTGGTGGACATGATCAAGAACAACGAGATTGCGCTGGTCATCAATACCGTGGAAGAGCGGCGCAACGCGATTGCCGATTCACGGCAAATCCGCACCTCGTCGCTGCTGGCGCGGGTGACCACTTTTACGACGATTGCTGGGGCTGAGGCCGCGGTGGAGGGCATGAAGTACCTGGACAACCTGACTGTTCATTCGATTCAGGAACTCCACGCCCAGCTGGCCTGACTCGGGGCAAGTACCGAGCGGCTGGCCACGCATTTGCATTAAACTGGCATCAGGACAAACATGTTAGGACGCCGCCGCCAGGTGACTGGCGGCGGTTTCGCTTTTGGAGGACTCAAACCATGGCAACCATTCCCATTACCAAAAAAGGGGCTGAAAAGCTCAAGGCCGAACTGCACCAGCTCAAGACCGTGGAGCGCCCGTGGGTGATCAACTCGATTTCTGAAGCACGTGCGCAGGGCGATCTTAGTGAAAACGCGGAATACGACGCCGCCAAGGACCGCCAGGGTTTTATTGAAGGCCGCATCCAGGAAATCGAAGGCAAGCTGTCGGCCGCGCAGATCATTGACCCGACCGAGGTGGACGCTGGAGGCAAGGTTGTCTTTGGCTCCACCATCGAGTTGCAGGACGAAGACTCTGGCGACAAGGTGACCTATCAGATCGTCGGTGAGGACGAGGCCGACATCAAGCTGGGCCGGGTCAACATCGGCTCGCCGATTGCCCGCGCCCTGATCGGCAAGGACGAGGGCGACACGGCCGAGGTGCAGGCGCCCGGCGGCATCAAGCGTTACGAGATCATCGCGGTGATGTACATCTGACGGAGAGCATGAAGTCACGTCTCAGCATCGTGCTGGCAGCCCTGTGGTGGGGCAGCCTCACGGGCCTGGGTTTTCTGGTGGTGCCCATGCTGTTTACCCACCTGCCCAGCCCGGCCGCCGCCGGTGCCATGGCGGCCAAACTGTTCACAGCGCAGACCTGGCTCAGCATTGGCTGCACCATGCTCCTGCTTCTGGTATTGAACAAGAAAGAGGCTCCAGCCCTTTCCCCGTCTGCGCAAGCAGCTATGAAATTTATAGTGACTGGCCTGCTGTTGGCCGTGCTGGTGGAGTTTGGCGTGGCACCGCGCATCGTCAGCGCCCGGGCCAATGGCGGTAGCCTCCAGCTCTGGCATGGCCTGGGCAGCGCGATGTACCTGGGGCAGTGGCTTGCCGCCGGCTGGACGCTGTGGTCGCTCAGCCGCGTTCAGCCGCCTCAAGGGTATTGACCAGCAGCATGGTGATGGTCATGGGGCCGACGCCGCCCGGCACCGGGGTGATCCAGCCGGCAACTTCCTTGACGCCCTCAAAATCCACATCGCCGCAGAGTTTGCCGGCCTCGTTGCGGTTCATGCCGACGTCGATGACCACCGCGCCCGGCTTGACCATGTCGGCCGTCAGCACATTGCGCTTGCCCACAGCGGCAACCACCACATCGGCTTGAAGGGTCAGGGCCTTGAGGTTCTGGGTGCCGCTGTGGCAGATGGTGACCGTCGCATTTTTTTGCAGCAGCATCAGCGCCATCGGTTTGCCAACGATGTTGCTGCGGCCTATCACCACCGCATGTTTGCCCTTGAGCTCGTAGCCCTTGCCGTCGTTCAGGCTTTCCAGCATCTTCATGCAGCCATAGGGTGTGCAGGGCCAGAAGCCCGGCTGACCAACCATCAGGGCACCAGCGCTGGCCACATGAAAACCATCTACATCCTTGTCGGGCGAAATCGCTTCTATGACTTTTTGCGCGTCGATGTGGGCCGGCAAGGGCAACTGCACCAGGATGCCGTGGATAGCCGGATCGCGGTTCAAAGCATCGACGCGCGCCAGCAGCTCGGCTTCGCTCATGGTGGCGGGGTAGGGCTCCAGCAGCGAATGTATGCCGTTGTCCTGACAGGCCTTGACCTTGTTGCGCACATAAACCTGGCTGGCCGGATTTTCGCCAACCAGCACCACGGCCAGGCCGGGAACAATGCCGCGTGCGCGCAGGGCGGATGCCCGCTGGGCGACAGCGCCGCGCAGCTGCTTGGACAAGGCGTTGCCATCAATGAGTTGTGCGGTCATGGTGTCTGTTCTTCAAGTAAAAACGCCCGCTGGCTCATGAACCACGGGCGCAAGCAGCTACCGAAAGGATAGCAACCGGAAAGTTGGTCTCAGGCTTTGGGCGCGCTCGAACCCAGCGCAATTTTCAGCAGGTCGGCCACGGTGTTTGCATTGAGTTTTTCCATGATGTTGGCGCGGTGCGCCTCCACCGTCTTGATGCTGATGCCCAGGTCGTCGGCGATCTGCTTGTTCAGGCGGCCGGCCACAATGCGCTCCAGCACCTGGGCTTCGCGCGAGGTGAGCTTTGCCAGCAGGGCGTCGCGGCTGGCCGACTGCTGGTGTTCGCTGAAAGCCTCTTTGGCCTGATTCAGCATGCGCTCGACAAGACCCACCAACGCTTCTTCCTGAAAAGGCTTCTGGATGAAATCCATGGCGCCTTTCTTCATGGTGTCCACTGCCATCGGCACGTCGCCGTGGCCGGTAATGAAGACGATGGGCAACGGTGACTTGCGTTCGACCAGACGATCCTGCAACTCCAGGCCGGTCATGCCGCCCATCCGGATATCCACAATGAGGCAGGCGACTTCACGCGGGTCGTAGCGGCTCAGAAAAGTTTCTGCCGAGTCGTAGCAGCGCACCCGATAGTCCTTGCCCTCCAGCAGCCACTGGAGCGAGTCGCGCACGCCCTCGTCGTCATCGACGACGTAGACGGTACCTTTTTTCGGAATCAAGCTCATGCCAAACCTTTTTGAGAAGACGATAACAAGTCACTTGTCAGTGAACACCGGCCGGAGGGGTGGGCAGCTCTGCGGCTGCCGGTGCTGGCGCCCGCAGGGGCGTCACGGGAATCCAGAAGGTAAACCGGCAGCCCACTACTTCGTCGCCATTGTAGAGGTTCTCTGCCTGCATCCTGCCCTGGTGCGACTCGACAATGCTGCGGCACAATTTCAGCCCGATGCCCATGCCCTCAGCCTTGGTTGAATAAAAAGCTTCGTACAACCGGCTCATCACCTCGGGTGACAGTCCTTTGCCCGAGTCGAGTACCGAGAACTCGACCACGCTCTGGTCCTCGATGGTCTTGGGTACCACCCGCAGCTCGACGCTGCGACGCGCCGTCGGGCGCCTTGCCTGAGCGATGGATTCGGCGCCATTTTTCATCAGGTTGATCAGTACCTGCTCGATCAGGATGGGGTCCACCAGCAGCGCCGGCAGGCGCGCTGCAATGTAGTGGCTGAGCCGCACGTTGTGGCGGCGCAGCTCGATGTCGGCCAGCTCCATCGCGTTGCTGACCATGGTGGCGACATCGGCGGCGCTGCGATTGGGTTCGCTGCGTTTGACGAAAGAACGGATGCGCTGGATGATCTGCCCGGCTCGGTGCGCCTGTTTGGCGGTTTTCTCCAGAGCAATCAGCAGGTCTTCATTGCTGATCTGCTGGCCCTTGATGCGTGACACCATGCCATTGCAGTAATTGTTGATCGCAGTCAGCGGCTGATTCAGTTCATGCGCCACGCTGGATGCCATCTCGCCCATGGTGATCAGTCGGCTGGCCGATTGGGCGCGCTCGGCCTGTTGCGCTGCCTGCTCTTCGGCATGGCGGCGCGGCGTGATGTCGGTGGCAATCACCATCTGCGCCAGGCGTCCGTCCACCCAGGTGAGGTAACGCGAGCGCACCTCCAGCCACTTGCCGAGCTCGGGTACAAAAATTTCTGCGTTTTCACTTTGCGCTGCGGTCAGGGTATCCGTCGGAAAACCGGCCAACCCATCGACTGCGTCGAGCGTGTCGTCGGTGGGCGCCACCGCCGGGACACCGGCCTGGGCGATCAGGTTCATGTGGCCAGCCACCTCGCCGCCAAACCATGCGCGGTACAGCTTGTTGGTAAACAACAGCTCTTCACTGCCCAACGGTGCCACCGAGACGGCTGCGTCCAGGCCTTCCAGAACTGTGGTGAAGCGCTCGTACGATGCCGACAATTCCTCCCGAATGCGTTTGGGCTCGGTGATGTCGGTCATCGAGGTCATCCAGCCGGTTTGCTGACCACGCGGGTCTATCAGGGGCGAGACGTACATCCGGCCATCGAAAATCGCACCGCTTTTGCGTTTAACCCGTACCTCAAAACCGCCTGGTGTGGAGCGGCCATGTAATTCGTCATCCAGCCGGGCGGCCAGTGTTTCGCGGTCCTGCTCCGGCCAGTATGGAAAGGGTGCGGTACGGCCCACCAGCTCGGCCTCGCTCCAGCCGGTCATCTGGCAAAAGGCCGGGTTCACATAGGTGATGCGGCCCTGCAGATCCAGCGCACGCATGCCGGTCAGCATGGAATTTTCCATGGCCCGGCGGAAGTTGGTTTCGGAGATCAGGGCTTCCTGGGCCTGCACCCGGCGCCGGGTATGGCGCCAGGTACCCAGCAGCATCCACACGGTGAGGGCGCTGAGCGCACTGACCAGCCAGAAAAAGCCGCTACCGACCACGCCCAGCGAAGCCCTGTAGCCCTGGGCCTTGAGCAGCAAGCCGTTGCCTATCGGAGATACCGGAATTTCATACTCTTGCGCTTCGTCCGACCAGGGCAGCAATTGGGCGGCGGTGTTTCTGGGCGGCGGCAGAATGCCGGCCAGCAGGTTTCCTTTGTCGTCCAGCAGGGCAACCGCGTATTTAGCCGTCACCTCATTGGGAACGCCAAAACGCAGCAGACCGTCTATCGTGTATTCGCCCATGATGACGCCGTCAAAACGCCCCTGGTCATCCAGAGGAACCTGCAACTGCACGCTGGGCGCGTTATAGCTCGCATCGTCCTTGATCGTGAGCGGGCGCGAATACACCGGTTGCCGCAGGTCCCGCGCCAGACCAAAAGTGCTTTCAGTTTCTCCGCGCTTGATCTGCTCGCCGACGAGCTGCATTTGCGAGGCGTTGGCGCTGGGGGAGACATAAGAGGACCTGACCCGACGGCGCGAGTCCACCCAGGTCACCGCCAGCAGCTCGGGGTACTGGTTGACCAGCGATTCGGCCTGCGCCACAAATTCGTCGGAATCCACCTCCTTGTTGGAGACGTCGCGGCTCAGTCGCATCAATTGCTCCTGGCGCTCCAGCAGGCGCAGGCGCAGCCGTTGCTGGGCGTATTCCACATCGCGCTTGACGGCTTGCTGCTCGCGGTCAATTTCCTCAATGCGCAAATAGCCAAAGGCGGCCACCACGGCAGACAGGAACAGCATCACCGAGAACAAGGGCCCCAGCGTGACGAAGCGATCCTGACGCGTCGGTGACTGCCGGCGCCACCAGCTGCGCCAGCGGGCCAGAGGCGCTTGCCCTGCAGGGCTGTCAAAAGTGGAGGGCGTGGGTTCTTTCATGGCGAGGGTGCAGTTTACGGGAGTTGTTCTGCGGCCGGAACGGTGCAGTTCAGATCAAAAGCATTTCAAGGGCGCGGCCTTGTAAATATCACAATATGAAAACAATGAGCACTATTTGAAATTCTGAAAAAATTGTGCGAAACTGGAGACTGGAATCCAAATTGCGTTAACGTGATGAAAACGCGAGTCAACCACCAGCTAGCAAACTAGCGACCAGCAGGAGACAAACCATGGCTGCAAATCCGGAACAGGCGCGTGTCGATACCTTGGGCAGCGCCGCCAACGACGTCCCCGACAAGGACTCCCAGGAGACCCGCGAGTGGATTGACGCGCTGAGTGCCGTCATTGCCAACAGCCCCAGCAACGACGAGGGCCGCGCCCGGGCCCACTTCCTGCTCGAGCAACTGCTGGAACAGGCGCGCCAGGAGGGCATAGACACGCCGTTCTCCGCCACCACAGGTTATGTCAACACCATCGAACCCAGCGACGAGGTGCCTTCTCCCGGCAACCTGCTGATCGAGCAGCGCCTGCGCGCCTACATGCGCTGGAATGCCATGGCCATGGTGGTCAAGGCCAACCGCCTGCATCCGGCCGATGGGGGTGACCTGGGCGGCCACATTGGGTCCTTCGCTTCCCTGGCCAGCCTGTTCGGGGCCGGTTTCAATCATTTCTGGCATGCCGAGAGTGACACCCACGGCGGCGACTGCCTGTACATCCAGGGCCATGTGTCGCCCGGTGTGTATGCCCGTGCCTACCTCGAAGGCCGCCTGACTGAAGAGCAGTTGCTGAACTTCCGCCAGGAGGTCGACGGCAAGGGCCTCTCGAGCTACCCGCACCCCAAGCTGATGCCCGAGTTCTGGCAATTCCCCACGGTCTCCATGGGGTTGGGCCCGCTGATGGCGATTTACCAGGCGCGGTTTCTCAAATACCTGCACGCACGCGGCATTGCCAACACCGAAAACCGCAAGGTCTGGGTGTTCTGCGGCGACGGCGAGATGGACGAGGTTGAATCGCTGGGTGCGATCAGTCTGGCCGCCCGCGAAAACCTTGACAACCTCATCTTCGTCGTCAACTGCAATCTGCAGCGCCTGGACGGCCCGGTGCGCGGCAACGGCAAGATCATCCAGGAGCTCGAGGGCGAGTTCCGCGGCTCTGGCTGGAATGTGATCAAGCTGGTCTGGGGCAGCAACTGGGATCCGCTGCTTGCACGCGACAAGAACGGTGCGCTGCGCAAGGTCATGATGGACACCCTGGACGGCGACTACCAGGCAATGAAGGCCAACGACGGTGCCTATGTGCGCAAGCATTTCTTTGGCCAGAACCCGGAGACGCTGGAGATGGTCTCCCGGATGAGCGATGAGGAGATTTTCGACCTGCGCCGCGGCGGCCATGATTCGAAAAAGGTCTACGCGGCGTTTCACAAGGCGGTCAACCACCCCGGCCAGCCGACCGTGCTGCTGATCAAGACCGTCAAGGGTTTTGGCATGGGCAAGATCGGCGAGGGCAAGAACAACGTCCACCAGACCAAAAAGCTGTCTGATGAGGACATCAAGGCCTTCCGCGACCGCTTCAACATCCCGATTCCCGACAGCCAGCTGCCGGAGGTCCCTTTCTACAAGCCGGCCGACGACACGCCTGAAATGAAATACCTGCACGAGCGCCGCAAGGCCCTCGGTGGCTACCTGCCGCACCGCCGGACCAAGGCCGACGAGAGCTTCACGGCCCCGTCGCTGGAGTCCTTCAAGTCGGTGATCGAGCCCACGCCGGAAGGCCGCGAAATCTCCACCACCCAGGCCTATGTGCGTTTCCTCACGCAGCTGCTGCGCGATCAGGCGCTCGGCGCGCGCGTGGTGCCCATCCTGGTGGACGAGGCCCGCACTTTCGGCATGGAAGGCCTGTTCCGCCAGATCGGCATCTACAACCCGGCAGGCCAGAAATACACACCGGTCGACAAAGACCAGGTGATGTATTACAAGGAAGACAAGCAGGGCCAGATCCTGCAGGAGGGCATCAACGAGGCCGGCGGCATGAGCAGCTGGATCGCGGCGGCCACCTCTTACAGCACGAACAACCGGATCATGATCCCGTTCTACGTGTATTACTCGATGTTCGGCTTCCAGCGTGTCGGCGACCTGGCCTGGGCAGCCGGCGACATGCAGGCGCGTGGTTTTCTGCTGGGCGGCACTTCGGGCCGCACGACGCTCAATGGTGAAGGCCTGCAGCACGAGGACGGGCACAGCCACATCCTGGCCGGCACGATTCCCAACTGCGTCAGCTACGACCCGACCTATGCCCATGAAGTGGCGGTGATCATGCAGGACGGTCTCAAGCGCATGGTCGAGCGCCAGGAAAACGTTTTCTACTACATCACGCTGCTCAACGAGAACTATGCGATGCCGGGTCTGACCCCCGGCACCGAGGCGCAGATCGTCAAGGGCATGTACCTGCTCAAGGAAGGCGGCCAGGGGCTGACCAAGGGCCAGGCCGGGACGGCTCCGCGCGTGCAATTGCTCGGGTCCGGCACCATTCTGCGCGAGTCCATCGCTGCCCAGGAACTGCTGGAAAAGGACTGGGGCGTCGCCGCCAACGTCTGGAGTTGCCCGAGCTTTAACGAACTCACGCGTGACGGCCAGGATGCCGAGCGCTGGAACCTGCTGCACCCGCTGGACGCGCCGCGTATTCCCTTTGTGGGCCAGCAGCTCGAGAAACACACGGGACCGGTGGTTGCCTCGACCGACTACATGAAAGCCTACGCCGAGCAGATCCGTCCCTTCATTCCGCGGGGCCGTACCTACAAGGTGCTGGGTACCGACGGTTTTGGCCGCAGCGATTTCCGCTCCAAGCTGCGTGAGCACTTCGAGATCAACCGCCACTATGTCGTGGTTGCCGCGCTGAAGGCGCTCAGCGAGGAAGGCACTGTGCCGGTCGCCAAGGTCGCCGAGGCGATCAAGAAGTACGGCATCAATGCCGACAAGGTCAACCCGCTCTACGCCTGATCATCACGCGCAAAAAAATACGGACGAACTGGAGACAAGAACATGGCATTGGTAGACATACAGGTCCCTGATATCGGAGACTTTGACGAGGTAACGGTCATCGAGCTGCTGGTCAAGCCCGGTGACACCGTCAAGGCGGAGCAGTCACTGATCACGGTTGAATCGGACAAGGCCTCGATGGAAATCCCCTCGAGCCAGGCTGGCGTGGTCAAGGAGCTCAAGGTCAAGCTCGGCGATAAAGTGAAACAAGGGTCTGTCGTGCTGGTGCTTGAGGCCGGTTCGGCTTCTGCGCCTGCTGCGGCTCCGGTTGCAGACCTAAAAGCGGCTGTAGCCATTGCTGCACCTGCGCAAGCAGCTATTCAATCAATAGCAGTTCCGACGGCCGCTGCCAGCGGACCTGTTGAAATCCGTGTCCCCGATATCGGCGACTTCAAGGATGTGGCCGTCATCGAGGTGCTGGTCAAGGTCGGCGACAGCATCAAGGCTGAGCAGTCCCTCGTCACGGTGGAATCGGACAAGGCGTCGATGGAGATCCCGTCCTCTTCTGCCGGTGTGGTCAAGGAGCTCAGGGTCAAACTCGGCGACAAGCTCAACATAGGCGACCTGCTGGTCGTGCTGGAAGGGGTGGCCAGTGCGCCGGCTGACGCAGCGCCAACTGCAGCCGCTGCGGTGGCAACCGCGCCCGCCGCCAGTCCAGCGGGTGCAGCGCCAGAGCGTGTGGCACCGGCTGTCGCCATGCCCGCGCACGAACCCGCTTCCAGCAGCGGGAAATTGCCGCATGCCTCGCCGTCGGTGCGCAAGTTTGCGCGCGAGCTCGGCGTGCCGCTGGCCGAGGTCAAGGGCAGTGGCCCCAAAGGGCGTATCACACTCGATGATGTGCAGGGCTTCACCAAGTCCGTCATGGCAGGCGATGCGCGCACCCTGGCGCAGGCCGCCAAAACGCCCGCAGCCTCTGGCGGAGGCGCTGGCCTGGACTTGTTGCCCTGGCCCAAGGTCGACTTCACGAAGTTCGGCCCGGTCGAGCGCAAGGACATGTCGCGTATCAAGAAGATCAGTGGTGCCAATCTGCACCGCAACTGGGTCATGATTCCGCACGTCTGCAACCACGACGATGCGGACATCACCGAGCTGGAAAATTTCCGCGTGCTGATGAACAAAGAGAACGAGAAAGCCGGCATCAAGATCACCATGCTGGCCTTCCTGATCAAGGCCTCGGTGGCGGCGCTGAAGAAGTTTCCCGAATTCAATGCCTCGCTGGATGGCGACCAGCTGGTGCTCAAGCAGTATTACAACGTGGCTTTCGCGGCAGACACCCCCAACGGCCTGGTCGTACCTGTCATCAAGGACGCCGACAAGAAAGGCGTGGTGCAGATCTCGCAGGAGATGGGCGAACTGGCCAAAAAAGCACGCGACGGCAAGCTGAGTCCCGCGGACATGCAGGGCGCGTGTTTCACCATCTCGTCGCTGGGCGGCATTGGCGGGCGTTATTTCACGCCCATCATCAACGCGCCGGAAGTGGCGATTCTCGGCGTCTGCAAATCCAGCACCGAACCGGTCTGGGATGGCAAGGCCTTCCAGCCGCGCCTGATGCTGCCCCTGTCCCTGAGCTGGGACCACCGCGTGATCGACGGCGCTTCGGCGGCACGTTTCAACGCCTACCTCGGTCAGATACTGGGCGACTTCCGCCGGGTGCTGCTCTGAACGACCAGCGGAGACAGAAAACATGGCATTGATAGACATAAAAATTCCCGACATTGGCGACTTCGACGAGGTGTCGGTGATTGAGCTGCTGGTCAAGGCCGGCGACAGCATCAAGCTGGACCAGAGTTTGATGACGGTCGAAAGCGACAAGGCGTCGATGGAAATTCCGTCCAGCGACGCGGGTGTCGTGAAAGAACTCAAAGTCAAACTTGGCGACAAGGTCAAACAAGGAAGCGTCGTACTGGTTCTGGAGACCGAAGGTGCTGCGGCGCCTGCAGCGAAAAATACAGAGCCAAAACAGGCTGCAGCCCATATCCCACCTGAGAAAACAGCTACAAAATCAGTAGCGACTCCAGCCGCTGCCAGTTTTGCCGGCACAGCCGATCTGGACTGCGACCTGCTGGTGCTGGGCGCCGGTCCGGGTGGTTATTCGGCCGCTTTCCGTGCGGCGGATCTCGGCTTGAAAGTTGTGCTGGTCGAGCGTTATGCCACCCTCGGAGGTGTCTGCCTGAACGTCGGTTGCATCCCGTCCAAGGCGCTGCTGCACGTCGCCGCGGTGATGGACGAGGTCAAACACTTCGACAGCCTGGGCGTGAGTTTTGGTGAACCCACGCTGGACATTGGCAAGCTGCGCACGCACAAGGAGAAAGTCGTTGGCAAGCTGACCGGCGGTCTGGCCGCGATGGCCAAAATGCGCAAGGTCACAGTGGTGCGCGGTTATGGCGCTTTTGTGAGCGCCAACCATGTGCAGGTGGAAGAAACCTCTGGCGGCGCGCAGGAGAAAACCGGAAAAAAGCAGACCATTGCCTTCAAGAACTGCATCATCGCCGCCGGCTCGCAGGCGGTGCGCCTGCCCTTCATGCCGGAAGACCCGCGTGTCGTGGATTCCACCGGCGCCCTGAACCTGAAAGAAGTTCCCAAGCGCATGTTGATCCTGGGCGGCGGCATCATTGGCCTGGAGATGGGCACCGTCTACAGCACGCTGGGTGCGCGCCTCGACGTGGTCGAAATGATGGACGGACTGATGCAGGGCGCCGACCGCGACCTGGTGAAAGTCTGGCAGAAGATGAATGCGCCACGTTTTGACAACATCATGCTCAAGACCAAAACCGTAGGCGCCAAAGCAACAGCCAAGGGCATTGAAGTCACGTTTGAAGGCGAGGGCGCTCCCGCCCCACAGACCTACGACCTCGTGCTGCAGGCCGTGGGCCGCACACCCAATGGCAAAAAAATTGCGGCAGAGAAAGCAGGCGTCAGCGTGACCGACAGGGGTTTCATCCCCGTCGATATCCAGATGCGCACCAACGTGTCGCACATCTTTGCGATCGGTGACATCGTCGGCCAACCCATGCTGGCACACAAGGCGGTACACGAAGCCCATGTGGCGGCTGAAGTGATTGCCGGTGAATTGCAAGGCAACAAAGAGCTGGCCAGCGCCGCCTTCAATGCCCGCGTGATCCCGAGCGTGGCCTATACCGACCCCGAGATCGCCTGGGTAGGCCTGACCGAAGACCAGGCCAAAGCCCAGGGCATCAAGGTCAAAAAAGGCCTGTTCCCCTGGAACGCGTCAGGCCGCGCGATTGCCAACGGGCGTGACGAAGGCGTCACCAAACTGCTGTTTGATGACAGCCCCGAGGCACACGGCCACGGCAAGATTCTGGGCGGCGGCATGGTCGGCACGCACGCTGGCGACATGATCGGCGAGGTGGCCCTGGCCATCGAGATGGGCGCCGACGCGGTAGACATCGGCAAAACCATCCACCCGCATCCGACGCTGGGCGAAAGCATTGGCATGGCGGCGGAGGTGGCGCATGGCAGTTGTACGGATTTGCCGCCGGCTCGCAAGTAGAACAAGTTTCCGAGCCACCCTGCAAAGCCCGAGCCTTTACCGGTTCGGGCTTTTTGTCGTCTGGCTGACCGACGCGTCGAAAATGTCACCCGGACGTAACTGCGCGAGTGTGTTGTTCGATGGCATGCGCCAATGCCGACGCGTGGGATCCGATCATGAAATGGTTCGCACCTTCCAGGGTCATGATTTGCGCCCGGGGCAGGCGGTCAACAAGCAACTGGTTGCACCGCTGCATGGCCCTGTGGCTGGACCCGCCGCACACAACCAGTGTGGGTACTTTCACCGCGGCAAGGTCTGCAAGTTTCATGGGGTCTGCATAACCAGTCTTCCAGTCGAGGATATTGGTTGGCGTCTGGCCAATCAACTTTTCCTGAACCGCAGGAGGATAGGCATCAAAAGTTCCGGTTTCGCCATAAAAGTCGATGACATGGCGGACCGCCTGCTGATTCCCGCTCTCCCAGTCGGTCATATAACGATCTGTCATGGCATGGACCTCCCGGTTCAATGCGGACTCCCCGCCCAAACCCAATAGATTGAAGGCCGTGGGCTCCAACAGGGTCATGCTCATCAATTTCGGACTGCGGCGTATGGCCATACTCAAAGCGACCCAGGCGCCGAATGAGTGAGCCACCAGATGCACGGGCGCATCAGCTCTGTATAAAACGGCTTCGAGCACGTCCATCTCATCTTCCATGTGGGTGCCACCGGGCTTGCGCCGTTCCTGCGTTTTCCCGTAGCCGGACAAACTGGTGGTGATGGTGCGATAGCGTTCAGACAAGGGCGTACTGATGTTGCGCCATGAAGACCCTGCGGAGAAGGAGCCCGGCACAAAAACGATGGTCTGTCCGTCGCCGCTTTCCTGATACTCCACCGTACCTTGGGGGGGTGTGATCATGATGCCAGTTCCTTTTCAAAGGGCGCAGGCCGGTTGAATCAAGCGGACACGTGCTGTATCCAGGGCCTGAATCAAGGTACGTTGTTTGCGGTCCACATTGAAGGTGTGGCCAGCGTCAAGTACCACATCGCGCCTGTCGCCATCCAGCGTGACCCAGACAGAGCCTTCAAGGCATTCGATAGTCATCCCCAGCGCCTGTTTGACTTCCAGGATCCTGTTTTTGGCGATCTCCTGAACGCCGGGGCGTGTGCAAGTGTCCTGCCCGGTCTGACGGATGCCGTCGAAGGCTTTGGATCGTAACCATCTGGCGATGGAACGGGTGTCGTGAATTGCGACGGGTAGGACGAGGTTCATGGCTTTCTCCAGTGGTGTTGCTGATGGAGAAAGTATGGTTTTTACAGTCCGCCTGGACAAGTGAGCTTGCTACGGTAAATGGCCTCTCTGACTACGGTAGTGTTTACCGTAGTCGACCGCAAGAGCCCTGCTTAGCCGTTGAGCAGGCCGAGAGCGCCTGCGCGATGTACGGCTTCGGCTCGGGTCGAGCAACTCAGTGCTTTCATGGCCCCCGACATGTGCATCTCTACCGTGCGAGGGCTCAAGTTCAGGGCTTTGGCCACTTCCTTGTCGGTATGCCCGTGAGCCACAGCCTGAAGAACTTCAGCTTGTCTCGGGGTTAGTTGGGGTGTCGGTCCCGTGTTACCCAAGAATGTGCCCAGCTCGGCCTCAAAAACCTGCATGGCCGGTTCGGTGGAGAGGAGGATGTGACCCTGGGCTTCCAACGCTACAAACCGGGCACCGGGGATCAGCGAAGCCATCTTGCGACCCTGCTCGAAGCCGATCATTTCATCCTTGCGGCAATGAAAAACCAGGGTGGGTACGTTCACCTGCGCGCAGAGTTCCCTCACGTTGATAGAGAAATTGTTTCGCAGGTAAGCCGTCGCCATCTCGGGCGTCATGGAAAGTTGCATGCGCTCTTCCAGTTCACGCTGCTGCTCCGGGGTGGCGTTGCCAAGCAACTGAGCCACAAACAGCTTGCGAAAGATCGACTTGGGGCTGTTCCAGCCGACTTCCGCACTTTTGATCACCAGCTCAGCCTGATCGATGGCGTTTTGGCTGACGCTTGGGGTGCTGAAAACGGACGTTGCAAATCCGCTGAAAAGAACCAAGTGAGACACCTGGTCCGGGTGGCGTACAGCGTAGGCAATCGAAGTTGCCGCCCCCATGGAAATACCCAGCAATGCAAATTTCTTCAGGCCTCTGGAGGCCACGACGGCTTCCAGGTCAGTGACGCCGTCTTCAAAAGACAGCGACGGCACCTTGCGGTCCGACAGGCCACAACCTCGCGAGTCATACCGCACATAAGAAAATCCCCGGCTGAGCGCTCGTATGTAGGCCTGTGGCTCTTCATGACGCGCATCACACTCCAGGTGGCTAAGCCAGGTTCCAGCCCGGACAATGGGTGTGCCGGAGCCGGTTGACGTGGTTGCGATCTTCACACCGTCTGCGCTGGTGCAAAAGCGTATGTCTTGTTGCAGTGTCATTTGGAACCAGAAGTTTTCGCCATCCTCAGTTTACTGGAGAGGCCGTGGGGTTGGTACACGTCGCTTGCGCGCGGGCGTGGTGAACCCTGCGGTCCCCATGCCGCACATGCTGCTGGATGCAGCGGCGTGGCAGGGCGGTGCAGGCTTCGTTGCTCTGGCCTCCCTCCCCAAGGGCTGCCACAGGGTTTCAACAACGACCGGGCTCGCGGCGCACAGAGGAGCCCTCCCCACGAGTAGCTCAGGCATCTCGGCAGCCGGGTACCGGGCGAAGCCGTCGTGAAGGCTCGATTCTGCGCTGCAGAATCGCAGCCGTCGCACAGGTGTCACCGCTGCCCTGCATGCCAGGCAGCTTCGGGACAAACCCGCTAGGCCGGTAACCGGCGGCTGGCCCAGAATGGGTCACCCCTCTGGAGAAGCCATGACTGAATTTACGTCCCCCCGTTCCCTCTCACGCCGTCGCTTCAACCTGGCCATCAGCGCCGGTGCAGCCTCAATATGCGCGCCGCTGTTGGCCCAGCCGGCCTGGCCGAACAAGCCGATTCGCATCATCGTGCCTTACACGCCGGGCGGTTTTACCGACCAGATGGCGCGCATTGTGCAGGTGGGCCTGCAAAATCGCTTGCAGCAAACGGTCACGGTTGACAACAAACCGGGCGCCAACAGCATCATCGGGGTGGACATGCTGGCCAAGGCGCCGGCCGATGGCAGCACCTTTGCGGTGGTGATTGCGGCCTACGCCGCCAACACCACGCTTTACCCCAAGTTGCCCTACGACCCACGCAAGGATTTGACCGGTGTCTCGCTGATGGGCGTGTCGCCGCTGCTGGCTGCCGTCAACAACGACGCACCTTTCAAGACCGCCAAAGAGTTGATCGCCTATGCGCGGGCCAATCCCGGCAAGGTCAGCTTTGGCTCGTCGGGCAACGGCTCGGCCGCGCACCTGACCAGCGAACTGCTCAAATCCCTGACCAAAACATACATGGTGCACATACCCTACCGGGGAGCTGTGCCGGCGCTGACGGACCTGATGGGCGGGCAGATCCAGCTGTTTTTTGATGCCGCCACCGGGCTGATCAACCAGGGCAAGGCCGGCAAGGTCAGGCTGATCGGTGTCGCCAGTGACCGCCGGCTGCCGGGTGTTCCGGATGTGCCGACCTTTATCGAGCAGGGTTTTGCCGGTTTTACCGGCAGTACCTGGGCCGGCATGTTGGCCCCTGCGGCTACTCCCAAAGACATCATCAAGCGCATGTCGGACGAGGTTGGCCGCATCATCCGCAGCGACGAAACCCGCGTGCGTCTGGATGCGATGGGGACTTTTGGCGCCGGCGGCTCGCCTGAAGAGTTTGACGCTTTCATCGCGGCCGAAACCGCCAAATGGGCCAAGGTGATCAAGGACGCCGGCGTCAAGGCCGACTAATGCTGGTTAACGCCCCCCAGGGCGCAGGGCCTGCTTATTCGCCGGAGGCCGGGGCGGCCGACACATTGGTCACGCGGCGGGCGCCATCAAAGCGGCGTGCCCAGTAGGCCACGCCCATGCTTTCCACCCGAACTTCAGCACCCGGTTTGGGGGAGTGGATGAACTTGCCATCGCCGACGTAGATGCCGACATGGCTGAAGGTGCGTTTCAGGGTGTTGAAGAACACCAGATCGCCAGGCTGCAGGTCATTTTTATCGATGTTTTGCGTCGCTGCGGCTTGCTGCTCTGCGCGGCGTGGCAGAACCAGCCCGATCGTCTGTTCGTACATGGCAACCACAAAACCGCTGCAATCAAATCCGGTTTCTGCCGAATTGCCGCCGCGCCGGTACGGTACGCCCAGAAAACCCATGGCGTTGACCACCAGCTCAGACGCCTTGTGGCCCACCGACTGGCGCACCTGATCCAGGCGGTTCAGCAACCCTTTGTCGGCAAGAAACTTGTCCATGTCGTCGCCTGCCTGACCCGGCGCAGCATGGGCGCTGGCGGCGAGCAGGAAAGTGGTGAGAACCAGGGTGAAACGCATGGCCGCTAGGTTACTTGAAGGACTTGTCCTACGTCAAGCTAAAGTTTTTTCTAGATTACCTTTACAAACTGTTGATTTGTAACGATTTAGAACAACAAGATCGATCCTGATTGAAATCGCCCCCGACCTGAAAGCCCCTGGACTGGCTCATTTACCCGTGCAATGGCATATTTGCAAGCTTGACCGGAAGGTGAGGCGATTCTTTCATTCTCAGGAGTCAGTTATGCCCCCAGCCCTTGTGTACCGTGCGCGCGCAGCTATATTTTTTGTAGCGATCGTTGCTTTTTGGGGACTCCCCGTCAAAGCCCAGGGCGTGCGCGCCGAGACGCTTGCCGGAGGTTTGCAAAACCCCTGGGCAGTGGCCTTTTTGCCGCAGGGGCGTTTTCTGGTGACCGAGCGGCCTGGCCGCATGCGGGTGATTGAAGCCGACGGCAGGCTGGGCACACCGCTGCCGGGGCTGCCGGCGATTGATGCCGGCGGGCAGGGCGGTTTGCTCGATGTCATCACCGATAGCGGCTTTGCCAGCAATCGCCGGATTTACTTCTGCTTTTCCGAGGCAGCGGCTTCTGGCGGCGGCAACAGCACGGCCTTGGCGCGTGCCACGCTGGCAACCGACAACAGCCGGCTGGACGATGTGCAGGTGATCTTCAGCCAGAAACCGAAATTTGCCAGCAGCGCGCATTTTGGCTGCCGTATTGTCGAGGCTCAAAGAGACGGCAAGTCCGATGGGACGCTTTTTCTGACGCTGGGCGATCGTTATTCCCGCATGCAGGATGCGCAACAACTCGACAACCACCATGGCAAGGTGGTGCGCATCAACAAAGACGGCAGTGTGCCTCCGGACAACCCCTTTGCAGGCCGCGCCGGCGCCTTGCCAGAGATATGGAGCTACGGCCACCGCAACATGCAGGGCGCAGCGCTGGCACCCGACGGTACTTACTGGACGCATGAACACGGCCCCCAGGGTGGTGACGAGATCAATCTGCCACAGGCTGGCCGCAATTACGGCTGGCCGTTGATCACCTATGGCGAGAACTACGGCGGCGGCAAGATCGGCGAGGGTCTCACCAGCAGGGCTGGGCTGGAGCAGCCGCTGCACTACTGGGTGCCGTCGATCGCGCCCTCGGGCATGACGTTTTTGACCAGCGAGAAATACGGCAGGAACTGGCAGGGCAACCTGTTTGTTGGCTCGCTCAAGTTTGGCTACCTGAACCGCATTGAGCTCGCCCAGCCCTTCAAGGGCAAAGTGATGCGCGAGCACAAGCTGCTGGAAGGCGCTGGCCGCATTCGTGACGTACGGCAGGGGCCAGACGGCTTGCTGTATGTGTTGACCGACAGCCCGCAGGGCGGTCTGATACGCCTGCAGCCACAGTGAGTTCATAGCTGGTCAGAGGGGCGCCGATAGAATGGGCGCTTTCCAGACCACACAGTGAGCTCGCGTGTCCGAACGATTTGATGTATTTCTGCAATACCTCCTGCCCAAGCAGGCGCTGACCGAGTTTGGCAGCCACATTGCCGGCATGCGCGGCGGTGCAGTCACCACGCGCATCATCCGCTGGTTTGTCGGCAAGTACGGCGTCGACATGACAGAGGCCGCCAATCCGGACATCACCAGCTACCCCAGCTTCAATGATTTTTTCACGCGGGCGCTCAAGCCCGGCGCGCGCCCGCTGGCGCAGGCCGACCTGATCTGCCCGGTGGACGGTGCGCTGAGTCAGTTTGGCCAGATCGAAGGTGATCAGGTTTTTCAGGCCAAGGGGCACCACTACTCCACCACCGCGCTGGTCGGTGGCGACCGTGCGCTGGCGGCGCAGTTTGACAACGGCAGCTTCGCGACGATTTACCTGAGCCCGCGTGACTACCACCGCATCCACATGCCCGCAGCCGGGCGTCTGACTCGCATGATTTATGTGCCGGGCGAGCTGTTCTCGGTCAATCCGGCCACTGCCCGGGGCGTGCCAGGCCTGTTTGCGCGCAATGAGCGTGTGGTCTGTGTGTTTGAGTCGGTGCTGGGGCCGTTTGTGCTGGTGTTGGTAGGCGCCACCATTGTGGGCAGCATGGCCACGGTCTGGCACGGCGTGGTGAACCCGCCCAGAACCAGAGAAGTGCGCGACTGGCGTTATGAAGGGCAGCAGGCGGTGCACCTGGCGCAGGGCGATGAAATGGGCCGCTTTTTGCTGGGTTCCACCGTGGTGTTGCTTTTCCCTCAGGGGCCCTGCCACTTCAACCCCGCGTGGGCGCCGGGTGGCCCAGTCCGCTTGGGGCAAGCCATGGCCCATCGCCGCACTTCCGCAGGTACTGTCTAGGAACCTTGCGGTCGCTATCAAAAAGAGAGCTTCTTACGCTTATCTCTTAAGGGCTGAAAGCGGTTTTATCTGTAAGAATCCGGGCTTGGCCAGGCGCATTGGGCTGACCGCCTTACCGCCCCTTCATCCCTTTCCTACACGCCGCTGATCGCTGGCGACTTACCCTGCCTGTTTGCCAACAACAGGGGCTTAACAGGTGCTTTTGTGGGCAAATTATTCATCCGACATGATCCGGGCTGGTTTTTCGCCAGCCGACCACTCGCGTTGATGAATCCCTTGACTTTCCTACCGGAGTTTTGATGACCCTGCCGGATTTGGACGCGTTGTTTTCGTTTCACGTCAGTCCGATGGAGATTGTTCTTCGCGGGACGGTGATGTACTGGTTCTTGTTTCTGTTGTTCCGCTTTGGGTTGCGCCGCGACGTCGGATCGATAGGCATCGCTGACGTGCTGCTGCTGGTGCTGATTGCCGACGCCTCACAGAACGCCATGTCCGGCGCATACGAATCTATCGCCGAAGGCTGCCTGCTTGTTGCAACCATAGCTGGCTGGAACTTCGGCCTTGACTGGGCCAGCTACCACTTCCCGCGAGTGCGCAAATTCGTGGAGCCGGCACCACTGTTGTTGGTCACTCAAGGCCGCATGCTGCGAAAAAACATGCGTCAGGAGTTGATCACCGTGGAAGAATTGCAGGCCAGACTGCGTGAGCAGGGTGTGAGTGATCTGAGCGAAGTGGCCTCGGCTTTCATGGAGAGCAGCGGCGAGATCAGCGTGGTCAAAAAAGCCACTCCCTCCAGTACCCGCCGCTCCGCGCCTGGTCCTGGGTCGGCATGAACACAGCGCTACGCCAACGCGTCGGAACTGCCCGCCCGTCGCTCAGGGTGTGTGTCATTGAAGACAATGTGGCCCTGCGCCAGCTGATTCTGGACGCCCTGCGCGAGATACCGGGGGTGGATGTGCTTTTTTACGCCGACAACGAGGTTTCCGCCACCAGCTGGCTGTCGTCCAACGATGGCGCCTGGGATCTGGCCGTCGTTGACCTTCACCTCAGGCAAGGCAGCGGGGTTGGCGCGCTGAACTGGTGTACCACCCGGCGACCGGGCCAGCGCGTGGTGGTTCTCAGCGGTGAATTGACTGAAGACCGGCGGCGCCAGTGCATGGCGCTGCGGGCCGATGCAGTGTTCGACAAGGCGACCGAAATGGCAGACTTTCTGGCCTACTGTTCGTCGCTTGCAGCCTGAGCGCCCGCCGCTTCTGCGCGATACTGCTGCAGGGCCTGCAGGGTGCGGGCCTCCATCATGGAGAATCCGCATGAGTCTATTGTTCCGGGACGAGTTACTGGCTGCTGCCGCGCAGGCCGCGTTTCCTCCCGAGCGCACGACGGACCCGGTCTCCGGCCAGGAAGTCTTTGACGCCGAGGCCGGCGCCGTGCTGGCCCGGGTGTTCGAGCTGTTTGGCGTGTCAGCGCTGAGCCCGCATGACGACGATGCGGACAAGGTCATCAACACCGCCTGCACCTTGGCCACCGAGGTGGCAGGCGATCTGGAGCGCCTGTGCGCGGTGGGAGGCAACGCGGACGCACTGGAGGGTACCGGCGCCTGGCATCCGGTCTACCGTGCCTACCTCAGCGCGTTGTGGCAGGGTGACCAGGCAGGCATCGCGCACGGCGCACGGGTGCTTCAGATATCGCAGGGCATCCCCAACGGATCCCTGCCGCTGGACGCCGGACCGCTGGCCTGAGGCGCGCGGCTCACAGTTATCATGAGGCCATGACTCTTTTGTCGGGCCAGCGTGCCGCGCTGGCAGAAATGAACCACAAGGCACAGAACTGGCTGATCGGCTGGTGGCGCCTGGTGTATCTCGGCGCCATGATCCTGGTGCTGGCCATGTCGCCGTCCAGTTATGGCCGCGACAACCGCCGCGTGCTGGCGCAGCACACCTACCACAACACTGCGCCCAATCTGCTGGGCTTCACCCTCATGTGTGCGCTGGTCACGGTGGTGATCACACGCATCGTGATTGTCACCGCGCTCAGCTACGGGCTTTCACAGTACGCCTTGCAGGTGGTGATTCGGGTCCTGGTGCTGGAGCTGATTCCACTGACCGCAGCCATGTTTGTCGCGCTGCGCTGCGCCATTGCCAGCGGGGTCGAGCTGTCGCTGCTGCGCCAGCAGGGGGTGCTGGAGTCGATGCAGCAGCGCGGCCAGGACCCGGTGCGGCGCGAGGTATTGCCGCGTGTCACGGCCGGCATTTTTTCGACCGTCACGCTGGCCGCACTGAGCTGCGTAGTGGCGCTGGTCATGGCTTACCTCGCCAGTTATGGATTCACGCTGTCAGGCGTGCCGGTCTACACCCGGTTGTTTGGTCAGGTTTTCAACCCCGATGTGACGCTGATATTTGTTCTGAAAACCCTGTTTTTCAGCCTGGCAGTGTCGCTGATCCCCATGGCATCCGCGCTGTATGACCCGATAGAAGCGCGCTTTCGCGCCAGCGCCGAGCTGCGCATGCTGGTACGCATGTTTGCGGTCATCCTGGTGATTGAGGTGGTATCGCTGATGGGTAACTACTACTGAGCAAAATGACGAAGCCTGAAAACCTCCCGGACCCAAGCGAATCCCCGAAGTCCCTCCCGCCGACCGGCTCAGGTGCATCGCTGCGCATGCCCGAAGTCGCCAATCTGGAGTTCAAGGCGGTGCTGCTGCTGGCCTTCATGGCTTGTCTGGTGGTGGGTTCGGCACTGTATGTGCTGTATGCCCGCGGCGCATTTGAGAGCACCCAGAAACTGGTGCTGCTGTCCGACGACTCCGAAGGTGTGGTGGTGGGCATGGACCTGACTTTTTCCGGCTTTCCGATTGGCCGCGTACGACGCATCGAACTGGGCGAGGACGGCAAGGCCCGCATCATTGTGGATGTGCCGACCAAAGATGCACACTGGCTGCGCACCTCCAGCGTTTTTACCCTGGTGCGCGGTCTGGTGGGCAGCACCAACATCCGCGCCTACACCGGGCTGCTCAAGGATCCGCCGTTGCCCGATGGCGCGGTGCGAGAGGTGTTGCGTGGTGATGCTGGCGCCGAGGTGCCCAAACTGGTTGCCGCGGCGAAAGACCTGATCGAAAACCTCAACAACCTGACCGCCAGCGAGGGCGCGATTGGCGCCAGCCTGGCGAATTTCCAGAAACTGACCACCAGGCTCAACGGCCCTGGCGGCGCGCTCAGTGTGCTTCTGGGCAACGATGCTGAAGCCAAAAAACTCATTGCCACATTGGACCGCACCAATGCCCTGTTGATCAAACTCGACGGCCTCGCAGCCAAGACCGACACCCAGGTGTTCGGGCCCAAGGGCGTGATGCCCGAAACCCGCGCAACAGTCGTGCAGCTCAACACCTTGCTCGGCGAGGCGCGAAACAGCCTGAAGAAAGTTGACGCCGTGCTGGTCGAGGCCCAGGCCGTGGGAGCCAACGCCAGGGCCGCTACCGATGATCTGGGTGCCCTGCGCGCCGAGGTGGAGTCCAGCCTGCGCAAGGTGGATGGCCTGGTCAACGAGATCAACCGCAAGTGGCCCTTTGCCCGCGACACCGAGATCAAGCTGCCATGAGATCACCCTTCACCCCTATTCCGTATCCAGCCCTGCTGGTCGCACTGGCGCTTTCCGCCTGCAGCAGCAGCCCCAAGGTGCCAGACTGGCAACTCGAAGCCAAAACCGCGATGGAACGTTCAGTCGCCGCTTACCTGGAGGGCAATTCACGGGTCGAGGCCCTGGAGTTTGGTCGTGCGCGCACCGAACTGTCCAGCACCGGCCGGGTCGACCTGGTGGCGCGCGCCGAGCTGCTGCGTTGCGCCAGCCGTGTCGCCAGCCTGGTGCTGGAGCCTTGTGCGGGCTTCGAAGCCTTGCGGCCCGATGCGCCCGCCGCCGAGCGTGCCTATGCCGACTACCTGGCCGGGCAGCTACAGGCGCAGGACGTCGCCTTGCTGCCTGCGCAGCAACGCGCGGCGGCTACCGGCGGCGACGTGGCGGCGCTCAAGGGCATCAGCGACCCCTTGTCTCAGCTGGTGGCTGCTGCGGTCATGTTCCGCGCTGGCCGGGCCAGCCCGGCCGTGTTGCAACAGGCGGTGGACACTGCGTCCAGCCAGGGCTGGCGCCGCCCCCTGCTGGCTTGGCTGGGGGTACAACTGCAGCTGGCAGAAAAGGGTGGTGACGGCGCCGCTGCCGCGCAATTGCGCCGCCGCATCACACTGACCCAATCCCCGGCAACCGCTCCGGCATCCGCTGCGGCGCCGGGCAGCAAACCTTGAGCCGCGCCGCAGTGGGGCACTGGGCCATCGCCATGGCCGGCCTGTTGGCGCTGGCCACCGCCATGGGTATTGGCCGCTTTGCCTTCACGCCGCTGCTGCCGATGATGCTCAGCGACGGCGTGGTTGATCTCCCAAGCGCCAGCTGGCTGGCCAGCGCCAATTATTTCGGTTACCTGGTCGGTGCGTTGCTGTGCACTTTTCAGCCCTGGATCTGGAAACGCCTGGGTTTTCTGCCGCCGCTGGTGGCCACGGTCTGGCTGCGGGGCGGGCTGGTTGCCACCGCCTTGTTGACCCTGGGCATGGCCTTGCAACTGCCTGTGGCCTGGCCGCTGCTGCGTTTTGCCGCAGGTGTGGCCAGTGCGCTGGTATTTGTATACACCTCAGGCTGGTGTCTGGCCCAACTTTCGCGGCTGGGCGCACCGGCGCTGGGCGGTGTGATGTACGCCGGGCCGGGCGCGGGCATCGCCATCAGCGGGCTGCTGGCCAGCGGCATGGTGGCGCTGCAATGGACCGCTGCCGCCGGCTGGCTTATTTTCGGGGTGCTGGCGGCGCTGTTGACAAGCATCGTGTGGTCTACGTTCAGTGAACGTGATAGCCGCGCGGGTGCAGTGGCAGGCGGCCCCTCGGCCAATCCGGCCGTCCGCGAAGAGGCGCCAGCCGGGCGTCCCCAAATGCTTTTGTTGGCCTCGGCCTATGGGCTGGCGGGCTTTGGCTACATCATCACCGCCACATTTTTGCCGGTGATTGCGCGGCAGGCCATGCCGGGCTCGGGCTGGATCGATTTCTTCTGGCCGCTTTTTGGCGTGGGCGTGGTCTGTGGGGCGCTGCTGGCCACGCGTATCCCGGTCGCCGGTGACAGGCGTTACTTGCTGGCGGGGGCTTATGTCATTCAGGCGCTGGGCATAGGCGCCAGCCTGCTGAGTCCGACTCTGGCTGGTTTTGCCCTCGGCAGCATGCTGCTGGGCCTGCCTTTTACCGCCATCACGTTTTTTGCCATGCAGGAGGTGCGGCGCCTGCGGCCTGCTGCAGCCGCCAGCTACATGGGGCTGCTGACCGCGCTGTACGGCATCGGCCAGATCGCGGGGCCGCCGCTGGTGGCCTGGTTGCTGCAACGCAGCCGCACGCTGGTGGAAGGATTTACGCTGTCGCTGGAGATTGCCGCTGGCGCGCTGCTGGCTGGCGCGCTGATGTACCTCTGGATGGCCCGGGCCTACCCGGTTCTGTTGCGACAAAACCTTCGCTGAAACCCGTCTGCGCTCAAAACTGAAGCAAAAAGGGCACTTGGCCCAGTCAGCGCCAGCGCAAGCAGCTATCAAAACAATAGCAAATCCCGAGCATCAGGTCTTGGCGCGCTGTGCCAGTACCGGGCGCAAAAGCTGCGCCAGCTCGGTGGCTCCGATCAGCCGTATCTGCTGCTGCGCCGCAAACTGGCGTGCCTTGTCGCTGAGCTCGCCCATGGTGATACACAGTGCGCTGTCGGCTTGCTGCGCCAGACGCGCTGCCTGCAACTCCTCTAAGGCCTCTATGCCCAGTCGGGCGGCTTTCCAGCGTTTGCAGGCCAGCAGCGTTGTCTGCCCGGCCTTGCGCAGCAAAAAATCGGCGCCGCCGGTATTCAGCCGCTGCACCTCGTAACCGTCGCGCACAAAAGCCTGCTCCACGGCGGCTGAAAAATCACGCCAGGGCATGGCGGCAATCTGTGCCAGGGTGGCCTCCACATGGGCGGTGCTGGGCGCGCTGAACTGCCTCCAGGCGGCAATCACCCCAATGACTGCAAAGGGAAAGCCCCCAATGGCACCAAACACCACATAGTCGGGCGGCAGCAAGGCCTTGGATGCCAGGGCAAATCCGCCTGCCAGGGCGAAGCTGATCCACCACGGTGAGCGCAGCAACACGGCAAAGAGTGACTTTTCAGCCATTTTGAATTTCAAGAGGTATTCCTTCTCAAGGTGAGGGGAGTTTGTATCACGGCGCCGGCACGGCGCTGCCCGCGACAACCTCTTTCAGATGGGGGCAAAGGCCCAAACGTGGAATGGGCGTGCAGGCTTCGCTTCATAATGGTGCACTGCAACACCCCATTGGACAGACCGTTGTCATCACCCATGCTCAAAACCTCTACCGACAAAAACAAGATCAAGTTTCTCCTGCTGGAAGGTATTCACCCGTCTGCGCTGGAGGTGTTGCGCGCTGCTGGCTACACGCAGATCGAAAGCCTGACCGGCGCGCTGGAGGGCGAAGAACTCCACGCCAAAATCGCCGACGCGCATTTTGTCGGCATCCGCTCACGCACCCAGCTGACGGGCGATGTTTTTGCCCATGCGCACAAGCTGGCGGCGGTGGGTTGCTTTTGCATAGGCACCAACCAGGTGGACCTGAATGCGGCGCGTGAACGCGGTATCGCGGTGTTCAACGCGCCATTTTCCAACACCCGCTCGGTCGCCGAGCTGGTTCTGGCTGAAGCAATTTTGCTGCTGCGCGGCGTGCCCGAGAAAAGCGCCGTGGCGCACCGTGGCGGCTGGCTGAAGTCGGCCGACAACGCTTTCGAGATTCGTGGCAAAACGCTGGGCATCATTGGATACGGCTCCATTGGCACGCAGCTGTCGGTGCTGGCCGAGGCGCTGGGTATGCAGGTGGTGTTTTTTGACGTGGTCACCAAGCTGCCGCTGGGCAACGCGCGTCAGGCTGGCAAGCTGCACGATCTGCTGGCGCAGTCCGACGTCGTCAGCCTGCACGTGCCTGAAACGGCGGCCACGCAGTGGATGATGGGCGCAGCCGAGATCGCCGCGATGAAACCCGGCAGCGTGCTGATCAACGCCTCGCGTGGCTCCGTGGTCGAGATTGAACCGCTGGCCGAAGCACTGCGTGCAGGGCATTTGCTGGGTGCGGCTATTGATGTGTTTCCGGTCGAACCGCGCAGCAACAAGGACGTGTTCGAGTCGCCATTGCGCGGACTCGACAACGTGATCCTGACACCGCACGTGGGCGGCTCCACCGTGGAGGCGCAGGCCAATATCGGTATCGAGGTGGCAGAAAAACTGGTCAAGTACAGCGACAACGGCACCTCCACCTCGTCGGTCAACTTTCCCGAGGTGGCTTTGCCGGCGCATCCCGGCAAACACCGGCTGCTGCACATTCACCGCAACGTGCCGGGTGTGCTGGCAGAAATCAACCGTGTATTTGCGGCCAGCCAGATCAACATCGCCTCGCAGTTTTTGCAAACCAACGAAGCCATCGGTTATGTGGTGATCGACATCGACGCCGCGCACTCCGACCTGGCGCTGGCGAAACTTGCCGAGGTGCCGGGCACCATCCGCAGCCGCGTGCTGTTTTAAGTCAGGCTGCCAGTGCGTCTTCAAGGCGCTATCAAAAAAGTAGCTGCCTGCGCACGTCTGAAAAGGGCTGGAGTCTCTTTTGGCTTGAATTTCAGGGGGTTGGCGCCTGCAGGCCCAGCAGCGCTGCCAGCGCTGCGGTGGGCATGGCACCCTCTTGCGTCACCAGCGCGCCGCTTTGCGCATGGGTACCCACAATCGTGGGGATGGATGAAAAGCCCAGGCGTGTCAGCAGCGCCGTGTTTTTGGCCACCGAATCCTTGTGCGAGTCGATGTCACTGCCGGCGCTGATGCCACCGGTTCTGGCCTGCATGGATGCTTCATGTTCGTCCATGGCGGCGACCGGGTCTTTGGCTGCCAGCAGGGTCGCGCCCTGGGCCGTGCTGGACGGGTTCATCAGGCCCACCGGTATCCAGACAAATTTGGCCTGCGATTTCAGTGGCTTGGCAGCCAGCCAGAGCGCGTTGCAGTGGGGGCACTGCGGGTCAAAGAAAACGTACACCGTGCGTGCGCTCATGGCGGAGCCCACGGCAAAACCTTTGGCCTCTGCGGCAATCAGGGCGGTGGATACCTGGGTCGCGGCGGGTTTGGCGGGCGCCTCGGCAGAAGGGCCGTCCTTGCAGGCGACCAGCAGCAGGCTGGTGCTCAGAAACACGACGGCAAGCAGGCGGAAGTTTTTGGGAAAGGGCATGGCAGTCTCAAAGAAATGAATCCCTCAAGGATAGCGCAGCCCGCCATAGGCCTGACATCAAACCGGCAGGGTCTTTACCCCTTTTTAGACATGCCCAGCCGTTCTATCGTTTCTTTCTCGGCGATGAAAGTGTCGCGGGCAAAACGTGTGTACTGCGAGGTGTTCATGTAGATCACCGACTGGTCGTACTTGTCAAAGGTGGCCAGCACCGCCGGGTCGTTCAGGGTTTTTCTGAAAGCCTCGTGCAGCGTAGCCACAATGGCCGGGTCCATGCCCTTGGGGCCACACACACCGAACGGTGAATCTGACACGGTTTTGTAGCCCAGCTCTTCCAGCGTCGCCACGTTGGGCCAGCGCTTGGTGCGTTTGCTGCCATAGGTGGCCAGCAAGCGCAGCTTGCCCGACTCCACGTGCGGGCCCCAGCCAGTCGCGTCGCTGGCGCCCATCACATGGCCGCCGAGGATGGCCTGCATGTTGTCGGCATTGCCCTTGAAAGGCACATGCGTGAGCTTGATGCCGGCACGCTGTGCAAATTCCTCGACCGCCAGATGCGGGCTGGTGCCGGTGCCGGTGGAGCCGTAGGTGAACTTTTCGGGGTTGGCCTTGGCGAAGGCCACCAGGTCCTTGAGGGTCTTGATCGGCGAATCGGCGGGCACCACCAGACCAAAGGTGTAGCCGGTCAGGCAGGCGATCCAGGTGAAATCGGTGAGCGGGTCGTAGGCTGTCTTTTGCATGTGTGGAATGCGGAAAACACCGTGCGGCAGTTGCGTCAACGTGTAGCCGTCGGGTTTGGCGCTCAGCATCTCGATGGCACCGAGCATGCCACCGGCGCCGGGTTTGTTCTCGATGATGATGGTCTGCCCCAGCGCCTTGCCTGCACTTTCGGCCAGCGCACGCATGACCGCGTCCGTGGAGCCACCGGCTGGCCAGGGGCAGATGTACTTGATCGGGCGCGAGGGAAACGCTTGGGCCCGGGCCAGCAAAGGCAGGGCGGCTCCGGCGACGACGGCGGTGGTGCTGGCGATAAACGCGCGGCGGTTGGTCATGAAAAAGTCTCCAATATAAACAGGCGATCAGGCAAGCGTTCAGCGTAGCCTGAGGCGACGCGGTTGTCATCAAGGTTTACCTGAGGGATGAATTCTGCAAGGCAGAACTGCGGCCTCTTGCGGGCATCGCGCTCCTGAGCGGAAGGTAAAATACCCATCGATAGGCACCGCGCCGCAGCGCGCTATTTTTGACTGGAACCAAGCCCCCGTGAATGACCCCGCCCGCGCCGCGACCGACTCTTCTGACCTTTCCGGGTTTTCTTTCCGCGATTCCAGCTCCAACCCAGACACACCTGTGCAGCAACCCCGCCTGTGGTGCGGTGACGGCTGGACCGCGCGCGTTCTCAAAAACGAAGACGATGACGGCTGGGCAGTGGCCATGATCAAGGACGGCGAGCCCGAGCCGGCACTGACAGGCCCCTGGACCATGGGACGCGATAAGAAAAATCCCAAGCCGCTTGATGGCGCCGCCTTTTCCACGCTGGTCAAGACCGCGAGCGAGTTTGTGCGGCGCCACGAGCAGCAGTTACATGCCGCGCTGCACCAAAGCCTGGAAGTCGATTCGCGCGGAGCCCGGGTGACGGTATTGCTCGATATCGTTCCCGACGAAGACAACCCGTATGCGCTGCTCAGCGCACAGGACGAATCGGGCGTGCAGCTTGCCGCGCAGCGGGTGTCTCCAGGCTTCAAACTGAGCCGGGCCAGTGCCACGGCATGGGCCGACGGCGGTTTTCTCAAGCCTTGATGGCGCGCGCCTTGCCGTCTGCGGGCGCCGCCTGCGGCATTGATTTCGGGACCTCCAACTCCACCGCAGGCTGCGCTATCGCCGGCAGCGGGCAGGTGGCGCTGCTGGCGCTGGAGGGCGACAAGCTGACTCTGCCTTCGGTTGTGTTTTTTCATGCCGAAGACGCCCATGTGAGTTATGGCCGGGCCGCGCTGGCCGACTATCTGGCGGGTTACGAGGGGCGTTTGATGCGTTCCCTCAAAAGCCTGCTGGGTACACCGCTGATCAACGAACAGACCGAGGTGGCCGGGCGGGCGCTGCCTTTTCGTACGCTGCTGGCGCAGTTCATCGGCGAGCTCAAGCACCGGGCCGAGCAGGCGGCGGGGCAGACTTTCAGCCGCGCGGTGATAGGGCGGCCGGTATTTTTTGTCGATGGTGATGCCGCCGCGGACCGCCAGGCCGAAGACACGCTGGCCGGGGTGGCACGTGCTGCCGGCCTGAGCGAGATTGCGTTTCAGTACGAGCCGATCGCTGCGGCCTTTGCCTACGAGTCGCAGATCACGCGGGAGGAACTGGTGCTGGTGGTGGACATAGGCGGCGGCACCTCGGACTTTGCGCTGGTGCGCCTGGCGCCCCAGCGCGCGGGCAGGGCAGAGCGCAAAGACGACATCCTGGCCAGCAGCGGTGTACACATAGGCGGCACCGACTTCGATAAACACCTGAGTCTGGCCAGCGTGATGCCGCTTCTGGGTCTGGGCAGTCGGCTCAAAAGCGGGCTGGAGCTGCCTTCAGCGCAGTATTTCAACCTGGCGACCTGGCACACCATCAACTTTGCGTACACCAAAAAGGCCTGGGTGCAGATCACCGAGCTGTACCGCGAGGCCCGGGAAAAAGACAAGCTGCTGCGTCTGCAAAACCTGGTGACCGAACGTGCCGGCCACTGGCTGGCGATGCAGGTGGAAATCGCCAAAATCGCGCTGTCTGCCAGCACTGAAACGCAGATGGACCTGGGCCGCATAGACCCCGGCCAGCAACTGGTCCTGTTGCGCGCCGATTTTGACCGGGCAATCACGCACCTGGTGGACAGCGTCGCGCTCAGCGTCACCGGCTTGCTGCGTGAGGCCGGTTTGTTGGCTGGCGAAGTGGACACCGTGTTTTTTACCGGCGGCTCCAGCAGCGTGCCGTTGCTGCGCGAGCGTATTGCGGCCTTGCTGCCGCAGGCGCGCCGCGTGGAAGGTGATCTGTTTGGCAGCATTGGCACCGGTCTGGCGCTGGATGCGATGCGCAAATTTGCCTGATCCCGGCTATCCAGACGCACCAGCGGGCGGTAACCCGCTGGTGTGTTTGCCTGGCAACACGTCTCGGTAAATCCGTTTGCCAGGAAGAAGTATCGGCCAGGTGCGCAAGAAAGTGCTTCTGTTTTTTTTTGGTAAATTGGTTCGATTAAGTAATAATTCCTGCAATTCAAGAAAATGAAGGAAAAAATACCGAATGGACAAAATTGACCGGAAAATTCTTCAAGTCCTGCAAGCCAATGCCCGGGCCAGCCTGCAGGAGATCGGGCAGGCGGTGGGCCTGAGCCACACCCCATGCTGGAACCGCATCAAAAAGATGGAAGAGTCAGGCGTGATCGAGGGCTACACCGTGCGCATCAATCCGGCGGCGCTGGACCTCAGCGACACGGTGCTGGTGCAGGTCACCCTGGACAGCCACTCCGACAACACGCTGGAGAAGTTTGGCGAAACGCTGGCAAAAATTCCGGAGGTGATCGAGGCCTATCTGGTGTCCGGCGACTACGACTACCTGCTGCGTATTGCCGTCAGCGGCACACAGGACTACGAACGTCTGCTGCGCGAGCGTCTCTACAAGATCAAGGGCATACGCCACAGCAAGTCCAGCTTTGTGCTGCGCACGCTGAAAAAGGCCGACCTGCCGCTGTTTCAGGAGTAAACGGCGGGGCTCAGGGCACTTCGCCCGGTCCGCGTGACCGGACCCAGGCCATGCGCGCCTCGGTCAAGGCCACGCCCAGGCCCGCCAGGCAAATCAGGCCGATACCGAGCGCGGTGGTCTGACCCGGTGCCTGGCCAAACACCAGCCAGCCCAGTGTGGCGGCGGCCACGATCTGCAGATAACTGAACGGTGCCAGCAAGGTGGCCGGGCTTTTTTTGAAAGCGGCAATCTGCAGCCAGTGACCCAGAAAACCAGTGACTCCGGTCGATGCCAGCAGCAGCCATTGCCAGGTGTTGAGCTGCGGTGTCTGCCAGAACCAGGGCAGGGCCAAAGTCAGCGCAATCGTGCCAAACAGGCCGCCGTAATAATTGGTGGTCAGCGGATCATCATGCGCGACGCGGCGCGTTGCGATCTGGAAAAAGGCAAAAGCCAGCGCCGTCGCCAGACCCAGCACCACACCCACCGGGTCCAGTTGCGCGCCCGGCCGCACCACCACCAGCATGCCGGCAAACCCCGCCAATACGCCCAGCCAGCGGTGCAGGCGGTGTGGCTCGTGCAGCAGCCAAGGCGCCATGGCCATCAAGAACAAGGGCGCCATGAAGTTGATGGCGGTGGCCTCTGCCAGAGGCAGCCGGCCCAGCACCGAGAAAAACAGCACGGTGGTGGTAATCATCAGCAGGCCGCGTATGAGCTGCCTTGACAGGGATTTGGTATGGAAGATGGCTTTGCCGCGTGTGGGCAAGACCACCGCCGTCATCAGCGCGGTGTGCACCGCATAACGCGCCCAGGCGACCATAAGCACCGGTACACCCGCCAGCACCAGCCATTTGCCGGAGGCGTCCAGGCCCGACAGCAGCCACAGGCCGGCGATATGGAGCAAGATGCCGCTTTTTTTCATGGGTATAGGGTGGGTGGCGCAGCTTGCCGACAGGCCATGCGGCCTGGGCGAGTGACGGTACGTGGATCATAAGCAAGCCGGACAGCCCCCGGCTGCCAGCGCGGGGCTTGGTGCCAGACTTATGATTGAAATAGGCCGCCAGCCCTTTTGGAATATGCGCAGGCAGCTATCAAAAAAAGAGTAAATTGTGTGCCGGTCACACCGTCAGGTCAGAATTTTCAAGCACCAAAAACCCCAGCTCGACCTTGTTTGCGCTGTGGGAGATGCTGACCTGCTCGGCGCTGGCCAGGGCCTGTACATCGTCCCACCCGAGGTCGCGGTAGCTGCGCGGGTCCTGCGCGGTGCTGGCTCCCTCTTGCGCTGCGACGCTGATGCACACCCTGGCTGTGTCGCCCGTCAAGTCGCTGGTGACCAGCACGCTGGCGGGCGCCGGTGCTGCGTCGGTCAGTGCAATCAGGCTGGCTGTGAAGACGGTGCGCAAGGCGACCTGCGAGACATTCACATCCGCTGCAGCGACCCGATTGGCCAGGGTGAAGCCGCGAAAAGCCAGATCGGTGGACAACATGCCCACACATTCTTCCACCCCGGCCTCCAGCAGCACGATGCCGTTTTCGCGGGGTGCGACCCAGCTGATCAGGTTCATGCTGGCGCCAGCGGCCGTGCGTGACAGCGCGCTGATGGACTTGCAGCTGTCGCGCAGTACCGCCATGTCGGGGGTGGGCGCCTGCAGGCGCCGCTCCAGAATGGCAGAAATCATGCCTATCGGTTGCAGCGTGCCGGCCATGTGGTGGCGTATGGCCGGGGCAATGCGGCGCAGCAAGGCATAGCGCGCAGCTTCTGCTGCAAGGTTGTCGGCGTCAGCGGAGATGGCGGCCTTGTGGGAGACGGTGGACGAGCTCATAAATCCTCAACGGGTTCGGTTGGAATCATTCAAATGCTATCACCGGGTTTGTCAGTGCACCACTGCACTAGCCAACCAGGTCTGCAGTGCTTCAAAGCCACCAATCCGTTTGCCGCCACAGAAAACCTGTGGCGTGGTGGCGGCGCCGGCAACCGCCTGCAGCGTGCGCGAGGTGATGCCGTGGCCCAGCACGATTTCCTCATACGGCAGACCGGCGTTCTGAAGCAAGGCTTTGGCCTGTGTGCAGAACTGGCACCCGGGTTTGGTGAACATCGTCAGCGGCTCGGGCGGCGGCGTGTCGGGTGAAACATGGCGAAGCATGGTTTCTGCATCAGACACCTCAAACGGATCGCCTTCTTTTTCGGGTTCGATGAACATTTTTTCGATCATGCCGTCCCGCACCAGCATGGAGTAGCGCCACGAACGTTTGCCAAAACCCAGGTCGCTTTTGTCCACCAGCATGCCCATGGCCTCGGTGAACTGGCCGTTGCCGTCCGGAATCAGTGTCAGGTTGTCGGCCTCTTGTGTGGCGGCCCACTCGTTCATTACAAAAGCGTCGTTGACCGACAGGCACACCACCTCGTCAACTCCACGCGCCTTGAAAACAGGGGCCAGCGTATTGAAGCCCGGCAGGTGACTGCTGGAGCAGGTGGGGGTATAGGCACCGGGCAACGCAAACAGCACCACCGTTTTGCCATTGAACAGCTCTGCACTGGTCAGGTCCACCCAATGGTTGTCGCGGCGGATCTTGAAAGTGGTGTTGGGGACGTGTTGTCCTTCCCGGTTGGGCAGCATGCGGGTTCCTTCAGGAGTAGGGGTGGCGCCTTGTGACGCAACTGGAACCAGTGTGAGGCACGCCGGGATGACGTCCTGTCGGACAGTAGCGACACTTGCGTAGGAAGGCCCGGTGCGCGGCGTGACAAAATCAGGACCATTGACGTCCACGGAGCCCCGAATGAACTTCGCCCCCGACCTCGCCACAGTCACCCACGGGATTCAGTTGGCAGTGGCCCCGGTGTTTTTGCTGACCGCCGTTGCCGGCATGATCGCCGCCGTGGCGGGCCGGCTGGCCCGCATCATCGATCGGGCACGTTTTCTGGAAAACCGCCTTGAAAGCGGTGACGTTGAGCAGGCCAAGGCGATGCGGATGTACGCCGAACTGGGCGCGCTGCGGCACCGGGGCTGGCTGGTCAATGGCTGCTTGGCGCTGTTGACCTTTTGCGCGATTCTGATCGGGCTGACCATTGTGGTGCTGTTTCTGGGCGAGACCAGCGACCTGCCGGCGCTGAAAATTGCGACGGTGAGTTTTTTGTCGGGTGTGTTCTGTTTTCTTCTGGCGCTGCTGTGTTTTCTGGCCGAGACGCTGCTGGCCACGCGTTTGCTGAAGTTTGCCGAACTGCCGGTGCAGCGGTCTGCTGGAGATCGCTAGGGCCTGTTCACACTATTGATGCAAGATGCGTTGCGAGTCAAAAAGGTCATGCGGGAGGCGCAAAATGCAGCCGGGCTGGAGCCCGGCAAGGCTTTGCAACGCTGCGCATGGCCTTTTTGGCCGCAACCCGGAGGGAACGTGGTTAAAACAGCACCACTCGTCGTTGCACTCCTAGCCCAGCCGCCCAGGCTGAGCGTCGTCGCGCGCCTAGATTGGCGCTGTTTTAACCACGTTCGCACTTGCATAAATAGTGTGAACAGGCCCTAGTCCTTCCTCCACTTGGCAAGAACTGGCAGCGCCAGCGCGCTTCTATCCGTCCGGCATTACTGCTTGAAAATCGCGGGTCGCGGCGCCAATCCGAAGATTCGAACAGCTGTTGGGTGGTTTGCTTGAAGGCCAGGCTGCATCAGGGAATTCCCCAGTCATTTTTTTGACTATTAACGTATACATTAAGTCATGCACAAAGAAATACATCAAATTCTGACCGAGAGAGGTGCGTCAGATCGGTTGGAGGATCTGGCCTGGTGCGGCCACGATCTGAACCGGCCCGAATGTGTGCTGGCGACTGCGCGTGGCGACGTCTACACCGCCGACTGGCGCGGTGGTGTGTCCCACATCCTGCCCGATGGCTCGCAGCGGCTGTACGCCGGTCCGGCGGTGGACGGCGAAGCCCTCAAACCCAACGGCATTGCCTTGCTGGAAGACGGATCATTTCTGCTGGCCCATCTGGGCGCAGAAAAGGGCGGCGTCTTTCGGCTCTATCGTGATGGCCGACTTGAGCCCTTTCTGCGCGCGGTAGACGGCTGCGATCTGCCGCCCAGCAACTTTGTGGTGCAAGACGCGGCCGGCCGCACCTGGATCACCGTCAGCACCCGGCTTTCCCCCCGCGCTCTCGGTTACCGAAAAGGCTGCAACGATGGTTTTGTGGTGCTGGTGGACAAGCAGGGCGCGCGGATTGTGGCCGACGGCTTGGGTTACACCAACGAGTGTGCGGTGGACCCCAGCGGCCAGTGGCTGTATGTCAACGAAACCTTCGCCCGCGAGTTGTCGCGGTTTGCCATTCGCGCGGACTCGTCACTCGGCGCCAAAGAGGTGGTGACCCGGTTTGATGCCGGCGTGTTTCCTGATGGCCTGGCTTTTGATACCAACGGCCATGCCTGGGTGGTCAGCATCGTGAGCAATCGGCTCATCCGTGTGGCGCCCGATGGGGCGCAAACGCTCTGGCTGGAAGACGCCGACGCAGAGCATCTGGCCTGGGTGGAAGCGGCCTACCAGGCCGACGAGATGGGGCGTCCGCATCTGGACGGCGCAAAAAGCCGTTGCCTGAAAAACATATCCAGCCTGGCATTTGGTGGCCCGGATCTGAAAACAGCCTACCTCGGTTGCCTGTTGGGCGACAAGCTGGCCACGCTGCCCATGCCGGTCGCAGGCCACCCTCCGTTTCACTGGAATTTCTAAGCCCCCGGACCTTCAAATGAAAACACAAGCTTCAATGCCTTCAGACGGTGCCTCCATGGTCGATCTGGCCTACCAGGACATGCGTCGCCGCATTCTGGACAACGTCTGGGCCCCCGGTTACCAGGCGCTGGAACAGGAAATCGCCCTGCAACTGGGCATGAGCCGTACCCCTGTGCGCGAATCGCTGATCCGCCTGGCCAACGAAGGACTGGTCGAGGTGATCCCGCGGCGCGGCATGCGGGTGTTGCCGGTGTCGCCCACCGACATGAAGGAGATCTACGAAATCCTGACAGCGCTGGAAAGCATGGCCGCTGAGATGTTGGCCGCCCGCAAGCCAGGTGACGCCGAACTCAAGCCGCTGCTGGTGGCCACCAAAGCGATGGAAAAAGCGCTGGTCAAGGGTGATCTGGACGCCTGGGCGGCGGCGGATGAAAGTTTTCATGAGCAGCTGGTCACCATGGCCGGCAACAAGATGCTGGCCGATGCGGTGTTCAGCTACTGGGATCGCGCACACCGTGCCCGCATGTTCAGTCTGCGGCTGCGGCCCACACCCGTCAACTCCACCAAGGAACACATGGCGCTGGTAGACCGGCTGCGTGCGGGCGATGCTGCCGGCGCAGCGGCGGTCAACCGCGAGCACAGACAACGCGCCAGCCGCGAATTGCTGGTCATTTTTGAGCGATTCCGCCTGCAGCAGATGTAGATGCTGCCCATAAGAACCGCGGCTTTTTTCCAATTTCCAATTTTTAACTCCATACATATTTCGCATGAAACCCTCGTATCACATCGCCGTATTGCCTGGTGACGGCATTGGCAAGGAAGTCATGCAGGCGGCTGAGCAGGTTCTCGGCCAGGTGGCTGAGCGTGTCGGCGTCAGCTTCCGGCTGGACTACCAGCAGGCCGGTGCCCAGCACTATGTGGACAGTGGGGTGGCGTTGCCCGCTGACACCCTGAAAGTCTGTGAGCAGGCGGACGCCATCCTGTTTGGCGCCATGGGGCTGCCGCATGTGCGCGGCGCTGATGGCACCGAGATCATTCCCCAGCTGGACTTGCGTTTTCACTTCGACCTGTACGCCGGTGTCCGGCCGATACGCACCTTCAAGGGCCTGCCCACCCCATTGGCCAGCCCGAAAGCCAGCGAGATCGATTTTGTGCTGGTGCGTGAAAGCACTGAAGGGCTTTTTTACGCCCGGGGCCGGGGTGATGTGCGTGGTGACGACGAGGTGTACGACACCATGAAAATCACACGCACCGGCACTGCCCGCATCTGCGAATTTGCCTTCAAGCTGGCTGAACGGCGTGCGCTGCTCAAAGGGCGTCCGGCACGCGTGACCAATGTGGACAAGGCCAATGTGTTTGCGTCCATGGCTTTCTGGCGCCGGATTTTTGAGGAATCAGCGGCACGCCATCCGGGCGTCGCCTCTGACAGTGCCTACGTGGACGCGATGGCCCTGAACCTCGTCATGAAGCCCTGGGCGTATGACGTGATGGTCACCGAAAACATGTTTGGCGACATCCTGTCTGACCTGATTGCGGCACTGGTGGGTGGCATGGGCATGGCGCCTTCGGCAGACATCGGCGACCGGCATGCCCTGTTTCAACCTGCCCACGGTACGGCACCGGACATCGCAGGGCAGGGCAAGGCCAACCCGACCGCCATGATTTTGTCGGCCGCCATGATGCTGGACTGGCTGGGCGACCGCCACGGCGATACCCGCCTGTCCGACGGCGCGGCGCTGATGGATGCGGCGGTACAGCAGGTGTTTGCCAGCGGTGCCGTGCGCCCCATGGAGTTCGGTGGTGTCAATGGCACGGCGGATATCACGCAGGCCGTGATGAATGCGCTGCGACAGGTCCGCTGACATGACTGCACTGCGTGCTTCCGGCCTCACAACACCCCAGCGGGTGGCGGTGGTGGGCGCGGGTTTCTTCAGCCAGTTCCACCTGGAGGGCTGGCGACAGTTGCCTGGCGTGGAACTGGTGGGTCTGTGTGACGCAGACCCGGCGCGCGCGCAGGAACTTGCGCGGCGCTTTGGCATTGCCCGGGTGTTCACCGAGGTGGCCCACATGCTGGAAGCCACGCGGCCCGATCTGGTGGACGTGGTCACACCACCCGCCAGCCATGCCGAGGTGCTGGGCATTGTGCTAAGTCAGAAATTGCCGGTTATCTGCCAGAAACCCTTTGGCACCGGCTACGCGCAAGCTGTCCAGTTGACGGACAGGGCCGCGCTGGCGGGTGTGCCCCTGATCGTGCATGAAAATTTCCGCTTCATGCCCTGGTTTCGCGAAGCGCGGCGGCTGGTGGATGCCGGGCACCTGGGCGCGCTGCACAACGTCAGCTTTCGCCTGCGTCCCGGTGACGGGCAGGGGCCAAACGCCTACCTGAACCGACAGCCGTATTTTCAGACCATGCCGCGTTTGCTGGTGGTCGAAACCGCGATCCATTTGATCGACACCTTCCGCTATCTGATGGGTGAGGTGCAAGCCGTCTATGCGCGCCTGAGGCGCCTGAACCCGGCCATTGAGGGCGAGGACGCCGGGTTGATCACTTTCGATTTTTCCAGCGGGGCCGCAGGCCTGTTTGACGGCAACCGGCTGAACGACCATGTGGCCGACAACCCGCGCCGCACCATGGGTGAGATGTGGCTTGAAGGCGCCAGAGGGGTGTTGCGGCTGGACGGCAACGCAAATCTCTGGTGGAAGCCGCACCACGGCGAAGAAGTGCCACATCTGTATGACAGTGGTTCCGCCCTGAGTTTTGGCGGCGGCGCCTGCGGGTTTCTTCAGGCGCATGTCCTGCAATGCCTGGCTGCTGGGCGCGAGCCTGAAAACACGGCCCGCGCCTATTTGAAAAATCTGCTGATCCAGGAGGCGGTATATGCCTCGGACCGCAGTGGACAGCGCATCACCCTTGAGGGTTTTGAGCCCCTGAACCCCACGGCCGGCAAGGGCACTGCGCCCGGCATCGGCAATCTTGTCAGTAAGCAAAAAAAGGAGACAGTATGAAAACATCCAAGGCCTTGATCCGATTCTCGTTGGCGCTGGCCGGCGTCGCCCTCGCCACGAGCGCAAGTGCCCAGACCATCCTCAAATTCAGCCACACGGACCAGCAGCAGGGCGCGCGCCAGGCTGCGGCGCAGGTCTTCGCAAAGAAGGTCGAGGAGTACACCCAGGGCCGCTACAAGGTGCAGGTGTTCTGCTGCGGCCAGCTAGGCAATGACCCAAAAAACATCGAGCAGCTCGCGTTGGGCGGTATTGACTTTACGGTGTCGGCAACCGGCTCATACGCCACATTTTTGCCTACCCTGAATCTGACCATGATGCCTTTCATCATCGACAGTTATGCCCAAGGCTGGAAGTTCTACGACGAGTCGAAATGGCTCAAGGCCCAGTTTGACAAGGCGCCGGCCAAGGGTTTCCGCTTTCTGGCGACGTGGGAGGCTGGCTTTCGCAACATGACCACCAAAGACCCGCTGAACTCGCCGGCCGATGCCAAAGGCAAGAAGCTGCGGACTTTTCCCAACGAAATGATGCGCTGGCAACTGGAAGCCATGGGCTTTGGCATCCAGATCATGCCGCTGCCTGAGGTCTATCTGGCGATTCAGCAAGGCGCCGTGGCCGGCCAGGAAAACCCGATCGACACGATCGCGTCGAACAAGTTCTATGAAGTAGCACCCAACGTCACGCTGACGAATCACGTCTACAGCCCGATTCCGCTGGCCATTTCAGAAAAAACCTGGGCCAGGCTGTCACCTGCTGATCAGCAGGCCGTCACGCGGGCCGCCCAGGAGGTGGCGCCATTCCAGCGCAACATGATTCGCGACAACGACGAGAAGCTGCTGGCCGACATGGCCTCCAAGGGCGCCAAGATCAACCGCAAACCTGACACCGAGGCTTTCCGTAAATCGGTGGAACCGGTGTATGCCAAAGCACGCGAGAAATATGGCGCGGATGTGGATCTGGTGCTCAGCGATGCCGCCGCTGTGCGCAAAGCCGTCAAGTAATAACAGTAAAAAAAGGCAGCGCGATGAGCATGCACACAGGCAACCCTTCCATCAATGAAGCAGCGGAGGGCGTCACACCGGCCCCGCTGCCTGGTCCCTTGCTCTGGCTGGGCCGGTTGGTGGACTGGATGGTGATTGGCATAGGCACCGGGCTGATCGTGCTGGTTTTTGCCAATGTGGTGTTGCATGCATTTGCCAAAGACCTGGCCTGGATGACCGAGCTGGGCGAGTTGCTGATGGTGTGGGTCACCTTTCTGGGCGGAGCAGCAGCGGCCCAGCGCGGCACCCACATGGCCATTGGCGAATTTCTCGACAAGCTGGACGTGGCCGGGCGGCGCAGGGCCGACGCCGCGATCCAGTTGTTTTGCCTCGTCGTTCTGGCCGTGCTGTTTTTCTACGGGTGGCGGATTGTCGCTGGCGGCTGGACCAACGTGTTGACCACGCTTGAATGGCCCATGGCCTGGCAGTACATGCCCTTGCCCCTGGGTGCTGCCCTGATGATGGTTTTTGTGGCCTGGGACCTGGTGCAGACCTGGCGCGGGGTGCCGCGCGAGGCGCGTTACCCGCAGGACTGAGCACGTACGCCTTCCATTCACCCCACGAACCGCTACAGGACCTTCGATGCTTGCCCTGGTTATTTTTTCAGTCTTTTTTATTCTTGCTCTGGCCGGCATTCCCCTGATGTTTGCCTTGCTGGCAACCACCGCAGGCATTGTCATGGCCTATGGCATGCAGTACCCGTTGGAGAGCGTGTTTCTGTCCTTCATAGGCGGGGTAGAGCCCTTCATCCTGATCGCTGTGCCGCTGTTTGTGTTTACCGGCGAGTTGCTGGCGCAGGGTGGCGTGGGCAAGCGCATTGTTGAATTTGCCAATGTCTTGTTTGGCTGGCTGCCGGGTGGTCTGGGCGTGGTGACCGTGATGTCCTGCCTGCTGTTTGGCGGGGTTTCGGGCTCAGCGATTGCCGACACCGCAGCGATAGGCTCGCTGGTCATTCCGGCCATGCTGGCGCGTGGTTATTCGCGCGGGTTTTCGGCTGCGCTGGTCGCGGTGGCCGGCACGCTGGCATTGCTGATGCCTCTGTCTATCCCGTTTCTTGTGTACGCCTTTGTCTCCGGGGTGTCCATGCGCACCTTGTCGATGGCCGGGCTGGTTCCTGCTGTGTTGTCAGGCCTGGCACTGATTGCCGTGTGTATGTGGCACGGCTGGTCCACCGGCGTGGACAAAGGCGGCAAGCCGGCCTCTCTGCGCGAGATATGGAAAGCCGGTGTGAATGCCGGCCCGGCGCTGCTGATGCCGGTGTTCATCGTGGGCGGTATCTGGTCGGGCTATTTCACCCCGACAGAGGCCGCTGCGGTCGCGGTGGTGTACGGCCTGCTGGTCTCGATGTTTTTGTACAAGGACCTGAAGTACCGCGATATTCCCGGCTTGTTGCTCAAGGCCTTCATGACCAGCGCCACGGTGATGCTGGTCATTGGCGCCACGGGTGCATTGGCATGGCTGATCACTGCCGAGCAGGTGGCGCAGCAAATGGCCAACTGGGTGTCGTCGGTGGCGCATGTGAAGTGGGTGTTTCTGCTGATGCTCAATGTGGCGCTGGTGCTGCTGGGCATCTTCATCGAGCCGCTGCCAGCGCTGCTGATGGCCGCGCCGCTGTTTCTGCCGCTGGCCATGGCGTTCAAGATCGACCTGGTGCACATGGGAGTGATCATGACTGCCAATCTGGCGATTGCGCTGTACACGCCGCCGGTGGGGGGTACGCTGTTTGTCGCGGCCCGGCTGGCCAAAGCCAGCATTGGCGAAATCACGCGTCATCTTTGGATCATGATGGCCGCCACTTTCAGCGTGGTCATTCTCATCACCTATGTGCCGGAGCTGACGGCCTGGCTGCCGCGCCTGATTGCGGCCTGGGGTTGACCATGTACGTGATCACCGTTTTGTTCACCGTGCATTCGGCACACCGTGCCGACTTTATGGCGGAGATGGTCAACAACGCCCGTATATCGCTGGAGCGCGAGCCAGGTTGCCGCCAGTTTGATGTGTGCACCGCCATCCGCAGCGCTAACGAGATTTTTCTGTACGAAATCTACGACTCAAGGGCAGCGTTTGACGCGCATCTTGCGTCTGAGCACTTTCAGCAGTTCAACCTGAAGACCCAACCCTGGGTCAAGGCCAAGGTGGTCAACGCACTGACAAAAGCATGGCCGTGAAGAGGGCGGAACCGGCGGCGGGTGACGCACCGGCGTGAAAGGGCCGCAGAGCTTTGATGGGTGTTGGTGAAGGGGAGACTTGTAGAACTCTAGGAGACTTCAATGAAACACTGGAAACTTTGTGGCGCAGCGCTGCTGGCGCTGGCGGGCAACCCGCTTTTCGCCAGGGAAATTGTGGTCGCACAGGTTGCCCCTTTTGGCGGGCCGCTGGCGGTTTCTGGGCGCGACTTCAACCTGGGTGCAATGATCGCCTTCGACGAAGTCAACGCGGCCGGTGGCATTGGCGGCAACCGGCTCCGGCTGATCTCGCGCGACGACGGTTACCGAAGCGCAGACACCGCGCAGCACGTTGGTCAGTTGCTGGAGCAGGACGATCCCATCGCCCTGATTGGCATGTGGGGTGCCGAGAACATTGATGCGGTGGTCGAAAAAGGCTTGCTGGCCAATGCCGGGCTACCGGTGGTGGGCGTGCGTTCTGGCGTGGCGGCGCTCAGAAAGAACGCCAACCTGTTTCATGTGCGCGCCAGCTATCGCGATGAAGTCCAGCGCATTCTGGATCAGATCCGGACCATGGGTTCAACCCGTATTGCGGTCGTTTACGAGGACGATGGTTTTGGCAGGGAGGCCTGGGCGGACGTTCAGGAAATGCTGGCCAAGCGCGCACTGAAGCCGGCTGCGGTGGCGGTGCAACCCAAAAACAGCCTGAAGGTGGACAGCGCAGTGGCCCTGATCGCGCAGGCCGAGCCCCAGGCGGTATTGCTGGTGGCCAATACGCCGGTGGCGGCAGCGATCATCAAAGGACTGCGCGCCAAAAACAGTCCATCCTTTATTTTTGCCACATCCACGGTGGACGCCGAACAGCTGGTCAGCCAGTTGGGCGCCGCTGCCGGCGGTGTTGCCGTGGCCCAAAGTGTGCCCAATCCCTACAAGGCCACAGTGCCGATTGCGAGGGAGTTTCAAAACCGCGTGAAAGCGCTGGGCATAGACGCAGCACGCGGAAATTTTGCCTCGCTGGAGGGGTATATCGCCGCGCGGGTGGTGGCCGAGGGGCTGCGCCGCGCCGGCAAGGACGCTTCACGCACAGGGCTTGCGCGCGGGCTTGAAAGCATGCGCCGTTTCAACATGGGCGGCTTTGTGGTTGACTTTGCGCCGGGGCAGCATGAAGGCTCGCGTTATGTCGACCTGTCGCTGATTGGCACCGACGGTCGTATTCGACAGTAAGCGGGAGACGCATCATGAACACCTTTCTGAAAATCGCCATCGCTTTGCTGATCAGCGCCAGCGCGCAGGTCTGGGCGCAAGACCCCGAGTTGCCGTTTGTGCTCAAACTCAACCACACGGACACACCTTCCGGCGCGCGGCATCTCGCGTCCGAGCTTTTCGCAAAGAAGGTGGCGGAATACACGCGCGGCAAATACCGTGTGCTTGTTTTTCATTCAGGTCAGCTGGGCAACGATCCGCAAAGCATCAAGGCACTGGCCGAAGGGCGACTGGACTTCACCGCCAGCGCCACCGGCAGCTTTGCAGGGTTGGTTCCCGAGCTGAATCTGACCGCTTTACCCTACCTGGTCGAAAGTTATGAGCAGGGCTGGCGGTTTTACGATGAGTCGCCATGGTTGCGCGCCCAGTTCGACAAAATGCCCGCCAAGGGCGTGCACCACCTGGCGACCTGGGAGGCCGGCTTTCGCAGCTTCACCACCCGGTCTGCACTGAACCGGCCGGAAGACGCGAAAGGTAAAAAAATGCGTGTCTTCCCGAACGAAATGATCAAGTGGATCATGGAATCCATCGGCTACGAACCTGTCGTGATCCCCGTGACCGAGGTCTACAGCGCCATCCAGCAGGGGCGGGTGGACGGGCAGGAGAACCCGATTGACACCATACGGGCGCTGCGTTTCCACGAAGTCGCGCCCAACATCGTACTGACCCAGCATGTTTACAGCCCGCTGCCGTTTGTCATGGCTGAGCGCACCTGGAAGCGACTGCTGCCCGCAGAACGCGAGCAGTTCGAGCGCGCCGCGCGGGAGGCTGCTACTTTGTCGCGCCAGCTTGTCAGGGAGGCAGATGAGAAAAACCTGGAAGCCATGCGTGCAGCCGGCGCCAAAGTGGTCAGGCCCGATATCGCTGCATTCCGTCAGGCGATGGCCAGCGTGTACACCAAGGCCAAAGCGAGCTACGGCGCCGATGTGGACGCCATCCTGAAAGACGCAAAAGCGGGCGAAAAGGTGGTGGCCCGCTGACATCCTGCAAGCGCGCAGGCCCCCCATTCCTGGTAAAAAAGGCCGCTAGCCCTTTACAGGTATGCGCCAGCAGCTCCTGAAATAATAGCGCTTCAGGGCTGGCGGCGTGACGGCAACGTGGCCTCGACCGAAGGCAGGTCCACCATCACCGGCTGGCCCGGCGTGGTGCAACCGGTGTCGCAGCATTTGCCAGGCTGGCGGTTTTTGGTGATGGCGCGGTCAGGGTCATGTGCCACTCCGCGCTCCAGAATGCGCTCGACCAGTTCCACCTTGGAGCCCACCGGGTAGTTGCGGTAAATCTCCTGCTTCATCGCGGCCGGTGATCCGCCGCCGTGCAGGCTGATCACGCTGTACCAGCCGCCCTGGTAGCCAGCCGTCAGGTCTTCGATAAAACGCGCGGTCTCGATGCGTTGCTCGTAAGGCACGTCCGGGTTGGCGCGCAGCACTTCCGACAGCTTGGCGCCGGTCTCGGGGTTGTGGTCTTCGTCCGGGCCGGGCAGGGTGACGATGAGGCCGCCGCTGACGTAGTGCGCAATCCGGTGCATGTCATAAATTTTGGTCGCCAGCAGCAGCTTGCCAATGTTGGAAAACACCGGGTCCGGCATGAAAGTCTTGCTGTGTGCATCTGGCTTGCCATACACGCTGGCGGCCACGCCACAGGCGAAGAAGCTTTCAGTGATGGTGATGAGTTCGACCATCTGCTCACGCAAATGGCTCTCTTTGCCGGGGTCAAAACCATTGGCCTCGCACATCAGTGCACCGGCGCCTATCAGCAGGTCGCCAAATCCGGCGCGTGCGCCTATGCAGGTGTGCCGGTGGTGCGTGGCATAGCTGTAGGTGAGGTGGCCGCTGTGCTCCCATTCGCCGGCGTAGAACACGCTGTCCCAGGGCACCAGCACTTTGTCGAACATCACCACACCTGTGCTCTGGCCGTATTTGCGGCTGAACAGGGCTGCACCATGCTCGACTTTTTCACCGGGGCGCCCGGCGGGCCGGGCCACGATGGTGATACCCGGTGCGTCGACCGGTACGGCGCAGCAGACGGCGAAGTCGGCGTCTTCCTTGCCCATATTGCGACACGGCATGACCAGCAACTCGTGCACATACGGTGCGCCGGTCACGATGGCCTTGGTGCCGCTGATTACGATGCCTTTTGCATTGCGCTCCACGATGTGCAGGTAGCTGTCCACGTTGGCCTGCTCGTGGGGGCGTTTGCTGCGGTCACCTTTGGCATCGGTCATCGCTATGCCCAGGGTCAAGTCCTGGTCTTGCACGCGGTGCAGGTAATTGAGAAAACGCGCGGTGTTTTCTGTCGTCCCGCGCGCGTCGTCGATGCGCGCCGAGACCTGTCCAATCGCGTTGAGCGCATCGTGCGTCAGGTAGCGCTGGGCGCAACCTGTTTCCTGGCAAACCAGTCGCACGGCTTCCAGTTTGTTGAGCAAATCGCCGCTGCTGGTGTTGATGTGGCTCAGGCGGTTGACGGTTTTTCCGCTGGTGTGTTGCACCGCCGTCATGATGGGCGCGTACTGGGGATTCAGTGCGTAGTCGTAGGTCAGGGCGATGGCATTGATTCCGGGGCCGAAGCCGCGTTCGTCAGCCACGCTGGCTACTTGCCGGCCGTCTAGGAAGACCCGGGGTTTGTAGCGCCGCAGTGACTCGCGAAAGTCGTCGCCGGACATCAGGCTGGCGGCAGGGGTGGGTGCGTTCATGAAAATCTCCTGGTTCTGGCGATTTTAAACACTGTTCAATTGGTTGAACATCTGTTTAAGAATCAGGGGATGTCAAAGGGTTTTGGCTTATATTCAGCCCATGCAAGCACGACTGCAACGCCAGCAGGCACAAAGTGATGCACGCCGTGCCGGCGTGCTGGACGCCGCTCGCGCCGTTTTTGAGCAGCTTGGCATCGAGGGCGCCAGCATCCGCGAGATCGCCCGGCAGGCGGGCTACACGCCGGGCGCGATTTATTCATATTTCGAAAGCAAAGAGGCGATTTACGGCGCCCTGCTGGCGGAGTCGCTGGAGCGGCTGAACGCATCGGTCGACGCCGCCGGCCATACCGCCCTGGCGCCGGCCGAACAGCTGGACGCCAAGGCGAGTGCCTGGTTTGGTTTTTACGCCGCCAATCCGCGCGACCTGGATTTGGGCTTTTACCTGGTGCAGGGCATGCGCCCGCGCGGTTTGACGGCAGAACTCAACGACCAACTCAACGACCGGCTGCACGATGCGTTGCAACCCTGCGAAGTCGCGCTGCAGGCCATGGGTCTGGGCGCCCAAGAGGCGCTACGTGAAAATACCGCCTTGTTTGCCCATGGCGTGGGCCTTTTGCTGCTACAGCACACCGGCCGCATTCGTATGTTCGGGCAAGATGCAAGCCTGCTGTTTGAAAACTACCTGATTACGCTGGTCGAGCGGCTACAGTCCGGCCATCGCCCGGACTGAGCCTGCGCCAGTTCCGCCTGTTCATTTTTGAGGATTTTTACATGTTGCTTGATACCGATGAGTGCCAGCTGGTGCTGGTGGACTATCAGGTCCGCCTGATGCCCGCCATTTTTGAACACGGCCTGGTGCTGGCCAACGCCTTGCGGCTGGCGCAGATGGCCAGGCTGATGCAGGTGCCGGTATGGGGCACGGCACAAACGCCAGACAAGCTGGGCCCCAATCTGCCCGAGCTGCAGGCGGCCATTGATGGAGCCGGCGGCAAGACGCTGAACAAAAACCATTTCAATGCGGTCGACGAGGGCCTGGGCGACTGGCTGCGTCCGCCGGCGCGCAAGGCGCCACCCGGCCCGCCGCGCGGCAATGCCCGCAGCCTGCCCAAACACCTGCAGACAGGGCCCGAGCCTGAAGAAGAGGGCAGGGGCGTCGTGGTGCTCGCCGGTTGTGAGGCACATGTCTGTCTGATGCAGACGGCACTGGGTTTGCTGGACGAAGAGTTTGAGGTGTGGGTCGTCACCGACGCCTGCAGCTCGCGCACCGAGCGCAACCGCGACGCGGCCTTCGATCGCCTGGCGGGTGCGGGCGCGGAACTGGTCACCACCGAGATGGTGGCCTTTGAGTGGCTACGCACGGCGGAACATCCGGCTTTCCGGGATGTGCTGGGGTTGGTGAAATAGGGCGCGATCACGGGAGAAGGCCCGAAATTTCAGGCGTTTAAGGGCTCGGCGCCATATCCAGCGTGCGCAAGCAGCTATAAAAAACAGAGCGCCCAGGCAGCTGTAAATGCTGCTGCCTGGGCGCTACCGTCAGGATGACGGGGCGCCGCGGCCCCGTCCCGCCAGATCAGTTGGCCGCGAAGCAGTAGAACTTGCCGGAGCCGCCTGTGCGTACCAGTGCTTCCTGGCTGCAGCCAGCCGACTGGTGCGAGAAGTTCCAGGACTTGGCCCAGTTGTCGGCATTGGGGCCGGTGCGGTCATGGTGGCCCACGATGGCCGAGCCGTCGGTAGAGCTGGTCCAGGATTTGCAGGTGGTGTCGGTCTGCGGCGCAAAAGCGGTGCCGTCCGAGCGTGAGCCGGTCAGGATGTCGTGCTCATTGGGTGTGTCGCCGCGGCCTTTGACGCCGTTGCCGCGTTCGTCCAGGGCGGTTTCCTTGGACAGCATGTTGCCGTTGTGCAGATGTGCACCGTCGCGGGCAATCAGCATGCCTTTGGCGTTGTGCCAGGGGCCGTTGCCGATGCGGTCACGCGCATGGGTGGCGGCGCCGGCCGGTGCGGTGGCCGTGGCAAAGGTGGGGGGTGTGCTCAGGTAGGCGCGCCATGTTTTGGTGCCGGCGCCAGCAGCCGTTGCCAGCTTCTGGCAGTGGGCATCTGCACCGGCCAGGCCGCCCAGGTCGGCGCCCTTGCCGCTGCCAACGCTGGTGACAAAAAAGCTCATGGGACCAGTGCTCGGCATGCTGGCACAGGCGGTAAGCAGCGCCACGGTGGCGGTGGCGATTGCAAGGTATTTGAGTTTGCGCATGACAGATTTCCTATTCGAGGGGAGTGGGGGGGTATTGATGAATTCAGCTACACATGACATCAACCCGGTTGCTGCGCAAAATGGCGCCCCCGGCATGACAAACCTAGCTTATGCCGCCCGGATAAAGGGCGGTTTGCTGTCCTGCGTGGCCTGATTGAACCTCAAGCCAGAAGCGCCTGCATTCGGGATGACCCCAATCCTGTGTGTTCTGCTCGGTCATCTGGCATAGTCAGCGTCGATTGGCCCTGACCAGCCATAGCCATGTATCAAAAGACCCTTGTCATGACTACCCCAAACTCCCCGTTTGTTCGTCGCCTTGTGACGGTGACCGAGCCCCAGCTGCAGTCCCTGGCCGGGCTGCTGATCGACGCTGTGGACGGCGGCGCTTCAGTGAGCTTCATGCACCCCTTGCCAGTGCCCAGGGCGCTGGCCTTCTGGCGCGGCGTAGCCAATGGTGTAGCCAGTGGCGAGCGGGCGCTGTTTGTGGCTGAAGACGCCGAAGGCATTGTCGGTACGGTGCAACTGATATTGGCGCAACCCGACAACCAGCCCCACCGCGCCGACCTGGCCAAAATGCTGGTGCACCGACGGGCCAGGCGCCAGGGTGTGGGTGCAGCCCTGATACAGGCCGCCGAAGGCGCAGCCCGTGACCGCGGCAAGACGCTGCTGGTGCTGGATACCGCTAACGGCGATGCCGAGCGCCTGTATGCGCGCCAGGGCTGGCAGCGCGTGGGGGTGATCCCCGGCTACGCCCTGCTGCCCAATGGTGCGCCGTGCGACACGACTTACTTTTACAAGGTGCTGGGCGACTGAGGTGCTGAGAAGCGGCGCTTGCCAAGAGTTGGATGTTGAGCCATCGCCGCAGACGTGGCACCCTGCGCTGATTTGACCATGATCTGCGGGTGAGCCGGTGTATTTGCCCGTTCAAAGCACCTCATTGAACAGGTAAAACATATTGTCCTTGGCCTTGTGCCACAGCCCGCGCTGCTGCCAAGCCTTGAGATCGATCTCCTTGCAGCGGCCGACGTACTTTTCGAACACAGCGTCGAGCTGGCTGGCCAGCGCTTCATCCTTGATACCCAGGGTGATCTCGTCGTTGGTGTCGAAAGAGCGGTCATCGAAGTTGCTGGAGCCGATGGCACTCCACACGCCGTCAATCGTCATGACTTTCTGGTGCAGCAGGGTGTGCGGGTACTCAAACAGGCGCACGCCGCACTTGAGCAGCTTTTCAAAATTGCGGTGGCCGGCGTGTTGCACCATGGGGTTGTCCGAGCCGCTGGTGGACGGCATCATCACGCGCACGTCCACACCGCGCTTGACGGCTTCGCCAAAGGCGTCGATGGCTTCGGGCTCGGGGATGAAGTAGGGGTTCTGGATCCAGATACGCTTTTGCGCCAGGCAAATCGCCGTGTGATGCAGGATTTTCACGGCCGGGGCCGAGCCTTCAGGCTTGGCGTAGGCGGCGTGGATGGTCACGTCGCCTGCGGCTTCAAGCTGGGGAAACACATCGTCACCCACAAACAGCTCGCCGGTCTGGCCGCCCCAGTTTTCGCTGAAGGCGGCCTGTACGCTGTGCACGATGGGACCTCGCAGGTGCACGCTGAGGTCGGCGAAGTGTTTGCCGTCTTCGGCGTTGCCCAGCCACTCGTCCACGACGCAGTGGCCGCCGACAAACGCTTCCTTGCCGTCGATCACGCACAGTTTGCGGTGGTCGCGTTCGTTCATGACGCCGATGTTGTAGATCGAACGTTCATGAAAAAACACCAGCTTGCAACCAGCGTCCTGCATCTGCTGGCGCTCGCTTTTACCGATTTTCTTGGAGCCTGTGGCATCAAGCAGCACACGCACCTTGATGCCGGCGCGCGCGCGTTCGGACAAGGCAGCGGCCATGCGTTGCCCCAGCACGCCTTCCTTCCAGAGAAAGGTTTCAAAGTGCACCGTCTGTCTGGCCGCGCCAATCCGCACGATCAGCACGTCAAAAAAATGGCCGTTCTCCAGGATCTGGACGGCATTGCCGCCAACCGCGGTGCTCAAGGTCAGGCCGGCCAGTGAGGGGATCAGCGTGGCTATGGAGGCGCCGCACTCGATTTTCAGCCTGGGGCTGTTGTGGCGCTTGATGGACCAGATGACCAGACCCAGCAGGGTCACGATGCCCAGAAGGATGGCTGTGATGCCGTGAGCGGCGCTGCCCAGAAAAGATTCCATCATTGCGCTGCCATGCCGCCGTGCGCGACATCAATGCGGTTGGGCTGTGCGCCGGGCTGCGTCATGGGGGCTCCTGATAGTGGAGCTGTGAGCCTAAAACGGCCAGCGCAGAAAAGCTGTAGGCCATTGCCGCAGCGCGTTGAGCGTGCAGCACCACGGCGCGGGTTGGTTCGGTATCCGCCGCCTTGTGGCGCCAAGGGGCAACAGGTGCAAGCGTTGAGCCGCCTTGAAGTTCATGGCCACACCGTTCATGCAGTGACGCAGACCGGTGGGTTTGGGGCCATCGTCAAACACATGGCCCAGGTGCCCGCCGTAGCGGCTGTACAAAGCCTCGATACGTTTCATGAAGAGGCTGGTGTCGCTCCCTTCCGCCACGGCCTTGTCCAGCGGATGCCCGAAGCTGGGCCAGCATCTGCCGGAGCTCGACCAGCGCCTCCTTGCCCTGGCACACCAGGCGCGCCAGTTCGCCGATGCGCAGGGTGGGTGTGTTTTGCAAAGAGGGGCTTGCGGTAGTGCTCATTGGCCAATTTTGTCGAAGCCTTGTGCGGCTTCCAAGCCCGACCGGCATGGTCCAGGGAGCGGAGGCCTTCAGGCGCCCGCCCCCTGCCCATCATTCGAAGGGCAATTACTTCTTCATTGCGTCTTTGCCCATCGCGTCTTTTGCCATGGGGTCTTTGGCCATTGGGTCTTTTTTCATGGCATCTTTCTTCATCGCGTCCTTGCCCATGGCGTCTTTGGCCATCGGGTCTTTTTTCATCTCATCCTTGGCCATGGCGTCTTTGGCCATGGGCGCGCCGGCGTGGGAGGCGGCTTGTGCAAAGCCGGCGGAGAGCAGAGCGGAAATAACAAGCAGAGTTTTCAGATGTTTCATGATGGATACCTTTGAGTGCAGTTAAAAAAAAGAATGACGGGATGTCATTGCCTCCGACAACGGGAAGGCGCTTGCCGTTCCGCGTCGGTGTTTCAGGGTTTCTGAGCAAGCTCAGCTACCTCCGAACCAGTTGTAGCCCTGGTCTTCCCAGTAGCCGCCAGGGTAGGTGTTGGTCACAAAAATTGCCTGGATGTGTTTGGGGTTCTTGTAGCCCAGCTTGGTGGGCATGCGCAGCTTCATCGGGAAGCCGTATTTGGGCGGCAGCACCTGGCCGTCATAGCTCAGCGCCAGCAGGGTTTGCGGGTGCAGCGCAGTGGGCATGTCGATGCTGGTGAAGTAGTCGTCGGCACACTTGAAACCCACATATTTGGCGCTGGTGTCGGCGCCCACCTGGCGCAGAAAGCTGGCAAAGGAAACACCGCCCCATTTGCCAATGGCGCTCCAGCCCTCAACGCAGATGTGGCGCGTAACCTGGTCGATCTGCGGCATGGCGCGCAGCTCGGGCAGCGACCACTTGCGCTTGTCGGCGACCAGGCCGGTGACTTCCAGCCGGTAGCCGCTTTCCTCGACCTGCCGGATTTCGTTTTCGCCGTAGAAGGCGTTGAACGGGAAGGGGCGCGTGATCATCGATTCGGGGTAGGTAGGCGCCAGGCGCGTCGGGTCGAACAGCCAGCCCTGCACGTCGTCGTTGACGCGCGAAATCCGGGTCAGGGCGGTGCTGATGCCTTCGCTGTCGTCCAGCACGCAGCCGGTGAGCATCGAGAGGCCGCCCAGGGTGAGCGAGGCGCGCAGGAAGTTGCGGCGGCTGCTGCCCAACTTGTGGGCGTGGGCAATTCGCGCGGTGGCTTCATCGAGCACGGCGGCGCCGTCGATGTCCATGCGGGGAGGGGACTGGATGATCATGGGGTAACTCCTTGCGGCAATCGCGCGATGGGCGGCTCAGCGGCCGCGAACCATGTAGAGCAGGGTGCGCGGCACCAGGGCCACCATGAGGAGGTGGATAGCCACGAACGCGGCGAGGGCGGCCATTGCAAAAAAGTGGATCAGGCGCGCGCCTTCGTAGCCGCCCATCAGTTCGCGCAGCAGTGGAAATTGCACCGACTTCCAGAGCACCAGCCCGGAGAGCACCAGCAGCAGGCTGTCGGCCATCACGAACAGGTAGGCCAGGCGCTGCACCATGTTGTAGTGCTGCGGGTCGGCATGCGCCAGTTTTCCCTTGAGGGCGGCCAGTACGTCGGCCACGAAGGCCCGCGGCGAGAGCGGGAAAAACTTGCGCCGCAGGCGGCCGGTCGCGATGTTGATGGCCAGGTAGAGCAGGCCGTTGATGCCCAGCACCCACATGGCCGCAAAGTGCCACTGCAGCGCTCCGCCCAGCCAGCCACCCAGGGTGAGCTCGCCGGGGATGGAGAAACCGAGGAAAGCCGTGGCGTTGTAGATGCGCCAGCCGCTCATGATGAGGACCACCACCGCCAGGGCATTGACCCAGTGCATGAGCCGTAGCCACCCGGGGTGAATCGTCGGTTTGCTGGGGTTCATGGGAGATCCTCGCGCCTGTTGTTTGCTGAACTGGTCGTTGGTCGCGGCAGGTCCGCATTTATTACAGGGATGGGAGAAATTTATTTCTGCGCACGGGCCGGGCAAGTGCTGAAGAGGGCCCATGCCAGCATGGTACGCAGCGCTGCTCGGTGTGGATTCACTGGCCGCCTGGTGAGACGCGCCGCCCGAGCCGCAGATGCGGGGGCTGGGGCGGCGGGGTGAGGGCGCCCGACTTATTTTGCCGCGTTGCCCGCGTGCAGCACCAGCAAGGGCTTGTCGCGGTACAGCTCGGGCATCATGGTTTTGAGGTTGGCGATTTTCGGCAGGTCAAACTTGGCGATGTAGGGCTGATTCGGGTTCAGCGTGGCGTAGTCCTGGTGATAGTCCTCGGCAGGGTAGAAGGCCAGCGGCTGCGCCAGAGGTGTGAGTTGGGTCACGATCTTGCCCGGGAAGACCTTGGCCGCATCGAGTTGCGCGATATAACGCTCAGCCACCTGCTTCTGGTTGGCGTCCTGGTAAAAGATGGCAGAGCGGTATTGCGTGCCTGCATCCGGCCCCTGGCGGTTCAGCGTGGTCGGGTCGTGCGCCACGGAGAAATAAATCTGCAGCAGCTTGCCGTAAGACACCTGTTTGGGGTCATAGGTGATGTGGACGGCTTCGGCATGCCCGGTACGACCCGAACCGATCATGCTGTATTTGGCGGTGGCTTTTTCGCCGCCGGCGTAGCCCGATACCGCGTTCAAAACGCCCTGCGTGTGTTGAAACACCGCCTGCACGCCCCAGAAGCAGCCACCTGCAAACACGGCAGTCTCGCGGCTGGCGCTGCTTGCCGGCGCGTCCAGCGCCGGGGCCGGTAGCTTGACAGCTTTTTCTGCGGCCGCGCTGCCGCTGAACAACACCCCGGCCGACAGCGCGACTGCGCCGGTGACAGACAGAAATTTGCCCATCATCATCAGGCCGCCTTGAAATTCATGGCCACACCGTTCATGCAGTAACGCAGACCGGTGGGTTTGGGGCCGTCGTCAAAGACATGGCCCAGGTGCCCGCCGCAGCGGCTGCACAAGGCCTCGATACGTTTCATGAAGAGGCTGGTGTCGCTTTCTTCTGCCACGGCTTTATCCATCGCCTGCCAGAAGCTGGGCCAGCCGGTACCGCTTTCGTATTTGGTGGTCGATGAGAACAGGGGCAGGGCACAGCCTGCACAGCTGTACACACCGGCTCGCTTTTCCTTGTTCAGCGGGCTGGTGTAGGGCGTCTCGGTACCTGCCTTGCGCAAGACCTTGTACTGGTCGGCATTCAGCATTTTTTTCCACTCGGCGTCGGTGCGGGTGATTTCGTAGGTGCGGGCAGCATGTGCGGACGAACCCGTCAGGAGGCCACGGGCGCCAGCCAGTACGGCGGACAGGGCGCCCAGGCCCAGCAGGGTGTTTCTTCGGCTCATCATGTCAATCTCCTTGGGTAGCCATTTTGGCTTTGTGTATCGGTCGGCGCTGAAGGGGTTTTCTTACAGCAGCAACGCTGGCAGGGCTACTGTTGGGCGCTGTTCTTTGTCCGGCGCGTACGTACGTCTGGTACGCAGCTTGTTCGGCAAGAGATTCAATTCCGGCAAGGAGATCCGGTTTTCAGGCCAGGCCGCGATCCGGACACCGTTGGCCTGCAAGCGATAGTTGCTACAAAACCAATAGCTGTTTGCGCATATACAGCAAGGGCTGGTGGCCAATTTGATGCTCAGACCAAACACTTGTCGCCGCCAGCGCAGCGTCGCCCCCGTCTTCCGGGGAAAATGCCTGTTTACCCCGATCAAGACAAGAACCGCCATGCCACTGCCCGCACCCCAAGCCCGAACCCACCTGCACACCCGCGCCGTCGTTTACCGAGGCTACCTGCGCGAAGACGGCCTGTGGGACATCGAAGCCGAGATGAGCGACACCAAAACCTACCCGCTGGACCGCTCGGAGCGCGGCGACATGCCGCCCGGCACACCGATACACGGCATGGCAATACGCGCCACGGTGGACGACCACATGACCATCCGCGAAATTGCCACCGCCAGCGACCACACGCCGTTTGCCGAATGCCAACAGGGGGTGGACCCGATGCAGCAGATGGTGGGTGTCACCATGGGCCCGGGCTGGCGCCAGGCGATTGAGAAAGCCCTGGGCGGCATACGCGGCTGCACACACCTGCGTGAGCTGCTGTTCAACATGGCGACCGCCGCTTACCAGACTGTTCCCGTGTACCGCGAGCGGCTGCGCCGGCAGTCGGGCGCGCCTGTGGCTGAAACCGCCGGGCCGCCGTACCACGTCGGCAAATGTATCGCCTGGGATTTTGACGGTGCGGTGGTGCAGCGCCATTACCCGCAGTTTGCAGGCTGGAAGCCCTTGACCCGGAAGGTGTAAGTCCGTCGGGAGGCGCCGCACGAAAGCGGACGATGGGCTTCTTGCGCTTCGTCCTACAGCCCCGGCATGCGCCGTGCCTTAGCCTCGCGGTGAATGAATACGCCCACCGATACACCCGCCGCATCCCCCTCGATTTCGCCTATGCGTCGTTTTGGCGCCGCACTTGCCCTGGCTGCCAGGCATCCAACCCTGCGCGGCCTGGCCTGGGGCCTCTTGGCTGTGCCAGTGGTGCTGCTGCTCTACGCGCTGGCGCTGATTCCTTTCACCCCCAGTATTGACGACCTGCGCAAGACGAAGTCGGCCAAAGCTTCGGTGGTGCTGTCCGCCGACGGCCAGGAGCTGGCGGTTTTTGAACGCGCCAATCGTGACTGGGTCAAGCTGGAAGACATTTCGCCCCACGTCAAAAACGCGCTGGTCGCGACCGAAGATGCCCGGTTTTACAGCCATCGCGGGCTGGACCTCAAGCGCACGCTGTCTGCTGCCGCCAATACGCTGCAGGGCAAGGTGCAGGGCGGCTCCACCATCACACAGCAGCTGGCGCGCAACCTCTACCCGGCAGAAATAGGCCGATCCCGCACCATGACGCGCAAGATCAAGGAGGCCATCACCTCCCTGAAGATCGAGGCGGTTTACTCCAAGGACGAAATTCTGGAGACCTACCTGAACACCGTGCCTTTTCTGTACAACGCCTACGGCATTGAGATGGCGGCACGCACCTACTTTGATAAAACCGCCGACAAGCTCGATGTGTTGCAAAGTGCCACCCTGATCGGCATGCTCAAGGGCACCAGTTACTACAACCCGGTGCTCAACCCCGAGCGCGCGCTGCAACGCCGCAACACCGTGCTGGGCCGCATGGTCAGGCACCAGAAGCTGCCTGCCGAACAGCTGGCGGCGCTGCAGAACATGCCCTTGCAAGTGGACTTTGCACGCCAGCCGCCAGAGCTGGGCCCGGCGCCGCATTTCATGCAGCAGATGCGGCGCTGGCTGATCGAGTGGGCCGACCGCAATGAGTACAACATTTTCGCCGACGGGCTGGTGGTGCACACCACCATAGACTCGCGCCTGCAAGCCATGGCCAATGAAGCGGTGACGCGTCAGGCCGACAAACTGCAGGACCTGTCAGATGCAGACTGGGCGCACAAGTCAGGCTGGACCGAAGCCAAAGGCAAGGGTGGCAAGCCAGGCAAAAAACGCGAGCTGATGCTGGCCCTGGTGCTGGACACGCCCGAGTACAAAGCCGCACGCGCCGCTGGCCAGACCGAAGAGGAAGCCCTCAAGCGCACTGCTGGTGACACGGCCTTCATGGAGAAGCTGCGTGAGGACAAGACACGCCTGCAGGCCGGTTTTCTGGCGCTGAACCCGGGCAACGGCCATGTATTGGCCTGGGTGGGCAGCCGCGACTTCACGCTGGACCAGTATGACCACGTGGCCCAGGCGCGCAGGCAGCCGGGCTCAACTTTCAAGCCTTTTGTGTATGGCGCCGCGTTTGAAAACGGCTCACGCCCGTACGACCCTTTCATGGACCAGGCGGTCGACATACCGCTGGGCGACGGTACGTTCTGGCGGCCTTCTGACGGCGGTGGCCCCAGCGGCGCACCCATGACCCTGCGCGAGGGCCTGGTCTACTCCAAAAACACCATCACCGCCCAGGTCATGCAGGTGGTGGGGCCAGCGCGTGTGGCCCGGCTGGCCCACAGCTTGGGCGTGCGTCAGAGCAAGCTCGATGAAGTGCTGTCATTGGCACTGGGCACCAGCCCGGTGACCCTTAAAGAGATGGTTGCCAGCTATGGCTCGCTGGTCAATGACGGCCGCTATGTGGCACCGATGATGGTCACCCGTGTGGAAGACCGCAACGGTGCGGTGCTGGAGGCGTTTGAGCCCGCGATTGCCGAGGCCGCCATGTCCACCCAGGCGGCCAACATGCTGGTAGACGTCATGCGCGGTGTGATTGACCAGGGCACGGGCGCCGGCATACGCAGCCGCTACGGCATACGCGCCGATGTGGCCGGCAAGACCGGTACCACGCAGGACAACACCGACGGCTGGTTCATCCTGATGCACCCGCAACTGGTGGCTGGTGCCTGGACCGGTTTTAACGACAACCGCGTCACCTTGGGCGAGCGTTGGGGCCAGGGCGCCCAAAGTGCGCTGCCCGTGGTGGGCGACTTTTTTCAGCAGGCGTTCAAGGCCAAACTGCTGGATACCCGTGCCCGGTTTTCTGCGCCTGCGGGCATCAGCACCGTGCCGGCACCATTTGCAGACCAAAACGCAGCGCTTCTGGCCGCCGATCCGCAGTTGCAAGCCGGTGTTGAGCCGCCGCAACTGGTGGGCGCCGCTTTGCCTGCTGCCGCAGCTTCGGCGGGTGTGTTGTCTCCGCCGCCTATCAAATATGTGAACATCCAGATTCACCCGGCGCAGGCCACCCAGCCTCAAGCTCAGCCCCAGCGCGACTGGCCGGCTGGCGGCGTGCGTATAGACCTGCCGCCGGCCGACCCCGGCTTGCCCAAGCGCGTCGACCTGCCTGCGGTGGAGCCGCAGCCAAGCTTTCCGCTGTCTGAAGTGGCAGCGCCCGCCGCCCCTGGCAACCCTTAGTGGGGTGTTGCAGGCCGTTCGGGCGGAGTTGTCTAAGCCTGTCCGCGCGTAGCCCCGTAGCAAGCTCAGGGCGCACGCTTAAGCGGGCAGCAGGGCAAACAGCAAAAGTGCGCTATCAAATACATAGCTGCTTGCGCTCGTCCTACAAGGGCTGGTGCCCTATTTCGCTTCAAGCCCAGGCAGGGCCGGGCGTTTGTTACGGGCAGGGTGGCCTGCCGTTTTACACTGGGCGCAGATGAACACCTTTCTTGCCCGCCTTGTTGCCCGCGCCCGGCCCCTGGCCGACCAGGCCATGTACCACCTGCGCCACCCGACCCGACGCGGCGTGTTGCTTTCGCTTGCGGCCCTGCCTGGCCTGCTGTTTCTGTATGTGCTGCTGCTGATCCCCTTCACACCCAGCATCCGGGACATCCTGCAATCGAAGTCGCAGCAACCCGCCATGGTGATGTCGGTCGATGGCAAAGAGCTGGCCATCTTCAAACGCGCCAACCGCGACCGCGTCAAGATGGCCGACATATCGCCCAATGTGCTGGCGGCGCTGATATCCACCGAAGACCACCGCTTTTACGACCACCACGGCATTGACTTCAAGCGCACTGCGGCGGCGGTCTTTTACACCTTTGGCGGTGACACGCAGGGCGGATCCACCATCACGCAGCAACTGGCGCGCAACCTGTTTCCCGAAGAGGTCGGCCGCTCGCGCAGCCTGACGCGCAAGATCAAGGAGGTCATCACCGCGCTGAAGATTGAGGCCGTGTACACCAAAGACGAAATCCTGGAGACCTACCTCAACACCGTGCCGTTTTTGTACAACGCCTTCGGTATTGAAATGGCGGCGCAGACCTACTTTGACAAACCGGCCAGCAAGCTGGACGTGCTGGAAAGCGCCACCCTGATCGGCATGCTCAAAGGCACCAGTTATTACAACCCGGTGCTCAACCCCGAGCGTGCCAAAGAGCGCCGCAACATCGTTCTGGGGCAGATGGTCAAGCACAACAAGCTGGACGCCAAAAAGCTTGATGCGCTGAAAAAGCGCCCGCTGAAAGTGGACTTTGAAAGGCAGACCGAACCACTGGGCGCCGCGCCGCATGTGGCGCAGTTTTTGCGCCGCTGGCTGATTGAATGGGCAGACCGCAACGACTACAACATCTATGCTGACGGGCTGGTGATACACACCACCATCGACTCGCGCCTGCAAAACATGGCCAATCAGGCGGTGGTGCGCCACGGCAATACCTTGCAGGGCAACGCCAACAACGAGTGGGGGCCACGCGCCTGGGCCGGCAAAAAAGAGCTGACGCGCGCCGTTGTGCGCGAGACGCGTGAGTACAAACTGGCGCGCGAAGGCGGCCAGAGCGATGAAGAAGCCCTGAAGCAGTTGCAGGCCGACACGGCCTTCATGCAGACGCTGCGCCAGGAAAAAACGCGGCTGCAAGCCGGTTTTCTGGCGCTGGACCCTGCCACAGGCCATATCAAGGCCTGGGTAGGCAGCCGCGACTTTGCCAAAGACCCGTTTGACCATGTGCAGCAGGCGCGGCGCCAGCCGGGCTCTACCTTCAAGCCCTTTGTGTATGGCGCGGCCTTTGAAAACGGCGCGCGTGCCACCGACGGCTATATGGACCAGGCGGTCGAGATTCCGCTGGGCGGCGGCCAGGTCTGGCGGCCCAGTGACAGCAGCCCGCCCAGCGGCGAGATGATGAGCTTGCGCAATGGTCTGGTTTATTCCAAAAACACCATCACCGCGCAGGTCATGCAAAGCGTCGGCCCGCGCCGTGTGGCCAATCTGGCGCAGGCCATGGGTGTGCGCCAGAGCAAACTGGAAGAAGTGCCTTCCCTGGCGCTGGGCACCAGCCCGGTCACCCTGAAGGAAATGGTGGCCAGCTACGCCACGATTGCGAACGACGGCAATTACATTGAGCCCTTTCTGGTGCTGCGCGTGACTAACCGCAAAGGCAAGGTGCTGGAGACCTTCCAGGCCAAGGCGCCAGAGCAGGGCCTATCGCTGGCCAGCGCGCAGATTCTGATCGACGCGATGCGGGGTGTGGTGGACCAGGGCACCGGTGTTGCCATCCGTGCGCGTTTTGGCATTCAGGCCGACGTGGCCGGCAAAACCGGCACCACACAAGACAACACCGACGGCTGGTTCATCCTGATGCACCCGCAACTGGTGGCCGGCGCCTGGGTGGGGTTCAATGACAACCGCATCACCATGGGCGACAGCTGGGGGCAGGGTGCACGCAGTGCGCTGCCCATGGTGGGCGACTTTTTTGCACAATCGCTGCGTGCACGGGTGGTGGATGTGCAGCGGCGTTTTGACGCACCCAAAATTACAGGCGCCCCGGAAAGTGTGGCCAGCCAGGTCAGCGACTGGTTCCAGTCGCTGTTCCCCTCCGCGCCGCAAGGCGTGGCACCGCCACGGCCACCGGCTGAAGAGCAGGCCTCGCCGGTTTACGTGCCGCAACCGCAGCAGCAGCAACAACAACAGCAGCAGCAGCCTGGAACGGTGTTTTATCCGCAGAGCCCGCAGCAGGGCCCGGCCCCATTTCCACAGCAATTTCCGCCGCCATCCTCTTCACAGTTTCCGCCCCAGTTCCCGCCGGGTGGCAACGACCAGCAGCGCTGGGAGCCCGTCCCCGGCGCCCGACCGGCTCCGGCCAGCGGCGGTGTGGGCCAACCGCAGCCCGCCAATCCGCGCTTTCCCACGCCAGGCGTCGTGATTGGCGCGCCGGCGGGTGAGCGCGCGCCATAACGCCCCGAGGGTGAGCGCCATCGCTTCCGGATTGCCTGCTGCCCCGTTGTCTGCGGCCACGCGGCGCAGCATCACGCTGCTGTCGCTGGCCACGTTTGCCAGCATGGTGGCTCAGCGTATTTGCGACGCCATGCTGCCCGAGCTGTCACGCGTGTTTGCGGTCAACCTGGCGCAGGCCGCGCAGGTGGTGTCGGTGTTTGCGGTGACCTATGGGCTGGCGCAATTGTTTTATGGGCCGCTGGGCGACCGGCTTGGCAAGTTTCGCGTCGTCGCCTTTGCCACGCTGGGCTGCTGCGTGGGCAGCGCCCTGGCCTTGCTGGCCACCAGCCTGGAGATGCTGGTGTTTGCCCGCCTGCTGATGGCGCTGACCGCAGCGGCACTGATCCCGCTGGCCATGGCCTGGGTGGGCGACAGCGTGCCGCCCGAGCAGTTGCAGGAAATGCTGACACGCACCGGCCTGGGAAGCACCCTGGGCATTGTGGGTGGGCAACTGGCCGGTGGCCTGCTGACAGATGCGCTGGGCTGGCGCTGGGCCTTTGCCTTTTTGACACTGCTGTTTGGGGTGGTGGGCGCCTTGCTGCTGCTGGATTGGCGCCGGCAACAGGCCGCCCCCGCCGCCAGCGCGGCTGCGGCGCAGGGCGTGCGGACCGGCTTTGTGCGGCAGGCGGTGTTGATCATCACCGGCCCCTGGTCACGGCTGGTGCTGCTGCTGGCTTTTGTAGAGGGCGCGGCGGGGTTTGGCGTGCTGGCCATCTGGGCCTCACACCTGCACGGCAGCTTGGGCTTGAGCCTGTCGGTGGCGGGTGCCATTGTGGCGCTGTTTGGCCTGGGTGGCGTGGTGTACATGGCGGTGGGCAGGCATCTGATCAGGCGCTTCCGCCAGCACGCACTGGTTCTGGCCGGTGGCGCACTGGTGGGCCTGAGCGCGCTGTTGCTGGCCTTTACGCCGCACTGGTTGCCGGCACTGCCGGCCAGCCTGCTGGCGGGTTTTGGCTTTTTCATGTTTCACAACACCATGCAGGCCAACGCCACACAAATGGCCCCGGCGGCCCGCGGCACGGCGGTGACGCTGTTTGCATCTTTTCTGTTTCTGGGCCAGTCAGTGGGTGTGGTGCTGGCCGCCAGCCTGATCACGCGCCTGGGCAGCGGGGCAGTGGTGGCGCTGGGTGGCGCGGTGATGGTGGTCGTCGGGGTTTTGTTTGCCTGGCTGCTGCGCAGGCGCGACGCACAGCGCGGTCTTTGACGGAGTCACCTGTCACGGTGCCGGCCTGAATTCTTCAAGCAAAATCGGCCTCCAGCCCTTTGGGAATAAGCCCAAACAGCTATCTATTTAATAGCTAATCAACGCCCCGGCTAGGTGCTGCATACTTCTGCAAACCATGGTGACACGCCCACCCAGAAAGAAAAGCCCGCCAGCCGCTGCCGATGCGGCCCCGGCCAAACCGCGCGCAAAAAAGCCGCGCACCCCGCGCAGCCACCACTACCACGTCTATGTGATCGAGCTGTCCGATGAGGTGTGGAACGTGGGCCGCTTTCGCCGCGCCAATCCCGACTATCTGCTGGGCCAGCCCTTTGTGTACGTGGGCATGACAGGCCTGGACCCCGATGTGCGTTTTGACAAACACAAGGCCGGCATCCAGGCCAATGTGTATGTGCAGAAGTGGGGCATACGGCTGTTGCCCGCGCTGTACGCCATGTACAACCCCATGCCGTATGAAGGCGCGCGTGACATGGAAGTCGAACTCGGTATTGCGCTGCGGGAGTTGGGGTATGGGGTTTGGCAGGCTTAGAAACGGCTTCTCGATGGTTGGAGCCGCGTGGGTGTTTGTGCGTTGTGAAAAGTGTGGCTTTCTAGTCTGTTTGCAGGATGACAGGATGCCGGCCGAAATTCATACTTATTGAATGTCGTGTTGATAGCGCCCGGTGCTCGAATTAAAGGGGAGGGCGTGTGGCGGGAAACGGCAGGAGCACCATTCAGTGAAACTGTGCGATTGGACCATGCGTCCATTTTTTGGGGGCCTAAGTACCGCAGTTATTTGAGAGTGACCCGCCTTGAGCTGAACCTGTAACGGCGACTTTTGGAAATTCAATTTGCCTGTATAAACGCGCAGACATTCAAGCGAAGTACATGATTAAAAATATCTTTTTCGATTTTTTTGCACCATGCTATTCTGCGGTTTTGCGGGATATGTCGAAGTTAGGCATCGTATCCATCAGAATCGGCGCCCGATGAACGCATCTTCAATCTTCCGCCCAGGCAAGCCGATCGATAACCCTCACTACTTGGTGGGGCGAACGCCACAACTCAATCGAGTACGCGAACTGCTTGCCGAAGGTGGCCGCACAGTCGTGATCACCGGCACGCGAGGCATTGGCAAGACATCGCTCGCAAGAATCTCGGCTAGCACCTTTGGCAGTCATGTCGACACGCAGTGCAATGGTGCAACAACGTTTCACGACTGGTCTGTTGACCTGCTCACCAAGCTAGGCGTCCCGACGTCAATCGTTGAAAAGAGTCTGGAGGAAAGCTTCAACGCGGGTTTCGGTGCAACGCTCATCGCCTCACTGAATCTTGGTGGCTCCAAGAAGACAGCCCATAAAGAGCAAGGAATCGCTCAGAAAGCAATCACGCCGGAGCGACTTCTGAACATAGCGCGACAGGCCAAGCTCGACGCTACAGCAACCGTCGACGAGTTTGATCGCATTCCCAGGACCAAAGTGGAGGAAATTGGGCTGTTTGGCGACCTAATAAAGGTGCTCGGCGATTCCTCCGACACGCACAACCTACGTCTCATCTTTATTGGTGTCAGTTCGGGCGCTTCTCGCCTCTTCAACGGCCATCCAAGCATCAAGCGAAACGTCACGGCGATCCACCTCAACCGGCTGACACGGCAGGCGATTCGCTCATTTTTCAAAACCGTCTACGATGAATCGGGAGTTCGATTCGAAGCCGATGTAGTTGAACGATTCGCGACGGACTTCATGGGTTTCCCACACTTTGTTCATGCCGTCGGCGATCGCTGCGCCAAGGACAGGAAGGGTGTCTCGGCAATCGACATGAGAGCCTACGAGCGCGCTGTAGACGCCGCAGTTGACGAGATGCTTGGCATTGACTCTTCGCTTGATCTCATAACGAGCAAGAAGTCCGCGGAGACGGATATCGTCCTGATTCAGATTCTGGAAGCTCCAGATCTCAGGGTAACGGCGCAGGCGCTGAAGCAGAAGCTGGCGATTGCTCGGTACGACGCGGAGAGAGTTGAAGCAGCAATTGAGCAACTTATCGAGCGCGATGTAATTCGGTGGGGATACGGTAAGACACTTGTCCTTGCGGACCCCGAAATTTCACCGTTCCTGCAGGCCAATTTCCGGCGCCGCCGCCACGTAACCGCCGACGTCAACTTCCCTCTATTTGACTCGAGCGACGATGCTTAACCCCTCAGCTAACATGGGCACACCACGGTTGGTTGTAGCTTCGCCGCAGGTGCGGCGATCGGGTTGCTTTCGACATTAGCCGGCGCATGCGACTCACCCTTCATTACCGAGGCATCCTCCGAGCGAACGGCACGCCATCGCACAAGCACGACCTGCGCCGTCATTTCCACGAGCAACTCGCAACTCTGTGGCGTCAAAAGCCGCTTGCGGAGCAGCCGGAGCTAATTCTTCCGCGCGTTGGCAACGGCTACTGCTTACTTCGGCCACTGTCTGGAACGGTGTTCGTCCCACTGATATCCGAGGAGATGAACGCCGTCGCTGAATTGGAAGTGAGCATCCTTAGACCGGAGCCGCCCGGAGGATTGTTGACGCAAGGCGGTGACATCGATAACAGGCTCAAGACACTGTTCGACTCGTTGACGATGCCGCGTCATTTGAATCAACTGCCACCGTCTGCCGAACAAGCGAGTGACTCGCCGTTCTTCTGCCTACTTGAGGACGATAACCTTGTCACCTCTGTCAGCGTGCGCACGGAGCAGCTTCTCGAGCCGATTGAGGACAAGTCGGTGGTCGATCTCAGAATTCGCGTACGCACCAGAGTTACCCGAGAAACGATAGGTAATGATTCCTTCGCATAACCTCAGACCGATGCTGTTGGCGGCGGTGGCTAAAAGGTCGTATTTGGATTCCCCCTCAACGGCAAGAAGTTGACCGATAGATCGGCTGTTGTGGAAGCGCCTGCAGTCGTATGTCCGGTACCTAAAGTGGGCTCTGTTGTCGCCCAAGGCGCCAAACGGCCTTTGATTTGCTATCAATCTTATAGCTGCCTGCGACCGTCCGGATTGGGCTAAAGCCGCATTTTTTTCCATGAAAAAGGGCCGCGCAAGCGGCCCTTTAGAGGTGTGCGGTGACCAAGCTGTGGCGCCGTCGCGCCTGCTACTTATTCAATCTTCGCCCCCGAAGCCTTCACCACGTCCGCCATGCGTTTGTAATCCACCGCCAGCAACTTGCCGAAGTCGGCATTGCTCAACGCCCGGGGCTCAATACCCTGTTTGTCCAGGCGCTCCAGAATGACCGGGTCTTTCAGCAGTTTGCCCATGGCGGCGTTGATGCGGTTGGCTTCGGCTGCCGGTGTGGCGGCCGGGCCCAGCAGGCCGAACCAGGAGTCGAACTCATAACCGGGCAGGCCGCTTTCGGCAATCGTTGGCAAGTCGGGCAGGTATTTGCTGCGTTTGGGTGAGGTCACGCCCAGCAGGCGGATGCGGCTGTCTTTGGCAAAACCCAGTGCGCCGATGCTGGCGGCAATCACCGCGTGGGCACGGCCCGAGATCACCTCGTTGATGGCTTCGCCGGTGGCTTTCAGCGGCACATGCACCAGGTCAATGCCGGCCAGGCCGTTGAAGTAGGCCATCGACAAGTGCGTGGCGCTGCCCATGCCGGCGGTGGCGTAATTCATCTTGCCGGGGTTGGCCTTGGCGTAACGGATGAACTCGGCCACGTTTTTGGCGGGCACATCGGGGTGGATCATCAGCACATAACCTGCGGTGCCAATGTGGGCCAGCGGCGCAAAGTCTTTTTGCGGGTCGTAAGCCAGCTTGGTGTACAGCGAGCCGGCAATGTTGTGGCTGGCCGCGGACATCACCAGGGTGCTGCCATCGGGCTCGGACTTGGCTACAAAACCTGTGCCTATGGTGCCGCCGGCGCCGGCGCGGTTTTCCACAATGACGGTCTGGCCCAGGGCGGTGCCCAGTTCGCCGTTCATGGCGCGCGCCAAAATGTCTTGTACGCCGCCGGCTGCAAAGGGCACCACAATACGCACCGTTTTGCCGGACGTCTGAGCCAAAGTGAGGCCAGTGGTGAGGCTCAGGCCGGTGGCGATGGCGGCGGCAAGAAGGGTTCTACGCTGGATCATGGTGTTAAAGCTTTTCTAGGGGGTGAAGGGAAGTCAGGCGATGCAGATTTCGTCGGCCAGGCGGCGCATAAAGCGCTCACACCAGGCCAACTGGGCCAGTGTGACCCACTCATTGGGCTGATGCGCCTGGGCAATATGCCCCGGGCCGCAGACGATGGTGGGCACGCCGGCCTGATGGAACAGAGCAGCTTCCGTGCCAAACGAGACCTTGCCCGCGCCGCTGGCCGGGTCCACATCGGCGCAGCGAAAGCACAGTTGCGCAATCTCGCTGCCGGCATCGGTGGCAAAGCCCGGCAGCACCGAGTTGAGCTTGTGGCTGATACCGGTGTCCGCCGCCACTGCCTGCATGGCGGGCAGCAGGCTTTCGCCAAAAGCCTTGGCTTGGGCAAACAGATCATCGGGGCTGTTCATGTGGTGGTGGCGGATCTCCCAGGTGATGTCGCAGTCGCGCGGAATGATATTCAGCGCGGTGCCGCCCGCAATCACGCCGGTGTGTATGGTGGTGTGGGGCACGTCGTACACCGGGTCAAACGGGCCTTGGTCTGCCAGCTGGCGGTGCATGGTTTTGAGATTGGCGACAAACTCGCAGGCGATCTCGACCGCATTGACGCCCTGCGGTGTCAGCGATGAATGCGCCTCAAAGCCGCGCACCGAGGTTTTGTAGGCGTGTTTGCCCTTGTGCGCAATCACCACCTGCATGCCGGTGGGCTCACCCACAATGCAACCGGCAGGCTGGTAGCCTTGGGCCAGCATGTCGGCAATCAGGCGCCGCACGCCAATGCAGCCAACCTCTTCGTCGTAGCTGAAGGCCAGGTGTACCGGGCGCTTAAGTTTGCGCTTGAGCAGCTCGGGCACCATCATCAGCGCGGTGGCGCCAAAACTTTTCATGTCGGTCACGCCGCGGCCATACAACTTGTCGCCAAGGACTTGCGCGGCAAAAGGGTCGGTGTTCCAGGGCTGGCCGTCCACCGGCACCACATCGGTATGGCCAGACAGCACCAGCCCGCCCACTTTGGTTTCACCATCGGCGGCCGGCAGCGTGGCCCAGAGGTTGGCCTTTTTGCCGCTGTCGTCATAGGTCAGGCTGCAGGCCAGGCCGTAGCTTTCAAGCAGGGCTTGGGTCCATTCAATGATGGGCAGGTTGCTGTCGCGCGAGACCGAGGCAAAAGAAACCCATTTTTCGATCAGGGGCAAGGCGGCCAGGTCAGCGGCAGCGACGGCTTGCAGCGTGGGGGTGGGAAGTGGTGCGTTCATGCGTGGCCTTCAGGGCTGGTGGCGGAGCAGAGAGAGAAACTAGGTACACATATTACCTGCTGTGCCCGGGGGGGCGGGGCAGGGGCAGGCAGCAGCCTGCCGGGTTGGCCCTTTGCCTTGGTTCAGAGAAGAGGCGGCTGGTAAGCGCTGTCGCCACCGTGGCACTTTCCCCGCCGCGGCTCGCATAAACTGGCTTGATTCAATCCAGGAGAATTTCATGCTGACCCTCTGCGGCTTTCCCGTGTCCAACTACTACAACAAGGTCAAACTCGCGCTGCTCGAAAAAAATGTGCCGTTTACTGAAGAAGTGGTGCTGACCAAAAGTACCGATGAAGCGGTGCTCAACGCATCGCCGCTGGGCAAAATTCCGTTCATTCGCACCGAGCATGGCGGGCTGTGCGAAAGCCAGGCCATCCTGGACTACATCGAGGCCGCCTGGCCGCAGCCGCCGCTGTTGCCGTCTGATTCATTTGCAGCTGCCAAGGTACGCGAGCTGACCACCTTTATCGACTGGCACCTGGAGATGGTGGCGCGCCAGCTGTACGGGGCCGCGTTTTTTGGTGCCGAACCATTGAGCGAAGCCAATTTGGCCCGCATCCGCAAGCAGCTGGAGACCAACATCGCGGCCTTCAAAAAGCTGGCCAAATTTTCGCCCTTTGTGGCGGGTGACAGCTTCAGCCAGGCCGACTGCGCCGCTTTTGCCAATCTGCCGGTGGTCGGATTGGCCAGCAAGATTGCGTTTGGCGAAGATTTGCTGCTGGCCGGCGGCGTGGACTACAAGGCCTACGTAAAGCTGATTGGCGATCGGCCTTCCGCACAAAAGGTGGTGGCTGATCGCAAGGCATCGCAGACCAAGGCCTAGGAGCTTGGGCGGCAAAAACAGGGCCGACTGCGAAGCGACCGCAAGTGTCCATTTTTCCTGGTTTTTTTGCCCATAACTACGGCTATGGGGCCGTCGACCCGGCAAAAACTGTCCTTAGCGTGCTTACTTTTCGCTTCAACGCCGGCCGCCCAAGCTCCTAGAGCAGGTAGCCGCCCACACGTTGCAGCAGTGCCTCTGCCTCTGCATAGCGGCCCAGGCCCTGCAACAGCCTGGCCATGGCCAGATCGCTGCGGACAATCAGGTCGGTGTTGATTGCCACGCTTTCCGCTGGACTCAAAGCGGTGGTCGATTGGGCCAGGCGCCGCGAATGATCGGCTTTGGACGGCAGACCTCCGGCCGCGTTCAACAAGGCCAACTGGGTCAGCGCCCGCGCCTTTTCCGGTCCGGATTTGGCTTCGAGCTGTGTTTGAATGCTGGTGACCATTGCTTGCAACTGCTCATCGGCCGCATTGTCCGATAGCTGGGCCACGCTACGCAACCACGTTGCACGTTCAAACAGATTCGGATTTTTACCCACTTCCGCCAAAGCCGCGTCAAGGCTTTGCCGCGCCTTGTCCGCCTGCCCCATTTGCTGCTTGACCTGGTGATCAATGGCGTAAAGGCGTACCAGGGCCCAGGCATCAGGCGCCTGTTTGATCAAGCCCTCAACCTGAGCGGCACTTGCCTGGGCTTTCGACCACATGCCCAGCTTGACTCTTGCGGCCGCTTCGTTGGCAAACACCGTTGCCATGGAAACTGCCAGATCGCCCATGGCCGCATTGGGCTGACCGGGGCCAGTTACGGATTTCAGTGCATCGGCTGCCAGGGACAGAAAGTTCCTGGATATTTCAGGCGCTATCTGCCCGCCCTGGCTCAAAATGGCGGCCACGCTGCCCAGCAGCTGCACCCGCTCGACCGCATTGCCCGAGGCAAGAATTTTGGTTTTCAGCTCGTCGCTGACCACGCGTGCGGGGCCGATTTCGCGCCTTTGTATTGCCCAAGCACTGGCCCTGATGTCTGCATTCCTGAGGGCTGTAGCGGCTTCGGGTTCCGACGCCGCGTTGTGGGTGGACAGAGCCGCCTTCAGAACCTCTTTGGCGCGCGCGGATTGTCCAATTTCGGCCAGCACCCTGGCAAACTCGGCCGTCAGAACCTGCTTGGTCTGTTTCGGCACTGCAGTGCTGCCTGCGCTTACCCCGGCGGCATTGCCACCGGCCGTGCCACCGGAACTGCCAGCCGCCGTGCCACCAGAATTGCCAGTGGAACTGCCGCCACTAAACGAGATGCCGTTTGCCGCCGTGTTGCCACTGGCGCGCGCAACACCCGACGGACTACCGCCAGCAGTAGCGCTACCGCCAGAACCTGCCGAACTGGTCGGGTTGTCAATGGCGCTGTCAATGGCATCGTTTGCCGCCTGGCTGGCAGAGCTGCCGGCCTTGCCGCCGACAGCGCCACCAGCCATCGCCCGATCGGCCGTGGTGTTGCCCACTGATTTGGCGAGCGTCTTCGAGGCCGCCAGGGCCTGCTCAAGAGTCAGCTGCTTGCCCCCTGTTGGCTTGCCGGCTGCAGCCTGCATCAATGGGTCGTCGACGTCCGGGTCTCCCGTGCTGCCAGGAGCGCCGGGTGAGCCGGCAGCGCCGCCCGTCGCGCTATCGGCATCAGCGCCGGCGGCCTGGGCTGTCTTTTCAAGGCTGTCGGCAGTCATGGCCTTTGGCTGGCCGTCCTTGGTGCTTGCCGATTTTCCCCACGGAAGGCCGTCTGGCGACAAACCTTTGCCGCCCACGAAGGCCACCACCAGTAAAGCAAGCACACCGACGGCTTTCACCACACCCGACAACCCGCCCTTTTTTCTTTTGATGCCGTATTCCGCTTCAATCTCCTCGCGGACCTTGGCGCGCATGGCGGCTTCCATGGAATCGCGTGTGCGCTTCTCGCTTTCCTTGGCGGACTTGGCTTGTTCGTATTCTATTTTTCCGCGCTCCTGCTCCATCATCTTGCGGCGCAGCAGAAACTCGGGGGTGACCTTGTCCACAAATATATTGCAGCTCGGACACTGGCGATTTTCAGGCAACACGATGCGCTTGTCGCAGGCAGGGCAAACATAGGTGCCGTCGTAATTGCCGGCCATCGCGGCCTGGATGCTCAGGATCGGGGTAACTTCCACCAACAGACCGGCTGCGCCAAACTGGACTTTGGCAAGATCGGCTTTTTCGCGCGTAACCCCGGCGCCCACTTTGGCGCTGGGGGAGCTGGCCAGCACTTTGAGCAGGCGCTCGATACGCTCCGGCGCAATACCTGAGGCTTCGCGTGCAAGCCGCTCAATATCCTCCATGCGGGCTCCGGACGGCACGGTGATCACAACATCAAAAAGCGGCGTGGCCGATTCAACGGGGGCTTCGGTGGGTTCAGACATGCAGGTTCCAGTTCCCGAATTGATTGTTTGTGTACGGAAGTGTATCGGAGTGTTAGTGATATACGTGTGACATTTGGCCCTCCGGAGGCACTGTTACACCCACCCTAACCACCCCAGTACAGCACCCGCACCGAGCAAGTACAACAGGTGAATCTTACTGCGCCAGACGATCAGCGCGGTAGCCGCCGCCGCCAGCCACAGTGGCCAGTCGGCGAGGCGGTAGTTGCTGCCGGTCGCCAGAATGTAGCCGGTGGAAATCAGCAGGGCAATCACAATCGGCGCCATGCCCTGTTTGAAGGCACGGACTCCGCGCAGCGTGCGATTGCGGTGCCCCCAGCTGGCGGCCAGGTAAGTCAGGGTGGTGCTGGGCAGCAAAATCCCGAGCATGGCGATAAATACGCCCAGCAGCCCGGTCAGCGGACCACCCGCGTTCAGACCCACCTGCCAGCCCATCAATGCCACAAACAACACGTTGGGCCCCGGTGCGGCCTGCGCAATGGCCACCGAGGCACTGAATTGCGGGTCGGTCAGCCAATGACGTCCATCCACCAGATAGCGGTGCATGTCGGGCGCTGTCGTGATGGCGCCGCCCACCGACAGCAGAGACAAGACCAGAAAGTGCCCGAACATGGCCAGCCAGTCGCTCCACAGCAAACTGATGGTCATCGCGCAAGCTTTCTGTAGGTCATGGCGCAAGCCACCAAGCCCAGGCCCAGCAGCACGTAGGCCAGCGGCAGGCGCAGCAGGGCAACACCGGTAAAACAGGCCATGGCCAGCGCGATGCAGATGGGCAGCCCGAGCGGGTGAAGTTTTAGCGCCCCCATCAGCTTCAAACCTGTAGCGGCAATCAGACCTGCGGCCACCGCACCCATGCCGCGAAGCGCCCCCGCAACGCCCGGGTGATGCGCGAACTGGGCATAAACCAGCGCCAGCAACAGCACCACCACCAGCGGTACGGTCAGCATGCCAGCCAGCGCGGCCAGCGCACCTGGCAGACCGAAGTAACGATGTCCGATCATCAATGAGAGGTTGACCACATTGGGGCCCGGCATGATTTGCGCCACGGCCCATTCCTCGACGAATTCCTCTCGCGTCAACCAGCGCTTTTTTTCGACCAGCTCACGCTGGACCACGGCCAACACACCGCCGAAACCCTGTAGCGCCAACAGGGTGAACGAGACGAACAGGTCGGTCAGCGATTGGGGTGTCGGGCGAGCGTCTTGTTCAGGGGGCAAGGCAATCATGGGCCAATTATCACTGGAGCGGTCGCCGCAGCGCGGGTGGCCACACATAATCCGTCGGCAATCAAAACAAGGCAGCCAGCAAGCACGCGCACAGGTCTTCGCCGAGAAAAAGGCTGCGCAGCAAGGCCAGATGCTGCCGGTCAGGAAAAGCTGTTGCTCACAGCCTGAGCGCCCATGTTTCGCCAACAAGGTTCTGGCCGAAGCCGGTGTAGGGCCCGCTCTTGACGAGCTTGAAGCCGCGCCGGGCATAGATGTCCCGCGCGCCGCCCAGGCAACTGTTGGTCCAGAGCACCATTTTTTTGTAGCCCTTGCCGCGTGCGAAGGCGATGCACTCGTCGGTCAGCAGGGCGCCCAATCCGCGGCCCCGTGCCTGCGGCGTCAGGATCAGCATGCGCAACTGGGCGACTGTGGCGGATTTGCGCACCACGAAGACCGAGCCCACGCGCTGCCCGTCCAGTTCAGCGATCCAGCAGCGTTCCCATTCGGGCTGGTGCTTGCGCAGGTAGCCGGCAACGATGTCTGCCACCAGGGCTTCGAACTCGCTGTTCCAGCCGTATTCTCTCGCGTAAATTTCACCGTGCTGCTGCACTACCCAGCCCATGTCGCCGGGCTGTGGATCACGCAGGATCGCGGGCGGGGGAGCTTCGCTGGCCCGGGCAGGATCGAGCAGGCGCTGCACCGTGGCCAGCGCATCGGTCAGCGCCTGCTGCGCAGGCGCGGGCAGGGGCGCGAGCAGGGCAGCGGCCTCGTCGCGCGAGCGCTGCTGCAGCGGGGCAAACACCTGGTAGCCCGCTTCCGTCAGGCGCAGCAGGCTTTGCCGCGCGTCAGCCGGCGAGACTGCGCGCTCCATCCAGCCTTTGGATTGGAAGCGGCGCAGGATGCGGCTCAGGTAGCCGGCGTCCAGTGCCAGGTCACGTCCCAGCTCGGCCGCTGTCGGCTGGTCGCGGTGCGCCAGTTCATACAGCACCCGCAGTTCGGTCAGCGAAAACGCGCTGCCCAGGTAGGGCGCCAGCACGCCGATACGCTGGGTATAGAAGCGGTTGAAGCCGCGCACGGCCTTGATGTGGGTGGCGGTGACTGATTTGATGGGGTCGGCGTTCATGGCCGCTATCATCTCCAAATTAGTTGACCGAGTCAACGAATGGCTACCCGAACCTTAACCTTCCTGCCTGTCTCCGCGGCTGATCAGGGTCCGCAGGATTTTTTTCAAAGCAGTGACATCGCGCTCGCTGAAGCCCTGGAGCAAGGCGTCTTCATGCACTTTGGCTTGAGCCAGCAGGGCTGCCACCGTGGCGCGCCCCTGTTTCGTCTCAAACACCAACGTGCGCCGTGCGTCAGCCGGGTCGGCGCCGCGTTGTACCCAGCCAGCTTTTTCCATGCGCTGCACCAGCTTGGTCAGCGTCGGTTGTTGCGCCAGGATTTCGCGCGCCAACTCGCCGATGGTCAGGCCGTCACCGTCCGACAGCGTGGCCAGTAGCCGCCACTCCAACGGACCCAGCCCGGCGGCCCTCACCTGGGCATGAAACTCCCTGTAGACGGTATGGCTGGCACGCGCGAGCAGGTAGGACAGATAACCGTCGATGAACCTGTCAGGCGGTAGACGACAGGCGGGGGCGGGGGGTGTGCGGCTCACGGTGTGTCGGAAGGAAAGGTGTTGTACTTGCGATTTACATGAATATTCATATATTATCCGCAGATGAATGCCGCCTTGCAAGCCATCCCGCAGATCGCCTCACCCCTGGACAGCCGGACGCTGCGCACTGCGCTGGGACAGTTCGCGACCGGCATCACCGTGGTCACCACGCGTTCGGGTGACGGAGGGTTTGTCGGTCTCACCGTCAATTCGTTTTCAGCCCTGTCACTTGAGCCGCCGCTGATCCTCTGGTCGTTGCGCTGCAGCTCGCCCAGCCTGCCGGTGTTTGAAAACGCAGAGCGCTTTGTCGTCAACGTGCTGGCCGAAGCACAGGTCGAGGTCTCCCGACGCTTTGCCCTGCCGATGGCCGACAAGTTTGACGGCGTGGCACATGCGGAAAACGCCTGGGGCCAGCCGCTGCTTCATGGCGCCGCCGCCTGGTTCGAATGCCGCACCGTGTCGCGGCAGATCGCCGGTGACCATTGCCTGTTTATTGCCGAGGTCGAGCGTTTCACCTTGTCGGAAACGGCGCCCCTGCTGTTTCACGCAGGCGCCTATTTCGCCCTGGGTTCACGCCTTTAAACAAGGAAGTTTTTCATGTTGCAGGAACGCATTGAAGCCCGCTGGATAGACTGTTTTGCCGAAACCTTTGCGCTGTGCGGGGTGAAGGCGGGCGACACGGCAGCCATCCTGTCCGAGACGCAGTCACGGCCAGTCAATGTGCATCTGGCTGAACTTGCACTGGCGCGCCTGGGTGCGCGGGCTTTTCATCTGGTGCTGGCCACGCCGCGTTTGGCCGCGCCGGTGCCGGTGCGTTCCACCGGCGCATCGGATGCCATCGGCCAGCTCGCACCGGTGGTGCAGGCGCTGGCCGCATGTACCTTCGTGGCAGACCTGACGGTTGAAGGGCTGCTGCATGCTGCTGAACTGCCAGACATCCTTACAGGTGGCGCCCGCGTGTTGATGGTGTCGAACGAACACCCCGAGATCCTCGAGCGCTGCCTGCCCGATCCGGCGCTTGAGTCCAAGGTCAAAGCCGGCATCAAATTGCTGCGGAACGCAAAAACCATGCGTGTCACCTCGCCGGCGGGCACCGACCTGCGTATTTCGCTGGCCGGTGCGCAGGCCGGAGGCGGCTGGGGCTACACCGCCCGGCCAGGCACCATCTCGCACTGGCCCGGCGGCCTGTGCCTGGCTTTTCCGGCCAAAGGCAGCGTCAACGGCACCCTGGTGCTGGCCCCCGGCGATGTCAACCTGACCTTCAAGCGTTATCTCGAACAGCCTGTGGTGCTGACGATCGAAAACGACTTTGTGACCGACATCGCCGGCCAGAACGTGGATGCCGATCTGATGCGCAGCTACTGGGCGGCCTGGGGTGACCGCGAGGCCTATGCCGTCTCGCACCTGGGCTGGGGCATGAACCCGAAGGCGCGCTGGGACGCCATGGCGATGTATGACAAGAAAGATTTCAACGGCTCGGAGCTGCGCGCCTTTGCCGGTAATTTTCTCTATTCGACAGGCGCCAATGAAGTGGCCGGCCGCCATACGCTGGGGCACTTCTACCTGCCGCTGCGCGGCTGCACCGTTCTTCTCGACGATCAGGTGATCGTGGACGCCGGGCGCCTGGTCGGTGACCTGGCCTGAACATGTTGCTGCCCGCCTATCTTGAACAGGGGGATGGCGACACCGCCGTATTCATGCTGCACGGCGTGGGCGGCGGCAAGGAGGCGTGGGCGCGCAACCAGCCGATGCTGGCCGCCGCCGCTTATCGCGCAGTGGCCTGGGACATGCCGGGTTATGGTGCGTCGCCATCCATTTCGCCCTGTACCAACGCGCTGCTGGCCGATGCACTGAAAGAGCTGATCATGCACATAGGCGCCAAGCGCAACGTGCTGCTGGGCCACAGCATGGGTGGCATGATTGCGCAGGAAGTCGCGGCGCTGTATCCCGCGCTGGTGCACGGACTGGTCCTCTACAGCACATCGCCGGCCTTCGGCAAGGCCGATGGCGCCTGGCAGCAGCAGTTTTTGCAAAGCCGCTTCGCGCCGCTGGACCAGGGTCTGGGCATGGCAGGTCTGGCCGAAAAGATCGTGCCGACCATGTTTGCGCCCGGTGCTGATCCAGCGCGACTGGCCGAAGCCGGCGCACTCATGGCGGGCATTCCCGCAGACAGTTACCGCGCCGCGCTGTCGGCCATCGTGTCATTCAACCGCTTGAGCGCGCTCACCGATATTGCTGTGCCGACCTTGTGTCTGGCCGGCGAACTGGACCTGAATGCGCCGCCTGCGGTGCTTGAAAAAATGGCCAGCCGCATAAACGGCGCGCAGTACGCATGCCTTCCCGGCGTCGGCCACATCGCCAACATCGAGCAGCCCGCGCTATTCAACAGCGCGGTGCTTGGTTTCCTGAAACACCACTTTTCGACCTGAACCCGAGGATTTGCCATGTCCGCCTTACCTGTTTCTCCACCGTCTGCCGGTCGTTACACCCCACCCTCGATTGCCGGCGACTACAGCGCACTGACGCCCAAACAAAGCGAGCTGCTGGCGATTGCCTCGCGGCTCGGGCGCGAAAAGTTTGCACCACGCGCGCAGCAGATTGACCGCGACGCGGTGTTCCCGTTCGAGAACTATGCCGACCTGCGCGAGGCCGGGCTGCTCGGCATTTGCGTGCCCGAAGAACACGGCGGCTGGGGCGCTGACTTTGCGACCTACGTGATGACCGCCGCCGAAATTGGCCGCCATTGCGGCGCGACCGCGCTGACGCTCAACATGCATGTGAGCTCGACCATGTGGACTGGCTTCATCGCCGATGACCTGGACATGGCGCCGGAGCAGCGCGTCAATCATGAGGCCCACCGCAAGGTGCATTACCAGCGTGTGATAGGGGAGGGCAAGGTCTATTCCCAGCCTTTCTCCGAAGGCGGCGCTGCAGCGGCGGGCAAGGCGCCATTCGGCACGCTGGCCAAAAAAGTGGAGGGCGGTTATCTCGTCAACGGCAAAAAGATTTTTGCCTCGCTCGCTGGCGCAGCGGATTACTACGGCATTTTGTGCACGCTCGACAAGCCGGGCGCCACCCAGCGAGACTCTCTGTACCTCGCGGTCGATAGAAACCTGGAGGGTGTCAGCGTCACCGGCGACTGGGACCCGCTGGGCATGCGCGGCACAGTGTCGCGCACCTTGATTTTCAAAGACGTGTTTGTGCCGGAGATCGAGCGCCTGATTCCTGAGGGCGTTTATGCCCAGGCCGCGCTGCGCTGGCCCCACATGTTTGCCACCTTGTCGCCGACCTACATGGGCATAGCCCAGGCAGCCTATGATTTCACGGTGCAGTACCTGCGCGGCGAAGTGCCCGGCACGCCGCCGGTCAAGCGCCGGATGTACCCAACCAAACAAATTGCGGTGGCCGAAATGAAAGTCCGGCTCGAACAGACCCGCGCCATATTTCTGCAGAACGCCCGAGCCGCGCGTGTTGATCCGTCCAAGGAAATCCGCCTCGGGCTGTACGCGGCGCACTACACCATCATGGAAAACGCCAACGAGATCTGCCGCCTGGCGGTGCGCACCTGCGGTGGCCAGTCCATGCTCAAGACCCTGCCGCTGGAGCGCATGTACCGCGATTCACGCTGCGGCTCGCTGATGCTGCCGTGGACCGCCGAACTCTGCATCGACCGGTTGGGCCGGGAATGCCTGTACGAGCCGGGCGAGCAGGACGAGCAGGCCGTGCTCTAGCGGGACCGGGCGTGAATCTGGCCAGCGTCATCGAAGGTCACGCCGGGCAAACGCCCGCGCGTGTCGCACTGCATTTTGAAGGCGCCGACATCAGCTACGCCGGGCTGTGGGAGCGCACTGAATGCGCGGTCCGCGTGTTGCAGGCGGCGGAGGTGAAGCCCGGTGACCGTGTGGCCTGGCTGGGCCTCAATCATCCGGACCTGCTGGTGCTGCTGTTTGCGCTGGCACGACTGGGTGCCATCCTTTTGCCACTGAACTACCGCCTCGCGGCACCCGAGCTGCAGGCGATTCTGATGCACGCCGGTGTCAGCCTGTTGGTGGCCGGCGGCGTGCATGCCGATGCTGCGGATGCGCTGGCAGGCGCAACAGGCTGCGCTCGCCTTCAGGCGGATGCGCTGACGGACGAGGCGGATATGTCCTTCGGGAACCCGCCGCCGGTCGTCAATGGAAATACGCCGGTTTTGCTGGTCTACACCTCTGGTACCACTGGTCAGCCCAAGGGGGTGATCCATACCCAGGCGGGGCTGGTCTGGAATTGCAGAATTTCGGCCCATGCGCATGAGCTCACCGCCGATGACCATGTGCTCAGCGTGCTGCCCATGTTCCACGTCGGAGGTCTGTGCATCCAGACCTTGCCGGCCCTGTACGCCGGCGCGACGGTTACTTTGCACGCGCGTTTTGAAGCAGGCGCCTGGCTCGACGACGTGTCGCTGCGCCGGCCCAGCTTGTCCTTGCTGGTCCCGGCCACCTTGCGCGCCGTGCTGGATCATCCTGGTTTTGCGTCATCTGATCTTTCCTCACTCAAACTGCTGGCCGCGGGCTCCTCGACGATTCCTGCCTCCATGATTACGCCTTTTCACGCGCGTGGTGTTTCAGTCGGGCAGGTGTACGGCGCGACCGAAACCGGTCCTGTGTCCATTTACCTGCGCCGCGAGGACGCCATGGCGCATGTCGGCTCGGCCGGCAAGGCAGGCCTCCATGTGGAGGTGCGGCTGTTACGGAAGACCGGCGAGGACGCCGCCATCGGCGAAATAGGCGAGATATGGGTACGCGCCCCCAACCTGCTTGCCGGATACTGGAACGACCCCGGCAATCCGGTATTTGTAGACGGCTGGTTTCACACTGGCGATCTGGCGCGCCGCGACGTAGCCGGGTTTTACGAGGTGGTGGGCCGCTTGAAAGACATGATCATCTCGGGCGGCGAAAACGTCTACCCCGCCGAGATCGAAAACCTGCTGGCTGATTGCCCGCAGATTCTTGAAGCTGCCGTGGTGGGCCAGCCCGACGCGCGCTGGGGCGAGGTGGTGGTGGCGGTGGTGGTGCCCAAGCCGGGTGCTGCTCTCGATACCGCTGCAGTGATGCGGCTGTTCGACGGGCGGCTGGCGCGCTTCAAACATCCGAAACGTGTGCTGTTCTGCGACGCATTGCCCAAAACCGCATTGGGCAAGGTGCAGAAGGCGGGCCTGCTCGCTATCGCTACCACTGCCGCTCAGTAAACCGGCTGGTACTTCCTGATCGCGGCCTTCACCTCGTCGCTCAACACAAAGCCGGGGCCGAACTTCGCTGCCAGTTCTGCGGCGCGTTGCGCAAACGCATCCAGGCCCATGCCGTAAATGAACTGCATCGCCCCACCTGTCCATGCCGGAAAGCCGATGCCGAAGATGGAGCCGATGTTGGCGTCGTGCACGCTGGTCAGCACGTTTTCGCTCAGGCAGCGCGCGGTTTCCACGGCCTGGCGGTAGAGCAGGCGGTCTTTCAGGTCGGTGATGTTCCAGGCGGTCTCCGGTTTTTCGAACAGGACTTTGAGTTCCGGCCAGAGTGTTTTCTTCGCACCTTTTTCCGGCGGATAGTCGTAAAAACCGGCGCCGGCGGCGCGGCCATTGCGGTCAAACTCCTTGACCATGCGTTCAACAATCAACTCGCCAGGCGTCGCAATATAGGTTTTGCCTTCTGCCGCGTAATCGGCGCGGGTCTGGTCCAGCACATGCACGCTGAGCGACAGTGCCGTTTCATCGAGCACCGCCAGTGGGCCGACCGGCATGCCGCACTGAATACCGGCGTTTTCAATCGCGGCTGCCGGAATACCTTCGCCCAGCATGGCCGCGCCTTCCATCACAAAGGTGCCGAAGGTGCGGCTGGTGTAAAAACCGCGCGAGTCGTTGACCACAATCGGGATTTTGCCGAGCGCCTGAACAAAGTCGAACGCGCGGGCCACGGTTTCGTCGTCGGTCTGCTTGCCGCGGATGATCTCGACCAGCTTCATCTTGTCGACCGGGCTGAAGAAATGGATGCCTATGAATTTTTCGGGGCGCGCACTGGCTGTTGCCAGGCCGCTGATCGGCAGGGTGGATGTGTTCGATGCAAAAAATCCGCCCCCAGCCAGCAAGGGCTCGGCCTCCTGCGTGACCTTGGCTTTCAGGTCGCGGCGTTCATACACCGCTTCAATGATCAAATCGCAGCCCGCCAGTCCAGCAACCTGGTCGGTGGCGGTGATGCGGGAGAGCAGGGCGCTTTGATCAGGCGCACTCATGCGGCCCTTGTCCACACGTTGCTGCGTCAGTTTGGCGCTGTAGGCCTTGCCCGTATCGGCCTTGTCCTGGCTGACATCCCTGAGAACGGTGCTGATGCCCCGGCTGGCCTGCACATACGCAATGCCTGCACCCATCATGCCCGCGCCCAGCAAGCCGACTTTTTGTGGCTTGTAGCGCGGAATGCCCTTGGGCCGCGACTGACCGGACTTGATCGCGTTCATGTTGAAGAAAAACGTGTTGATCATTGCCTTGGCCACCGGCGTGACTGCCAGCCGGGCCAAGTAGCGGCTCTCTATGCGCAGTGCGGTGTCGTAGTCCACCTGGGCGCCTTCCACCATTGCTGCCAATGCCGCTTCAGGGGCGGGGTACAGGCCACGCGTCTTCTGCTTCAGAACGGCAGGCGCCACACTGAGCATGCCCGCCAGCTTGGGACTGGACGGCAAGCCGCCGGGCATTCTGTAGTTCTTGTCGTCCCAGGGGTGGTGCGCTGGCGCGGCGGCGCCATCGTGGGTGGCGATCCATGCCAGTGCCGCCGGACGCAACGCGGCGGCATCGGGTACCAGTTCCTGCACCAGGCCCAGCGCCAGCGCCTCATGCGGGTTGAATAATTTGCTTTCCAGAATGTAGGGTTGCGCTCCCATCAGGCCCAGCAGGCGCGTCATCTTGGTGATGCCACTGGCCCCGGGAATCAGGCCCAGCGTGATTTCGGGCAGGCCAAACTGGATCTTTTTGTCATCCACCGCGATGCGGTAGTGGCCGATCAACGCCACCTCCCAGCCGCCGCCCAGCGCCGCGCCATTGAGGCAGCTGACCACCGGCTTTCCCAGGGTCTCCAGCGTGCGGAAGTTCTTCTTCATGCGCTCGATTTCTGCGAACACCGCCGCGGCATCCGACACCTGGTTGCGCATCAGGCCCTTGAGGTCGGCTCCGGCAAAAAAAGTACTCTTGCTGGAGGCCAGAACGATGCCGCGTATGGCCTCGCGGTCCTTGAGCACCTGCGCGGTGACTTCGTTCAGGTCCTGCTGCCACTGCGCACACATGGTGTTGACGGGCGAGCCTTGCTCGTCGAAAGTGATCGTGGCGATACCGTCGGCCAGTTCGTATTGAAGAGTCTTCATCAAATTCTTTCAACAATTGTGGCAATGCCCATGCCGCCGCCCACACACAGCGTGGCCAGGCCGTAACGCAGCTTGCGCCGGTGCAGCTCGTCAATCAGGGTGCTGAGGATCATGGCGCCAGTGGCGCCCAGCGGGTGGCCCATGGCTATCGCGCCGCCATTGACATTGACCTTGTCGTGCGGCGCCTTCATTTCTTTCATGAAACGCATGACCACGGCGGCAAAGGCTTCGTTGACCTCGAACAGGTCGATCTGGTCTATCGTCATGCCCGCCTTGGCCAGTGCCTTGCGTGCGGCTGGCATTGGGCCGGTCAGCATGATGGTCGGGTCGGCCCCGCTGAGTGCTGCTGCCACGATACGTGCACGTGGCGTCAGTCGGTGCGTTTTTCCCGCGGCCTCCGAGCCGATCAATACAGCCGCCGCGCCGTCCACGATGCCCGAAGAATTGCCTGCGTGGTGGACGTGGTGGATGCGTTCGACCTGCGGGTAACGCGTCAGCGCCACCTGGTCAAAACCCATGGCGCCCATCTGTTCAAACGCTGGCTTGAGCGAGGCCAGGCCTTCCAGCGTGGTCTGCGGTTTGATGAATTCGTCCTGCGCCAGAATGGTCTGGTCAAGGAAGTCCTTGACCGGCACCACCGAATGATCGAAATAACCTGCCTCACGCGCTTTGGCAGCGCGTTTCTGGCTTTCCATCGCAAAGGCATCCACGTCGGCGCGGCTAAACCCTTCGATGGTGGCAATCAGGTCAGCGCCCACGCCTTGAGGCACGAACAAGGTCGCGCTGTTGGTTTCCGGGTCCTGCGCCCAAGCGCCGCCGTCCGAGCCGATGGGCACCCGGCTCATGCTTTCGACCCCGCCGGCCACCACCAGGTCTTCCCAGCCGGAGCGTACTTTTTGCGCGGCCATATTGACGGCCTCCAGGCCCGACGCGCAAAAACGGTTGATCTGCACGCCGGAGGCGCGGAAATCCCAGCCGGCCTTCAGCGCTGCCACCTTGGCAATCACCGAACCTTGTTCGCCAATCGGCGACACCACGCCCATCACCACATCGTCGACCTGGGCCGTGTCAAAGCCGTTGCGGCGCTGTAGCTCGGTCAGTACGCCGGCCAGCAGGTTGACGGGTTTGACCTCATGCAGGCTGCCGTCTTTTTTACCTTTGCCACGGGGTGTGCGTATGGCGTCGTAGATGAATGCTTCGGTCATGGGTGCTCCAGCTGGCAAAAGGCGATGATGGAGTATATTCATTTCACAAAGCAATCGCTTTGTGAAAATGGCGACAGCAGGAGGCGCAACAGCATGGAAAAGACCGAGATCAACCGCCGCCAGGTGGCATTGCTGGGCGCAGCCGCTTTGGCTGGACTGGCATCGCACGCAGGCGCACAGACCACCGTGCGCAAGCCCTACGTGGCCGACATGCATTCACATTACGGCATGTTCCTGCCGCGCTTGTTCGGTTTGGACCTGGACAAGCACATGCGTGAGAACGGCATCACGCTGCTGGCCTGGGCGGTGGTGGACGACCGCAAATGGATTTCGGCCAGCGGACGACTGGTGCAGGTCGAAGAGCCCAAGCCGGGCGCGATCTGGGTCTACTGGCAGGACCTGGTCAAGGACTACGAAGCGCGCCTTGCGCAATGGAAGGTCGCCAAGGCGCTGACCACCGCTGATGTGGACGGGGCACTGGCCGGTGAGCCGCGCGTGCTGCTGGCCTGCGAATCGGCCAACTTCATCGAAGGTGACATTGCTCGGCTGGCGCAGGCGCACGCCATGGGTGTGCGCCACATGCAGCTGGTGCACTACATCCGCACGCCGCTGGGCGACCATCAAACCGCCGCACCCCAGCATGGGCGCCTGACGCCGCTGGGCGCGCAGGTGGTGGCCGAATGCGCGCGGCTGGGCATGGTGGTGGACCTGGCGCACGGCACGGGATCGCTGGTCGATGGCGCAATGGACGCGTCGCCCGCAGCCATGGTCTGGTCGCACTCCTGGATCTCGCCAGTCGGCGGCACGCCCTCGGACGTGGGCTACATGGCTCGGTCACTGCCGCTGGCCCTTGCCCGCAAGATTGCAGCGCGTGGCGGTGCGATCGGCCTTTGGTGCCTGCGGCTGGGCAGCGACCCAGGCTACCCGGTGAACAGCAAGGCCGGCTACGCTGACGAGATCATGCGCATGTGCGACCTGGTCGGGCCAGAGCACGTGGCCTTCGGCACCGACATGGAAGGCGTATGGCCCAACCGGATGCTCAATGACTATGCCGACCTGCGGGACGTCATCGACAACCTGGGCAAGCGCGGCATCGGCGATGCCGTGCTCAACAACATATTTATTGGCAACTACGCGCGCATCGTCAAATCAGCGATGGCCGGTGCCAAGGCCGCCTGACCACGGAGGACATACCATGATCGAACGCACCCTTTTCAACAGCGACCACGAAGCCTTTCGCGACGCTTTTCGCAAGTTCTGCGACAAAGAAATTGCGCCTTTTCACGAGCAGTGGGAGGAGCAGGGTTATGTGGATCGCGCCGTCTGGAACAAGGCAGGCCTCAACGGGTTTTTATGCATGACCATGCCCGAAGCCTATGGCGGATCGGGCGCGGACAAGTTGTATTCAGTGGTTCAGATGGAAGAACTCGCATACGGCGGTTACAGCGGCATCGGCTACAGCCTGCACAGCGAAATTGTTGCCCCCTACATCCTTCATTACGGCACAGAGGCGCAGAAACTCAAGTACCTGCCCAAACTCGCCAGCGGCGAGATGGTGGGCGCGATTGCGATGAGTGAACCTGCTGCCGGCTCTGATCTGCAGGGCGTGAAAACCACGGCGATCAAACAGGCCGATGGCAGCTATTTGCTCAATGGCAGCAAAACCTTCATCACCAATGGCTGGCACGCCGACCTGGTGGTGGTGGTGGCCAAGACCAACCCGGCAGCGGGTGCGAAGGGCACCAGCCTGCTGCTGGTGGAGCGCGGCCTGCCCGGTTTTTCTGTCGGCAAGCGCCTGAAAAAACTGGGGCTCAAGGCCCAGGATACGTCGGAACTGTTTTTCTCGGATGTGCGTGTTCCCGCAGCCAATCTGCTGGGGGGCGAAACGCATGAAAACCGTGGTTTCATCTGCCTGATGGAGCAACTGCCCTGGGAGCGGCTGCAGATCGCCATCACAGCCGTCGCCTCTGCGCAGGCGGCCATCGACTGGACGGTGGCCTACGTGAAGGAACGCAAGGTCTTCGGTCAACCCGTGGCCAGCTACCAGAACACGCGTTACACGCTGGCCGAGTTGCAGACGCAGGTGCAGGTGGCGCGCGTCTTCGTCGACAAATGTACCGAACTGCTGGCTGTTGACAAGCTCGACACCGCCACTGCCAGCATGGCCAAGTACTGGACCACCGACCTGCAGTGCAGGGTCATGGATGAATGTGTGCAGCTCTTTGGCGGCTACGGCTATATGTGGGAGTACCCCATCACCCGCGCCTACGCCGACGCGCGTGTGCAGCGCATCTACGGAGGTACCAATGAGATCATGAAAGAAGTGATTTCAAGGTCCATGGGTCTGGGGGCCAAATCATCCTGACCCACGAAAAAAAGGACTCCGGATCATCCCGAAACCCTTTTTTGATGGGTCAACGCCGCCCTGGTAGACGTGGCGCCTGATGACAATTTTTTCGACCTCAACCCAGCGATTTGGCGCCAGGGAGGCTTCGCGGATTTTGACCCCGGCGCTGCCGGTTGGGTCCAGCACTCAGGAAGGGTCTTTGCTGCGGGTACGTCCCACGGCGCTGAAGATGCCAATCCCCAGAATCACCAGTGAGCCAATGCCGATGTAAATCGGCGGTACGCCCGCCACAAAGGCGCCCCATACCAGGCCGCCCAGAAAGATTGCAAAACCGACCATATAAAGTGCAAAAGACATGCTGCCTCCAGAAGTTGATGCCAGAGTATTGGCATGAGCGCGGTGTGCGCCTATCGGGTAGGAGCTTTTGCGGATGTGGGAGAAAGCCTACTGTCCCGCTTTGGAGCCCGGTGTGACCGCTGTGTGACAGGTTCTGAAAATTGACCCGTATTTCCGTCATTTGTCACACGGACAGGCCCTCAAACTGCCATGTGTCAGGAGATGACAAGCTGTAACTAAAAGATTAGCATGGGGCCATGCGAGGCAAGTTGCAAGCGCCCTGAGCGCGGTCAACGAGACAACCCAGAAGAATTCATACCTGATAAATCGCTACAGGGCTGGCCCATCTCCAGGACAGGGGTGTTTACGTCATGTCATTTTTTCAAAATTTGTTTTCCTCGTCGCACGGTACCCGGGAAGCAGGGCAGGGCCCAGAGACTGCACCGGTCAAGATGAATCTTGATGAGCGCATGGCGTTTCGCCGTGAAATGCTTTTTGACTCGGTCAAAACCACGATGCAAGGCCAGGGCATTCTGAGCGGGAGCTACCGCTTCAAGGTGGTGCGCGCCGACAAACGCGGCCACAGCTTTGTGGTGATGGTGGACCTCTCGACGGACTTCATGGACAGTGAACAGGGCAGGCCCCGACCCTTGCAGGCCTTGGGCGCGTCCATGGCAAAAAATGCGCTGGCCCGTTATGGGGTGGGGGTGGCTGCGGTTTACTGGCGCGTCAACCCGGAGCTCAAGGGTTTTGACCCGGAGCGTGGTGAGCCCGCTGCAGCTGGCGACGACACATCCACCCCCGAGGCGGAACGCTCAGCCAATGTGCGCAAATACGAGCGAGCCACTGCTGAAGAGCTTGCGGCGTTTGAGGCGGCGTGGCAACAAGGCAGTGAGTTGACGATTGGTGACCGCACCTATTCGTCGGACCTGGCGCCGTTGAGCGGCCCCGAGGGCAAAGACAGCCGCTGACGCGCGCGTCTCCGGTTGACGGGGAGCGGGATAATGGCCGGTTGTTAATTGACCTGGCCGATCCAATGCATTTTCTCTTTCCGCGCTTGCGTGGCGTATCGGCATGACGTCGCTGGTTCACTGGACCGAAGCCGGTGAGGCCCGCTCTGCGCGCTGGCGTTCTGAAAGTGGCGCACCGCCGCCCAAACGCCTGCAGATCGCAGACGACACCCTCAGCGCAGATGCCGCCTTCCGGCTGGCCAGCGAAGGCACGGCCCTTTTGTGGCGCGGTGACTTTCAAAATGCGCGGCAACTCCTGCAGGCCATCGCCCGGCGTATCGACAAGCCCAAAAGACCCAAAAAGCAGCTGACAGCAGAAGCGCCTCAGGACGTTTTCAACCTGCATCGCCAGGCCCAATCGCAGCGGGCACGCACGCTGTCCATGCTGCTGCTGGAGTTTGATGGCGCGCACCACCTGGCATTGCGGCGCGCGCCCGATGTCACACTGGCTTGCAGCCAGGTGTATGGCCCCGGCGATGTGTCGCAAGGCGGATACCTCGTACCGATGCGTGAGCTGCTGGGCCTGATCAGTGCCCATGAGTGGCGAAAAAAGGGCTTGGCGATTGCGGCGATGGATGGTGCGAAGATCCACCCGCATTACGGTGTGTTTGCGCCGGTTCGGGGTGAATACCTCGCGCTGCTGGCCAATGCGCCCTTGCCAGCAGCCATGGCCTCAGAGAGCGTCGCCTTTGACATTGGCACAGGCACTGGCGTGCTGGCGGCGATATTGGCGCAGCGCGGTGTACAGCGCGTACTGGCCACCGACCAGGACCCGCGCGCCCTGGCCTGTGCCCGCGACAACCTGCAGCGTCTGGGCCTCAGCGGTCGGGTGGAGTTGCACGAGGTGAACCTGTTTCCCGAGGGCCGCGTACCGTTGATCGTCTGCAACCCGCCCTGGGTGCCTGCGCGCCCAAGCTCACCGCTTGAACACGCGGTTTATGACCCGGACAGCCGCATGTTGCGCGGCTTTCTCGACGGTCTGGCGGCGCACCTGGTGCCGGGCGGCGAGGGCTGGCTCATCCTGTCGGATCTGGCCGAACACCTGGGATTGCGGCCCCGCGGCGATCTGCTGGCCTGGATGGAGGTGGCGGGCCTGCAGGTCTTGTCGAAGCTGGACACCCGGCCGCTACACCCCAAGGTGATGGACGCGCAGGACGCGCTGCACACCGCCAGGGCGGCTGAAACCACCTCGCTCTGGCGCCTGGGCGTCAAGGCTGGCGGATAAGTTGCTATCATTACGATAGCTGCTTGCGCCCGCTAGCAAAGGGCTAGAGGCTGTTTTCGCCTATTTTTTTTGAGAGAAGGGGCTGCCATGACGTATCAGCTGCATTACTGGCCCGGTATCCAGGGGCGGGGCGAGTTTGTGCGCCTGGCGCTGGAGGCTGCAGGCGCCCCTTATGTGGATGTGGCGCGCGGACCGAAAGATCAGGGGCAGGGCGTTGCGGCCATGATGACTGTGATGCAGAGTCCGGCGCAGCAGCACCCACCCTTTGCACCACCGTTTCTGATTGACGGCCGGGTCGTGATTGGCCAGACGGCCGCCATCCTGCTTTACCTCGGCCCGCGTCTGGGCCTGGTTGGCAAGAGTGAGGTCAAACGCCTGTGGACACACCAGTTGCAGCTGACCATCGCCGATGCAGTCGCTGAAGTTCACGACACCCATCACCCGCTGGCCATGCATCTGTTTTACGAAGACCAGCAGGATGCGGCGGTGGCGCGCGCCAAGGCCTTTCGGGAGCAACGCATCCCGAAGTTTCTGGCCTGGTTTGAAAGCGTGCTGGCACGCAACCCGGCGGGCAACGGGCACCTGGTGGGCGCGCGCCTGAGTTATGCCGATCTGTCGCTGTTCCAGCTGGTCGAAGGTCTGCGCTATGCCTTTCCAGAGACCAGCCGCCGCGCCCTGCGGCGAGCGCCACAGGTAGCCAGCCTGCACGCCAGCGTGGCACAGCACCGGCGCCTGGCTGCCTATCTGGCCAGTACGCGCCGCATTGCCTTCAATGAAGAGGGCATTTTCCGGCGTTACCCGGCGCTTGACGGGTGACGCTGAAGCACGGCGCTTTCTCCTACAGACCAGTTTGTTCCAGCCTGACCGCGTGCGTAGTGGCCTTCCACCACGATGCGTTTCTGGACTGAAAAGCAGCACATGTATTCAGTCCTGGATCTGTTTCACCAACACGCTTGAAGGAGCAATGCCATGGCACTGGAAGACAAAAACACAGACCGTAATTTCAATCTTGACCCGATTACCGACGCACCCGGCGCGCACCCGGTGGGGACCGGACTGGGCGCTGCTGCTGGTGGCGCGCTGGCTGGTGCCGCCGCCGGCGCAGTGGGCGGCCCCGTGGGTGCTGTCGCCGGGGCAGTGGTGGGTGCGGTGGCCGGGGGACTGGGTGGCAAGGCTGCAGCCGAAGCCATCAACCCAACCGCCGAAGAAGCCTACTGGCACGACCAATACACAAAAGAACCCTACTACCAGGCGGGCCGGGGTTATGACGATTACGCACCGGCCTATCGGCTGGGCTATCTGGGCCGGAGCAAGGCCAGTGGCAGTTTTGACGACGCACATGCCGATCTCTCGGCGTCCTGGACCAGCCAGCGCGAGCGTTCCACCCTGAGCTGGCAAGAGGCCGAGGCGGCCAGCCGAGCCGCCTGGTATCGGGCCGATCAGCAACTGGGGACCAACCGGGTGGTTGGCAATGTCGCAGGCAGGGAAGAAGTGATTGAAACCCTCAACGACCTGCTGGAATCCTGCCGCGATGGAGAATACGGTTTCAAGGAATGCGCCGAACATGTCAAGGCGCAGGACATCAAAACCCTGCTGACCCGCCATGCCGATGAATGCCGCAGCGCCGGCCTTGAGCTGGTGACCCATATTCGCCAACTCGGCGGCGAGCCCGACGAGGGGGGCACTGCCAGCGGCGCCATGCACCGCGGCTGGGTGGCGGTGCGAGGCGCACTCAGCGGCTACACCGATCTGGCCATGCTGGACGAGTGCGAGCGCGGCGAAGATGCGGCACTGGCCCGCTACCGCAATGCGCTGAAGGAGGATCTGCCCTCAGACATTCGTGCGGTGGTGGAGCGCCAGGCACAGGGCGCACAGCGCAACCATGACCAGATCAAGGCACTGCGCCATGCTCTGAGGGCTGCCGCCTAGGTCGTGTCGATGACATAAAAAAGCTGGCCTGGTGCCAGCTTTTTTTTGCCTGTTGTGCGCCCCGCTGCAAGCGCGGGGCAGGCTGCCGCGGAGAGCGCTCAATCGTCCTTGCCGTGCCCTTTGCCTTTCCCTTTGCCGTGGTGCTTTCCGTTGTCCCAGTCTTTGTCCTTGAATTTCTTGTCCTTCTTTTCTTTCTTCTCTTTCACATAAACGTACTGGGTATCGCGCACCCAGTAGCCGGGCTGCCGGTAATACCCGCCACCTTTTTGCTCCCAGCGGTCAGGTGCCCATTTATAACCTTCGCGGTTGGCAATGGTCCGGCCGCGCACCCAGATATGGCGGTCACCGTTCCACGCCCAGTAGCCAGGTGCCCACACCTGGTTGGGCGCCAGCACTGGCACCGCTTCGTACTGGGGCTGGGGTGGCGCCAGATTGATGTTGATGCTGACCTGCGCCATGGTGGGCGCGGCAGCAGCCAGGACAAGCAGCGCAGCAAGTGAGAGGTCGCGGATACGGGGGGTCATCATGGGAAGCTCCTGGTGGTTGATAGGGTCAGTGTCTGCCAGCCCTGCATCTATTCGGGCCATGGCAGGTAAAGTTATGCGGGGCATCAATGCGATTTCGTGAAGCTTTGTATCCGCTATATATTTGATAGCTGGTTACGCAAGCGGGGTAGGGGCCAGCAGCCTGTTTTTCTTCAATTTTTGAGCGTCCCCCCGCAATCGACCTGTGCGGCCAATGCGCCGTTGCGGCCGGTGTAGCTGCTGTCGGTAACCTTGCAGTTAGACGCCTTTTCAATCGCCTTGCGCAGGCTGGCGGTTTTTTGCGGCCCCTCCGGCGCAGAGGCCGGGCCCACAGCCGTCCACGTGCTGGCGGTCAGCTCTTCCACCCGATAGCTGGCGCCGTCGATCTCTACAGTTTGTGCATTGGCTTCAGGCGCGCCACGTAGCGCGTTGCAAGCGGGCAGCACAGCTGCCACGGCAATCAGGCAGAGGCCGGCAACAGAGCGGTAAGACGGGTGAGACACCATTAAATTTCAAACGAGTGGTGAAACAGATGCAGCGACGCCTTGGGCTGCGGCACGCTCGGCGGGACATCGGGCAACTTCGATTGCGGGCAGCCGGTCAGCAGCAGCAGCGCAACGACGGCGCACAGCCCCGGAACGGCGGCGGCGCCGCGCCAGGGAGTCTGATGGTGTGAAGCATTTTTTTTCATGAAGGTCTCCGGCAGAACATGGCACCGATGGATGCAGTGCCCGGTTGTATCGACATCCAGATCCAGCGTAGGCGGCATCAATAGAAAGTGTTAGCGCCTGAGCGGCTGCCAGCGTGTCAGCACATCCCGCATGGGACTGTGATGCGCGTCCTACGCAGGCGACGCCTCACACTTTGCGGGCAGTCAACCCCAGCGTTTTCATGGGCCCAGCCAAGCGACGCCTTGCCGCCTCATAACCCTCCCACGGCAGGTTGCCAAGCTGCATGCGTGGGTCGATGTTGGCGCAGTGCCAGTGCGCGCCGCTGCCAAGACCTGGCCACTCGTCCCACGTCACCGGCACCGACACACCCATGCCTGGCCCGGGGTGTCGGCATGCACCGGTTTCGCCGATAGGACCAGGGCGCCCTTGCAGATCGCTATTAATTCCATAGCTTCCAACTCAATACCAGTTTGGGATAAAGCCCTTTTTTAGTCAAACTACAGTGGTGCGTGGTCGTTCGGGTCGTATCTGGTATCTGGCGGAATCTCCTGGTCAAAAGCGGGACAAGGCTCCGTCCTACAAGGCGTGATGTACTTTTCCAGTAGCATGGCCGACTCTTTTACATTCGGAGCCACCCATGACCAAGACCCACCGCCAAAGCCTTCGCGCGTTTTTCGCAGCCACTGTTGTTGTGGTGCTCGTCACCGGTTGCGGCATGATGACGCCAAAATCGACCCAGCTTGCATTCACCACACAGCTGCGCGGCGCCAACGAGGTGCCGCCCGCAGCCACCAACGCCACCGGCCAAGTGGACGCGGTGCTGAACAAGGACACCAACCTGTTGCAATGGAAAATGACCTACGACGGCCTGAGCGGCCCAGCGACGGCAGGCCACTTCCATGGCCCCGCCATGGTCGGCGCCAACGCCGGTGTGGCTTTGCCCTTCAACAATCCTGTCACCAGCCCCATGGCCGGCCAGGCCACCTTGACCGCGGCGCAGGCGGCCGACCTGATCGCCGGCAAGTGGTACGCCAATATCCACACCGCCAAATTCCCAGGCGGTGAAATTCGTGGCCAGATGACGCTGCGTCCCTGATTGCAGGAGCGGCGCTTTCCTGAAAAACAGGCCTCGGGCCTGTTTTTTTTCGCCCCATGTATCGGGACTGGCCTGCCCGTCCTACAGGCAGGCTGCTTGCACACTGACGGCACGGGGGGCAGGGTGCGGCGTAAGGTGAAAAATCAATCCATTCACCCTGTTGAGTTCAACCCGTACCCTGGAGCTTTCATGAAACCCCTCTCAAGCCATCCCACGCCAAGCCCGTCAGGGCACAAAAACAAGGGCCCGCAAGCCGATGGCAGCGAGCAACAAGCGCTGGCGGAAAAGGCCGCCAACAGCCCGGCCGGCATCAAAGCGCGTATTGACTCGAAAAACATGCCAGACAAGCCACCGCTTGACCATCAGCACACGCCCAACAGCTCCGGGCGCCCATAAATCCTTTCCGCACTTTCGGCTTTCCGCTTTCCGCTTTCCGCTTCATCCATCACCGACCGCATATGCGGCCAACCTGGGACTCGCACATGTCTAAAAAAATTGTCGCTTTGTTGCTGTCTGCCGCGCTGCTTGCAGCCGGTTCAGCCGTCATGGCCCAGCCCGCATCGATGGAGGACAGCCTGATCACGCGCGGTGCGGTGGCCGACGTCACCCCGCAGCAAAAATACCGTACCGCGATCAACGAGGCAGGCGGCGGCTACAAGGTCTATCTCGAAGAGTGCGCCACACTGGCCGCTGCGGAGCGTACCGCCTGCCGCCGCGATGCCAAGGCGCTGTTCGACCGCGACATGGCTGCCGCGCGCCAGATTTTGCGCAACAAGTAGCCGGCTTTCAGCGCATCACGGGCCGGCGTGTTGACGCCGGTGCTCGGTGCGCTTCATCGTCAGGTAGGCGTTGCGCTCCACTTCGTGCAACTGGCGCGGATAACGCTCGGTGGCATCAAACCAGTGCTGCAGGCGTTTTTCCACCTGTTCTGGAGCAGCGCTGTTCAGCGACGCCAGGTAAGCATCAATGGCCAGGTAATAACGCATGGTGTTGCGCTCCACCGCGCCGCGCATGCCCTCTACATACGCTTTCGTGCCACCGCTGGTTCGCTCGATCTGGGTAAACCCCAGTTTTCCGTTGCCCATGGTGGCCAGATAACCCTGCATGGCCATGCGCCCGGCCAGCCCATAGCCGTACGAATACTGCAGGTGCAGAAAGGTTTTGCCGCCGACAATCGGGACCGCCCGAAAGTTGATGCGGTAATTGTGGGTACCCACAGGGCCTTTGTCGGCGTTCATCTGCACCGCCAGATACTCTGGCGTGGACACGCCGGGCCTGAAGTCAAAACTCAGGTTGTAGGCGTCGCGGATCTCCTGCGGGTGTTTTTTCCCCACCGCGACCACCAGCACCGACCGGGTACCGTCGCCCTCGGCCCGGCAATATTTGGTGTTCAGATGCAGGATCAGTACTTCACACCAGTTGTCAGGGTCCTTGAAGGCGGCGGCAACGGTCGCAAACGGGTAGTTGATGACCGCATAGGCGTGTCCGCTGACCGACTTGTCGGATTCGGTGGATTCGATCACCAGCGGGCGACCAAACTCGTTTTTCGTCAATTGCGGGGCCAGGGCGGTGTATCTGGCCTGAAGCGCCTGCGCGCCAGCCTCTGGCGAAGGCTGCGCCAGGACAACGCCAGCGGCCATCAAAACTGCAAGTGAAGCGCAGAGAGTCCGCAAACCAGGAAATTGGAAGTGTGCTTGTTTCATCGCCACAGTTTGCAGGGTCCACAAGCGCGCCTGAGGAGCTTGCTCCATCGTCCTACAAGCTTTGGGTCAGGTGCCTTTCGGCGGTGGGGCGTAGCAGTGAGAAATGGCTTGAGAGCGAGGCCCAAACCTTTGGCGTCGCACTTCAATGCCGGGGATGATCGGTATTAGTTAACATAATATACAGACGCTTGGGCGACTGACGAAGCAAAAGCGATTGCAGCCCAAGCGGGGAGGGCGTGAGCAGCTATTGAAACGATAGCAAGCACTGCCAGCATTTTGACATTTGCGAAGCCCGCCTGGAGCCTTTTGGCAAGGTTCACCCAAATTTGCCGGGTGTCGTCATCGCGGGCGCGCTGAGCCTGCATTTCGACCACCAAAAGGTCGGGTTTTTCGCCCAACGCCTCAGCCAGTTTTGCGCACGCTTTTTCGTCGGGCAAACTGCGCCCATGTCGGTAGTTTCTCAGGTTGCCAGACCCCATCCCGAGGAACATGGCGAGCTTGTAATCAGACCCTATTTTGTGAGCCTGTTTGACACTATCCAGCACGGTGTTCACATCACGCATTTCTGCCCCTTTTTAGATCAATTCCCGTACGTACGATAACGGAGCCACGGATTTGGCGCTAGGAGCTAGGGGGTTGCGCACTGCAATGGTCTTGCTCTACATTCGCGCTGCCACCGGCTTTGAACCACATGCATGCAGCAGGGTTCGCATCAAAAATTCCTCAAGCCGGTGGCCCTTCGGGTGATGCGGACTGTGCGAATCACCGAGTGAGGACTCAACGATGCGAACCAATTCTGATGGGCCAGTAGGCTCAGTCACACCCCCAGCACCCACCGTTTTTTACCCGCGCAATTTCTGCGGGAACAAAGACCTGGAGCTTCACGCTCACCATCACCACCTGAGCGACACGCCGACCACAGTTGGCCTGTTCGCCCGTGGCGCTGGCCTTTCGTTCCAATGGGACATGACAGTAGAGGGCGCACGCAGCATGGCCGACATGCTGTGCAAGGCCGCAGCCGAAGCTGAAGCCCTGGACATTGCCAAGCAGGACGCAGAGGCGGCAGCATGAGCACCGCCACCATGTCCATCACCGAGCGCCGCGTCGTCATCTGCCTAAAGCTGGCCCAGCTGCAAAGGCGGATGCCCATGGGCTGGGAAGGCTGGAGCCACACCGAGTTGATCGAGTTCCGCGCCGACCTCAGAGCGGCCAGCCGCTGCGGCAGCGTGTCGGACTTGCTGCTGGTGGCCGGGCGCATTGCCACCGCCTACGGGGAGCCCATGGCCCTGATCGACCCTTGCCACGGGCAGGCAGCATGAGAGTTCCGTACGCACTCATTGAGGTGGCCCGGTATTTCCTCAGGGGTCTTGTGCTGTCCCTGGGCTGCGGTGTCGGCTTCCCCCTGGGCGTCAAGTTCGCTTTCCTGCTGGTGGGCGCATGAGCAGCGCCACCGTACGACTCAGCGACCGCATCGCCCTGACGTTTGACACCGTAGAGGGCAGACTGATTCACGCCCGCACCGGCCCTGGTGCGCTGCTGACCATTGAAGGCCAGACAAACGACATCCGCAACTGTGCGTTTATCCCCGCTGACAAGCTGGGCGCTGTGATCGCCAGCCTGCTGCTGATTCAAAAGCAGCTGCAAGGGCAGGGCGCCACCTGTCACGACCCGGACGCCTGCCAGCTGGGCCAGCGGGCATGCCCTATGCCCAGCGCCTGCCGCGTGGCGCCATGAAGCAGCCAGAGGACGCCGCAACCGTTGAACTGCCGCTTGGCCTCGACGCGATGGGCCAGCCCTTCACGGATTGGGTGACCCCTGCGGGCTGGTCAAGCAATGACAAAAAACGCATCGACCCGCACTGGCCTTTCCAGCTGACCATTGGCACGCCAGAAGCGGCGATGGCAGCGCGCCGCACCTACAACCCCGGCACCGGGTTTCGTGAGCGTGAGCGCCTCAAGCGCAAAGCCAACCGCTGGGTGGCGAAGCTGGAAAAGATGCCCGCCACCGAGCGGGCATTTATTCGCGCTGCACTGGACACCATCGACAGAACGGGCGAGGCGTGACCCTCCCCGCAACACTCCGAGTCCCCGAATTCCTACGCCTTGAACAAGGCGAACTGAACAGCCTCCTTCACGTTTTGCGTGACCCGCTGGCAACGCAGATTTACCTGCTATTGCTGGCACACACCGATTTCAAGACAGGCGAGTTCCTGGGCGGGTATCACCGCCTGATGGAGCTATGCACCCCGCCCATCCCAGAACGCGGCAGGCGCCGCCCTGGGCCGTCCTACTGGCAAGTGCGGCGGGTGGTGGATGACCTCATCAAAGCCCGCCACGTATGGCGCAACGCGGCAAGCAACGAGGCACAAGGCCAACTCCGTCTGAAGATCGTGCCACGCGACAAAAATATAGCCGCGACCAAAACGATAAACCACAGGGTTTCCCGCAGGCTCCAAAGGTCAGAAAACCTAGCAACCACGCGGCTTCCCGAGTCACCGATGGACGATTTACCGCAGGGTATACCGCAGGGGTATCAGGGATTTAATTCAACATCCCCTACCCCTTCAGAAACTGCCAGTTATCCACAATCCGAGGCCGCTAAACGCGGCAGGGAAGAGCTTGCAGCTCTCAAAGCCGGATTCCTATCGAGTGCGCCCAAGGGCGCAAAGGCAACGAAGGTGGACGCGGACGATATCCCGTACTAAAACGGCGCCAGGGCACCGGCAGCGGCAGGGAAGACTGCTTGACATTGAAGGGGATGGGTCGGGGTCAAAACCCGTACGCGCCGCATCAGGACGATGCAGGCGCGTTTTTTTTTGAAGTTTCAGGGCAGTGGCGCTACGTACGGGAAATCGGCTTAGAATCGCGCCCTGATGCGCACCTTGCTGATTCTTCGGAGTCAACAATGGCAACCTCGAAACCTTCCCCGGCCAAAACAGCGGCCAAAAAAACTGCATCGCCGTCCGACAAACGGGCGGAAAATCTGGCAGCACTTGCCCAGATCGAGCACGAAGCCACGTACGGCGACGTGCGCAAAGCCGTTGCCGACTTGGCACGGCTGATCTCAGTAGCGGCTTGATCGCCATGGCCGATGAAAACCTCATCGGCCTGGGCGCCTGCCCGGTCTGCGGGCAGCCCGAGGCCAGATACACCCTCACAAAATCCCGCCTGGTGTGCGTTTCATGCCGGCAGCCGCGCTGCGGCTTTCAAGGCTTCGCACGTACAGGCGACTGTGACGAAAAATTGCGCGCCCTGATCGGTGCACCATCGCCAGCAAAGCCGGTGCTGCAGGCCGAACCACCCGCACCGCCCGCGCCAGCCATCGCCGCTACTGACGATGCGCCACAGACAAAAAAAACTGAAACAAAACGGCCCGGCTGGGGCGTGCTTGGAGCTATCTGATGGTCACGAAAATTCAAAAGTCTGCCGATGTGTCAGACGCCACGGTCAAGGGTGAGCCGCAGGCCGCAGCGCCACGCAGTGTGGAAGCCGACATAGATTCGGTGCTGAGCGACCTGAACCAACACGCGGCCAGCAGCCAGGGCGCGGCCCAGCAGCAGGAAGCCAAACAGGAGCGCCAGCAGATCGACACGGTGAAGGCCGATATTTTGGACTTGCTTGATCTGGTGGTAGCGCCCGCCCGGCCTTTGATCAACTGGCTGACCGATGAACAATTCGAGCAGCTCTGGGGCAAGAAAAAGCGCGAGGAATTCGCAGAGCCGCTGGCAGCCATCGCCAGACGCAACGGCTGGGACATGCGCGGCGCGCTGAGCGACTATGGCCCGTACGCCATGCTGGCAGCATCGCTGGGCCCATCGGTCTATGTGACCTACAAGGTGCGTCAGCAGCAAAAGGCGTACTTCGCAGAGCAGGCAGCAGCGGCGGGCGGGAAGGGCGGCGATGGCAGCGCCAGCACTTAAGCGCGCCGATGTGCGGGCGTTTGTCGGCACCACCGGCAGCGGCAAGGGCGTGGGCGTCAATGAAGCCCTGGACGAATTGAAGCCGACGCGCCTTGTGATCTTTGACCCGCTCAAGGAATACGCTGATCGCGGCATCGTCGTTTCTGACGTGCGGCAAGTGATCGCGGCCATGAAAAAGCCAGCCTTCAAAATGATCTGGCAGCCGCACGATGACACCGAGTACGACAAGGACGAATTCAAGCGCGACTTTGCCGCGCTGTGCAAGGTGGTTTTCATGGCCGGTGATCTGGTGTTTGTTGTCGAGGAATTGGAGCTGGTGACACGGCCCACCTGGGCACCGGCACCGTGGCGCAATTGCACCAAGCGCGGGCGGCACCAGCGCCTGGTGATCATCGCGGCCTGCCAGCGGCCGGCCGATGCCGACAAGGCTTTCTGGTCATCGTGCATGTACATCCGGTGTCACGCGCTGCGCGAGTCCAGCGACAAAGACCGCATGGCGAAGGTGCTGGATGTGCCCTATGACCAGATCAACGCGCTCAAAACCAAGGCAATTAGCGACCGGGAAACGCACATCACGTACTACGAAAAAGACTTCAACCGGGACACCTTCGGTGAAAAAACCAACAAATTGAGGCGCTGATCCCGTACGTACGTGCTCCCCCTTTACGAGCGTACGTGCTGGGCCTTTCAATGCGGGTTCTTTCTCTCCAAACTTCACCACACCGAAAGGCAAACCATGCAGTCTCAAGTCAAAAACGCCGTTGTCACCACGGCCATCGTTCTGGGCACGATTTTCGTTCTGAACAAAATTTCGTTCACCCGCCCCCTGGTGCAGACCGCGCTGGCCTGATCGCTGATCGGCAACCCCTGAAACTCTCAAAGGCGACCACACCATGACCCGTTTGATCAAACTCCCACAAGTCGAAAACGTCGGCATCAGCCAGCGGGCCACGGTGCCGATTCCTTTGGGCCGCACCTACAACAAGATTTTCTTGTTCTGCGAGGGCAACATCACCAAGGCGCTGCTGTCCAACATCGTGCTCAACGTCAACAATGGCGAGAAGCAACGCTGGAAGACTTCGGCCCATTGCCACGCGCTCAACGCCTACAAGGGCAACGCCACCGACGCGGCGATTCTGGAAATCGACTTCACCGAGCGCGGCGGCGTTGACGAAGCGGCCAAAACCATGGGCTGCTATGCGATGACTCAGGAGGCGGGCGTCCAGTCGGCTACCCTGGAATTCGATATCGGCGTGTATGTGGCCAGCGCCGCGTCCAAGGTCATCGCCATGGCCGAGGTTGACGTGCCCAGCCGCAACACGCTGATCAAACGCATCCGTTCTTCACAGAAAACCCTGTCGGGTGCCGTGGAAGAAAGCATCAAAATCCCTTACGGCAAAAGCGGCGAGCAGCTGCAACGCCTGATGGTGTTCGGCACTCTGGCATCCATCAACAGCATCCGCGTGCGGCGCGACGACTCGGAGGAATTCGAGACCGTGCCCGTGGCGCGCAATGAGTTCTACCAAAAGACCTACGGCAAGGTTCCGCAGGCCGGTCTGATGGTGGTTGACTTCATCCCGCACAGCCTCATGAATCACATGCTCAATACGGCACTGATCATGGGCAGCGACGGCAAGCCACGGCCCGTGGAAAACCTCGAAATCCTGCTGGACGTGAACGCGGGCGGCACCTTCGACATTTACGCGGAAACGCTCACCACCAGCGACCGTCCTTAATCGGCCCGGTTTAACAAGGGGTCAGACATGGAAAAAATCATGTATGACGATGGTAGCTACACCATCGTCGACGACGCGGGCAACATGGGCGCGTGGGACATCTACGGGCTGAAACAGTCCGTGGTGAGTTCCACCGGCCAGTATTTCGAGAACCCGGCCTATGCCCAAGGGCAGTGGGCGGCTGACCAACGCGAGGCGCAAAAGATTGCACCGTTCTACCCGGACAACGGCCTGGACTGGTTCAAGAACGTGGCGACCTACGGCGCGAAGGCCATCATTGATTCGCACTACGGCCCTCAGGCCGCTGTGAACAAGACTCAAGCGGGTGCCACCTTCGCGGGTGCCAACGGCAAGACCTACGGCACCGGCGCTGGCACGATAGCTGGCGTGTCGCCCCTGGTGGCGTTCGCCCTGGTCGGTGCTGTGCTTTTTGTCGCGCTGAGCGACTGATCGGTCAGCATGGCCGGACTATCAGCAGCAGGCGCGGCGGCTGGCACGGCCATCATGCCGGGCATCGGCACCGCCATCGGTGGCGTTGTCGGAGCCATCGCGGATGGCTTCATGGGCGGTGGCGAGTCGGCATCTACCGGCTACACCACCCAGAAAGCCGAGTCGGCCATTTACGGTGATCTGGGCCTGGACAGCTCCGGCTGGAACGTCAACTTTTCCGGCAGCCAGTCCAACGGCTCCAACAAGTCCGCACCGTCTGCCCTGGACTCCATCGGCCTGACCGGCAGCGGCTCATTGCTGGGTGCATCGGGCATCACGTCTGGGATGCTGATTGCGGGCGCTGCGGTGCTTATCGGTCTGGTGATATGGAAAAAATCAAGGTCGAAAAAGTAGGCCCTGGCATTGCCGAGGCGCTCATGGCCTGGGCGGGCTTGGACGACCCAGCCGGGATGGCAACACCTGCCAGCATCGCCAATTCTGGCGAGTGTTTCCGGCTGACGGTTGACGATGAAGTGGGCGTGTTTGTGTTGCAGCGCAAGGCTGACCGGCTTTGGGTTGCGGGTGCCGGTGCAGTCGGCACGGCTGGAATGACAGCGCCAGGGCTGAGCGTGATTGAAGCCATCGCGGCGCAGTCAGGCTGCAAGGTGGTGGCATTCCAGACCGGGCGGGCAGGGCTGGCAAAACTGGCAAAAAAGCAGGGCTACAGGTTGACCGGCTTCATCATGGAAAAGAGCGTTTGAAATGGACTTGCTACGTGAACGATTGAAAGCCCGCGGCGCTCAGTGTGCGGTGCTGTGCGGCGGCGGTGGCGACTCCAGCACCAGCACCACCACCGAGGGCGCAAAGACCACCACGGTCAACACTGACAAGCGCGTGGCTGTACAGGACGGCATCGGCACCACGGGCGATGGCAACATGGTGAGCTACACCAGCACCGTCAATAGCAGCGATGCGGTGGTTGCCATAGCCAAGGCAGGCGCGGACGTGATCAACAGCAGCGGCGGCGCGGTGGTTGACCTGTTCAAAGACGCCGGGAAGACCTACAGCACCACGATAGAGCAAAGCGCGAACCTGATCGACAAGCTGCTGGACAAGGCATCCGAGGGCTTCGCGCTCAGCACCAAGGTGGTGGACAGCTTCACCCCGAACGAAAACAAAAACACCGACGCCATAAAAACTGCGGCCATCGCCGCTGGCGTCATTGGTGTAGCGATGCTTTTTGGAAAGAAATCATGAAGCCATTTAACCTCACGCTGGCAGCCAACGAGACGCGGGCCGTCTCTGTCGCTGGTGACTATTTCGAGCTGCGCAAGGCACCGTACGTGCTTGACCTGGTTGAGTTCCTCAACGTCGATAACGGCGTGGTGGCGCTGATCGACGAAGCCGAGGCCACCGACAAAACTCGCACCAAAGAGCCCTTTGCAAACGTGCGAATCACCAACGGTGCAACGGGTCAAACCATCCGCTTTTATCACGGCTTCGGTGACTCAGGCTCCAACAGGTTTACCGGCGTTGTGTCGGGTGAGGTGTCCCTGGCAGCGGCTACGCTGGCCGCGCTTGAGCATGTGCAGGTTCGCCCCGAGGTTTCGACCGGCTCATTCATGAATCAGGCCGCGCTGGTGGCAAACACCGCCGTCAACGTGTTCACAGCGGCAGCCAATGTGAACGGGGCCATCCTCCTGAGCGCCGATATTTCGGAGTTCGACGCCACCCAGTCACAGGGCGGCTTTGTAGCAAAGGCCACCGCACCGGCCAATGTTGCAGATGGTGAGCCCATGCTGATGACGCGAATGATCGGCGCCTATGAGACGACCAATCACTATTTCGGCAACAGCCTGTCAAAAGAGCAATTCATTGCACCGGGCTTGGGCCTTTATTTCATTCGCACTGTCGCGCTGGGGGCCGCAAATGGCAACTTCCGCGCCTGCCGTTACAAGCTGCTGTGAGCAAAAAAGCCGCCATCGTTGCCCTGGTCGCCTTGGCCGCTGTCGGCTTGTTCCTGTTCGCCCCCCGTGCCTTCGCGGCCGCCATCGCCACGCCCGAGCCAGCACCGCCCGAGCCAGCACCGCCCGAGCCAGTCTATGACTCAGGCGCGGCGGGCTGGATTGACACCTTCGACAACTGGGCACAGCAGCTCTATGCAGAAACGGAGATTAACGCCATGCCCCTGACCATGCCCATCAACCTACAGGCCAACATCGCGGCCATGCAGTCAGCCATTGCCAGCGCAGAAGGCACAGCAGAGCAGCCAGACCCATACCGCGTGTGCTACGGCTACAAGCACCTGATCCAGAGCTTTGCCGACCACCCCAAGGCGACAAAAGAGTGGGGCGGCGAAACCCTGTCCGACACCATGTGCGCGGCTGCTGGTTTTGGCCCTGGTTGCGTTTCCACGGCAGCGGGCAAATATCAAATCACCTTCACCACCTGGACACGCATCAAAAAGAAACTGGGCCTGCCAGACTTCAGCCCGGCCAGCCAGGACGCAGCCGCTGCCGAGCTGCTGAAAGAACGCGGCGCAACGTCAAAACTGGCGATAGGCGACTTTGCCGGTGCCGTGGCTGCAGCCCGCAAAGAATGGGCGTCCTTGCCCGGTGCCGGGTACGCTCAGCCCGAAAAGTCCCTTGCATGGCTGACAGCCCGATTCACCGAGGCGGGTGGGGTGCTGGCGTGAACCGAACCTACATCTACGCTGGCGGCGCCATCGTGGGCATTGGCGCGCTTTATTTCATGGCCCAAAGGCTCAAGCTGCCCAGCACCGGCAGCCTGGCCGCTGACGTGGCCTGGGCAGGCGTTGACGCGGCCCATGGCGCGTTTGTAGGCACCGTCAAGGGCATTGGCGCGGTGTTCGGGGTGCCAGACACCAACACCGACGCCTGCACCGCTGATCTGGCCCGTGGCGACAAGTGGGCAGCATCGTTTTCATGCCCTGCCGGCCGATTTTTGGGCGGCGTGTGGAGTTCCACAGCGGCCAGCGAAGCGCGCACCGAGAACGCCCGGCAGATCGACCGCATCCTGGAGCGCGAAGCGGCCACGTATTCAGCCATGGACGCCCGATACGCGGGCGCTGCCTATGGTCAGCCGTCAGACGGCTACACCGGCACCTGGTAACTATTTTTTCAAAGGGAGACACCATGAACCGTTTTACAGAACCTTCCACCTGGGCTGGCCTTGCCGCCTTGTTTCAGGTTGTTGCCAGCTTCGCACCGCCACAGTACGGCTGGATTGCCCACGCACTGACCGCAGCGGCTGGCTCAGCCGCCGTGGGCCTGCGCGAGAAAGCCACCTACTGACATGAGCGAGGCAATGCAAATTGCCCTGGTGACTGCCATCATCAACGGCGCGGTTACATGGGGCGTAGTCAGTACAAAGCTGGCATGGCTTCGCCGTGACATTGAAAAGCTGGAAGGCCGGGTCAGCGCCTGCGAGGCCCGCCACCACATGCGGCGGCACGATGACTAAAACCGGCTTCATTCCCACTAGCAGCGAGTTTGCCCGCGAGGCCATCATCGTCATTGGCGGCGCGCTGATCGCGGCGGTGGTGCTGTCCCAGCTCCCCGCCGTGCGGGCGTACATCCAAAAGAACATCGGCAGCGGTGCCGGTAATGTGGGCTGCGACTGCGACAAGTAGCGCCACAGATCCACCATCGCTGATCGTGGCGATGCTGGCCAACCAGCCCTTTAAAAATTCATCGCCATAACGGGCGCGTTTGCAGCACCGAAAAAGCCGGTCTTTTCCAGTCTGGCAATGCGCGCCCGTAACATGGCATTTTCTCGCTTGAGGCCATCGGCTTCCTGCCGTGCGTACAGCGCGCCATTGTGGGCCGTTGTCTCAAGCAGGCTGTAACCCCATCGGCTCTCATAGAAAAGCGCCAGGAGGGCTGCCCGTGGCGCTTGATCGGCCTGTTTCCAGCGTTTGAGGGTTGCGACGTTGACCCCAAGGTGAGCGGCGATGCCGTCCAGATCGCGGGTCAGCAGGTCATCAAGCAGGACGGAAAGGGGCGGCGTGTGCGTGGCGCGGAACATTTAAGCCAGCTTTACACATTTTTACATTTAGGGCGATGCGTGAATAAGTCACACGAATAAACCACTTAACATAATATACATCGTGGAACCTAACAACAAAGGCCGCGGCAGGGCATGTCCACTACCACTTGCCCGTAGCTTGCCGCTTGCGCACGGCTGCGGAAATCAGTTCGATCGCATCGGTGCGGCTGACGCGGCGGGCAAAGTCGATGGCGGTCAGGCCCTGCTGGTTTTTGAGCAAAGGGTCGGCGCCGGCGTCCAGCAGCAATTTGACGGCTGCAGCAGTGCCGTACTGCGCGGCCATCATCAGGGGCGTGCTGCCGTTGGGTGACTCGGCGTCGATGTAGGCGTGGTTGTCCAGCAGCAGGCTCATGATGGCCAGATGACCGTTGGTCGAAGCGTAATGCAGAGGCGCCCATCCGGTTTTGTTCACGTCGGCATCGCGCTTGATCAGGGCGGTCGCAATTTCCAGCTGCCCCTTGAGCGCAGCCATCATCAGAGGGCTTTCCCCGTGGGCGTTAAGAATGTTGACGTTGGTTTTGGGCCAGGCCAGCAGGATCTGCGCGGCTTTCAGCGACGGCTCTTGCACCGCCAGATACAGGCCGTGCTGACCTTTGGGGTCTATGGTGTTGGCATCAAAACCGCGCCGCAGCAGTTGCGTCAGGGTCGCCGCGTCGTCCTGCTTGATGGCCACGAAAAAATCTTCGTAAGAACCTGCATGAACAAAAACAAATCCATTCAAAACAAATAGATAAGCGACATTCTTAATCCACTTTATTAAGATGCGCTTCATGCCATGACCCCTGAAAATAACCGTTCAAAGTTGCGACTGGTGGCCTCGGCAATGGTTTCTACCGGCATCTGTTTGATCTCGGCGACCTGTTTGGCCACATAGGGCACATACGACGGGTTGTTGGTTTTCCCCCGGTAAGGCATGGGCGCCAAATAAGGGCTGTCGGTTTCTATCAGCGTGCGGTCCAGCGGGACAAAGCGGGCAACTTCGCGCAGATCAGAGGCGTTTTTGAAGGTCAAAATGCCTGAAAAAGAGATGTAAAAACCCAGATCCAGCGCGGCCCGGGCGACTTCTGCCGTCTCGGTGAAGCAATGAAACACGCCGCCCGCCCGGCCTGCGTTGTCCGCCGTTTCGCCCTCCTCCCGCAAAATGGCCAGCGTGTCGGCAGAGGCGCTGCGGGTATGGATGACCAGCGGTTTGCCCGTCTGGCGGGCAGCGCGGATGTGGGTGCGAAAACGCTCGCGCTGCCAATGCATGTCTGCCACGCTGCGGTCACCCAGGCGGTAATAGTCCAGCCCGGTTTCACCAATCGCAACCACCCTGGGCAAGGCGGCGCGCCGCACCAGATCGTCCAGACTGGGCTCTAGCACGCCTTCGTTATCGGGGTGCACACCGACGCTGCACCAGAAGTTGTCATGGGCTGTGGCCAGCGCGTGCACGGTCTCAAACTCTTCCAGCGTGGTGCAGATACAGAGGGCGCGATCAACCTGGGCCTGAACCATGGCTTCACGGATCTGGGGCAGCTGGGCCTGTAGCTCGGGAAAACTCAGGTGGCAATGCGAGTCTGTGAACATCTACGGGGTTTGATTGAGAGTGAAATAGTGCTTTAGCCCTTTCTGCACGGGCGCAAGCAGCTATGAAAAAAGGAGCAAATCCGGACCAGGTCGAAGCTAGATGGTCTGCGTCGGGCGGTCAGAGGCCAGGTGCGCACCCAGAATTTCCTCGATCTTGATCTTCAGCAGGCGCGACTTTTCGTCGTTGGGAAAACGCACACCCACGCCCTGCGTTCGGTTGCCCGAGGCCCTGGCCGGTGTCACCCAGGCCACTTTGCCGGCCACCGGGTAACGCTGGATGTCGTCCGGCAGGGTGAGCAGCACATACACGTCGTCACCCAGTTTGTAGTCACGCGCCGACGGAATGAAAACGCCGCCTTCGGTAAAAAGTGGAATATATGCGGCGTATAGAGCGGCTTTTTCCTTGATGGCCAGCTGGATGACACTGGGGCGCACGGCATTCGAAGCGGTGGCTGTGGCACCTGGGGCGCTGGCGGGAGGCGTTGTACTCATGCTTCTAGTTTATCGGCTGTGGCGCCCGTCTGTGCACAGAAAAAACGCCTATCTTGCGTTCAGGGCAAGCTGTGCGCGGCTTGCCAGCGCTTCCAGCATCAGGCCGGGGTTGTAGGTGTGCTCCACCGTGCGTGCGCTGGCCGCCAGTTCTTTGGCCCAGGCGCTGAGCGCGGCAAAACCGGGGCCAGCGGCTGGTTTGCCTTTGCCCGGAGCCGCCAGCGGCAAATCCTGGGCGCTGAAAAACCGCGCCTGGGCGCCAGCCCGGGTGGCCAGCATGTCATGGCAAAGCTTTTGCAGGGCATCCACGGCCTGGGCGGGCGTCCAGTCAGACAAGGCGCCGACCTCCCCTCTGGCCATCGCTTTTGGCAAAGCCTGCCAGTGTTGTGCCACGGCGCTGCTGGGCCCGGCGTGGGCACGCTCCAGCGCGTCGGCAGGCCGGCCACCGGCTGCCAGCAGCAAGGTGTGCAAGTCGGCGGTAGCCGGTTTTTTGCCGGCCTTGCCTTCCGGCCCGGCCTGCTCTGCCAGCCAGGCCAGCGCTTCGTCAAAAACCGGCCAGTGCATGGTATGGCCCTGGCAGCGGCTGCGAATGGTCGGCAGCAACTGGTGCGCCGCCTCGGTAGCCAGAATGAACTTGACCGCACCAGGCGGCTCTTCCAGCGTTTTGAGCAGGGTGTTGGCGGTGATCGTGTTCATGCGCTCAGCCGGATACACCAGGATGACCTTGGTGGTGCCGCGCGAGCGGGTGAACTGGGTGAAGGTCACGGCCTCGCGCGCCGCATCGACCTTGATCTCCTTGCTGGGTTTGCGTTTTTTGCTGTCCAGCTCGTCCTGGGTTTTTTCGTCCAGCGGCCACCCCAGACTCAAGGACAGAGCTTCTGGCATCAACAAACACAAATCGGCATGGGTGTGGACCTGCACAGCGTGGCAACTGCCGCAAATACCGCAGGCCCCGTCGGCGGTGGCTTGCTCGCAGAGCCAGGCCCGGGCCAGCGCCAGCGCCACGTCAAACTGCCCCAGGCCCGACGGCCCGCTGAGCAGCCAGGCGTGGCCGCGCTGCGCAAGCAGGCTGCGCAACTGGGTCTGCAGCCAGGGCGCCAGCGGCAGACTATGTTTGGTGGCTTCTTCCGTGCCCATGCCCATTCCCGTACTCATGACAACCAGCCTTTGCCGGTGAACACCTGGTGCACCGATGACCACACAGCCTCACGTGCCTGGGACGCATCGATGCGGGCGAACCGGCCCGGATCCAGCGCCAGGCGGTTCGCATAACCCTGGGCCACGCGGCGGAAAAACTCGACCGGCTGGGCTTCAAATTTGTCAGGCACCCGGGCACCCGCCAGGCGCTTTGCAGCTTCTTCGGGTGACAGGTCGAACCAGACCGTCAAATCCGGCTGGAGCAAGGCTGGCGCTGCCCCTTTTTTGCCCAGTTCATGCACCAGATCGTGGCCCAGCCCTTGTGGTTCCTGCGCCCACAGCTCCAGTTTTGATAGCATCTCAAGATCAAATCCACGCCCGCCGCCCTGGTAGGCAAAGGTCGCGTCGGTAAAACGGTCGCAGAGCACGACATCGCCGCGTGCCAGTGCCGGGGCAATCACGCAGCTCAGGTGGTCCCGCCGGGCCGCAAAAATCAGCAGCGATTCCGTCAGGGCATCCATCGCGTCGTTGAGGATCATGGCGCGCAGCTTTTCAGCCAGCGGTGTGCCACCGGGCTCGCGCGTCAGGGTGACGGCCCTGCCCTGCGCTGTGAAGGCATCCGCCAAGGCGCTGATGTGGGTCGATTTGCCGGCACCGTCTATGCCTTCGAAGCTGATGAAAAGGCCTTGCACAGCGCTCATTGCCGGCGCTGGTACTTGTTGACAGCCCGGTTGTGCTCATCGAGCGTGGCGCTGAAATGGCTGCTGCCGTCACCACGCGCCACAAAATACACCGCCTGTGTGGGCGCAGGCTTGACGGCGGCCAGCAGCGCAGCCTTACCGGGCATGGCAATAGGGGTGGGGGGCAACCCGGCCCGGGTATAGGTGTTGTAGGGCGTATCGGTCAGCAGGTCGCGCCGGCGCAGGTTGCCGTCGAATTGCTCGCCCATGCCGTAGATCACCGTCGGGTCGGTCTGTAGCAACATGCCGCTGCGCAGCCGGTTGGTGAAGACACCACCGATCTCGGCCCGGTCGGAGGGCTTGCCGGTTTCTTTTTCGACAATGCTGGCCAGGATCAGGGCTTGGTCCGGGGTTTTCAGCGGTGTATCGGGGTTGCGCAAGGCCCAGGCGGCCTCCAGCCGTTTATCCATGGCGCGGGCAGCACGTTTGAGCACCGCCAGGTCGCTGGCGCCCTTGGCGTAGGTGTAGGTGTCGGGGAAAAACCGGCCCTCGGGGTGGATGCCCGGCTTGCCCAGCTGGGCCATGAGTGCTTCCGGGCTGAGCGCCGCCGAGTCGGGTTTGAGCGCCTCGGCCTTGGCCAGCGCGGCACGCACCTGCCGGAAGGTCCAGCCCTCGACCAGGGTCACGCTTTTGAGGCTTTCCTCGCCGCGCACCAGCATGCTCAACAAGGTGCGTGGCGTGGTACCCGGGACAATCTCGTAGCTGCCGGCCTTGATCTGGCGCGCCTGGCCAGAGAGGCGAAACCAGGCGTATAAAACCACGGGCTTGACGTCCACGCCGCTGGTCGCCACAGTTTCAGCCACACCCTGGGCGGGGGTACCTGGTTCAATTTCGAGGTCCAGCACCTGGGCGCCCGCTGGCAACTTCAGGCCAAGCGGCTGGTGCAGCCACCAGCCTGCGGCAGCAAACACCCCCAAGCCACCGAGAAATACCAGCACCAGCAAACTCGTGAAAAATCTACGCACAACCCTGTTACCTTCCGGAAAACGATGGGTCCATGATAATTCAGCTTATGTTGACCCCCTCCCCTGATTTGCCTCTTTCCCTGTCGTCCGTTGCCGCGCTTTCCGGTATCACGGAATTGACCCATCTGGGCGTGATTCGTGCCGCGGGCGAAGACGCCGCGAGCTTTCTGCAGGGCCAGCTGACGCAGGACGTCGCCCAGCTGGGCCTGGCTGAGGCAAGGCTGGCCGCGTTCTGCAATGCCAAAGGCCGGATGCAGGCGAGTTTTGTGCTGTTCAAACGCGGCGAGGGCGAGATATTGCTGGTTTGCAGCCGCGACATTCTGGCAGCGACGCTGAAACGCCTGTCGATGTTTGTCATGCGTGCCAAAGCCAGACTCAGCGACGCCACTGCCGATTACGCGCTGTTTGGGCTGGCTGGAGACGCTATCAAAACAGTAGCTGACTACGCATATCCGGTATGGGCCAAAGCTGATTTTGATACCGCAAATCTGGTGTTTTTGTACCCGGGCGCCAGCCAGCCACGCGCGCTTTGGTGCGCGCCCGCCGGCACGCCGCCACCCGAAGCACAAGCGATCTCTCTGGACCACTGGCAGTGGCTGGAGGTGCAATCTGGCGTCGCAACGATCACCCAGCCGATTTTTGAGGCTTTTGTCCCGCAAATGCTCAATTACGAGTCGGTGGGCGGCGTGAACTTCAAAAAGGGTTGTTACCCGGGCCAGGAAATTGTGGCGCGCAGCCAGTTTCGCGGCACGCTCAAACGGCGGGCTTATGTAGCGCACACCAGCGGCTTGCCGCAGGTGGGTCAAGAGGTGTTTCATGCGCTGGACGCAGACCAGCCGTGCGGCCTGGTCGCCGCCTGCGCACCGCACCCGGTTGATGGTTTTGATGTGATCGTGTCCATGCAGACCGCTGCGGCGGCCGACGGCGAGGGCGGGAGGCTGACCCTGGGCAGCGCAAGCGGTCCGGCGCTGGAGCTGTCGCCCCTGCCCTACCCGTTGCTGGAAGATATTTGATCCCCGCGCAATGTGCCTGATCGCCTTTGCCATCGGCGCCTCGCCGCGCTGGCCGCTGGTCGTTGCCGCCAACCGCGATGAGTTTCTGGACCGGCCCACGCTGCCACTGGCGCGCTGGCGTACCGATGCGGGTACTGAGATCATCTCTGGCCGTGACCTGCGCGCCGGTGGCACCTGGCTGGGGTTGACGCCCCATGGCCGCCTGGCGATGTTGACCAATGTGCGCGGACCCGCCTCGTTGACTGGCGACAAGTCGCGCGGCGAACTGGTCACGCGCTGGCTGGACAGCGATGTCCATGCGGCCGGTTTCATGGCGCAAATTGATGCCGAAGCCTACGGCGGCTTCAACCTGGTGCTGGGTGACTTCAAAAGCGGCGCATGGCACTGGCTCAGCAACAAACCCGGCCCGGGGCTGGAATCACGCGCACTGCGGCCCGGTATTTATGGTCTGTCCAATGGCGCACTCGACACGCCCTGGCCGAAAACCCTGGGCCTGAAGAAAGCCCTGCATTCGGCGCTGGCCGCCCCCAGCGAGGAGACGCTGGAGGGCGAGTTGATGGCAGCCCTGAGGGACAGACGGCGCGCAAGCCGTGATGACCTGCCCAGCACCGGCGTGCCGCTGGCGCTGGAGGAAGCCTTGTCCAGTGCGTTTGTGGATTTTCCGGAGCATGGCTACGGCACGCGCTGCAGTACGGTGCTGGTGGCGTCCGCAGCCGCAAAGGGCTGGGACCTCATGGTGCAGGAGTACTCCCATGCGCACTGCGCCGACGACAGGCCCGGCATGCAAAACATTCGCCTGAACTGGTCCTAGGCGCCTAGGTGTGAAGTTTCAATAGGTTGTTACGGGTGTTCACCCGGATTGGTTCTGAGAGACTGGGAATCGCCAAACGCCCAACCCTCAACACCCCAATCCAGATGAACACCCATAAGAATGCCCGATTAACGTACCTGCGGCG
>NZ_JAUXUP010000009.1 GCF_030680935.1 Polaromonas sp. | reverse complement strand
CCCTTCCCCAACACAAGAGCGCCATGACCGAAAAGACCCCTGCCAAGGCCAAGCGCCCGCCACAAACCCGGACTGGCCTGACCGACACCGGCGTGAAAAAAGCGGCCGACAAATCAGGCCGTACACGCGCGCGCGAATTTGCACTGCAGGCGCTGTACCAGCACCTGGTGGGCCGCAACGAGGCCGCATCGATTGACGCCTTCACCCGCGACCTGGTCGGCTTTCACAAGGCAGACTCGGCCCATTACGATGCCCTGCTACACGGCTGCATTGCCGAAGCTGCGGCGCTGGACGCCAGCGTCACGCCCCTGCTGGACCGCAAGATGGCCGAGATATCCCCGGTTGAACACGCGGTGCTGTGGATTGGTGCGTATGAGTTCAAACACTGCCTGGACGTGCCTTACCGCGTTGTCATCAACGAGTGCATCGAACTGGCCAAGGCTTTCGGCGGCACAGACGGCCACAAATACGTCAACGGGGTGTTGCACAAGCTGGCCCCGGGGTTTCGCGCGGCAGAAGTCGCTGCCGATCAAAAAACCTGAGGCCGGCCAGTGAGCGATATGCGCATAGCCCGGCGCGCCCAGCGCATTGAGCCCTTTTATGTCATGGAAGTTGCCAAGGCCGCTGCAAGCCTGGCAAAACAGGTGGCGCACAGCGCGCAGCCCATGATTTTCCTGAACATCGGCGAGCCGGACTTCACTGCACCACCCCTGGTTCAGCAAGCCGCCACCCGCGCCATCCACGACGGCAACACGCAATACACCCAAGCCACCGGCCTGCAAAGCCTGCGTGAGCGCATCAGCCACTGGTACAGCACACGTTTTCAGGCAGATGTCGCACCGTCGCGCATCGTCATCACCGCCGGGGCGTCGGCGGCACTGCAACTGGCCTGTCTGGCACTGATCGAAGCGGGCGACGACATCTTGATGCCCGACCCAAGCTACCCCTGCAACCGGCACTTTGTCAGTGCGACCGAGGGCAACGCGGTACTGATCCCAACTACGGCCCAAGAACGCTTCCAGCTCAGCAGTGCCAAGGTGCAGGCTGCCTGGGCAGCCCAAACGCGCGGCGTGTTGCTGGCGTCGCCATCCAACCCGACCGGCACCTCAATTGCGCCGCAAGAGTTACGCCGCATTCATGAGTTTGTGCACAGCCGCGGCGGCATCACGCTGATCGACGAGATCTACCTGGGACTGAGCTACGAAGAGGACTTCGGGCACACCGCGCTGGCCATGGGTGATGGCCTGGGCGAAAGCATCATCAGCATCAACAGCTTCAGCAAATACTTCAACATGACGGGCTGGCGCCTGGGCTGGCTGGTGGTGCCGGAGAAACTGGCGCCAGTGATTGAGCGCATCGCGCAAAACCTCTTCATCTGCCCCAGCACCATCGCGCAACACGCGGCACTGGCTTGTTTTGAAGCCGACAGCCTGGCAGAGTACGAAAAGCGACGCGCCGAGTTCAAGGCCAGGCGTGACTACTTCATCCCCGCGCTCAATCGCCTGGGCCTGCAGGTGCCAGTGATGCCGGACGGTGCTTTTTATGCCTATGCCGATTGCACACAAGCCGCCGCCCGTCTGGGCGTCAGCGGAAGCTGGGACTTTGCCTTTGAGCTGATGCAGCGGGCCCACCTGGCCGTGACACCGGGCCGGGATTTCGGCACCGATGCGCCGGAGCGTTATGTTCGCTTTTCAACTGCCAGCTCGATGGCTGAATTGAAGGAAGCTGTCGCGCGACTGGAGACTGTCCTTGGCTAACTTCCAGTGGCCGCTGCGCGTGTACTGGGAAGACACCGATGCCGGCGGCATTGTGTTTTACGCCAACTACCTGAAATTTTTTGAACGTTCGCGTACCGAGTGGCTCAGATCACTGGGTATAGCGCAGCAGCAACTGAAACAAACCACTGGCTGCATGTTTGTGGTGAGTGAAACCAGCTTGCGTTACCACCGCCCTGCGCGCCTGGATGACGAACTGATTGTTACTGCAAGGCTGATCGAAAAAGGCCGGGCGTCCTTGATAATCGGGCAGCAGGCGCTATTAAAATCAGAGCGGGCCGAGTTGCTGTGTGAAGGTACGATACGCATTGGCTGGGTAGATGCGGCCAGCCTCAAACCTGCCAGAATTCCCGCCCACATTCTTGCCCTTCTGGAAAGCACCTCATGAACCAGGATTTATCCATCGTCAACCTCATCCTCAATGCCAGCTGGGTGGTACAGGGCGTCGTGGCGCTTCTTGTTGGTGTATCGGTTGCCAGCTGGGCGGCCATCTTCCGCAAGATCGTCTCGCTCAAGCGCGTGCAGTCCCTCAACGACGAATTTGACCGCGAGTTCTGGTCTGGCACCAGCCTGAACGATTTGTTTGCCGCCGCCGCGCAAAACGCAAAACACAGCGGCCCGATGGAACGCATTTTTGCCAGCGGCATGCGCGAGTTCCAGAAACTGCGCGAGCGCCGCATGGCCGATCCAGGCATTTTGCTGGACGGCGCACGCCGCGCCATGCGCGCCAGCTACCAGCGTGAGGTCGATGCGGTGGAGTCCAACCTTTCTTTCCTGGCCACGGTGGGTTCGGTCTCACCCTATGTGGGCCTGTTCGGCACGGTCTGGGGCATCATGCACGCCTTCACCGGTCTGGCCGCGCTGGAGCAGGTCACGCTGTCCAGCGTGGCGCCTGGAATTGCCGAGGCGCTGGTAGCGACCGCTATTGGCCTGTTCGCAGCCATTCCGGCGGTGGTGGCCTACAACCGTTTTGCCCACGACATTGATCGCGTCGCCAACAAGCTGGAGACCTTTATTGAGGAGTTCTCCAACATCCTGCAACGCAACCTGGGCGCCACCTCGGCGTCAGGTCATTAATCGATATTGACGCCATGCCAGCAGTCAGTTCACGCGGCCGGGGCCGTCGAACCATCAGTGAAATCAATATGGTGCCCTTCATCGACGTGATGCTGGTACTGCTCATCATTTTCATGGTGACCGCGCCGCTGATCACGCCGAGCATGATCGCCCTGCCCAAAGTCGGCAAAGCCCCGGGCCAGCCGCCCAAACCGATCCAGATCGAAATCAGCAAGGACGAAGTCATCCAGATCAAGTCGGCCGGAAACACCCTACCGGTCAAGGTTGCGGAGGTCGGTGCCGCCGTCAAGCGCCTGCAACCTGCCGTGCCGGCCAACGAGCAGGTCACGCCCGTGGTGATCAGCGCCGACAAATCCATCAAGTACGAAACCGTGGTCAAGGTCATGGACGCCTTGCAGAAAGCCAATGTGGCCCGTGTCGGCCTGTCGGTGCAAACCGGCAACTAAGCCGGCCCGTATTGCGCATGACCAGCACCGCCGACCGCCTTGAGTTTGCGCCACAGCGTGATGCCGGTGCGTTGCGGGCTTTCGGTCTTGCGCTGCTGGTGCATATGCTGCTGATCGGCGCCCTGACCTGGGGCGTCAACTGGAAGCACAGCGATCCCGATCTCTCCTTCGAGGCTGAGCTGTGGTCCAGCGTGCCACAAGAAGCAGCGCCCAAAGAAGTGGAAGCGCCGCCGCCCCCTCCACCGCCGCCGCCCGCACCCGAACCACCGCAGGTCAAGGCACCGCCGCCGCCGCCCGCGCCGGACGTGGACATCGCGATCGAGCGCGAGAAGAAGCGCAAGCTGGAGCTGAAGAAGAAGGAAGAGGAGTTGGCAAAAGCCAAGGCCGAACAGGAGAGGCTCAAGGAGCTTCAGGCCAAAAGGGATAAAGAGCAGAAGGCAAAAGAAGACCTGGCCAAACGCAAGGCCGAAGAAGCGAAAAAAGCCGAAGACAAAAAACTGGAAGCGAAGCAGGACGCCAAAGACGCTGAAAAGAAAAAGCTGGCGGATGCCGCAGCAGAAAAGCTGCGCCAGGAAAACATCAGGCGGGCCATGGGCCTGGCCGGCGCCACGGGTGCTGCCGACGCCAAAGGCAGCGCACAAAAAGCCAGTGGTCCGTCAGCCAGCTACGGCGGCAAGGTACGCGCCAAGGTCAAACCCAACATCGTCTTTACCGAAGACATCTCTGGCAACCCGACCGCCGAGGTGGAGGTCCGTACGGCACTGGACGGCAGCATCATCAGCCAGCGGCTGATCAAGTCCAGCGGCAACAAGGCTTGGGATGAGGCGGTGATCAAGGCCATCCTCCGCACCGAGACCATGCCGCGTGATGTGGACGGCCGGGTACCGACCCCGATGATTCTGGAATTCCGGCCCAAGGACTAAACAGCGAGGTCTTGCCTGCTATCGAAACGATAGCTGCTTACGCCCGTCAAACAAGGGCCAGAGGCCGATTTCACTCATAAATAATCTGCGCAGCACCCTGGTCCGCCTGCGCCATCCAGCTGGCCAGCGCCGCGTCGGTCGGGAAAAATTTGGCTGCATCACCGAGTTGCAGCTCGGCCACCACTGTGTCACGCTTCACGCTCAGGCGCACCGCCAGACCACGTTGCACTTCGCCCTGCTCGGACATCTCCTTGCGCGGCGGAAAGTCCCGCACGATGCGCTGCACATCCGGCGCCGCGCCGTTCACCGCCACACGCAGGTACTTGCCGAAGCGGCAACGCGCGGACTCCAGGCTCCACACCTGTGTCACCTTGAAACGGCGGCCGAAGCGCTCTGAGGCAGGCTGCAGCGTGCCTTGCACAATCACCAGTTCGTCGTCTTTCAGCAAATTGCGGTTGGCGTTGAAGGTGGCTTCGTCCACCGAGGCTTCCAGTGTGTCGGTTTTATCGTCAAGTTTGAAAATAATCAGCTTGCCCCGGTTGCCATTGATGACACGCAGGTCGCTGACGATGGCGGCCAGCAGGGTCTGGTCACGCGAATCCATCAAATCATCAATTTTGCGTTTGACAAACTGCCGGACCTCGGTTTCGACCTCATCAAACAAATGCCCGGACAGGTAAAAACCGATGGCGGTTTTCTCCTGCACCAAACGCGCCTTGACACCAAACGGCATGGCATCCACCAGTGGCGGCTCCTGCGCACTTGCGGCGTGGGAGTCCATGTCGAACAAGCCGCTTTGATTGACATTGGCTTCGGCCTGCGCGGCAAACTCGAAGGCACGGTCCACAGATGCGAGCAGCGAGGCGCGGTTCAGTTGCAGGTTGTCAAAAGCACCGGCCTTGATCAGCGCCTCCACCGTGCGTTTGTTAACCTTTGACTTGTCCACCCGCAGACAGAAGTCGTACAGCGAGGTAAAGGAACCCCCTTCCTCACGCGCCGCCACCATGGCGGCTATCGCCTGCTGACCCGTCCCTTTGACGGCCCCCAGGCCATAACGAATGCTCTTGTCGGTGATCGGCTCAAAGCGATAGTGGCCTCGGTTGACATCCGGTGACTCAAAGCTGATGCCCATCTTCTGCGCATCGCCAAAAAGAATACGCAGCTTGTCGGTATCGCCCATCTCCACCGTCATGTTGGCGCAGAAAAATTCGGCCGTGTAATGCCGCTTCAGCCATGCGGTGTGGTAGGCCAGCAAGGCGTAGGCAGCCGAGTGTGACTTGTTGAAGCCATAACCGGCAAACTTCTCCATCAAGTCAAAAACTTCGTCGGCCTTTTCCTGGGACAGGCCATTGATACCAGCGCCCTTACGGAAAATGTCCCGCTGCGAGGCCATCTCCTTCTCGTCCTTCTTGCCCATTGCACGGCGCAACATGTCGGCGCCGCCCAGCGAATAGCCGCCCAGGATCTGCGCGGTCTGCATGACCTGCTCCTGGTAGACCATGATGCCGTAGGTCTCTTCCAGGATGGGCTTGACGCGCGGGTCCGGGTACTCGGGTATCTCCTTGCCCTGCTTGCGCGCAATGTAAGTCGGGATCAGGTCCATCGGACCCGGCCGGTACAGCGCGTTCATCGCAATCAGGTCTTCCAGCCGGTTGGGCCTGGCGTCGCGCAACATGCGCTGCATGCCTATGCTTTCAAACTGGAAAACAGCCTCGGTCTTGCCTTCCGCAAACAGCGCATACACCCTGGGGTCGTCGAGCGGCAGGTTTTCAAATCGGAAATCTTTTTGCGCCGGATGCCGCTGGACGATAAATTCACGCGCCAGCTCGAGGATGGTCAGCGTGGCCAGGCCCAGAAAGTCGAACTTGACGAGGCCAATCGCCTCCACGTCGTTTTTGTCGAACTGGCTCACAGCCGATGTGCTGCCGGGCTGCAGGTAGAGGGGGCAAAAATCAGTGAGTTTTCCCGGTGCAATCAACACACCGCCGGCGTGCATGCCAACGTTGCGCGTCAGGCCTTCCAGCTTGCGCGCCAGCTCAAGCAGGGTGCGCACGTCTTCTTCCTTGGCCTCGCGCTCTGCCAGCACCGGTTCGGCTTCCAGCGCGTACACCATCTTGTCGTTTTTCTTGCGGTCGGCGGGCACCAGTTGCAGGGTCACGGCCTGGCCCGGCTTGTTCGGAATCAGTTTGGAGATGCCATCGCAAAAGCCGTAAGAAAAATCGAGCACCCGGCCCACGTCGCGAATCGCGGCGCGTGCGGCCATGGTTCCGAAGGTAACGATCTGGCTAACCGCAGCGTGACCGTACTTGTCCTTCACATAGTCAATCACGCGGTCGCGGTTGGTCTGGCAGAAGTCGATGTCGAAGTCGGGCATGGACACCCGCTCAGGGTTCAGGAAACGCTCGAACAGCAGGTTGTATTGCAGCGGGTCCAGATCGGTGATCTTCAGCGAATACGCCACCAGCGATCCGGCACCGGAACCGCGTCCCGGCCCCACTGGGCAGCCGTTGTTCTTGGCCCAGTTGATGAAGTCGCCCACGATCAGGAAGTAGCCGGGGAAGCCCATCTTCAGGATGGTGTTGATCTCAAACTCCAGCCGCTCGACGTACTGCGGCCGCTTGTCGGTGCGGATGGCTTCGTTCGGATACAGGTGCGCCAGCCGCTCTTCCAGGCCTTCAAAAGAGGCATGGCGAAAGTACTCGTCGGGCGGCATACGCACGCCATTGACCTCGGGCGTCGGATATTCGGGCAGCATCGCTTTGCCCAAGTCGAGCTTGAGGTTGCAGCGTTTGGCGATCTCCAGCGTATTGGCCAGCGCCGAAGGCAGGTCGGCAAACAACTCAGTCATCTGCGCGGAGGACTTGAAATACTGCTCGCGCGTGAACTTGCGCACGCGCCGCGCATTGCCCAGAATTTCACCCTCGGCAATACACACACGCGCCTCATGCGCCTCGTAGTCGTCGTAGGTCAAAAATTGCACCGGATGCGTGGCCACCACCGGCAGCTTGAGCCGCGCGGCCAATTGCACTGCCGCCACCACATGTTGCTCATCGTCGGCCCGCTGGGCACGCTGCAACTCCAGATAGAAGCGGTGCGGGAAAATCCCCGCCAGTTGCAGCGCACATTCAGTCGCGCGCGCCGCATCGCCCTGCACCAGCGCCTGCCCCACCGCGCCGCCCTGCGCGCCCGACAGGGCAATCAGGCCTTCGCCCAGCTCCTGCAGCCAGGCCAGGCTGACAATGGCCTGGTCGCGCACCACACCGCGTGTCCAGGCCCGGGTCAGCAACTCCGACAGGTTCAGATAACCCTGTCGGTTTTGCACCAGCAACAGCAGCCTGGCGGGTGCAGCCCCAGCCTCCTTGCCCGGCACCTGCACCCAAACGTCGGCACCTATCAGTGGCTTGACGCCCGCGCCCCGCGTTTCCTTGTAAAACTTGACAGTGCCAAACAGGTTACTCAGGTCGGTGATGGCCAGCGCGGGCTGACCATCGCTCGCTGCGGCGCGCACAATTTCATCGATGCGGTTGGTGCCGTCGACCACCGAAAATTCAGTGTGAATACGTAAATGAACAAACATGGATTCATTTTAGGCGCCGGCTTCCGGCGCCCGGCCGCCCGCGCTTACTACAATCCCCCGATCATGCACATCCTGAACATAGCGGCCTACAAATTTGTAGCGCTGGATCGACTGCCGGATCTACAGACGGCAATGCGTGAAGCGCTGCAAACCCGTGCCATCACGGGCACCGTGCTGCTGGCTGAAGAAGGCATCAACCTGTTTCTGGCCGCGCCCGGGCCCGCCATTCATGATTTTTTGGTATGGCTGCGGCAGGATCCGCGCCTGTCCGACCTGCCGGTCAAGGAAAGCTGGTCGCATGCCGCGCCTTTTCGCAAGCTGCTCGTGAAGGTCAAGCCGGAAATCATCAAGATGAACCACCCCGCCATCCAGCCCTCAGCGGGGCGCGCGCCTGCGGTGGATGCCGCAACCCTCCAACGCTGGCTGGACTGCGGGCATGACGATGGCGGGCGGCCCGTGGTGACCCTGGACACGCGCAACGCCTTTGAAGTGGACGTGGGCAGTTTCAAAAACGCCATCGACTGGCGCATAGCCAAATTCACCGAGTTTCCGCAGGCGCTGCTCAAGCACCGCGATTCGCTGCAGGGCAAAACCGTGGTGAGTTTTTGCACTGGCGGCATTCGCTGCGAAAAAGCCGCGATTTTCATGCGCGAAGCAGGTGTCGAACAGGTGTACCAACTGGACGGCGGCATCCTGAAATATTTTGAAGAGTGCGGTCACGCCCATTTTGACGGAGCGTGTTTTGTCTTTGATGCACGCCGGGCGCTGGACCCGGGCCTACAGCCCCGGGTGCCGCTCAGTCCGGGCTAAAACGTCGTTCCGGCAAGGCAATGAGTTCATCGTCGCCCGCAACCCGGCCCATGGCCTGTTGCTCCCAATCCTGCGCGGCCTGCACAATGCGCTCTTTGCGGCTGGACACAAAATTCCACCACATGAATCGGCGCTCTGGCAGCGTATCGCCGCCTATCACCATCAAGCGACTAGCGTCCCCCGCCTCCATGGTCGCGGTCAGGCCGGGCTCCAGCAGCACCAGGGTGTGAACTGCCACAGGTTCACCATCCACCATCAGCTCGCCATCCACCACGTACAGCGCCAGCTCTTCGGCCAGCGGAGGCAATTCGAACACCGCACCGGCCGCCAGCTGGATATCGAGGTACAGCGTTTTTGAAAAAGTCCTCACCGGAGAGCTTTGGCCATAAGCATCACCAACCAGGACGCGAACCGTTGCATCGCGCATCTGCAGCACGGGAATATCAGCCGCTGGGGTATGTACAAAATCCGGCGCCACTTCTTCATGTGCGCGCGGCAAGGCAGCCCACAACTGGATGCCATGATTCACATAGGTCTGGTTTTTCAGATCGTCCGGTGCGCGCTCTGAATGAACAATGCCGCGCCCGGCGGTCATCCAGTTGATTGCGCCAGGCTCAATGCGCTGCGCAAACCCAAGGCTGTCACGGTGCATGATCGCGCCGTCAAACAGATAGGTGACCGTCGCCAGTCCGATGTGGGGATGCGGCCGCACATCATGCGTGCTGCCCGGCTGCAGTGTGACCGGTCCAAAATGATCAAAAAACAGAAAAGGCCCGACCGACTGGCGCCGCGCATCTGGCAAGAGGCGGCGCACTTGAAAGCCGCCGCCCAGGTCTTTGTCGTGACCGGTCAGTGTTTGTGTGACAGGCATGTGGAATTCCCTTCTGGTGTCAGCGTGGGCGCGATATCAGGGGCGAAATTTGGCCGCCACGTCAGCCACGCGCTGGCCAAACAAACGGGCCGTTTCCAGGTCGCCTGGTGACATCTCGCCGGCGCCGCTGTCCGAAGGGGACTGCGCGATCGCGCCGCTGTAAGACACCAGGTAGTTGACGTCATCGCGCTTGGCAGCCTTGGAATTGGACGGCATCAGGCCCTGGCTGACCCAGACCATGCTGTGCTGCATGGCCAGAGTGAACAACGCAGTCAGCGTGCCCTGTTTGTCGCCATTCATGCCCGCGCTGTTGGTAAAGCCAGCGGCCAGCTTGTCTTTCCAGTCCTGGCTGAACCAGGGCTTGGACGAAGCGTCTGCAAACTTCTTGAACTGCCAGCTGACGCTGCCCATGTAGGTCGGCGAGCCGAAAATGATGGCATCAGCGGCCTTGAGCTGCTCCCAGCCGCCATCAGGCAGATTGCCATCGGCGTCAATGGCCAACAACTGGGCGCTGGCCCCATTGGCAACGGCTTGCGCCATGCGCTGGGTATGGCCGTAGCCCGAGTGATAAACCACCACGATGTTTGTCATAACTTGTCCTTGCTGTTGTCAATCAACAGGCCAGCTGAAGGCCGGCCTGGAAAATCCGGGCAGACGGTCAATCAGCCCTTGAATCTGGCGTCCACGCTCAGCGGACCTGCACCCCAGGCGGCAATGGTCAACAAGCCGCCGACCACAGCGATGTTCTTGAAAAAGGCTTGTTGCTGCTGCATCACCATCTCGGCCGGCATGGCCCAGAAGTTGTGGAAGATGAAGGTGATGACGACGGTAAACAGCGCAATGCCCAATGCTGCCCAACGCGTCTGCAGACCGATCAGCAGCAACAGGCCCAGGCCCAGTTCGACCGCAATGGCGATGGCTGCAGCCACCTCGGGTAACGGCACACCTTTGGAGGCGATGTAGCCCGCCGTCCCGGCAAAGCCGCCTATCTTGCTGAACCCCGCGGGAATGAACAGCAGGGCAATCAGCACGCGGCCAATCAGGGAGAGTGGGGTTTGCAGTGAGTTAAGCATGGTGAATCCTCGGTTAAAAAAGATTGAAAAGAAAAATGGGGCCCCGGCAGGCGGGGTGCGCAAGTCAGTATGCAGCAGGCAGATGAAACTTGCCCAAGCCTTGGGTCAAGCTCACGCTGCAACTAGGGCGCCAGGTCAAAAACCAGCACCTCGGCCGCCTTGCCACCCGACAGCTGCAGGCGAGCCTCGCCCTCCAGTTTGGCGGCGTCGCCGGTGCGAAGTAGCTCGCCATTGACCTGAAGTTCGCCGCGCACCAGATGCACGTAGGTTTTACGATTGGCATCGAGTGCCAGATCGGCTGCCTCTGCGCCGTCGAACAGGCCCGCATATAACCTTGCGTCGGCATGCACCGTGACCGAGCCCTGGGCACCATCGCCGGAAGCCACCAGCCGGAGCTTGCCGCGCTTGTCGCTTTCGGAAAAAGTCTTCTGCTCGTAACTGGCAGGAATGCCCGTGACATTGGGCTCGATCCAGATTTGCAGGAAATGCGTGGTTTGTCCGTCCGCGTGGTTGAACTCGCTGTGCTGCACACCGGTGCCCGCACTCATGCGCTGCACGTCACCCGGCGGGATGCCCTTGACGTTGCCCATGCTGTCCTTGTGCGCCAGCTCACCACTGAGCACATAACTGATGATTTCCATGTCGCGGTGACCGTGGGTGCCAAAGCCCCGGCCAGCGGCAATGCGGTCTTCATTGATGACGCGCAGATTCCCAAAACCCATGTGGGCAGGGTCGTAATATCCGGCAAACGAGAAGGAATGGAAGGACTTGAGCCAGCCGTGGTCGGCATAACCGCGTTCGCTGGAACTGCGTTGGGTGATCATGAAGGGCTCCTTTCGAGCGGGTCTGTGAATAACTCCAATGTAGGGGCAGACCGCCCTCTGGCCGTTGCGCCGCTTTGATGGCATCATTCAAATTATTTGAACCCTACACCGTCCAATGATCCGAAACCGCGTGCGTGATGTCCTGACCCCGGAAGCCTTGGGCCTGATTGAAGCCGTGCATCGCTACGGCAGCATGGCGGCAGCCGCGCGCGAGCTCGGCGTGGTACCCAGCGCCCTCACTTACCGGATTCGCCAGGTGGAAGATGCGCTGGACGTCCTGCTGTTTGACCGGTCTTCGCGGCAGGCGCGGCTGACCGAAGCCGGCAAGGAACTGCTGCGCGAAGGCAGCCGCCTGCTGCTGGAGCTCGACGCCGTGGCGAATCGTGTCAAACGGGTGGCCACTGGCTGGGAGCCCTCCCTGACGCTGGCGGTGGACAGCGTGATCTCGCGCAGCACGGTGATGGAGTTGTGTGAGGCCTTTTTCGCGCTGACCCCGCCCACCCGCCTGCGGCTGCGCGAAGAGGCGCTGTCCGGCACACTGGAAGCGCTGACCTCAGGCCAGGCCGACCTGGCCATTGGCGTGGCGATTGAGCCGGGCGTGCACAAATCAGTACAGAGCAAACCACTGGGCAACATCCATTTCATTTACGCGGTGGCGCCGCACCACCCACTGGCGCTGGCCACTGAACCCGTGACCGACGCCATGCTGATGCCGCACCGCGCGGTTGCGGTGGCCGACTCGGTGCAGCGCGGCAGCGGCGTCACGGTCGGTCTGCTGGGCGGGCAAGACATTTTCACCGTGCCCGGCATGCAGGAAAAACTGGCGGCGCAACTGCGCGGCCTGGGCGGTGGTTTTCTGCCCGAGTACCTGGCGCGGCCACATATCGCCACCGGCCGGCTGGTGGAAAAACGCGTGCAACGGGCTGCGCGCGTGATGCCGATCGCTTACGCCTGGCGCCGCACGGATAGCGGCCCCGAGGGACGCGCCCTGCAATGGTGGCTGCAGCAATTGGCGCGTCCCGCCACACGCCAGGCGCTGCTGGAGCGCGATGCCGCGCTTTAAAAACGCGCAACCACCGCCGCTGCGTGTAGAGTGCGTCCATGGTTTTCGTTTAAGGTTGCGTTGTGACTACATCCAGAAATAACAAAGACATGACTCCAAAATCCCGCCCTACACCCTCCCCAACGCCCTTGCCTCGTCATATCGCCGTGGTCGGCGCAGGCATGGCCGGTGTCGCCTGCGCCCGCACCCTGGTGCAGGCGGGCCACCGCGTGACGGTGTTTGAAAAAAGCCGGGGCCCGGGCGGTCGCATGGCCACCCGCAACACCGAGTTTGGGGGCTTTGACCACGGCACCCAATACTTCACGGTACGCGACAGCCGTTTCGAAAAAGCACTGGCAAGCAGCCCTGGGCTGGTGCGCCCGTGGAGTGCCAACACCGTGCGCATTCTGGATGAAGCGGGCCGCGTGGTGGCCGCCTCGCTGCCGCCCAAAGAAGCCCATTGGGTCGCCACACCCGGCATGAACGCGCTGCTCAAACATTGGGCACAGCCGCTGGCTGCAAGCGGCTCGCTGGCGCTGGAAACCCAGGTCAGCCGCATTGAGCCCGACACTCTGCACCCGGAACGCTGGCAGTTGCAGACCGAAGGGCCGGGCGCCGACAGCCGGGTGTACTCGGGCTTTGATGCCGTGGTGCTGGCGGTGCCTGCGCCCCAGGCCCACGCCCTGCTGCTGAGCTCCCAGCACGGCAAAACCCTGATGCCGGTATTGGCCGGCGTCAGCATTGCACCCTGCTGGACCCTGATGCTGGCCTTCCCGCAAGCCATGCAGCCGACGCTGCAGCACCTGGGCCCGCACTGGAATGCAGCCCGCAGCACCCACCACCGCATCGCCTGGCTGGCGCGCGAGTCGTCCAAGCCGGGGCGCGGTGCCATCGAACGCTGGACAGTGCAAGCCAGCCCCGAGTGGTCCGAGCGCCACCTGGAGGACGACGCCGAACGCGTCAAGGCCAAACTGCTCAAGGCCTTCACCGAAGTGACCGGTATTCGCGCCCAACCCTCGCATGCCGACGTGCACCGCTGGCGCTACGCGCAAGCCACACAGCCGCTGGATAAAAGCCACGTGTGGGACGCCAGATCGCGGATTGGGGCGTGCGGAGACTGGTGCCTGGGTCACAGAGTTGAAGAGGCTTTTGTCTCCGGACTGGAGATGGCCCTGAAAATCTGTTAGCCCGGCGGGCGCACCTGCATACAGCTCCGGACGAGCGGGTGAATGACATGACCAGCGTGTCGACTCGATATGTCGGCCGTTTTGCGCCCTCGCCAACTGGCCCGCTGCATGCGGGCTCCATGGTCGCCGCGCTGGCAAGCTGGCTCGATGCCCGCGCACATGCAGGACGTTGGCTGGTACGTATCGAAGACATTGACACGCCGCGCTGCGTACCGGGCGCTGACGCGCTGATCATGCAGCAACTGGCCGCCTGTGGCCTGTTGCCCGACGCAGCGCCGCTGTACCAGTCGCAGCGCAGCAGCTTTTACCAGGCCGCACTGGACAGCCTGGTAGCAGCCGGACTGGCATATCCCTGTGCCTGCAGCCGAAGCGATATTGAACAGGCGCTGGCTGCGAGCGGGCAGCCGCGCAGCCGCAACCAGGAGCTGCGCTACCCTGGAACCTGCCGACAAGGACTGCAAGGGCGCCCCACACGCGCCTGGCGCTTTCTCACTGAAAACTGCAAGCAAAACAGGCCTCCCGCCCTTATTCCACATGCGCAAGCAGCTCCTGATTTAGTAGCAGATCAGATGCTTCATTGGAACGACCGCCGGCTGGGCCCGCAACAGCAAAACGTCCATCAGGCGGTAGGGGACTTTGTTCTCAAACGTGCTGATGGCCTGTGGGCCTATCAGCTGGCGGTGGTGGTGGATGATGGCGCGCAGGGTATTACGGACATCGTCCGGGGCGAAGACCTGGCCGACAACACGGCGCGGCAGATAGGGCTGCAACGCGCACTCGGCCTGCCGCTGCCGCGCTACCTGCACACGCCCCTGGTGCGGGGTGACGACGGCGAAAAACTCTCCAAACAAAACGGCGCTACAGCGCTGGACACCAGCCAAGCCATGCACGTACTGGATCAGGCCGGGCAGGTACTTGGTCTTCCTGCAGGCCTGTCGGCGCAGACGCCCGCTGACTGGCTAAGGCAAGCCGTCGCTCTCTGGGGCCGGGCGACTAAAATTGACCGGTGATTGAATCCCCCCCCACTATCCCGCCGTCCCACCCGCCTGAAGGCGCCTCGCCTGACGCCAGCCACCTGCGCACCATCCGCAGCTTTGTCCTGCGCACCGGCCGAACCACTGCAGGCCAGGCCAGGGCTTTTGCCGACGCCGGTCCAAAGTTCCTTCTGCCTTATTCGGCAGCGCCGCTGGACGTCGAAGCCACCTTCGGGCGCGTAGCACCCACCATTCTGGAAATCGGCTTCGGCATGGGCGAAGCCACGGCACAAATTGCGGCCTTGCTGCCGGAGAAAAACTTCCTCTGCTGCGAGGTGCACACGCCGGGGGTGGGCGCACTGCTCAAGCGAATCACGGAACAGGGGCTGGAAAACATCCGCATCCTGCAACACGACGCGGTGCAGGTGCTGGACCACATGCTGCCGCCCGGCAGCCTGGACGGCGTGCACATCTTTTTCCCCGACCCCTGGCACAAGAAAAAGCACAACAAGCGCCGGCTGATCCAGGGGCCGCTCGCAGCCAAACTTGCGGCCCGCCTCAAGCCCGGTGGCTACCTGCATTGCGCCACCGACTGGCAGCCGTATGCCGAGCAAATCCTGGAAGTGCTACAGGCAGAACCCTTGCTGAAAAACACGGCGGCAAGTGCTGACGGTTATGCCGCCAAGCCCGACTACCGCCCGCTGACCAAGTTTGAAAACCGTGGCATCAAGCTCGGGCATGGCGTCTGGGACCTGGTGTTTACGCGTGTCCAGACCACTTGAGACTCTGGAAGGCGTGGGGGATCCCTCTTCACCAGCAGGGGCCGCGGATCTGGCTTCGCCAGTCCGCAGGCGCAGCGCCCCCTCGGGGGGCAGCGCAGTACGCGCAGCGACAAGCGTGGGGGCTCAACATGGCGGGTTGCCCACGCGCCAAGGTGTCAGCCCCAGCTGTGTCAGCCTGCCTGCCGGCAACTGGCCGACCATCACCGACTTTCTGGTCCAGCGTTTTCCTGCCATCTCACGCGAACTTTGGCTAGCGCGCATGGCGGGCGGCGAGCTGATCGACGAGTTCGGCGAGGCCGTCACCGCAACCCGGCCTTACCGTGGCCACATGCGGCTGTATTACTACCGGACGCTCCCGCCTGAAACGCGCATTCCTTTTGACGAAGAATTGCTGTACCAGGACGAGCACCTGGTCGTGGTCGACAAGCCGCATTTTTTGCCCGTCACACCCTCGGGCCACTACCTGCAGGAAACCCTGCTGGTGCGCCTGAAAAACCGGCTGGGTATCACCGGGCTCAGCCCGCTCCACCGGATTGACCGAGAGACCGCCGGGCTGGTGCTGTTTTCAGTGCAGCCGAAGGAACGCGCCGCTTACCAGGACCTGTTTCGCCAGCGCGATGTACGCAAGGGCTACGAGGCGATTGCACCCTGGCGCGCAGACCTGACGTTTCCAAGGGTCTGCATCAGCCGCATCGTCGAGGGTCAGCCGTTTTTTCGCCAGACCGAGGTAGCGGGCCCGGCGAACAGCGAAACCCATGTCGACCTGATGGAGGTCAGCGGCTCCCTGGCGCGTTACCACCTGAGCCCGGTGACCGGCAAAAAACACCAGCTGCGGGTGCACATGTACGCCCTCGGTCTGCCCATCGTCAACGACCGCATGTACCCGCCGCTGGACCCCACGCCAGACGACAACTACCATCTGCCGCTACAGCTGCTGGCGCAATCGATTGCATTTGACGACCCGGTGACCGGGCAGGCCAGGCATTTTCAAAGCGCCCGCCGGCTGGATCTGCCGCCTGCGCCTTGATGCAGAGGTGGGTGGGTTATATTGCGGCAGACCGAGGAGACAAAAGCCGGTGACGATGGCAAACATGATCCAGACGGACTCATCTGCGGCGGCGACTGGCCTCTGCGGCATTGTGATCCGCGACGCATACGAAGGCGGGCGCGCAGCCGCGCGAGAGTCGTTGCTGGCGCGGCTCGATGCGCAGGACCTTGCACACTGCATCACTACCTTTGAAGGCAGGGACGCGGCGGGCCGGTATGTTGCCTTCACGCTGGCCAGCGATCAGGCCCACGCCTGGGCGCCCGGCCGCGACACCCTGCAACTGCGCGACCGGCTGCAACTCGATACCGAAAAGCGCAGCGCCGACCTGACCCGCGAAATTGTGCTGGCCTTGCTGCTGGGGCCGGTGGCGCATGAGTTTCCCGGCATGGACGAGCTGGTGTCCGCCGTCCGGATTCGCCATGCCACCGTGCAGGCGGCACGTCGCACCACGCTGGACTTTCAAACCAGCCAGGCCGAGCGCCCCGAGGACTGCTGGGCCTACAAGGAAGACTGCGGCTTTGTGATTTTGCCCGGTGCCTCGCTGATTGAGGCGTTGACCAAAGCGACACAGCCGGATGTATCGGGCACGCTGTATTCGTTCTCGTGTTACCGCGCCACCGAATATGTGATGCTGCTGGGTATTGCCCAGGAGCTGGCACGCTGCAACCCGCCCCTGCTGGCGCAATTGCAGCAGCTGTGGACAGCGCGGCCTATCAAGTCGGGGCAATTTCACGACGTTTTTTTGCGCGAACAGGGCTCAATGGAGCGCCCCCTGCCGCAGCACTACTTTGTGCCGGGCGACAGGGTCTGGTTTCGCAACCCCGACGCCGCCTCGGCAGAAGCCTCGGGCTACGAGGGCTCCTGGGTCATCTACCTGGGTGGGGGCCTGTTCAGCAACTTCTGGAAACGCGACCAGCCCTACACCCTGGCGGCCAAGTGCCTGGAGATCTACCAGTGGCGCCACGCGCTGTACCTTGACGCCGAGGGTCAGGAGCGTATTGACGAGGCAAAAGTCGAGGCCCTTGTAGCTTCCGTGCTGACGGACCCCACGGAAGTCGAGCGCATCCTCACGCTGATGCAGCGCTACCGCGCGCCGCGGGGCAGCTTTGAGAATGGTGGTTGTATGGACACCACGCGGGAGTTTGCGCGCTGGGTTTGCGCCGACACATCTGATCTGGTACTGCCGGTGGATTGAGACGCAGACTGCAAGAACAGCGAACCGGCCCCGACTCATACCGGCAACCGGAATTCAAAAGACAATGGCAGTGCAAAGCGCAAAGCGACTCCGACCTGCAAAATTTTTCAGCGACCCCTCTTCCAATTGTTTGCCCAACCCATCGCCGGATTTAACCCTTGAACGCTCCCCTCCACCCCCTGGGCCTTGGCCTCTCTGCGGCTTCGCCGCAATTCATCAACTGCCATGGTGAATTTTTGCCAGGCCAGGCGCCCAGCGCCACGCAAGAGCTGGCCGCCGGGCTGGCCGCAGCTGCTGCCAGCGTGTCGCCCAAATATTTTTACAACACACTGGGCTCGCAGTTGTTTGAGGCCATCACCCGCCTGGACGAGTACTACCCCACACGCACTGAGGCCGGCATTTTTGACGAGGCACACAGCGAGATGGCCGGCGCCATGACGGGCGCTGGCATCACCCGGGCCTGCCTGATTGATCTGGGCGCCGGCAATTGCGCCAAAGCAGCGCGCCTGATACCGCATCTGCAGCCGCGGCAATATGTGCCCGTGGACATATCGGTGGATTTTCTGCGCGACGCGGCCGGGCAGGTGCAGGGCCTGTTTCCCGCACTGGACATCGTCGGTGTGGGCATGGATTTTTCAAGCGGCCTGGTGTTGCCGCCCGAAGTGCAGGCGCATGACCGGGTGTTTTTTTACCCCGGCTCCAGCCTGGGTAACTTCTCGCCCGCGCAGGCCCTGACCTTTTTACAGCACATGTCCGATCCGGCGCAGGGCAAGGCACGCGGCCTGCTGCTGGGGATAGACCTGGTGAAAGACACCTCCACGCTGGAAGCCGCCTACGACGATGCGCTGGGTGTGACCGCAGCCTTCAACCTGAACCTGCTGCGTCACGTCAACCGGCTGCTGGGCACCGACTTTGATGTCCGGCAATGGCGCCATGTGGCGCTGTTTAACGAAGTCGAGTCGCGCATCGAGATGCATCTGCAAGCCCAAGCCGACCTGACCGTGCGCTGGCCCCAGGGTGAGCGCCGTTTCCAGAAGGGCGAGCGTATCCACACTGAAAGTTCGTACAAATACACGGTAGCCGGCATGAGCGCGTTGTTGCAGCAGGCCGGGTTTACACAGACCCGCTGCTGGACCGATCCCAAAGGCTGGTTTGCCGTTTTCTGGGCTTCGGTGGATTGATTCAGGCTTTTAGCCGCGCCCGACAAACGGCATTTTTGTGGCCATGATGGTCATGAACTGCACGTTGGTGGCCAGCGGCAGGGCTGCCATGTGGACCACTGCCTCGGCGACATGGTTCACGTCCATCAGAGGCTCTATCGCCACCTCGCCATTGGCTTGCGGCACACCTTTGGCCATGCGCGCGGCCATCTCGGTGTGTGCATTGCCAATATCAATTTGCCCACAGGCAATGTTGAAGTGGCGGCAGTCCAGCGAAATCGATTTGGTCAGGCCGGTGATGGCATGTTTGGTCGCGGTGTAGGGCGCTGAATTGGGACGCGGCGCGTGGGCCGAGATCGAGCCATTGTTGATGATGCGCCCGCCCTGCGGCGACTGGGCCTTCATCAGCCGGATCGCCTGCTGCGCGCACAAAAATGAGCCGGTCAGGTTGATGTTGACGACGTTTTGCCATTGCTCAAACGTCAGCTCTTCCATGGGAACCGGTGGTGCCCCTACACCGGCGTTGTTGAACAGCAGGTCCAGTCGGCCAAACACCTGCGCCACCTTGTCAAACGCCGCGCGCACCGCTTCGGGCTGGCTGACGTCGCAGGGCACAGCCAGCGCCGCGTCGCTGCCTGACTCGGCCACCAACTGGTTCAGGGGCTCTGCGCGGCGCCCCACCAGAGCCACGCGATAGCCCTCGCGCAGCAAGGCCAGTGCTACCGCCTTGCCAATGCCGGTTCCTGCACCGGTCACCAATGCCACTTTGCCCTTGTTGTCGCCTGAATTCATGCTGTGCCCCGAAATGGATGTTGTTGATGGTAAAAACGCCTGCCTCACAGCGCCAAGCTGAGACTGTACAGCCCGCACCGACACGGGGTGCCCGGGCATCTATTTGCCGCCTGTTGGAAATAACCGACACCACGGTCTTTTTGATGGTGCTACCTTCAAAAACATGACAAGTTTCCAGCGCCGGATATGGGATATTTCGCCCCCCGTGGACGAACACGCCGCGGTGTTCCCCGGCGACGCCGCCTATTCGCAAAAGCTGCACTTTGCGCTGTCGCCCGACTGCCCGGTCAACGTCAACACCCTCACCTTCTCCCCGCACACCGGCGCCCATGCCGATGCGCCCATGCATTACGCCCATGGCGAAGCGGCGATTGGCTCGGTGGACCTGTGGCCCTACCTCGGCCCCTGCCGCGTGATCCACTGTGTGGACTGCGGGCCGCTGGTGGAGCCGCGTCACATCGCCCATGCGCTGCAGGATCTGCCGCCGCGCGTATTGCTGCGCACGTCCGCCGCCGCCAGTCAGGATTGGGCATCATTTACGGCCATAGCCCCTGCCACGCTTGCGCTGCTAGCTACTAAAAACATAGCGTTGATCGGCATCGACACACCCAGTGTGGACCCGTCCACCAGCCAGCACCTGCCCAGCCACCACCTGCTGCTCGAACATGATTTGCGCGTACTGGAAAACCTGGTGCTCGACGATGTGGCCGAAGGCGACTACGAGCTGATTGCCTTGCCGCTAAAACTGGTCAAGGCCGATGCCTCACCGGTCAGAGCCATCCTGAGAGAACTATGAGCACCACCCTGAACGACTGCCGCGCGCTCGATGCCCGCGATCCGCTGCGCCCATTGCGCGCCCAATTTGTCCTGCCCGAGGGCGTGATTTATCTCGACGGCAACTCGCTGGGCGTGCTGCCCAGAACGGCAGCCTCGCGCGTGGCCGAAGTCGTCACCAAAGAGTGGGGTCAAGACCTGATCCGCGCCTGGAACAGCGCCGGCTGGTTTGACCTGCCGCAACGCCTGGGGGACAAGATCGCCCTGCTCATTGGCGCAGGTCCAGGCGAGGTGGTGGCCACCGACAGCACCTCGGTCAACCTTTACAAGGTGCTCAGTGGAGCGCTCAACATCGCCGCAAAAGACGCACCAGACAAGAAAACAGTGGTGAGCGAACGCAGCAACTTCCCGACCGACCTCTACATCGCCGAAGGCCTGTGCAGCGAGCATGGCTACACGCTGCTGCTGGTCGAACCGGAAGGCATCCTGTCCGCGCTGGACGACGCAGCGGTGCTGATGCTGACCCACGTCAACTACCGGACTGGCGCGATGCACGACATGACGGCAGTGACGGCCGCGGCGCATGCGGCCGGATGCCTGGCCGTGTGGGACCTGGCGCACAGCGCCGGCGCCGTGCCGGTCGATCTTCAGGGCGCGAAGGCGGACTTTGCCGTTGGCTGCGGCTACAAATACCTCAACGGTGGCCCCGGCGCGCCGGCCTTTGTCTGGGTTCACCCCCAACACGCCGACCGCTTCCAGCAGCCGCTGTCGGGCTGGTGGGGCCACGTGGCACCGTTCGAGTTCACGCCCGACTACCGGCCCGCTGCGGGCATCACGCGTTATTTGTGTGGCACGCAGCCCATCCTGAGCCTGGCCGCGCTCGAGTGCGGGCTGGACGTGTTCGGCGCGGCCCAGGACCTGGAGGGCATGACGGGGCTGCGTGCCAAGTCGCTGGCGCTGACCGACCTGTTCATCAAGCTTGTGGAAGAACGTTGCGCCGGCCATGGGCTTGACCTGGTCACACCACGCGAGCATTCCCAACGCGGCTCACAGGTCTGTCTCGCGCGCAGTGAAGGCGCCTACGCCATCGTACAGGCACTGATTGCGCGTGGCGTGATCGGCGACTTCCGGGCCGGGTCCGGTGACGGCCGGCATCCGGACATCCTGCGCTTCGGCTTCACCCCGCTGTACATCGGGTTTGAGGACGTTTGGCATGCGGTCGAGCTTTTGAAGCAGGTGCTGGAAACCGCCGAGTGGCAAAACGCCGAATTCAACCAGAAACACGCGGTGACATGACATGAGCATCCCGGAAAAAATCGTCGTCGACGAAAAAGCCCAGCTCGATTTCAGCCGCGACATGAGTTACGGCGACTACCTTCAGCTCGACGCGATCCTCGGCGCGCAAAAACCGCTGTCGCCCGCACATGACGAGCTGCTGTTCATCGTGCAACACCAGACCAGCGAGTTGTGGATGAAACTGATGCTGCATGAGTTACGTGCGGCGATTGTCAATGTGGCGAGCGACGAACTCGGCGACGCCTTCAAGAAGCTGGCGCGTGTGAGCCGCATCATGGAGCAACTGGTCCACGCCTGGGACGTGCTGGCCACCATGACGCCGCCCGAGTACAGCGCCATCCGCCCCTACCTGGCCAACTCCAGCGGCTTCCAGAGCGCGCAGTACCGCTGTATCGAGTTTGCGCTGGGCAACAAAAACGCCGCCATGCTCAAGCCCCACGCCCACCGGCCAGACCTGCTGGCTCAGGTGCAGGCGGCTTTTGAGGCGCCTTCGCTTTATGACGAAGCCCTGCGCCTGCTGGCCCGCCGTGGCCTGGCCGTCCCCGCCAGTCACACACAGCGCGACTGGACGCAAGGCTATGTGGAAAGTGATGCGGTCGAGCAAGCCTGGCTGGTCGTCTACCGCGACCCGAAGCAGTACTTTGACCTGTACCAGCTCGGCGAAGAACTGACCGACCTCGAAGACGCCTTCCGCCTCTGGCGCTTCCGGCATGTGACCACGGTCGAGCGCGTGATCGGCTTCAAACGAGGCACCGGCGGCACCGGCGGCGTGAGTTACCTGCGCAAGATGCTGGACGTGGTGCTGTTTCCGGAAATATGGAAATTACGCACGAATTTGTGAGCCATATTGGTCGCCAGCCCTTTCCCAACAAGCGCAAACAGCTATCAAATCAATAGCCCCTCAAGGGCCGCCATACAACCATGGCAGATCGAGCAAACGCTCGCCCAGCAGCTTCATCGACACATCCCGCCCCCAACGACCCACGCCACTGGCGTGAAAAATCTGTCCATTGCGGATGGCACGTGCCTGCACCCGCGCGTTGCGTTGCCAGCGGTTCAATGCGTAGCGGTTGAGCATGATCGGCACGTCGAGGGCCGGGTCCAGTGCCTGCGCCAGTACGCGCCCCAGTTCGGCCGCGTCTTCAATCGCCATACCGGCACCCTGGGCCAGGTAGGGGCGCATGGGATGGGCAGCGTCGCCCAGCAGCGCCACTCGGCCCAGAGCGTGCTGGTACGCACCCTGCATGGGCGGGCGGTCACACAGCGCCCAGAGCCGCCAGGCGGGGACGGCCCGCACCAGATCCTGCAGCGGTGTGCAGCTGCCAGCCAATGCGGCATGCAGGCCCGCCCCGTCCGTGCCTTGATCCCAGTTATCCGAATCGTCCTGTGCCTGCCCCTCCACAATACCCACCACGTTGAGCCAGTCGCCGCCGCGTACCGGGTACTGCACCAGATGCAGCCTGGGGCCCAGCCATGCGGTGATCTGGCTGGAGCGCAGTGCTTGGGGTAAATCAGCCTGGCGCAGCATGGCGCGGTAAGCCAGGTGGCCAGTGGTTCGCGGCGGTCCGTCCCCCAGCAGCCACTGGCGCACCGGGCTCCATAAACCATCGGCACCCACGAGCACATCGCCTTCGACCGGCGGGTCGTCCTGACTTTGCACCGTGACTGCCTGTGGATTCTGCGAGAACTGGCTGAGCGAGTGCTTGAGCTTGAGCTGCACACCCACCTGTTCTACGGCGGACAGCAGCAGGCCATGCAGGTCGGCCCGGTGCACCGTGGCATAAGGTGCGCCGTAGCGCTGCTGCATCAGATTGCCCAGGCGCAGATTGCCCAGCGTCTGGCCGGTGGTGGCACTGCGCACCTCCAGGCGGTCCGGGAAAGCGGCCACCCCAGCCAGCGCATCGGCCAGGTCCCAGCCGTGCAGCACCTTGACGACGTTGGGCCCGAGCTGCACGCCGGCACCGACCTCCGTGAACTCAGGCGCACGCTCATAAAGGCGCACGTCCCAGCCAGCCCTGGCGCAGGCCAGCGCCGCCGCCAGCCCGCCGATGCCGCCACCCGCGATCAGGGCTTGCACGTCAATCCCCGCGAAGTCAAACCGCCGCCGTCTTCTTGATGAGCAGATTCATGCAGCAAGCAGCTGCCGCAGCACAAAAGGCAGGATGCCGCCGTGGCGGTAATAGTCCACCTCGATCGGTGTGTCAATGCGCAAAATGACCTGCAGTTTCTGCTGCGAGCCGTCGGCGCGGATAACAGTCAGCGTGGCTTCACTTTGGGGCTTGAGCTCAGGGTCAGGCAACACGTCAATCACTTCCTCACCGGTCAGGCCCAGGGTCTGCCAGGAGTCGCCCGCCATGAATTGCAGCGGCAACACCCCCATGCCGACCAGGTTGCTGCGGTGGATACGCTCAAAGCTGCGCGCCACCACCGCCTTGATGCCGAGCAGCTGTGTACCCTTGGCGGCCCAGTCGCGCGATGAGCCGGTGCCGTATTCCTCGCCGGCAAAAACCACCGTGGGCATGCCCTGGTCCATGTATTTCATGGCCGCGTCGTAAATGAACATCTTCTCGCCGCCGGGCTGGAACAGCGTGACGCCACCCTCTTCGCGCGAACCATCCGGGCCGGCCGGAATCATCAGGTTCTTGATGCGCACGTTTGCAAAGGTGCCGCGCATCATCACCTCGTGGTTGCCCCGGCGCGCGCCGTAGCTGTTGAAGTCGGCTTTCTGCACACCGTGCGCCAGCAGCCACTGACCCGCCGGTGAGCTTCGCGTGATGGAGCCGGCCGGTGAGATGTGGTCGGTGGTGATGGAGTCGCCAAACAAGGCCATGATGCGCGCCCCCTTCACCGATACAGCATCTTTTGTGCCTGTAGCCCCCGCCGGTTTTGCGTTGACAGCTATGTTTTCCATAGCAAAATCCTTGAAAAACGGCGGCTCTGCAATGTAGGTACTCTTGGGCCAGGTATAGGCCGTGCCTTCCACCCCTTTGATCTTTTCCCAGAGCTTGCCAGGCTCGCTCTTGACCTTGGCGTAGTTCTCACGGAAGGCCTTGCCGTTCATCGCAAACTTCATGAGTTTGTAGATCTCGTCGCTGGTCGGCCAGATGTCGCCGAGGTAGACGTCCTTGCCGCCCTTGCCCTTGCCCACCGGCTCTGTCATCAGGTCACGCAGCACAGTGCCGGCAATCGCGTACGCCACCACCAGCGGCGGGCTGGCCAGAAAGTTGGCCTTCAGGTTGGGGTGAATACGCGCTTCAAAATTGCGGTTGCCCGACAACACGGCGGCGCAGACCAGGTCGCTGCCAGTGATGGCTTCGTTGATCTCCGGCGTCAGGTCGCCCGCGTTGCCGATGCAGGTGGTGCAGCCGTAGCCAGCCAGCGCGAAGCCGAGCTTTTCAAGGTAAGGCAGCAGGCCGGTTTGCGTCAGGTACTCGGTGACGATGCGCGAGCCCGGCGCCAGCGAGGTCTTGATGTGTGGCTGGACTTTCAGGCCGGCTTCCACCGCTTTCTTGGCCAGCAGGCCGGCCGCCAGCAACACGCTGGGGTTGGAAGTGTTGGTGCAACTGGTGATGGCCGCGATCAGCACGTCGCCGTTGCCAATGCTGATGCCACCCCCCTTGGGCACCGCTGTGGGCGCCAGGACATCGGCATGGGCGGTTGCCAGTGTCGGACGATTGCCCTCCATTTCCATTTCCATGCGCGGTGCGCCGGCCGGAACGGGAGGCGCACCGGGCGAGGTGTCAGCCGGTTCGGGATCGCTGGGCTGCAGCAAGTGGCGCGTGCGCAAAAGGGCCGCCGGCTGATTGAAACCATTCTCGGCATTCGGCTTGCTGAACAGCGATGCAAACTGGCTGGCTACATTGCCGAGCTCAATACGGTCCTGCGGCCGCTTGGGGCCGGCCAGGCTGGGCGTCACATCACCCAGGTCAAGCTTGACGATCTGCGAAAAATCAATCTGACCGGGCAGCGGCACACCAAACAGGCCCTGCGCACGGAAGTAGGCTTCAAAGGCTTCGATCTCGCCCTTGGTGCGCCCAGTGCCGGTGAAGTAGTCAATCGTCTTTTCATCGACCGGGAAGAAACCCATGGTCGCGCCGTATTCAGGCGCCATGTTGGCAATGGTGGCGCGATCGGGCAGCGCCAGCGTTCGCGTACCTTCGCCAAAAAATTCGACAAACTTGCCGACCACCTTTTCCTTGCGCAAAGCTTCCGTCACGCGCAGCACCAGGTCGGTGGCGGTCACGCCTTCTCGCAAGCGTCCGGTGAGCTCAAAGCCGACCACGTCGGGCGTCAGCATGTAAACCGGCTGGCCCAGCATGGCCGCCTCAGCCTCGATGCCGCCCACACCCCAGCCGACCACACCAATGCCGTTGATCATCGTCGTGTGGCTGTCGGTGCCGACCAGCGTGTCGGGGTAATACACACCGTCGGCACGTTTATGCACGCCACGGGCCAAATACTCCAGATTGACCTGGTGCACGATGCCAAAACCTGGCGGCACCACACCAAAGGTGTCAAAGGCCTGCATGCCCCACTTCATGAACTGATAACGCTCGTTGTTGCGCTGAAACTCCAGCTTCATGTTCAGGTCGAGTGAATTCTTTTTGCCATAGTGGTCCACCATGATGGAGTGATCCACCACCAGGTCTACCGGCACCAGCGGCTCAATGCGTTTGGGGTTTTTGCCCAGTTTCACCGCCACGCTGCGCATCGCCGCCAGATCGGCCAGCAGGGGCACGCCGGTGAAATCCTGCAGCACCACGCGCGAGACCACAAAAGGAATCTCTTCCGTGCGGTCGGCATTCGGAAACCAGTTGGCCAGTTGCCGCACGTGTTCGGCGGTGACTTTTTTGCCGTCACAGTTGCGCAGCACCGACTCGAGCACGATGCGCATGGACACCGGCAGGCGGGAGATTTTGGGGAACTGCTTGGCCAACGCCGGAAGGGAGTAGAACTTGCCAGTGGTCCTGGAGCTGGTCTTGAAAGTACGCAGGGTATTGGCGAAAGAGTGGGTCATGGGGGAGCCTTTCTTTTCTGGGGGATGCGGTCCATTGTGCCGCTACGCGCAAGGCCCTGCCGCGCCCGGGGAGCCTCGTGTAGCAAGGCCTGGCTGCCAGCGCCGAACAAGGCGGCAATGGCGCTCACTTCCGCAGCGTCGTCCCACGCCAGGCCTGCGGCGAACATGGTACGGGTGACCAGGAAGCCAAGATTGAGCGAGAGAAACAATCGGGCCAGCCGGTCGGGCGGCAAGTCCGCGCGCAGCTTGCCGTTGCCCTGCAATTGCGCAAACAAGGCTGTCAGCGGCGCCCAGGCAGCCGGTAGCCACTGAGCGGTGAACCGCTCTCGCAGCGAGGCGTCGCGAAGCAATTCCACCAGCAGCAGCCGGGTCAGTTCCGGCGCACCCTGCCAGGCCAGCAGGCGAGACGTCAGCAACTCCTGGTGCCAGGCCTGCACGTCGCCCTGGCAGCCGTCAATTGCCCGCGTCAGCGCCTGCAAAGACAGCGGCGCAAGGTGCACGAGGACGGCCTCTTCCAGCACTGCCCGCACCAAGCCGTCCTTGGAGCCGAAATGCTTGAACAAGGTCCGCTCTGTGGTCTGCGCCAGGGCCGCGATGTCTCGGGTGCTGGTCTGGGCGACGCCGCGCACGGCGAGCAATTGGGCGGCAGCCCAGAGCATTTCGGCGTTTTTGGCCTCTGAGCGGGGCCGTCCTCGGGCAGGTGACATCGGGTTCATACAAAAGTATAGCAGTCGCTTTACACAGGCATCATTTAAATGTATAGTGACTGCTTTACTAATTGGAGATCACCATGTCTATGTCTTCCGCTTACCAAGCGCTGCCCCTGCCCTTTGCCACTGCTGGCGCACCGAGCCCTGTGAGACCTTACCCCGCCAGCCACCCGGGCGTGCCCGAGCCGGTACCGCTTCCCTGGGGCCTCAAGCCCATGGGGTCCGCGCAATTCGGCCAGGACCGGCTCAGCGACGGGCGCATGCGCCTGTGGATCCGCCACGAAGTCGTCAAGGGCGTCACGCCCCGCATGCTGGCCTGGTGGTTCGCGAACCTGGAGGGGGACGTGATCGTGCAGGGCCGCCCGGTCAACCGATACCGGGTCTGGCACCCCTATGACCATGTGCACGCCAGCTACTCCCGCCGCCTGGCGGACGGCAGCATCGGCCCCGGCGCAGTCATCCGCCTGAAGGAGATATTGGGCGGCGACCCGCGGTTTGTCGTGAACGTCGAAACGTCCATCGAAAAGCTCGATGAGGAGGGGTACATCCACAACCCGATCCTGCACGGCATATCGGGTCTGGCCCGCATGGAATACACCTTCAAGGCCGTGCCCGGTGGCACGCTCTACGAAAACTGCCTGATCGTTGGCGCCCGGCGCGGCGCGGCTCGGTGGCTGCAGCCGCTGTGGCAGCGCTTCGCCTTTCCGGACGGGAAGGCACAGGCATGGATTCGGCACAATATCGAAGAGGTCGGGATGTTTGAAAACTTCCTGCCGCAGCTGTACCGGGAGCAGACTGACCAGGAGGGGTAAGGCCTACGCCTGCTCAGGCAGATAGCGCACCGCCAGCACGCCCTCAATTCCCCGCAGGTGGTCCAGCACCGCATCGCCTACCGGGCTTTCCACATCCACCAGCGTGTAGGCCATGTCACCGCGCGATTTGTTGACCATGTTGTGGATGTTCAGGCCAGCCTGCGCCATGGCCGTGGAAATTTGTCCCAGCATGTTGGGCACATTGGCATTGGCGATCGCCACGCGGTAGGCCGATTCACGCGCCATGCTGACGGCCGGGAAGTTGACGGCATTGACCACGTTGCCGTGTTCCAGGTAGTCACGCAGTTGCTCGGCCACCATGATCGCGCAGTTTTCCTCGGCCTCGCGGGTGGACGCACCGAGGTGCGGCAAGGCCACTACACCGGGGTGGCGGTTGATCGCTGCGGAAGGGAAGTCACAGATGTAGAAGCCGAGCTTTTTGGCGTCGAGCGCAGCCAGCACCGCAGCCTCGCTGACCACCCCCTCGCGCGAAAAGTTGAGCAGCACCGCGCCCGGGCGCATCAGCTTGAGGTTGTCTGCATTGACCAGGTCGCGCGTGGCAGCGACCAGGGGCACATGCAGCGTCACAAAATCAGCGTTTTTCAGCACTTCGGCGACGCTGGCCGATTTTTTGACCTGCGCCGGCAGGCTCCAGGCGGCATCGACCGTGATGTCGGGGTCGTAGCCGAGCACATTCATGCCCAGCTTGATGGCGGCGTCAGCCACCAGGCAGCCCACCTTGCCGAGTCCGACAATGCCCAGGGTGTGGCCCGCCAGCTCAAAGCCGGCAAAGTTCTTCTTGCCGTCTTCAACCGCTTTTTCCATGTCGGCCATGGCAGGGTCCAGGCCGCCCACAAAGCGCAGCGCGGGTGCGATGTTGCGCGCCGCCAGCAGCATGCCGGTCAGCACCAGCTCCTTCACCGCGTTGGCGTTGGCGCCGGGCGCATTGAACACCGGCACGCCGCGCGTACTCATGGCCTGGACCGGGATGTTGTTGGTGCCGGCGCCGGCGCGGGCAATCGCCTGCACGCTGGCCGCAATCGTCATGGAATGCATGTCGGCTGATCGCACCAGTACCGCGTCGGGACTGGCGAGGTCCTTGCCGGTGTTGTAGCGCCCTGCGGGCAGGCGCTTCAGGCCGTTGGCAGATATCTGGTTGAGCACCAGGATGTCAAACCGCGGGCCGGCTGCACCGCCGGCCTCAACCATGGCTGGCCTCAAACTCTTTCATGTAGGCCACCAGTGCCTGCACACCTTCAACCGGCATGGCGTTGTAAATCGAGGCGCGCATGCCGCCCACCGAACGATGGCCCTTGAGCTGCAACATGCCGCGCGCTTGCGCACCCTTGAGAAAGGCTTCATCAAGTGACTCATCCTTCAGCTTGAAGGGCACGTTCATCAGGGAGCGGTCTTCACGCGCCACCGGGTTACTGTAGAAGCTGGTCGCGTCGAGGTAGTCGTACAACACCGCCGCCTTGACGCGGTTGTGTTCCTCCATGGCTTTGAGGCCACCGAGCGCTTTGATGTGTTTGAACACCAGCCCGGCGATGTAGATCGCATAGGTGGGCGGCGTGTTGTACATCGAGTCGTTGTCGGCCTGCTGCTTGAAGTCAAACACAAACGGTGTGTGCGGGATGGCCTGGCCAATCAGGTCTTCACGGACAATCACGATGGTCAGGCCCGAGGGCCCGATGTTTTTCTGCGCGCCGGCATAAATCAGGCCGTAGCGGCTGACATCGATGGGGCGCGACAGGATGTTGGACGACATGTCGGCCACCAGCGGCACCGCGCCAGTATCGGGCGTCCAGTGGTACTCCACCCCGCCAATGGTTTCGTTGGAGCAGATGTGCACATAAGCGGCATTGGGGTCCAGCTTCCAGCTATCGAACTTCGGTACGCTGGTAAAACCGCTGGCCTCTGCCGTGGCGGCCACATTGACCTTGCAATAGTTCTTCGCTTCCTTGATGGTTTTTTTCATCCACTCGCCGGTATTGATGAAGTCAGCACCGGCATGGCCGCGCAACAGGTTCATCGGGATAAAGGCGTTTTGCCCCAGCCCACCGCCTTGCAAGAACAGCACCTTGTAGTTGGCCGGAACCGCCAGCAATTCACGCAAGTCGGCTTCGGCCTGGGCATGGATGGAAATGAACTCCTTGCCGCGGTGGCTCATCTCCATGACAGACATGCCGGAGCCGTTCCAGTCCAGCATTTCGGCGGCTGCCTGACGCAGCACAGGTTCAGGAAGGGTGGCCGGTCCGGCACTGAAATTCAAGGCGCGTGTCATGAAGAGGACTTTCCAGGAGGGATGATGAGAATCGGCCTGGCACCCGATACGGGCCAGACCGCACAGCATACAAGAAAGTCCCGTGGCGGCGCCCTGTCCCCTGGCAGACGCCTACCAGCCGGTCGGGGCCGCAGCCTTGCGCAGGCCGACCCACTGCATTTCGGCCAGCAGGCCCACGGTCACCGCCTGCACGGCGATAAACACCTTGCCCAGCAGCGTGGGCGTCACAAAGTCACCCATCAGCAAGGCCAGGCAACCCACGACCCAGAGGAGGTTGGCGCCTATCAGCACCCACACCAGAGCTGCGGGCACAAACTGCCGGGTGGCAATGAAGCTGATGGCCGCTACATAGGCAAAAATCAGCCAACCTGATGCCACCAGCAGCGTATCGGGCAGTCCGAGCAAGCTGGCCAGAAAGCCGGTCGCCAGCAATTGCAGCGCGCCGGTGGCGGCACCGGTGGCGGCGTCCAGCCAGAGTACGCGGCGCAGGAATTGGGGAGAAGCGCTCAGCGCGGAGAAGGTAGCAACAGCAGACATGAAAACTCCTTGGGAAGGTTGGTGGCCAGCGACAGCGGTCCGATTCAAGCGCCGCAGCCGGCTGTCCAACGCTGCGGTCATGGCGCCATGATTGCCGTTCCCACGCAGTGCGGCTATGACCTCACAGGTAATGGCTGCTACCCCGACCTGCCTTACGATGGCGCCATGACCGCCAGCATTCACCCCCCTGCACGACCCCACGGCACCACCCCGCGGCCTTTTGGCGAGCACCTGCGCCACTGGCGCCAGCACCGGCGCCTGAGCCAGCTGGATCTGGCCAGTGAAGCCGACGTTTCGACCCGGCACCTGAGCTTTGTGGAAACAGGCCGCGCGGTACCGAGCCGCGAGATGGTGCTACGCCTGTCCGAACGCCTGGCCATTCCACTGCGCGAGCGCAACACCCTGCTGGTGGCCGCCGGTTATGCGCCCATGTACCGCGAGCGCCCGCTCAGCGACCCGGCACTGGATTCAGCACGCCTGGCGGTGGAGCTGATTCTCAAAAGCCACGAGCCCTTCCCTGCGCTGGCGCTGGACCGGCACTGGAACCTGGTGGCCGCCAATGCCGCGCTGCCGCACCTGCTGGCAGGTACCGACCCCGAGCTGTTGCAGGGCACCGTCAACGTCCTGCGCCTGAGCCTGCACCCGCGCGGCCTGGCCAGCAAGATTGTCAACCTGGCCCAATGGCGCAACCATTTGTTTGAGCGCCTGCGCCAGCAGATTGCCGCCACCGCCGACCCGGTGCTGGCAGCGCTGCTGGCCGAGTTGCAGGCCTACCCGATGCCCGAGGGCGCAGACGACACCCACCTGGACGGTGAACACCTGGGCGTGGTGATGCCGTTTCAGTTTCGCACCGCCTACGGCGTGCTCAGCTTCATCAGCACCGTCACCATTTTTGGCACACCGGTGGATGTGACCCTGCAGGAGCTGATGCTGGAAACCTTTTTTCCGGCAGACGCTCTGACCGGCGAAGTTTTGCGCAAGGTGCTGTCGCCCGCGTGATGGCCCCGGGGCCCCGCCGCATGCATGAGTTGCCGCAGGAGCGGTGAGGGCGTCCAGGGGCATAGCTGAGCATCAAACAGGGCCATAGCCCTTATCCAAGGTGCGCAAGCAGCTATCGTATTGATAGCAAAAGTACTGCAGACAAGGCCGCGCAGGCCGCCAGCTGGCCGCCTCAGACCCGCCCCGAAGAACCTCATCAAAACCGACTGTCGGCCTGCACTGACAAGCAGCAGGCGCACTGGCTGATCAGCGGGCTGCGCCGCCCATCCTAAGGTGGTCAGTCACCCCAACCAGGGCAACTTCAAGGAATCCGCATGAGCAACACCACTTCTGACCTGCACACCCTGTGGGACCTGATCAAGGACATCAAATTCGGCATGCTGGTACACCGCCACAGCGACGGCAGCCTGCAAGGCCACCCACTGACCACTCAGAACAAGTCCATGGACGAAAACTCTGTGTTGTACTTTTTTATCTCTCAGAAAAGCGAAATGGCGAGCCGCTTGCGCACCGACAGCAATGTGAACGTTTCGTATGCGGACACCGGCGCCGACAACTACGTTTCCATCGCCGGCACAGCGCATTTTTCAGACGACGCGGCGAAGAAGGAAGCGCTGTTCAACCCCATCGTCAAAGCCTGGTTTCCAGGTGGCGTGACCGACCCTGATCTGGCGCTGCTGGAAGTGCGGATCAGCCATGCCGAATACTGGAACGCAAAGGACAGCAAGCTCACGCAGCTCTTCAAGATGGCCAAATCCGCCGTCACCGGCGAGCCGCCGAGAAACATGTCGGAGCACAAGGAGCTCAACATCTCCTGACGCGGCCTGGACACCAGACCTCAGTGGCTCCCGATGTCTTGCATTCGGGACCGGAACCCAAAAAAAGCGGCCCAAAGGCCGCTTTTTTTCTGGCATCAAGCTGCGCCGATGGTCAGGCGGGTGCCGTGTCTTTCACCGTATCGGCCATGTCGGTGTAATCCTTGACCTGGTCAAAGTTCAGGTACTGGTACACCGCAGTACTGGCCGCTGTCAGCACGCCCATGTCGGCCATGTATTCGCCCTTGGTGGGAATACGGCCCAGTTTGGAGCAGATAGCGGCGAGCTCTGCGCTGCCCAGGTACACATTGGAGTTTTTGCCGAGGCGGTTCGGGAAGTTGCGGGTCGAGGTGGAGAACACCGTGGCGCCCTCTTTCACCTGCGCCTGGTTGCCCATGCACAGGCTGCAACCCGGCATTTCCATGCGCGCACCGGCCGAGCCGAGTACGCCGTAGTGGCCTTCTTCGGTCAGTTGTTTGGCGTCCATCTTGGTGGGCGGCGCCATCCAGAGCTTGACCGGAATATCGCGCTTGCCTTCGAGCAGCTTGGACGCCGCACGGAAGTGGCCAATGTTGGTCATGCAGCTGCCGATGAACACTTCATCAATCACCGAGCCAGCCACATCGCTGAGTTTCTTCACATCGTCGGGATCGTTCGGGCAGGCGACGATGGGTTCGTGGTTGTCGGCGTGGTCGATCTCGATCACGGCAGTGTATTCAGCATCGGCATCGGCTTTGAGCAGTTGCGGATCGGCCAGCCAGGCTTCCATGGCCTGAATACGGCGTTTGATGGTGCGCACGTCAGAATAGCCAGTGGCAATCATCCACTTGAGCATCGTGATATTGCTGGTGATGTACTCGATGATCGGCTCTTTGTTGAGATGCACTGTGCAACCGCCAGCAGAACGCTCGGCCGACGCATCGCTGAGTTCAAAGGCCTGCTCGACCTTCAAATCGGGCAGTCCTTCAATTTCGAGAATGCGGCCCGAGAAAATGTTTTTCTTGCCCTGTTTGGCCACCGTCAGCAAACCGGCCTTGATGGCGTACAGCGGAATCGCATTGACGAGATCACGCAGGGTGATGCCGGGCTGCATCTCGCCCTTGAAACGCACCAGCACCGACTCGGGCATGTCCAGCGGCATCACGCCGGTGGCGGCGCCGAAGGCCACCAGTCCGGAACCTGCGGGGAAGCTGATGCCGATGGGGAAACGTGTGTGGCTGTCGCCGCCAGTGCCGACGGTGTCGGGCAACAACATGCGGTTCAGCCAGCTGTGGATGATGCCGTCGCCCGGGCGCAGCGGAATGCCACCACGGTCGCTCATGAACTCGGGCAACTCGTGGTGCATCTTCACATCGACCGGCTTGGGGTAAGCGGCGGTGTGGCAGAAGGACTGCATCACCAGGTCAGCCGAGAAGCCCAGGCATGCCAGGTCTTTCAGCTCATCGCGCGTCATCGGGCCGGTGGTGTCTTGTGAACCCACGGACGTCATCTTCGGCTCGCAGTAGGTTCCGGGGCGTACGCCCTGGCCTTCCGGCAGACCAACAGCACGCCCGACCATTTTCTGCGCGAGTGTGAAGCCGCGCTCGTTGGCAGCAGGCGGCTGCGGCAACCGAAATTGCGTGGACACCGGCAGGCCCAGCGCAAAACGGGCCTTGGCCGTCAGGCCACGGCCAACGATCAATGGAATGCGGCCGCCGGCGCGCACTTCGTCAAACAGCACATCACTTTTGAGCTTGAACTCGGCAACCACTTTGCCGTCTTTCAGTGCCTTGCCGTCATAGGGGCGCAACTCGATCACATCGCCCATGGCCATCTGGCTCACGTCGAGTTCGATCGGCAGCGCGCCCGAGTCTTCCATGGTGTTGTAAAAAATAGGTGCAATCTTGGCACCCAGGCAAACGCCACCGAAACGTTTGTTCGGCACAAAAGGGATGTCCTGCCCGGTGAACCACAACACAGAGTTGGTGGCCGACTTGCGTGAGGAGCCGGTGCCCACCACATCGCCGACATAGGCCACCAGGTTGCCCCTGGCCTTGAGTTCTTCGATGAACTTGACCGGGCCGCGTTTGCCGTCTTCCTCGGGCGTGACACCGGGGCGGGCATTTTTGTGCATGGCCAGCGCGTGCAGAGGAATGTCGGGTCGGCTCCATGCGTCGGGTGCGGGCGACAAATCGTCGGTATTGATCTCGCCGGCCACCTTGAACACGGTCAGCATGATGGACTGCGGCACTTCCGGGCGGCTGGTGAACCACTCGGCATCGGCCCAGCTTTGCAGCACGGCCTTGGCGTATTTGTTGCCCTTGTCGGCCTTTTCCTTGACATCATGGAACTGGTCGAACATCAGTAAAGTGTTTTTCAGGGCGTTGGCCGCTTGCGTGGCGACGCTGTCTTCCGCGTCGTCCAGCAGCTCTACCAGGGGGCTGATGTTGTAGCCGCCCAGCATGGTGCCCAGCAGCTGTGTGGCTTTTTCGCGCGAGATCAGCGCGCATTTTTCGCTGCCGTGCGCTACGGCGGCCAGGTAGCTGGCCTTGACCTTGGCCGCAGCGTCCACGCCAGCCGGCACGCGATGCGTGATCAGGTCCAGCAAGAAAGACTCTTCGCCCTTGGGCGGATTTTTCAGCAGTTCGATGACTTCGCCGGTCTGTTTGGCCGACAGTGGCAGTGGCGGAATACCGAGCGCGGCACGTTCGGCCACATGGATGCGGTAGCTGGTGATGAATTCGGACGTCATGGTGTTTTTTTCTCCTGTACTCAAAAATCGAAGGGCAAAGTCGGCGAGGCGGGACTAACGCGCCGCTGAAGCAGCTGGCATTGCGGGCGCAGCAGAACCCGTGCCAGCCTCGGCCGGCACGGGCGGCACGGTTGGCGCATCCAGAATGCTGGGGCGGGGATTTTTCTTCATGTCGTCGGCAAAAGTGACCTGCGCCGGGCTCATGCATTCATCGGCCAGCCGCTGGCCGTGCTTCTGGCTCATCAACATGGATTTATTGCCCAGCTGCAGCCACATCGCGCCGGCTCGGCCGTCTTCCAGGCGGATGGCACCAGTACGACTTGCCACCGGATGCATGCGAAAACGTGTTTTTCCGGTCTGCACCATGAAAAAGCCGGGGCGCCTGTCGCTTGGCGTGATCGTGACCGAAGCGCCGAGCTCGCAGGGAATCGTGCCCACGTACACCCGTTTGGCGAGCTCCAGGTCGGCCTCGCCAAGGGTGACACTGGGATCGTCATCAATCGGGGTGACTTCTTCTACGGCCTTCAAGGCAGAACGCCGCGTCGCCTCAGGAGAAGATTTGGGTTTGGCCGCTGGGCTCGCCTTGGCAGCAGGGCTGGAAGATGCCGACGGTGCAGCCGCTTTGGGGGCCGCTTTGGGCGCAACGGTCTGTGCCAACAGCGCAGCAGGGGCGGCAAGTGCCAGGGCTGAAAGAATAAAAGATTTCAAGGGGATACCTTCACGAAAATAGGCCGTTGATGGACGGCTAATGAGGCGCAGCCGAAAAATAAGGCTGCGCCTCGGCAGGCAAGACACGGCCAGTCTGGTGCGCCCGGGCCAGGATCTGCCAGAAATAGCGGTAACTGGCGCGGTCATGCAGTTGACCCTCAAAACTGACGGGCGCCCAATCATTGCGGGAGCCAGCAGCTATTATTTTTGTAGCGTTTTCGATCTCACCCTCGTCCGGTGCAAAGGCTTCCAGGATGGGGCGTATCTGACCGGGGTGAATGCTCCACATACGGGTGTAGCCAAATTCCCTGGCGGCTTTTTTCGCTGCTGTCTTCAGGGCGGCAGTGTCACTGAATTCCGTGACCACGCAGTGCGACGGAACTTTTCCCCAGGCATGACAACTTGACGCAATTTCCAGTTTGGCGCGCACCACCAGAGGGTGTACAAACTGCCCCTGGCTGCCCATGGCCTCGCCGGGAATCGCGCCGCCATGGCTGGAGACAAAATCCATGAGCCCGAAGCTGATCGACTGAACCCGGGGATGCGCCGCGATCTCAAAAGCATGGTGTACCGCTGCCGGCGACTCCAGCAACACATGAATGGGCACATCGTTTTGGTCTACGGCAGCCAGCGCCGACACCACACGGTTCACATCGCCCGCAGACTCGATCTTGGGCACCATGATGTGGCTGAGCCTGTCTCCCACCTGGCCTGCAATACTGGCGATGTCAGCCTCAAAAGCAGGGTGGTCCAGCGCGTGCACCCGCACCGCCACACGCGCCTTGCTGCTGGCCAGTGCCACCAGCGCCACCACCAGCGCGGCGTGGTCGGCTTCGCCTCCAACCGGCGCGCCGTCTTCGCAATCCAGCGTCACGTCAAAAACGCAAGCGCCAAACTCCTCCATCATCTCGGCCTGCAATTGCAGGCTTTTTCGCATCCGCGCCTCAACACCGCTGTAGTGGTCGCAAACCGGCAGAAAACCGGTTTGCGCCTGCGCGCCAAGGAGAATGTCGCGGGGATGTATCACCTGTATGTATTCCGTACGCCCTGAGCCTGTCGAGGGGGTCAGAGGAGGTGTTTCACGCCGTCCTGCTCGCCCTTGAGTTCGTCCAGCGTCTTGTTGATGCGTTCCTGACTGAAGGCGTCGATTTCCAGGCCTTCCACCAGCTTGTACTCGCCACCTTCGCAGGTGACGGGAAAGCCGAACATGGTGTCTTTCGGAATGCCGTACTGGCCGTCCGACGGAATACCCATGGTGACCCATTTTCCATGGGTGCCCAGCGCCCAATCGCGCATGTGATCAATCGCGGCATTAGCGGCTGATGCAGCGGAAGACGAGCCGCGCGCTTCGATAATCGCGGCGCCGCGCTTGCCGACGGTGGGCAGGAAGGTGTTGGCGTTCCACTCCTGGTCGTTGATCATCTTGGCGACACTTTCGCCCTTGATGGTGGCGAAGCGGTAGTCGGCGTACATGGTGGGCGAATGGTTGCCCCAGACGGTGAGTTTTTCGATATCCGCTACGGCCTTGCCGGTCTTGGCAGCGAGCTGGCTGGCAGCGCGGTTGTGGTCCAGGCGCAGCATGGCGGTGAAGTTTTTGCGCGGCAGGTCGGGCGCGCTTTTCATCGCGATGTAGGCATTGGTGTTGGCCGGGTTGCCGACCACCAACACCTTGACATTGCGGCTGGCGACGGCGTTCAGCGCCTTGCCCTGCGCGGTGAAGATGGCGCCATTGACAGCCAGCAACTCGGCACGCTCCATGCCGGGGCCACGCGGACGCGAACCAACCAACAACGCGTAGTCGGCGTCCTTGAAGGCCGTCATCGGGTCGCCATGGGCTTCCATGCCCACCAGCAGCGGGAAGGCACAGTCGTCGAGCTCCATCATCACACCCTTGAGCGCTTTTTGCGGCCCCTCGACCGGCACTTCAAGCAATTGCAGGATCACCGGCTGGTCTTTGCCCAGCATTTCACCGGAGGCAATGCGAAACAGCAAGGCGTAGCCAATTTGGCCAGCGGCCCCTGTAACGGCGACACGGACGGGTTTTTTGCTCATGGTGGGGAAACTCCAGGAAGGTTGTAAATCGGGGTGTAGGGCGATCAGTGAAGCGATTTGCGTCGGCCATGCCACCCTGAAAACCTGTGACCGGTGTCACAAAGGAGGCCGACTTTGCATCAACTCAGCCCAAGATTTTACGCCGGAAAACAGCGGACCGTCAATTTGTCTTATGTCTTATATAAGATATCATTGCAACGAACCACCCCTACACGCCATGGCCGCCCTTCCTACCTTGCCCACCGATGATTTTGCAGGTGCCACGCCGGCCTTCAGCCCGCTTTACCAGCAGATCAAGGGGCTGATTTTGCAAAGCCTGCAGTCGGGCGAATGGAAGCCGGGCGAGGCCATTCCTTCAGAGATGGACCTGGCCGCGCGTTTCCGCGTAAGTCAGGGCACGGTGCGAAAGGCAATTGACGAGCTGGCTGCCGACAACCTGGTGGTGCGTCGTCAGGGCAAGGGCACTTTTGTGGCCACCCACGCCGAGCAGCATGTGCAGTTCCGCTTTCTCAAACTGGTGCCCGACAGCGGCACGCCCGGCAGCGAGGGGCCGGCGGAGCGCGACATCATCGACTGCCGCCGGGTGCGCGCCAGTGCCGACATTGCCCGCCTGCTGGGTCTGCGTACCGGCGACGCGGTGCTGCAAGCGCGCCGCGTACTCAGTTTTGCCGGTACACCCACGATTGTGGAAGACCTGTGGCTGCCCGCAGCCCCTTTCAAGGGCCTGACCACCGAGCGCCTGGCCGACTACCACGGTCCGATGTACGCCTTGTTTGAGACCGAATTCAATGTGCGCATGGTTCGCGCCGAAGAAAAAATACGCGCCGTGCCAGCATCCGACGGGCACGAGCTGCTTCTGAAAGTAGCGCAGGGCACGCCGCTGCTGAGCGTGGAGCGGCTGGCCTACACCTACAACGACGTACCGATGGAGCTGCGGCGCGGTTATTACCGTACCGACACACATTACTACCGCAACACGCTGAACTGAATGTGGCGATGGGTTTCAAAGGCAACAAGGCCGCACTGCCCCGCAAGCCCTGTCAGGCCTGTGGCCGCGAGATGAGCTGGCGCAAGAGCTGGGCCAAAAACTGGGATGAAGTGAAATACTGCTCCCAGGCGTGCCGTGCCAGCAAGCGCCCGCCAGTCAAATCGCCCCAATAACCGACAACAGATAGCCCGTATTGCGCCGGTGGGTATCGGGGCCCGGCGTCTTTGACCACAATCAGGGCCATGCCCCAGCCCGCCTGCCGCCACTTGATATTGATCCTGGGCGACCAGCTCGATGAAGACTCTGCTGCGTTTGACGGCTTCGACGCTGCGATCGACGTGGTGCTGATGATTGAGGCGCGCGAAGAGTCCACCCACGTCTGGTCGAGCAAGGCGCGCACGGTACTTTTTCTGTCTGCCATGCGGCACTTTGCGCAAGGGCTGCGGGATCGGGGATGGCGCGTCGCCTACCGCGCGATGGACAGCGAGGATGACGCGACCCTGGCAGACGGCATGCGCGCCGCACATGAAATTTATCGTCCAGAGCGCGTGCTGGGCGTGGAGCCGGGGGACCAGCGGGTCCGCCTGCAAATCGAAAGCGCTATTCAATCAATAGCTGACTTATCAGATGCAACAAGGGCGAAGCCGTCAAAGCCCTCCATGACATGGCGCGAAGACCGGCATTTCCTGTGCAGCCTGCCGCAGTTCCGCCGCTGGGCGGGCCAGTCGGCCAGTCTGCGAATGGAGTTTTTCTACCGCAGCATGCGCCAGCAATACAAGGTGTTGATGGACGGCGCCAAGCCCGCAGGCGGGCAATGGAATTTTGACGCCGAAAACCGCAAGGGTTTTGGCAAAACCGGGCCGCAGCATGTGCCGCGCCCCCCGGTGTTTGCAACAGACGCGATCACGCGGGAGGTCATCGCGCTGGTGGAGCAACAGCTTGGCGGCCACCCCGGCGATCTGGGGCGTTTCAACTGGCCGGTCACGCGTGAGCAGGCCCTGGTGGCACTGAGCGACTTCATTACCCACCGCCTGCCCGACTTCGGCAGGCACCAGGACGCCATGTGGACCGGCCTGGACTTTGGCTGGCATGCCCTGCTGTCAAGCTCACTGAATCTCAAGCTGCTCAACCCGCTGGAAGTGGTGCAGGCCGCCGAGAACGCTTACCGCAGCCGAGATCTCGACCTGGCCAGCGTAGAGGGCTTTATCCGCCAGGTGCTGGGCTGGCGTGAGTTCATGCGCGGTGTCTACTTTCTGGACATGCCAGATCTGAAAACGGCGAACCATTTCGGGCATGAGAGACCTCTGCCCGCCTGGTACTGGACCGGCGACACCCACATGAACTGCATGCGCCAGTGCATCAGCCAGACACTCGCCAACGGCTACTCGCACCACATCCAGCGCCTGATGGTCACCGGCATGTTCGGCGTAACCGCGCAGCTCTCGCCGCAAGCCGTGTGCGACTGGTACCTGGCGGTGTATGTGGATGCGGTCGAGTGGGTCGAGCTGCCCAACACCGCCGGCATGGCGCTGTTTGCCAACGGCGGGCGGTTTACCTCCAAGCCCTATGTGGCCAGCGGGGCCTATGTCAAACGCATGAGCAATTACTGCACAGACTGCCGCTACCAGCCGGAAACCCGGAGCGGGCCCGGTGCCTGTCCGATGACCACCCTGTACTGGCATTTTCTGGACCAGCACGAGGCCGCGTTTGCCGCCAACCCGCGCACCGCGCTGATGGTCAAACACCTGAAAGGCATGGCAGCGGCGGATCGCGAGCAATTGCGATCAGATGCCCAGGCCATGCTGGCCGACCTGGACAGTCTGTAATGTTGGCGTCAGTTAAGCCCCCATTCGAGCCAGTCTCCGACAAAAACCGCCAAGCATGGGGGCCTGACCGGGCGGCCGGATGCTGCATTGCAATAGAATCCGGATGTTTTCAGTTGTAAATGCATCACGGTTACCGAGCAGTTACCAGTCCCTTCCCCACGAAAGCACAACAATGACAGAGCTGGCATCCAAACAGCGTCCCAAGCGGCCGGAATTCCGCAATATCAACGCCTTTACGGACCTCACCACCTACCGCATGACGCCTGCGGCATGGGTCTCCATCCTGCACCGCGCCAGCGGTGCGATCATGTTCTTGCTGCTGCCCTTCATCATCTGGATGTTCGACACCTCGATTTCTTCCGAGATTTCCTTTGCCAAATTCAAAGCCGCTTTCAATATCGGAATGCTGGGTTTGCCGGGCTTCATCTGGAAGCTGGTGGCGCTGGCCCTGATCTGGGCCTACCTGCACCACTTCATCGCCGGCCTGCGCCACCTTTACATGGACGTGACCCACAGCCTGAGCAATGAATTTGGCAAAAGCACCGCACTCATCACGCTGGGCCTGAGCATTTTGCTGACGCTGGTGCTGGGCGCCAAGCTGTTCGGTCTGTACTAAGCATCAAGGAGCAAACCATGTCTGTGAACTACGGCTCCAAACGCCTCGTTGTCGGCGCCCACTACGGCTTGCGTGACTGGCTCAGCCAGCGCATCACCGCAGCCCTGATGGCGCTGTTCACCATCCTGTTGCTGGCCCAGGTGATCTTCACCAAGGGCCCCATCGGTTATGACCAGTGGGCCGGCATCTTTTCGGCGCAGTGGATGAAGGTGCTGACCTTCACCGTGATCATCGCGCTGGCATACCACGTCTGGGTCGGTATGCGCGACATCTGGATGGACTACGTCACCTCCCGGGTCTGGCTGCGGCTGAGCCTGCAGGTGGCCACCATCGTCTGGCTGATCGCCTGTGCGGGCTGGGCCATCCAGGTCCTCTGGCGCCTTTGACGTTTTAAGCGTCCTTGATCCATTTTGGTCACCCTTGCCTTGAGTTCCGACTGTAAAAAATCATGACTGCATCTTCCAAGCTTCCCAAAAGAAAATTTGACGTGGTGATCGTCGGCGCCGGCGGCTCCGGCATGCGCGCTTCGCTGCAGCTGGCACGCGCCGGGCTGAATGTCGCCGTTCTGTCCAAGGTGTTCCCCACGCGTTCACACACCGTCGCAGCCCAGGGCGGCATCGGCGCCTCGCTCGGCAATATGTCCGAGGACAACTGGCATTACCACTTTTACGACACCGTCAAGGGTTCCGACTGGCTCGGCGACCAGGACGCGATTGAATACATGTGCCGTGAAGCGCCCAAGGTGGTGTACGACCTGGAGCACATGGGCATGCCGTTTGACCGTAACCCCGACGGCACGATTTACCAGCGCCCCTTTGGCGGCCACACCGCCAACTACGGCGAAAAAGCCGTGCAACGTGCCTGCGCTGCCGCCGACCGCACCGGCCATGCCATGCTGCACACGCTGTACCAGCAAAACGTCAAGGAAAAAACCAGCTTCTTCGTCGAGTGGCTGGCCATGGACCTGATCCGCGATGCCGACGGCGACGTGGTGGGCGTCAGCGCCATCGAGATGGAAACCGGCGACGTGCACATCTTTGAAGCCAAGACCACGCTGCTGGCCACCGGCGGCGCCGGCCGCATCTTTGCCGCATCAACCAACGCCTTCATCAACACCGGTGACGGCCTGGGCATGGCGGCACGCGCCGGCATTCCACTCGAAGACATGGAGTTCTGGCAGTTTCACCCGACCGGTGTACACGGCGCTGGCGTGCTGCTGACCGAAGGCTGCCGCGGCGAAGGCGCGATTTTGCGCAACAGCAATGGCGAGCGTTTCATGGAGCGTTATGCACCGGCCTACAAAGATCTGGCGCCACGCGACTATGTCTCGCGCTGCATGGATCAGGAAATCAAGGAAGGCCGTGGTTGCGGCCCGAACAAGGACTACATCAACCTCGACATGACGCATCTGGGTGCCGAGACCATCATGAAGCGCCTGCCTTCGGTGTTCGAGATCGGCCACAACTTTGCCAACGTCGACATCACCAAAGAGCCGATTCCTGTGGTGCCCACCATCCACTACCAGATGGGCGGCATACCCACCAACATCCATGGCCAGGTCGTGACGCAAAACGCCGAGAACAAAAGCGAAGTCGTCAATGGCTTGTATGCCGTCGGCGAATGCGCGTGCGTCAGCGTGCACGGCGCCAACCGCCTGGGCACCAACTCGCTGCTGGACCTGCTGGTGTTTGGCCGGGCGGCGGGCAACCACATCGTCGAGTTCAACAAGACGACCTCGCACAAGGGGCTGCCGGCAGACGCCGCAGATGCCACCCTGGCACGTATTGCCCGCCTGGACAACGCGACCAGCGGCGAATACGCGCAGGACGTGGCCAACGACATCCGCGCAGCCATGCAGCAGCATGCCGGCGTTTTCCGCACCCAGGCCATCATGGACGAGGGCGTGACCAAAATCGCGGCCTTGCGCGAACGTGTCAACAACATCGGCCTGAAAGACAAGTCAAAAATCTTCAACACTGCGCGTATCGAGGCACTGGAAGTCGAAAATCTGATCGAGGCCGCGCAGGCGACCATTGTCTCGGCCGCTGCCCGCAAGGAAAGCCGCGGCGCCCACTCGGTCGATGATTACGGCGACACGCCAGAACACCCGAACGGCCGCAACGACACCGACTGGCACAAACATACCCTGTGGCACAGCCAGGGCAACCGACTGAGCTACAAGCCGGTGCAGATGAAACCGCTGACGGTGGACTCCATCCCCCTGACTGTTCGCTCCTTTTAAAGACACGCGGGAACCCCATGACCACACGCACTTTCAAGATCTACCGCTACGACCCCGATCAGGACGCCAAGCCCTACATGCAGACCATCGAGGTAGAACTGGATGGCAGCGAGCGCATGCTGCTTGATGCCCTGATGAAACTCAAGGCGCAGGACCCGACCATTTCCTTCCGCCGCTCCTGCCGCGAAGGCGTGTGCGGCTCTGACGCGATGAACATCAATGGCAAAAACGGCCTGGCCTGCCTGACCAACATGCGTACGCTGCCCGGCACGATTGTGCTCAAGCCGCTGCCCGGCCTGCCGGTGGTGCGTGACCTGATCGTCGACATGACGCAGTTCTTCAAGCAGTACAACTCGATCAAGCCCTACCTGATCAACGGCCACGTGCCACCTGAAAAAGAGCGCCTGCAAAGCCCCGAGGAGCGCGACGAGCTCAACGGCCTGTACGAGTGCATTTTGTGCGCCAGCTGCTCGACCAGCTGCCCGAGCTTCTGGTGGAACCCGGATAAATTTGTCGGCCCGGCCGGCCTGCTGCAGGCCTACCGCTTTATCGCCGACAGCCGCGACGAAGCCACGGCCGAGCGCCTGGACAACCTCGAAGACCCGTACCGCCTGTTCCGCTGCCACACCATCATGAACTGCGTCGATGTCTGCCCCAAGGGCCTGAATCCGAGCAAGGCGATTGGCAAGATCAAGGAAATGATGGTCCTTCGGGCCGTCTAGAACGAGATGGACGAGCTTCTCGACGAGCGCGCAATGAGCAAACTCAGGTGGCGCTGCCGCCGGGGTTTGCTGGAAAATGACTTGCTGATCGAGAAATTTTTCCGGCGCCATGAGGCGACTCTGACCGTCAGTCAGGCTCAAGGCCTGAATGATTTAATGGACCTCTCCGACAACGATTTGCTGGACCTTTTTCTGCAGCGCCGGGAGCCCGACCAGCTTGCCGAAGTGAGCGCTCAGGTAAGTGCATCTACTTATGCTGCGCGAGAGGTCTTAAACTTGATTCGCGCCGCCGCAACAGGCCAGCAGTCCGCCCCGATTTGAATTGACAAGAAAGACGCAAAAAATGAAGCTCGCTGACAACAAAGCCACCCTGTCCTTCAGCAACGGCAGTCCCAGTGTCGATTTGCCGGTGTACCACGGCACCGTTGGTCCGGACGTGGTCGATATCCGCAAGCTATATGCCCAGACCGGCATGTTCACCTATGACCCGGGCTTTCTGTCCACCGCAGCCTGCCAGTCGGCGATTACCTATATCGACGGCGACAAGGGCGAGCTGCTGTACCGCGGTTACCCCATCGAGCAACTGGCCACCAACTGCGACTACCTCGAAACCTGCCATCTGCTGCTCTACGGTGAGTTGCCCAACGGCGACCAGAAGAAGGATTTTGTCGGCCGCGTGACCAACCACACCATGGTCAACGAGCAGATGCAGTTTTTCCTGCGTGGTTTCCGCCGCGACGCGCATCCCATGGCCATCATGACCGGGCTGGTCGGCGCCCTGTCGGCCTTCTACCATGACAGCACCGACATCAACAACCCCGAGCACCGGGAAATCGCCGCGATCCGCCTGATCGCCAAGATGCCAACGCTGGTGGCCATGGCCTACAAGTACACCATGGGCCAGCCCTATATGTACCCGAAGAACAGCCTGAGCTACGCCGGCAACTTCCTGCACATGATGTTTGCCACGCCGTGTGAAGAGTACAAGGTCAACCCCGTGCTGGAACGCGCGCTGGACCGCATCTTCATCCTGCACGCCGACCACGAGCAGAACGCCTCGACTTCCACGGTGCGCCTGTGCGGTTCGTCCGGCACCAACCCGTTTGCAGCGATTGCCGCCGGTGTGGCCTGCCTCTGGGGCCCGGCCCACGGTGGTGCCAACGAAGCCGCGCTGAACATGCTGGGCGACATCCAGAAAGCCGGCGGCGTTGAAAAAATCGGTGACTTCATCAAGCAGGTCAAGGACAAGAACTCGGGCGTCAAGCTCATGGGTTTTGGCCACCGTGTTTACAAAAACTACGACCCGCGCGCCAAGCTCATGCAGGAAACCTGCAAGGAAGTGCTGCAGGAGATGGGCCTCGAAAACGACCCGATGTTCAAACTGGCCATGGCGCTGGAAAAAATTGCGCTGGAAGACGAATACTTCGTTTCCCGCAAGCTTTACCCCAACGTCGACTTTTACTCCGGCATCGTGCAGCGCGCCATCGGCATCCCTGTGCCACTTTTCACCGCGATCTTCGCGTTGGCCCGCACGGTCGGCTGGATCGCCCAGCTCAACGAAATGATCGGCGATCCCGAATACAAAATCGGTCGTCCACGCCAGCTGTTCAACGGTTCTGTCCAGCGTGACGTGAAGCCCCTCAACGCCCGTTGATCCGGGGTTCAGCGTCCTGAACACGTAGAGCCCGCCCGTGGCAACACCGGCGGGCTTTTTTGCGTTTGTCACCGCCACCGGAGGGCACCCTTGAAATTCATCCAAACCGCCGCCGAGTTGCGTTCAGCCCTGGCCCAGACCACCCCGACCCGCGCCTGTAGCTGCGCCCTTGGGGCCTGCCCGGGCTGGGAAAGTCTGGCCGAATACCGCTGGGAAACCGGGCAGATGACGCAGGTGGCCACCCTCTGTGACCCGGCCCTTGAAGAAGCGACGCTGGAGGAAAAACACCCCCAGGGCACGCGCTACGACGCACCGGATGCGCCGGTGGCCATCCAGTTTTTCCCCTACAACCGCAGCGATGTCTGGCACTGCAGCCGCTGCAACCGGCATCTGCTGCGTTACACCGAGTTCGGCGGCTACAACGTGGATCCCCGGGTCCGCGCGCTCGATCCGGCAAAAATCATCGACTGACAGCGCTATTATTTCAATAGCTGCTCGCCCATACGCAGCAGGGGCTGGATCCGGAAAACGCTGCCAATTTCAGGGCAATCGCTGGCAGGGTCGTCAGCAACCGGTACGCCAGCCATCGCATATCGCGACGACAAACCGTCAAATATGCCTGCAAAATGACTACTCATCGCAAAACGCGATGACTTTAGTCTTTTATGAAAAGCTCTGAACGCAACTTCGCCCGCCGAATAGACCTGACTTCGCTGCAATTGTTTGTGGCGGTGTGTGAGCTCGGCAGCATCGGCAAGGCTGCAGAGCGCGAATTCATTGCGGCTTCGGCCGTGAGCAAGCGGCTTTCAGACCTGGAAGCCGCGCTCGACACCCCGCTGCTTTACCGCCACACGCGCGGCGTGGACCTGACGCCCGCGGGCCAGAGCCTGCTGCACCATGCGCGCTCGGTGCTGTTCAGCCTGGAAAAAATGCAGGGCGAGCTCAGCGAATATGCCAACGGGGTGCGCGGCCACGTGCGGGTGCACGCCAGCATTTCGGCCATCGTCCAGTTTTTCCCGGAAGACCTGGGCGCCTTCATCGGCCAGCACCCCGAGGTCAAGATCGACCTGGAAGAACACCTGAGCACGGAAGTGGTTCGTGCGGTGCAGGAAGGCGCGGCGGACCTCGGAATCTGCAACACCGCCGACGGCATCGGCGACCTGCAGTCGCTGCCTTACCGCCGGGACCGGCTGGTCATGATCGTGCCGCGCGGCCACGTGCTGGGCATGCAGGACACCATTGCTTTCGAGGACAGCCTGGACTTCGACCACGTTGGCCTGCATTCGAACAGTTCAATCTACCTGGCCATGCGTGATGCCGCCGCGCTGGCCGGCCGCACCATCAAGCTGCGTATCCACGTCACCGGGCTGGACGCCATGTGCCGCATGATTCACAACGGCCTGGGTGTCGGCGTCATGCCGCAACGCGCTTTCGAACTGATGCACGGCGTCGGCGCGCTTGAATCTGTCGCGCTGACCAACAACTGGGCCGAGCGCCGCATCGAGCTGGTGTCCCGCGATTTTTCCAGCCTGCCGGTCACCGCCCGCCTGCTGGTCGATCACCTTACCGCGCGCGCGGTTGCCACCGAGCCGGCAAGCACCACCGCCTGACTACTTAAAATCAGAGACCACGAAGGAAACCACATGGGACGCACCCTCTACGACAAGATCTGGGACGAACACGTTGTCCACACCGAGGAAGACGGCACCGCCATCCTCTACATTGACCGGCACCTGGTGCATGAGGTCACCAGCCCGCAGGCTTTTGAAGGCCTGCGTGAAGCGGGACGAAAGGTCTGGCGCATCAGCTCCATCGTCGCCACCGCCGACCACAACACGCCGACCACTGGCTGGGAATTGGGCTACGACGGCATCACCGACCTGGTCAGCAAAGAGCAGATCACCACGCTGGACAGCAACATCGCCGAGTTCGGCGCCGCGGCTTACTTCCCCTTTCTGTCAAAACGCCAGGGCATCGTGCATGTGATGGGCCCCGAGACCGGCGCCACCCTGCCTGGCATGACGGTGGTCTGCGGCGACTCGCACACGTCGACCCACGGCGCCTTTGGCGCACTGGCGCACGGCATAGGCACCAGCGAGGTCGAGCATGTGATGGCGACGCAAACCCTGCTCGCCAAAAAAGCAAAAAACATGCTGGTACAGGTGGACGGAAAACTGGCGCCGGGTCTGACCGGCAAGGACATCGTGCTGGCCATCATCGGCAAAATCGGTACGGCGGGCGGCACCGGCTACACGATTGAATTTGGCGGCCCGGCCATACGTGCACTGAGCATGGAAGGCCGCATGACGGTCTGCAACATGGCTATTGAAGCTGGCGCCCGCGCCGGCCTGGTGGCGGTAGATGAAAAAACCATTGCCTACGTCAAAGGCCGCCCGCTAGCCCCCACAGGCGTGGAGTGGGACCAGGCGGTGTTGTACTGGAACACGCTGCAGTCCGATGCCGACGCAAAATTCGACGCAGTGGTCAAACTCGATGCCAGCCAGATCCGGCCACAGGTCACCTGGGGCACCTCGCCCGAGATGGTGCTGTCCATCGACGACCGCGTGCCCGATCCGGACAAGGAAAAAGACGCCAACAAGCGCGACGCCATCGAACGCGCGCTGACTTACATGGGCCTGCAGCCTGGCAAGGCCATCAACGACATCATGGTCGACAAGGTCTTCATTGGCTCCTGCACCAACAGCCGCATCGAAGACATGCGCGAAGCCGCCGCCATCATCCAGAAAATCGGCCAGAAGGTGGCCAGCAACGTCAAGTTGGCGCTGGTGGTGCCGGGTTCGGGCCTGGTCAAGGAACAAGCCGAGCGCGAAGGTCTGGACAAGATTTTTGTAGCCGCAGGGTTCGAGTGGCGCGAGCCCGGCTGCTCGATGTGCCTGGCCATGAACGCCGACCGGCTGGAGCCGGGCGAGCGCTGCGCGTCCACCAGCAACCGCAACTTCGAGGGCCGGCAGGGTGCCGGCGGCCGCACCCATCTGGTCAGCCCGGCAATGGCTGCTGCAGCGGCGGTACACGGCCACTTCGTCGACATTCGGAAATTTTCGTAAGCGAGGCCATCATGCAGAAATTCAACATCCACAAAGGGCTGGTCGCGCCCATGGACCGTGAAAACGTCGATACCGACGCGATCATCCCCAAGCAGTTTCTCAAGTCCATTCGCAAGACCGGTTTCGGCCCCAACCTGTTTGACGCCTGGCGTTACCTGGACCCGGGCTTTCCCGGGCAGGACCTGAGCACGCGCAAGCCCAACCCCGACTTCGTGCTGAACCAGCCGCGCTACAAGGGGGCGTCCATCCTGCTGGCGCGCAAAAATTTCGGTTGCGGCTCCTCACGCGAACATGCGCCCTGGGCGCTGGACCAATACGGCTTCAGAGCCATCATCGCGCCCAGCTACGCCGACATTTTTTTCAACAACAGCTTCAAGAACGGCCTCTTGCCCATCGTGCTGAGCGAGGAACAGGTCGGGCAGCTGTTTGGCGAAGCGCTGGCCTTTCCCGGCTATCAGCTCACGATTGATCTGGAGCGCCAGGTGGTGATCAAACCGCAAGGCGAAGAAATTGCCTTCGAAGTTCAGGCCTTCAAGAAATTCTGCCTGCTGGGCGGTTATGACGACATTGGCCTGACCCTGCGCCAGAGTGACAAGATCAAGGCATTCGAAGCCGAGCGGCTGGCCACCAAGCCCTGGCTGGCCAAGCGGCTGATCGCCTGATCGCCTGATCGCCTGATCTTCTGATCTTCTGAAATATTCAAGTCAAAACTGCCTTCAGCCCTTTACTGGCCTGCGTAAGCAGCTGCAAAAACAATAGCAAGAAAACATCAAAACATGAAAATCGCAATTCTTCCCGGTGACGGCATCGGCACCGAAATCGTCGCCGAGGCCGTCAAGGTCCTGGGCGCACTGGATCTGAAATTTGAAACCGAGACGGCGCTGGTGGGAGGCGCCGCCTACGAAGCACACGGCCATCCGCTGCCCGACGCCACGCTCAAACTGGCGCAAGCCTCAGACGCCGTGTTGTTCGGCGCAGTCGGCGACTGGAAGTACGACAAACTGGACCGGCCCCTGCGCCCCGAGCAGGCCATCCTCGGCCTGCGCAAGAACATGGGCCTGTTCGCCAACTTCCGCCCTGCCATCTGTTACCCGCAGCTGGTGGATGCCTCCAGCCTGAAACGCGAGCTGGTGGCCGGCCTGGACATCCTGATCATCCGCGAGCTGACCGGCGACATCTACTTCGGCCAACCGCGCGGTCGGCGTACCGCCACTGATGGCCACTTCCCCGGCAGCGAGGAAGCGTTTGACACCATGCGATATTCACGCCCCGAGATCGAACGCATTGCCCATGTTGCCTTCCAGGCAGCACGCAAGCGCGGCAGCCGCGTGACCAGCGTTGACAAGGCCAATGTGCTGGAGACCTTCCAGTTCTGGAAAGACATCGTCACTGAAGTCGGTTTGCAGTACCCCGACGTGGCGCTGGATCACATGTATGTGGACAACGCCGCCATGCAGCTGGTCAAGGCGCCCAAGAAGTTCGACGTGGTGGTGACCGGCAACATGTTCGGTGACATCCTGTCCGACGCCGCCGCCATGCTGACGGGCAGCATCGGCATGTTGCCCTCTGCCAGCCTGAACACCAAAAACCAGGGCCTGTACGAACCCAGCCACGGCAGCGCGCCCGACATTGCCGGCAAAGGCGTTGCCAATCCGCTGGCCACCATCCTGAGCGCGGCCATGATGCTGCGTTTCAGCCTGAATCAGCCCGAAGCCGCCGCGCGTATCGAAAAAGCCGTGGACGCGGTGTTGACGCAAGGCCTGCGTACGCCCGACATTTACAGCGACGGCACCACCCGGGTAGGTACCGTCGAAATGGGCAATGCTGTCGTCAAAGCCCTGGGTTGATGTTTTTTCGCCGCATCCCCTCTAAAAAAGTGCGGCGGGTAGCAGCCTCAAAGCGGGCCGCCAGCAAAATTCGGCGCGCTCTGGTTACAATCAAGCCATGCGTAAAAACCCCGCACTCACCCGCTTGATCGCCGCTTCGCGCGCGATCAGTGCTGCGCCGGTTTTTGCCCAGACCACCAAAACGACGACCATTAAAGGCTAGCAAGCCCGGTTCGTCGTGCCCTGCCGGCCCGATGGGCCGGGTCAAAAAGCATATTTTTTGAAAAGGGCAATCCCATGAAACTCTCAGGCAATCTCACAGGACTCGTCGGCTGGCGCGGCATGGTCGGCTCGGTGCTGATCGACCGCATGCAGGCCGAGGGCGACTTCGATCTGATCGAGCCGGTTTTCTTTTCGACCTCGAACGCTGGCGGCAAAGCCCCAGCGCAGGCCAAAAATGAAACCACGCTGAAAGACGCGTTCGACATTGCGGCCCTGAAAAAATGTGACGTCATCATCACCGCCCAGGGCGGCGACTACACCTCCGAGGTCTATCCCAAGCTGCGCGCTGCCGGCTGGAACGGCCACTGGATTGATGCGGCATCGACCCTGCGCATGAACGACGATGCCATCATCGTGCTGGACCCGGTCAACCTGCCGGTCATCCAGAAAGCGCTGACCAGGGGAGGCAAAAACTGGATTGGCGGCAACTGCACCGTGAGCTGCATGCTGATGGGTGTGGGCGCGCTGTACAAGGCTGGCTTGGTCGAGTGGATGACCAGCATGACCTACCAGGCGGCGTCGGGCGGCGGCGCGCAACACATGCGCGAGCTGCTGACCCAGTTCGGCTCGCTCAACGGCGAAGTCAAGGCATTGCTGGACGATCCGAAATCCGCCATCCTGGAGATTGACCGCCGCATCCTGGCAAAACAGCAAGCGCTGGGCACGTTCGAGACCGCCAACTTCGGCGTGCCGCTGGGCGGCTCGCTGATCCCCTGGATCGACAAGGATCTAGGCAATGGCATGAGCAAGGAAGAATGGAAAGCCGGCGCAGAGACCAACAAGATCCTGGGTCAGGGTGCCAGCTTCGGCACTGCCGAGACCCCTGTAGACGGCTTCTGCGTGCGGGTAGGCGCCATGCGTTGCCACAGCCAGGCGCTCACGTTCAAGCTCAGGAAAGATGTGCCGCTGGCCGACATCGAAGCCCTGATCGCCGCCGACAATGACTGGGTCAAGGTCGTGCCCAACACCCGTGAAGCGACCATGGCCGGGCTGACACCCGTGGCCGTGACCGGCACCATGGACATCCCGGTGGGCCGCCTGCGCAAGCTGGCCATGGGGCCGGATTACCTCGGTGCTTTCACTGTCGGCGACCAGTTGTTATGGGGTGCCGCCGAGCCCTTGCGGCGCATGCTGCGTATTCTGATCCAGGGTTGATGCGGGCAAGGAAGCTGAAGGCGGCGTAACCACTTGTCACATCCCGTTGTCGTCAGACAACAAGTGCAAGTTGTAAGTTCACGCTAACCCGGCGTGTCAAAACTTAAGTGCTGTCTTAGCTTGTCAGCCTAATGCCTTGATGTTAATGTTGTTTTGTTCAAAATTAGCGTTGAGGTTTTTGTGCGGACCAGCAGAATAAAATTTTATGCAGACCGATCACCGGAGGCTCAAACCCCCATGAATCCATCAGGCCGTTGGCGTGTGGGTGCGCTTGCAGCGGCCATTGCACTGTTGGGTAGCGTTGTCAGTCTGCCGGTTCAGGCACTGGGCCTGGGTCGGGTGACGGTGCAATCAGCCCTCGGCGAGCCCCTGCGCGCTGAAATCGAGATTGTTGAGATCAGCGCCGAAGAGGCTTCGACCCTTCGCACCAGCGTTGCCAGCGCCGACGCGTTCAAGGCCGCAGGTCTGGAATACACCGCAGCGGTGACCAATGTACAAATCAGCCTGCAGCGCCGCGCCGATGGCCGCTCCTTCCTGCGCCTGAGCAGCGAGCGCCCCGTTGCCGAGCCCTTTGTTGACCTGATCCTGGAGGCCCGCTGGGCGTCCGGGCGCATCGTGCGTGACTACACGATGCTGTTTGACCCGCCCAACCTGCGCCAGGCTGCATCGCCACCGATGGCTGCACCTACCGCACCGATTGTTTCGCGGCCGGCTCCGCCGCCAGTGGCCACATTACCCCCGGCAGCTTCACCACCTGTTGCAGCCGCGCCCCCGCCGTCCAGCCCGCCGCCCAGACCGGCACCAGTGGCCCAGGCCCCTGCACCACCAGCTGCGCCCGCCGCACGGGCCGCATCTCCGGATGGCCAGAAAATTGTCGTGAAGTCCGGCGACACCGCCGGAAAAATTGCCGCGCAAACCAAGCCCGCCAGCGTATCGCTGGACCAGATGCTGGTGGCATTGCTGCGCAGCAACCCCGATGCTTTCATAGGTGGCAACGTCAACCGGCTCAAAGCCGGCGCCGTGCTGGAGGTCCCCGCTGGCGATCAGGCAGAGTTCCTGCCCCCAGCCGAAGCCAGCCGTACCATTGTTGCGCAGAGCAAGGACTTCAACGACTTCCGCCGCAAGCTGGCGGACGGTGCGCCGACCGCCCGCGTCGAAGGCAGTGATCGCAAGGCCACTGGACAGCTCCAGGCCAAGGTTGAAGACCGCGCGCCAGCAGCAACCACACCTGACAAGCTGACGCTTTCCAAAGGTGCGGTGCAAGGCAAGGCGGCCGAAGACAAGATTGCCCAGGACCGCCAGGCCAAAGAGGCCGCTGCACGCGTGGCTGAGCTCTCCAAAAACATCAGCGATCTGAACAAACTGGGCGCCGCGCCCGCCCCGGCAGCAGCACCTGCGCCGGTGCCGGCAACCGCTGCGGCGCCAGCACCCGGTGTCACAGTGACCCAGCCCGGTGCTGTGCCGGTTGCGCCAGCCAACCAGGCAACACCTGCCCCAACACCTGCCCCAACGGCGGCCATGCTGCCGGCCAGCAGCCCCGTCGCCGCAGCGCCTTCAACGTCCACGGCAAGCGCTCCCGCCATGGTGGCGGCCAGCAGCCCTGCGGCTGCTCCGGTCGCCAGCGCACCGGCACCTGTGGTGGCCGCGGTCAAAAAACCTGTGGTGGTTGCACCGCCCCCACCGCCCGAGCCCAGCCTGATCGACGACCTGCTTGAAAACCCGCTCATCCTCTACGGCGCTGCCGCCCTGCTGCTGCTGCTGCTGGGGTTTGGCGTGTACCGCGCGCGTCAGCGCAAAAATGCCGTGTCGGTGGACAGCTCCTTCCTGGAAAGCCGCCTGCAGCCCGACTCTTTCTTTGGCGCCAGCGGCGGCCAGCGCATAGACACCAGTGAAGCCAATGTCACAGGTTCATCCATGGTTTATTCGCCGAGCCAGCTCGATGCAGCCGGCGACGTGGACCCGGTGGCAGAGGCGGATGTGTACCTGGCCTACGGACGCGACCTGCAGGCAGAAGAAATTCTCAAAGAGGCGATTCGCGTGAACCCGGGGCGCGTGGCCATCCATGCCAAGCTGCTTGAAATTTACGCCAAACGCCGCGACATCAAGGCTTTTGAGGGCGTCGCCACCGACACTTACCACCTGACGCGCGGACAGGGCGTTGAATGGGCCCATGTGGCTGAAATGGGACGCGATCTGGACCCCGCAAACGCGATGTACGAGCCCGGCGGTCAGCCCGTCTCTGCAGGCTCAAGCGTCCTGGCGGCAGCTGCCGGTGCCGCGGCTATCGCGGCACACAACCAGCGGCAGGACTTGCCCATGGTGGACGAGGAGCCCGCTGCTGCGGTCGACTTCGACCTTGATCTGGACTTCTCACTCGGCGACGAACCGGCAGTGCCGTCCGCAGTCACTGCAGCTGCTCCATTGCCCGAACCCACATTGGCCATGCCGGCCTTCGCGTCGGCGCCGGCCGCTGCCCCGGCAGACAACAGCCTGGACTTCAGCACATCGACAATGGCCGTACCGGCGATGTCCTTTCAAGCTACGGCAGAGCCACCACCACCACCACCACCACCACCGCCACCCCCACTGCCAGACTTCAACGCGCTGAGCTTCGACACAGAGCCTGAGGTCACCACAGCAGCCAGCCCGATGGAAACCACTGGCGGCATGCTTGAGTTTGACCTGGGCGCCCTCTCGCTGGACCTGGACAGCCAGACCACAGAAAGCCAGAAAATCACCACAGAAGCAGGTGCTCTGTCTGCCAGTTTCGAAGATCCCCTGGAAACCAAGTTTGCACTGGCCGAAGAGTTTCGCGCGATCGGCGACGTCGACGGTGCACGTTCACTGGCAGAGGAAGTGCTGGCCCAATCGAGCGGTTCGCTCAAGGGCAAGGCCCAGGCTTTCCTGAACGCCTTGTTCTGACGCCTGTTCATTTTCCTGCGGGACGGCGCCCATGAGGATCGCCCTCGGTCTGAGCTACAACGGCACCGGCTACGAAGGCTGGCAAAGCCAGCTTTCGGGCAACACCGTGCAGGACCAGCTTGAAAAGGCGCTGCGCAAATTCGCGGCCATGCCCTTGCGCACCCTGTGCGCCGGCCGTACCGATGCTGGCGTGCACGGGCTGATGCAGGTGGTTCACTTTGACACCGAATTACAGCGCGAGCTGCCCTCCTGGGTACGCGGCACCAACGCCTTTTTGCCACGCGATATTGCCGTGCAGTGGGCACAGGTTGTCCCTGAGGACTTTCATTGCCGGGGCAGTGCCATCAGCCGGCGTTATGCCTATGTGCTGCTCGAGTCGCCGGTGCGCCCCAGCGTCGAGGCTGGCCGCGTGGGCTGGGTTTACCGGCCCATGGACGAGACAGCCATCCGTACCGCCATGGGCCACCTGATTGGCGAACACGACTTCAGCTCCTTCCGCGCGGCGCAGTGCCAGGCCAAGTCACCCGTCAAGACCATCAGCCGGATTGAGGTTTCGCGGCAAGGCTGCTACTGGCGTTTTGAGTTTGAAGCCAATGCCTTTTTGCACCACATGATCCGCAACATCATGGGTTGCCTGGTGGCGGTTGGCCAGGGCCTGCAGGCGCCCGACTGGCTGGCCGAAGTGGTGGCCGCGCGCAACCGTGACGCAGCAGCCCCCACCTTCTCGCCAGACGGCCTGTATTTTCTGGGGCCGCGTTACGAAGACCATTACGGCCTGCCGACCCACACGGCGGCCTATGATTGGATTCCATGACCCTGCTTTCCACTTCACCATTGCACCGCACGCGCATCAAGATCTGCGGCCTCACCCGCGAGGAAGACGTGGACGCCGCCGTGGCGGCGGGCGCCGATGCCGTGGGTTTTGTACTCTACGCCCCGAGCCCGCGCAGCGTCAGCGCCGAACGCGCGGCCGAGCTGGCCCGCCGCCTGCCCCCGTTTGTGACGCCGGTGCTTCTTTTTGTGAACGCATCTGCTCCTGAAATCATAGCTGCTTGCGCACGCCTGCCAACGGCTTTACTGCAATTTCATGGTGATGAAACGCCCGAGGCCTGCCGACAGACTGCCCGGCCTTTCATTCGTGCAGCCCGAATACCCCTGGATGAAAAGCCACGCGCAGCCGGCGCCGGCTTCGATCTCGTAAAATACGTACAAGACTTCAAAGAAGCCCAAGCCATCCTGCTCGACGCACATATCGAAGGGTTTGGCGGCGGCGGAAAAACATTCAATTGGTCACTTCTTCCTCCAAGCGTCAACGCTCACCTCGTTTTGTCTGGTGGACTCACACCTGCAAATGTGACCGATGGCATTTTGCAAGTCAGGCCGCGTTGTAAAACGCTGGCTGTTGATGTCAGCTCGGGCGTCGAGATTTCCGCTACCGGAGGGGCCACCCTCAAGGGAATCAAAAGCGCCGACAAAATCAACCAGTTTGTCGCAGCCGTTCGCGCTGCCGACGAACAACTTGTGAAGAACCATGTACACCTACCAGCAACCTGACCCCACGGGTCACTTCGGGATTTACGGCGGCAGTTTTGTCTCTGAGACACTGACACACGCGATCAACGAACTCAAGGCCGCCTACGCGAAGTACCAGCACGACCCGGAGTTCCTTGCAGAATTTCACTACGAGCTCAAACACTTTGTCGGCCGCCCCTCGCCGATTTATCACGCGGCGCGCACCAGCCGCGAGCAGGGCGGCGCGCAGATCTACCTCAAGCGCGAGGACCTGAACCACACCGGCGCGCACAAGATCAACAACACCATCGGCCAGGCCATGCTGGCCAAACGCATGGGCAAGCCGCGCGTGATTGCCGAAACCGGCGCCGGACAACACGGCGTGGCCACAGCCACCATCTGCGCGCGTTACGGCCTCGAATGTGTTGTCTATATAGGCAGCGAAGACGTCAAGCGCCAGAGCCCCAACGTCTATCGAATGAAACTGCTGGGCGCGACCGTGGTGCCGGTCGAATCCGGCAGCAAGACCTTGAAAGACGCGCTGAACGAAGCCATGCGCGACTGGGTCGCCAATGTGGACAACACCTTCTACATCATTGGCACGGTCGCCGGCCCGCACCCCTACCCGATGATGGTGCGCGATTTCCAGAGTGTGATCGGCGAGGAATGCCTGGTGCAAATGCCCGAAATGACGGGCGGTAAACAACCCGATGCGGTGATTGCCTGTGTAGGTGGCGGCAGCAACGCCATGGGCATCTTCCACCCGTACATTGCGCATGAAAAAACGCGCCTGATTGGTGTTGAAGCCGCCGGCGAAGGCATGGACAGCGGCAAACACTCGGCCTCGCTGCAACGTGGCGTGCCCGGCGTGTTGCACGGTAACCGCACCTACGTACTGCAAAACGAGGACGGCCAGGTGACCGAGACCCACAGCATCAGCGCAGGCCTCGACTACCCCGGCGTCGGTCCTGAGCATGCTTTCCTGAAAGACATTGGCCGCGCCGAATACGTCGGCATCACCGACGCCGAGGCGCTGTCGGCTTTTCACTATCTGTGCCGCACCGAAGGCATCATTCCCGCCCTTGAATCAAGCCACGCCCTAGCCTATGCGATGCAGTTGGCCAAAACCATGCGCAGCGACCAATCCATCCTGGTCAATCTGTCGGGGCGCGGTGACAAAGACATTGGCACGGTGGCCGACCTGTCAAAAGCGAGTTTTTATTGCAGGCCGTCGTGCCAGGGCCAGAGCATCAAGGGCGGCACGAGTGTGATTGAGGTGCTGCGATGAGCCGCATTCAGCCTACCCTGGCCGCGCTGCAGGCCGCTGGCCGCAAGGCTTTGATTCCGTATGTCACGGCAGGCTTTCCTTACGCCGACATCACGCCTGAACTCATGCATGGCATGGTGGCCGGTGGCGCCGACGTGATCGAGCTCGGCGTGCCTTTTTCAGACCCCAGTGCCGATGGCCCGGTGATCCAGAAAGCCGGTGACAAGGCGCTGGCCATGGGCATAGGCTTGGTGCAGGTGTTGGAGATGGTGCGTCTGTTCCGCCAGGGCGACAGCAAAACGCCCGTAGTGCTGATGGGCTACGCCAACCCGATCGAAGCCTACGACCTCAAACGCGGCAAAGACAGCTTTGTGCGCGATGCTTCAGCGGCTGGTGTGGACGGCATTCTGGTCGTGGATTACCCGCCCGAGGAATGTGTGGCATTTGCCGCCACCCTGCGCGCGCACCAGATGGACCTGATCTTTCTGCTGGCGCCCACATCTACCGCAACGCGTATGGCGCAGGTGGCACAGGTCGCCAGCGGTTATGTGTACTACGTCTCGCTCAAGGGCGTGACTGGTTCCGGCGCGCTAGACCTGGGCGCTGTAGAGGCAATGCTGCCACGCATACGTGAACATGTCAGCATCCCGGTCGGCGTCGGTTTCGGCATACGCGACGCGGCCACCGCCCTGGCCATCAGCCGCGTCGCCGATGCGGTGGTCATAGGCACCCGCATCATCCAGCTGATAGAAGGTCAGCCGCGCGAAAAGGTGGCGGCTGTCGTGCGCGATTTTTTGCGCGAAATCCGTACTGCGCTGGACCTATCAACCGGAACGCCGGGCAGCGCATAATCCCCTTTCTTTTCCGGTTTTGCCCAACCGCCGGTGCCCTGCGCAGGTGGCTGGGCAGCTCTTCACCAGTACCCAAGGAATAATCGACCATGTCCTGGCTAGAAAAACTCCTCCCGCCCAAAATCACCCCCACCGACCCGACCGAGCGCCGCAGTGTGCCCGAGGGCCTGTGGGTCAAGTGCCCCAGCTGTGAAGCCGTGCTGTACAAGACCGATCTGGAGAAAAACCAGAACGTCTGCCCACAGTGCAGCCACCACCACCGCATGGACGCCCGCGCCCGGCTGGACTCGTTTCTGGACCCGGAAGGTCGTTATGAAATCGGCCAGGAAGTGCTGCCGGTCGATCCGCTCAAGTTCAAGGACAGCCGCAAGTACCCCGAGCGCCTGAAAGAAGCCCTTGAAAACACCGGCGAGACCGACGCGCTGATCGTCATGGGTGGCGCGGTACACAGCATTGGTGTGGTGGTCGCCTGTTTTGAGTTTGACTTCATGGGCGGCAGCATGGGCAGCGTGGTGGGCGAGCGTTTTGTGCGCGGCGTGCATGCCGCGATCGAGCAGAAAGTGCCCTTCATCTGCTTCACCGCCACCGGCGGCGCACGCATGCAGGAAGGCCTGCTGAGCCTGATGCAGATGGCCAAAACCAATGCGTCGCTGACCCGGCTGGCCAAAAAAGGCCTGCCTTACATCAGCGTGTTGACCGACCCAACCATGGGCGGTGTCAGCGCCGGCTTTGCGTTTGTGGGCGACATCGTGATTGCCGAGCCGAAAGCGCTGATCGGTTTTGCCGGCCCGCGCGTGATCGAATCGACCGTGCGTGTGACCCTGCCAGAAGGCTTCCAGCGCGCCGAGTTTTTGCAGACCAAAGGCGCAGTGGACTTCATCTGCGACCGGCGTGAGCTGCGCAAGACCGTGGCCAACTCACTGGCCATGCTGCTCAAGCAACCGGCGGACGCGGTCGCCTGAAGCCGGGTGTTGCCAGACACCTCAATATGCTATTTACTTAGTAGCTACTTGCGCTTTTCCAGCAAAGGCCAGAGCCTGATTTGACATCCATTCCCGCCGTGCTCCCTGCCGGCAATGCCCCCACGGAGCCTGAGCCCGGGCACGGGGAAACAGGATCGTGGGAAGATATCGAAACAGAGAAATTTTCCGCCCGCACGACCGATGCCTGACGCCCTCACCCTTTCTTCCTTGCCGCTGTTCCCGCTGGGCACGGTGCTTTACCCCGGCGGCCTGCTGCCACTGCGGATTTTTGAGGTGCGTTACCTCGACATGATTGGCAAATGCCACAAGACCGGTGCGCCATTTGGTGTGGTGGCGCTGACCCAGGGCTCGGAAGTGCGCAAGCCGGAGGACGGGCCCAGCGGTGACGGTTTTGCCACGGAAGCCTTCAGTGCCGTGGGCACACTGGCCACCATCACCAGCTTTTCGGTACCGCAGCCGGGGCTGATGGTGATTCGCTGCAGCGGCACCCAGCGGTTCGAGATTTCCAGCCACGAAAAACTCAAGCACGGCCTCTGGATTGCCGACGTGACCCGGCTTGACGACGACCAGAACGTCCAGGTGCCCGATGACCTGCGCAAAGCCGCCAACGCGCTGGGCAAGCTGATCAAGACCTTGCAGGATCGTGCGATCCCCGCCGACCAGATGCCGCTGGAGCCACCCTACCGGCTGGACGACTGCAGCTGGGTGGCGAACCGCTGGTGTGAACTGCTGCCCATGCCGGTCGAGCTCAAGCAACGCCTGATGGAGCTGGACAACCCGCTGGTGCGGCTGGAGCTGGTCAGTGACATCCTGGAGCGCACCGGCATCGCGATGTAAGTCCGGCCCCGCCTGACCGGCGGGCGGCCACGCAGCCTAAAATCACGGGTTTGGCGCATTCCATGGCCTTGCTGGCCATCGGCTGACGTGCCTGTCCAGGATCGGCCCGCTGTTTTTTTATAAGTTCTTCATGTCCAACCACAACGAAACATCCCCGTCCCCTACGACCACCCCGGCGCACGACGAGAACCAACTCATGGCCGAGCGCCGTGACAAGCTCAGGTCCATGCGCCAGCATCAGGCTGAGGGCAAAGGTGTGGCTTTTCCAAACGACGTAAAACCTGCGCACCGGGCCGAAGCGCTGTTTGCGCAGTACGAGAGCAAAACCAAGGAAGAGCTGGAACCGCTGGCCGTCAGCGTCAACGTTGCCGGCCGCATGATGCTGAAGCGCGTGATGGGCAAGGCCAGTTTTGCCACGCTGCAGGATGCGTCTTTCGGGCCTTCTGGCGGCCGCATCCAGGTCTACATCAACAACGAAGGCGTCGGCGAAGATCTGCACAACGCGTTCAAGCACTGGGACCTGGGCGACATCGTGGCCGCCACCGGCACCCTGTTCAAAACCAAAACCGGCGAGCTGTCGATTCATGCCACCGGCATCCGCCTGGTCACCAAGAGCCTGCGGCCCTTGCCTGACAAGTTTCACGGCGTGGCCGACCAGGAGGTCAAGTACCGCCAGCGGTATGTGGACCTGATCACCGACGCTGCCGCGCGCCAGCGTTTTGCCAACCGCAGCAAGGCGGTGTCCAGCATGCGCAGCTTCATGGTGGACCACGACTTCCTCGAAGTTGAAACACCGATGCTGCACCCGATTCCGGGTGGTGCCAATGCCAAGCCATTTGTCACACACCACAACGCGCTGGACCAGCAGATGTTTTTGCGCATTGCGCCCGAGCTGTACCTCAAGCGCCTGATCGTCGGCGGTTTTGAGCGGGTGTTCGAGATCAACCGCAGCTTTCGCAACGAAGGCATCAGCGTGCGGCACAACCCCGAATTCACGATGATGGAGTTTTACGCCGCGTGGTGGAACTACGAAGACCTGATGGCCTACACCGAAAAGCTGATCCGCCACATTGCGCAACAGGTCTGCGGCGGCACCGAGCTGAGTTACCAGGGCAAACCGGTGGACCTGAGCCAGCCGTTTGAGCGCCTGACGATACGCGAAGCCATCATCAAACACACCGATGCAGGTGCCAACGTTGACAACGCCGCCTGGCTGCTGGACGCACTGAAAAAACTCGGCAAACACAGCGCCAAAGACAAGCTGGAGGCCCGCTCGCTGCCCAGCCTGCAGGTCACCTACTTTGAAGAGACGGTGGAAGAAAAGCTCTGGCAGCCCACTTTCATCATGGAGCACCCGACCGAAATCTCGCCACTGGCCAGAGCCAACGATGCACGGCCTGAGGTGACTGAACGTTTCGAGCTGTACATCACTGGCCGCGAGTTTGGCAACGGTTTCAGCGAGCTTAACGACGCCGAAGACCAGGCCGCGCGTTTTCTGGCCCAGTCAGACGCCAAGGATGGCGGTGACGAAGAAGCCATGCATTACGACGCCGACTATGTGCGCGCCCTGGAGTACGGCATGCCGCCCACCGGCGGTTGCGGCATAGGCATAGACCGCCTGATGATGCTGCTGACAGACAGCGCCAGCATCCGCGACGTGATTCTTTTCCCGGCGCTGCGGCACGAGGCCTGAGGCCTCAGCCGCATCGGTGCGGCACTTATTCCACCCGCGATATCGCGGTCGGTTTGAACCCCAGGTCTGCCGCCTTGCCCTTGCGCGCGCGTGCAGCCCGGGCATTGTTCAGGCTGCGGATTTCCAGCGTTTCTTCGCGCGCCTTGCCGCCTCGACCGATGCCCTCGATTTTCACGCTGCGGGTGTAGGCCGCCGCACCAGCCAGGGTGTCCTTGGCATCCAGGTCGATCAGCATCAGGCCACGGCCACCGGCCGGCTGGGTCTTGAGCTCACTGATCTCAAAAGTCAGAATGCGCCCCGCCGTGGAGGCGCAAGCCACATGTGTGGCCGGGTTCAGTGGCAATGTCCCGCTGTTGCCCGAGACATGGGAGGGTTTGCAGATCGCCTCCCCTTCACCGCAACTGATAAAAGCCTTGCCGGCTTTCAGGCGCGATGTCATGTTTTCGACGGTCGCCAGGAAGCCGTAGCCGCCGCTGCCACTGAGCAGCAGCGTCGCGCCGGCCGGGCCGGCAAAATAGTGGGCCGGCTGGGTACCGGCTTCGAGTTCGATCAGCGTGGTCACCGGTTGCCCGTCACCACGCGCGCCGGGCAACATCGCCACCGGAATCGAATACACGCGCCCCGTGCCTTTGGCCGCCGTGCCGAACACCAGCAGGGTATCGACCGTGCGGCATTCAAAGGTGCTGTACAGGCCGTCTCCGGACTTGAAGGCAAAACTCGCTGCGTCGTGGCCGTGGCCGCTGCGCGCACGCACCCAGCCTTTGGCGCTGACCACCACGGTCACCGGCTCATCAAGTACCTTGACTTCAAGAACGGCTTTTTTCTCGGCCTGGATCAGCGTGCGGCGCGGGTCTGCAAACTGTTTGGCATCCACCTCGATTTCCTTGATCATGAGGCGGCGCAACGCCGCCGGGCTGCCCAGGATTTCCTCGAGCTTGCCCTGCTCTTCGCGCAGGCCCTTGAGCTCCTGCTCGATCTTGATGGCTTCGAGCCGCGCCAGTTGGCGCAGGCGGATTTCAAGAATGTCTTCGGCCTGCCGGTCACTGAGATTAAAGCGCGCAATCAGCGCCGCCTTGGGTTCATCGGACTGGCGGATGATGGCAATCACCTCGTCAATATTGAGCAGCACCAGCTGGCGTCCCTCAAGGATGTGGATGCGGTCCAGCACCTTGTTCAAGCGGTGTTGCGAGCGCCGCTCAATCGTGGTCTGGCGGAAGCTGATCCACTCGGTCAGCATCTGCCGCAAGTTTTTCTGCGTTGGCCGACCGTCCAGCCCGACCATGGTCAGGTTGATGCTCGACGAACTCTCAAGGCTGGTGTGTGCCAGCAAGGTGGTGATCAGCTCGCTCTGGCTGATGCGACTGGTCTTGGGCTCGAACACCAGGCGCACGGCGGCGTCCTTGCTGGACTCGTCACGCACCACATCGAGCACGGCCAACACGGTCTGCTTGAGCTGGACCTGGTCCAGGCTCAGCGCCTTCTTGCCGGCCTTGATTTTCGGGTTGGTGATTTCTTCAATTTCTTCCAGCACACGCTGCGTGCTGACGCCGGGCGGCAGCTCCTGCACAACGAGTTGCCACTGGCCGCGTGCCAGTTCCTCGATCTTCCAGCGCGCGCGCACCTTGAGCGAGCCGCGCCCGCTGCTGTAAGCCGCCGCGATCTCGGCGGAGGTGGAGATGATCTGACCGCCGCCTGGGTAATCCGGCCCGGCGATCAGCGTGTAGAGCTCGTCGTCGGACAGTTTGGGCGTCTTGATCAGCGCAATGCAGGCGTCGGCGATTTCGCGCAGGTTGTGGCTCGGGATCTCGGTGGCCAGGCCGACGGCAATACCGCTGGCGCCGTTGAGCAGGGTGAAGGGCAAGCGCGCCGGCAACAGGCGCGGCTCCTCAAACGAGCCGTCGTAATTGGGCACAAAGTCGACCGTGCCTTCGTCGAGTTCGTCAAGCAGCAACGTCGTTATTTTCGACAGCCGCGCCTCGGTATATCGCATGGCAGCAGCGCCGTCGCCGTCTCTGGAGCCAAAATTGCCCTGCCCATCTATCAGCGGGTAACGCTGGCTGAAGTCCTGCGCCATGCGCACCATCGCGTCATACGCCGCCTGGTCGCCGTGCGGATGGTATTTGCCGAGCACATCGCCGACCACCCGCGCGCTTTTAACCGGCTTGGCGCCGCTGTTGCCGGAAAAGCCCAGTCCCATGCGCGCCATCGAATACATAATGCGGCGCTGCACCGGTTTCTGGCCGTCGCAGACATCGGGCAAGGCCCGGCCCTTGACGACACTCAGGGCGTATTCAAGGTAGGCGCGTTGGGCATAAGCGGCCAGGGATTCCTGGTCGGGTGACTCGGGGCTTGAAAGCGGGGCAGGCGTGAATAAGTCGTCCATCGGGGCTCAAAATGAAAAAGTATCGGGCTCGAAAAATCGGGAAGGCCCCACCGGCAAGGCAGGCCACGGCAGGGATTATGGGCTCAGAACTGGCTGGCGGTGGGCGCTTGCGGCCTGCGCACCTGCCCGCCGCCAAACAGCAAAATGCTGCGCGAGCGGTGGGTGTCGGGCCAGGCGCTGAAGTGGCCGGTCAAGCTGCGCAGCCAGTACTGAGTTGATGCCGCATTGTCCAGCATCTGCACCTTCAGGTCGGTGACAATCACACGAAACTGCAGTGCCACACCCGGCAGGAAGGCGCTTTCAATGCGCAGGCCGCTGACCACCAGCTTGGTGGCCAGGGAGTCCACCTCGGCGTTGTCCTGCAAGTCCTGGGCAAGCACCGCGAACAATTGCTCACCAATACGGGCGGCGGTGTCGCTGTCGCTGACTGCCCGCCGCACGCGGCTGGCTGCTTCCAGCACAATTTTTTCTTTCGCATCCGGGCCCAGTTCTTTGAGCAGGCCGGCCAGGTTCTGAACCTCGATCAGGTACAGCGCGCCACCGTGCGCTACGCGCTGCGCCCGCGCCACGGCCGGTCGCAAGCGATCAATCAGCACGGCCAGGCTGTCCAGCCCGGTCAGCGGGTCCGTCACCCTTGCAGCCGCGCCACGCAAGCGGCTTTCATTGAGCATGCGGCTGCGCCACACCAGCGCCAGGTAGCTGGGTGGCAACTGCAGCAACAACATCATGGCCACCGGCCAGTAGTTAGCCTGAACACCCGCACTGCCAGACAAAAACAGCACGGCAACAACAGCGCCGCCGAGGTGGCCAAGCAACAGCCACCACTTCCAGGGCCCTGAGATACGCCAGGCAGGCAGGCACAGGTACAGCCAGGACAGTGCCAGCAGCGCGGCCAGGCCATAACTGCTGGACATGACAGCCAGCGGGGAGCTGTCAAGCACCCGCAGCGCTGCAATCGACACGGCCAGCAATGCGGCTAAAGCAATGACCGCCTTGCCAGCAGCACTGACCTGACGCCTTCTGAGCAGCCAGGCGTGCAGCCCGGCGACGCAGGTGGGGCCGAGAATCAGCAAGACGCTTTCAACTGCATCCGCCGGCCACAACATCTGGCGGCCAGCCACCAATATCAGCATGACCACCAGCAGATAGCCCCCCAGCGCAAAAAGGGTAGGCTCGTCGTAAGCGTAGGCAATGATCAGGCTGAACAGCAGCACCAGGCCCAGAACACCCGCTGCGACGCCGAGGACAAACACCTCAGGGCTGAAAACCGGGTTCAACTCAGTCTCGCTCGATGCGGAACTCAGGCGCCACCGGGCTCTGCACGATCAGCGTCGGCAAGTTGTTGCCGCGGCCAGAAGCACCACCCACAGGCTGGGAAGAGGATTTTGCCGTACCGCCCATCATCTCCATGCGGACGCGCCCCGCCGCGCGGCGCGAGTCGCCAATCAGGGCTGGCGGTTTGAGGTGGGCATACAGCTGCATCACGGTCTTGACGTAGTTTTTGGTCTCGGGGTAGTTCGGGATCTTGTTGCCCGCACGCTGGACGGCACCCTCGCCCGCGTTGTATGCCGCTACCGCCAGCTCCAGCTGGCCAGGGAACATGTCGATCAAATCGCGCAGGTAGCGCGAGCCGGCGTGGATATTGGTTTTGGGATCGGTCAGTTTTTTCTCGATGGCGCTGTTTTTGTCGGCCCGCACACCATAACGCTGGGCGGTAGGCGGCATCAGCTGCATCAGGCCGACCGCACCTTTGGGTGAAACGGCATGGGTGTTGAAGCCGGATTCGGTCGCGATCAAGGCCTGCAACAGCTCATAGTCAATGTTCTGCGCCACCGAAGCGTCGCGCAGCAGATGTTTGACGGCCTTGTAATTGGGCGAAACATCAAAAAATGCCAGCAGCTTGGGCGGCGCGCCCGGCACGCCGTAACCCGCGTAAGCCGCAGCGCTGCTGCGGCCGGGAACACCCCGGCTGGTGTCAAACGTCTCGCCGCCGCGAAAAAACAGCTGGTAACGCTCGTCGAGCTTTTCTACCGAAAAGTGTGCCACGCCCTGGCTGTCCACATAACCCCAGACATCGGCGCGCGCCGACGTGCCAGCCAGCAACGTGGCCGCGAAAATCATTAAAAATGATAGCTGCTTGCGCATGCCCCATAGGGGCTGAAGCCACTTGTGACTGCTAAAAACAGTCATCCGGGAAGGCAATACATACACAGACGTGTCCTTTAAATATCGATCTCCACGGTGTCACCGTGCAGTTCCATCAATTCGCGCCGCGCTGCGGCTTCGCCTTTACCCATCAGTTTGGTGACCAAGGTCTCAGTCTGGGCAAAGTCCAGATTACCGAGTTGCACGGGCAAAAGGCGGCGGGTGTCAGGATTGAGTGTGGTTTCCCATAATTGTTCCGCATTCATTTCGCCCAGCCCCTTGAAGCGGCTGATCGCCCACGCGCCTTCGCGTACGCCTTCCTTGCGCAATTTGTCCAGAATGGCTGTTAACTCGCCCTCATCCAGCGCGTACGCCTTGGACGCGGGCTTTTTACCGCGGGCTGGGGCGTCCACCCTGAAGAGTGGCGGACGGGCCACATAAATATGCCCCGCCTCAATAAGTTTGGGGAAATGCCGGAAAAACAAGGTCAGCAGCAACACCTGTATGTGTGAACCGTCCACATCTGCATCGCTGAGGATGCAGACCTTGCCGTAACGCAAACCGCTCAAATCCGGCGAGTCGTCGGGGCCATGGGGGTCGACGCCGATGGCCACCGAGATGTCGTGGATCTCGGTATTGGCAAACAGCCTGTCACGCTCGACCTCCCAGGTGTTGAGCACCTTGCCGCGCAGCGGCAGGATGGCCTGGCTTTCCTTGTCCCGGCCCATTTTGGCGCTGCCGCCGGCAGAGTCGCCCTCCACCAGAAACACCTCGTTGTGCGCCAGGTCGCGGCTTTCGCAATCGGTCAACTTGCCGGGTAACACGGCCACGCCGGAGCCTTTGCGTTTTTCAACCTTCTGGCCGGCTTTCTGGCGCGTTTGTGCGGCCTTGATGGCCAATTCGGCCAGTTTTTTGCCGTAGTCAACGTGGTGGTTGAGCCAGAGCTCCAGCGCAGGGCGCACAAAACTCGAGACCAGCCGCACCGCATCGCGCGAATTGAGCCGCTCCTTGATCTGGCCCTGGAACTGCGGGTCGAGCACCTTGGCGCTCAGGACGTAGCTGGCACGCGCAAACACATCTTCGGGCAACAGCTTCACGCCTTTGGGCAACAGCGAATGCAAATCGACAAAACTCTTGACGGCCTGAAACACGCCATCACGCAGACCGCTCTCATGGGTGCCGCCGGCGCTGGTCGGGATCAGGTTGACGTAACTCTCGCGCACCGGCTGGCCGTCTTCCGTGAAGGCCAGACACCACTGAGCGCCCTCGCCTTCGGCAAAACTGTCGTGCGCCGCGTCGGCAAAACCTTCGCCTTCAAACAACGGAATCACCGGGTCCGCATTCAGGGTCTGCATCAGGTAGTCGCGCAAGCCGCCTTTGTAAATCCAGGTCTGCACTTCTTTGGACTTTTCCACAACCAGCGTCACGGTGACGCCGGGCATCAGAACCGCCTTGCTGCGCAGCAGGTGGGTCAGTTCAGCCATCGGCAGCGCGGAGGCTTCGAAGTATTTGGTGTCCGGCCACGCGCGCACGGTGGTGCCGCACTTGCGGTCGCCGTCGCCGGCCTTGCGCAGGTGAAGTTTTTCCAACACATCGCCGCCTGAAAACACCAGCCGAGCGACCATACCGTCACGGTAAGACGTGGCCTCCAGCCGCTTGGACAGCGCATTGGTGACGCTGACACCAACGCCGTGCAAACCGCCGGAAAAGCTGTAGGCACCGCCCTTGCCCTTGTCAAACTTGCCGCCGGCGTGCAGGCGGGTGAACACCAGCTCAATCACCGGCGCTTTTTCTTCGGGGTGCAGGCCGTAGGGTATGCCGCGTCCGTCGTCTTCAATGCTGACCGATCCGTCCGTATGCAAGGTGACCTTTATCTTCTTGCCGTGGCCGGCCAGCGCCTCGTCGGCCGAGTTGTCCAGCACTTCCTGGATGATGTGCAGCGGATTGTCGGTGCGCGTGTACATGCCCGGCCGCTGCTTGACGGGCTCCAGGCCCTTGAGCACGCGGATCGAGCCTTCGGAATAGTCGTTGGGGGTGTGGGTCGCCATGGGAGGGAGATTGTAGCCCCGGAGGATTTCAAAGCTGGATAAATACACAGTCCCCTCTCGATCCGTTCCCCGCTGATGCGCTGCGCGCATCAATGACGGGAAAAACTTTCAAAAACGGGCGTCCATGCCTTTGGGTACATTCAACGGATGCAATCGCCCGGCCGAAATCTCTCCATGACCCAGGTGCTGCTGTGCGGCGCCATCATCGTCACCCTGTCCATGGGCATTCGCCACGGTTTTGGCCTGTGGCTGCAGCCTATCACCCAGGAGCAGGGCTGGACGCTACAGACCTTTGCTTTTGCGATTGCGGTGCAAAACCTGTCCTGGGGGGTGTTCGGCATTTTTGCCGGCATGCTGGCCGACCGTTTTGGCGCGTTCCGCGTGATCATCGTCGGCGCGCTGCTGTATGCCTTGGGCCTGGTTGGCATGGCGCTGTCGCCCACCGGCCTGCTGTTCACCCTGACGGCCGGTTTGCTGATTGGTGCGGCCCAGGCTGGCACCACCTATGCCGTGATTTACGGGGTGATCGGGCGCAACATACCGGCCGAAAAGCGCTCCTGGGCCATGGGTGTGGCCGCAGCGGCCGGGTCGTTCGGGCAGTTTCTGATGGTGCCGGTCGAGGGCCTGCTGATCAGCAGTCTGGGCTGGAAGCAAGCCCTGTTGGTGCTGGGCGGCGCCGTGCTGCTGATTGCGCCGCTGGCGTTTGGCTTGCGCGAGAAAAGTTTTGGCGGCGGCTCCGCGGCGCCGCGCGAGCAGACCATTGTCCAGGCGCTCAAGGAAGCCCTCAAGTACCCCAGCTTTCAATTGCTGATGGCGGGGTATTTCGTCTGCGGCTTTCAGGTGGTGTTTATCGGCGTGCACATGCCGAGCTACCTGCGCGACAAGGGCTTGTCGCCACAGGTGGCCAGTTACGCGCTGGCGCTGATAGGGCTGTTCAACGTGTTTGGCACCTACATTGCCGGCAGCCTCGGCCAGCGGCTGCCCAAGCGCAAAATCCTGGCGTTTATCTACCTGGCGCGCTCGGTGGTGATTGCGGTGTTTCTGCTGGCGCCACTGAGCCCGGCCAGCGTGTATATTTTTTCCAGCCTGATGGGTCTGCTGTGGCTGTCCACCGTGCCGGTGACCAATGCGGCGGTGGCGCAGATTTTTGGCGTCGCGCATCTGTCCATGCTCAGTGGTTTTGTGTTTTTCAGCCACCAGATCGGCTCATTCCTCGGCGTCTGGCTGGGTGGGCTGCTGTACGACCGCACCGGCAGCTACAACATCGTCTGGTACATCACGATTGCCCTGGGCGTATTGGCGGCGCTGGTCAATCTGCCTGTGCGCGAGTCTGCCATCGTTCGGCCACGCGCGGCCGGTCTGCCGCAGGGCGCCTGACATGACCCGCAGGCTGGCCCTCTATGCACTGGCGGTCGCCGCCGCGCTGGCAGTGTTTGCCCTCTACACTCGGCCGGAGTTTCTGGTCACGCTTGCGAACCAGGTCTGGGCCTGCTTTTAAGTGGGTCCTGGTGATCAACTCGGGCTCTGGCCCAGTAAATATGAGCGTAAGCAGCTATGAAAACTATAGTCATTACCGGTGCCTCTGACGGCATAGGCGCTGAAATGGCGCGGCAACTGGCCCAGTCGGGCGGCAGCCAGATGGCCCTGGTGCTGGCTGCACGCAATGAGACCTTATTGGCAGAAGTAGCGGCCCAATGCGCGGCGCATGGTGCGCAGGCGCTGGTGGTCAAAACCGATGTTTCGGACCCGGTGCAATGCAGGCAACTGATGGGCCGCGCTATCAGCACCTACGGGCGTATAGACGCCTTGATCAACAACGCGGGTATTTCGGCGCAGGCGCTGTTTGCCGAGGTCCAAACCGAGGACCTGCACTGGTACGAAGACCTGATGCGTATCAACCTGTGGGGCAGCGTCTGGTGCACCCATGCGGCCCTGCCCCACTTGAAGCAAAGCCGCGGCAGCATTGTGGCCGTCTCCAGCCTGGCCGGGCTGGTCGGCGTGCCTGGCCGGACCGCTTACAGCGCCAGCAAGTTTGCGATGACCGGTTTTTTTGAAGCCCTGCGCGCAGAACTGAAAAACGCCGGCGTCAGCGTGACAACCGCCTACCCTGGTGTCGTCGCCACGCAGATCCGGTACCGTGGTTTCAACGCCGCCGGCAGGCCCGCTGGCGCCAGTGGGCTCAAAGAAGACGATGCGATGAGTGTCGAGACCTGTGCCCGTCTGATCCTTGAGGCCATGAACCGGCGGGAGCGCGAGGTGGTGATGACCGCCAAAGGCAAACTGGGGCGCTGGCTCAAGCTCCTGATGCCGGGCGCGGTCGAAAACATCGCGCTGGCGGCGCTCAAGGACGAGGTCAAACCCAAGTGAGTGCCACGCCCCAGCCTGTTGTTCCCCTCAGTCCACACGGCAGCGAAGCGCCTTCGGCCTGGGTGCAGCGCTGGTCGCACCTGGTGCGCCCCGGCGGAACAGTGCTGGACGTCGCCTGCGGTCAGGGCCGCCATGCCTGGTGGTTTTACAAGCGAAATCACCCTCTGGCCCTTGTAGATCGGGCGCAAGCAGCTATGGATTCGATAGCAATCCCGGCAAAATCCTGCGAGAAAATTGTCGCCGACATCGAGGCCGGTCCCTGGCCGTTTGCAGGCCGCCAGTTCGACGCCGTGGTGGTGACGAATTACCTGTGGCGCCCCCTGATGCCGACCCTGCTGGACAGCCTGGCACCCGGCGGCGTACTGATCTACGAAACCTTTGCGCAAGGCAATGAGACGGTGGGCAAACCTTCCCGTCCGGATTTTCTGCTGCGCACCGGCGAGCTGCTGGCCGCGTGCAACGGGTTGCGCGTGGTGGCTTATGAAGACGGTTTCGAGGAAGCCCCTCCGCGCTTTACACAGCGGATTGCCGCGCTGCGGGAACCGGCGGCCATTGCGGCGGTCCCAAGGTACTGGCTGACCCCTCGCACTGAGTAGAATGCGGGATTGGCTTTTGAGCAGGACCGACTTCCCGAGCCTCCCCTTCCCTGACACATCCACATGAAAACCATCACCGGCAGCATCGTTGCACTCGCTACTCCCCTGCATGAAGACGGCAGCGTGGATTACCCGAGCCTGCGCAAGCTGGTGGACTGGCACATTGCCGAAGGCACCGACTGCATCGGCGTGGTGGGCACCACCGGCGAGTCACCCACCGTCACGGTCGAAGAACACTGCGAAATCATCCGCGTCTCGGTCGAGCAGGCCAAAACCCACGGCAGCAAGGCCGTGCCCATCATGGCCGGTTGCGGCGCCAATTCCACCGCGGAAGCCATAGAGCTGGCCCGCTTTGCAAAAAAAGTCGGCGCCGATTGCCAGTTGCAGGTCGTGCCCTATTACAACAAGCCCACCCAGGAAGGCCAGTACCGCCACTTCCGGGCGATCTCCGAAGCCGTCGATTTGCCGATGGTGCTGTACAACGTCCCTGGGCGCACGGTAGGCGACATGCTGCACGCCACCGTGCTACGCCTGGCGCAGGTGCCCGGCATTGTCGGCATCAAGGAAGCCACCGGCAACATTGAGCGCGCGCAGTGGCTGATCAAGGAAGCACCGACCGGTTTTGCCATCTATTCCGGAGACGACCCGACCGCCGTCGCACTCATGCTGTGCGGCGGGCAGGGCAACATCAGCGTCACAGCCAATGTGGCGCCGCGCCTGATGCATGATTTGTGTGTTGCGGCGATTGCGGGCGATACACACGCGGCCATGAAAATCCAGCTTCAGCTGCTGCCGCTGCATAAAAACCTCTTCGTCGAAGCCAACCCGATCCCGGTGAAATGGGCCATGGCCCGTATGGGCCTGTGCGGCGGCACCTTGCGCCTGCCCATGACGCCGCTTGAAACTGCCAACGAAGCCGCTGTCGAAAATGCCCTGCGTATTTGCGGCCTGATCTGATTTTTAAGGAAACCCCCGTGATGACATTGCACATGCTCGCCGCCTCCAGGACTGTTTCTGCGCCCCGTTTTGTTGCCCCGCTGCTGGTACTGGCCGCCACGTTTTTGTTCTCCGGCTGCTCGTCCTTTAGCGAGGCTCTCCAGGGCGACAAGGTGGACTACAAAAGCGCTGGCAAGGGGCCATCGCTGGAAATCCCGCCGGATCTGACCCAGCTCTCGCGCGACACCCGCTATGTAGTGCCTGGCAGCTCTGTGACCGCCAGCGGTTATCAGGTCGGCCAGACCACGCAGTCCGTGCCCACGGCAGCGTTGACGGTGGGCGATGTGCGTATTGAACGCTCGGGCAGCCAGCGCTGGCTGGTGGTCAACCGCCCCGCCGACAAGCTGTGGGGCCCGGTGCGCGAGTTCTGGCAGGAAAGCGGCTTCCTGATGGCGGTAGAGCAGGAAAACCTCGGCATCATGGAAACCGACTACGCTGAAAACCGCGCCAAACTGCCGCAGGATTTCATACGCGCCTCACTTGGCAAACTGCTGGACAGCCTTTACTCCACCGGCGAGCGCGACAAGTTTCGCACCCGGCTGGAGCGGACCCCGAGTGGCGGTACGGAAATTTACATCAGCCACCGCGGCATGGTCGAGGTGTTGACCGGCACCCTGCGAACACCGCAAAAAAGCGACGGTACCGTTTGGCAGCCGCGTCCGGCCGATCCTGAGCTCGAAGCCGAATTTCTGCGCCGTCTGATGGTCAAGCTGGGCGTCAGCCAGGAGCAGTCCAAGGCGCTGATCGCCACCAACGCGTCGCGCCAGACTTCGCGCGTGGGCAAAGTCGACAACATGCCTGTGGTTCAGCTCGATGAGGGTTTTGACCGCGCCTGGCGCCGTGTGGGTCTGGCCCTGGACCGCACCGGCTTCACGGTTGAAGACCGTGACCGCGCCCAAGGCACTTATTTTGTGCGTTATGTCGAGCCAACTGGCGACAAAAAAGAGCCCGGCTTTTTCAGCAAGCTCTTCAGCAGCTCTTCGACGGGGGTAGCGCCGCTCAAGTACCGCATTGCGGTGCGCAGCCAGGGTGAATCAACCACCGTGTCCGTGCTCAACGCACAGGGCGCGCCAGAAGCATCTGCCAATGCCCAGCGCATTGTCCAGGTCATCGCTGACGACCTGAAATAAGCCGGCACCGGGGCCCCCAGGGGCAGGCGCTGGCCCTACTGACTGCACCCCGATGCTGCGATTCAAAAGCCTGGGCAGCGGCAGCACCGGCAACGCCACGCTGATCGAGGTCACGGGTCACAAGCCGACACGCCTGCTGGTCGATTGCGGACTGGGGCTCAGGCAGCTGTCGGCCCGCCTGGCCGAAGCAGGCCTGGCCGATGACGCCATTGACGCGATCTTCATCACCCACGAACACAGCGACCATATCGGCTGCGCGCGCCCGTTTGCGCTGCGCCACCGGGTACCGGTGTGGATGAGCCGCGGCACCTGCGAAGGCATCGGATCACCTGACTTTGATGGCCTGCTCCAGACCGCGTGCGACGGGCAGACCATCAGCCTCGGCGATCTGCAGATCATGCCTTTTACAGTGCCGCACGACGCCCGCGAGCCCCTGCAGCTGACCTGCACAGATGGCGCAAGCAAACTGGGCGTGCTGACCGATCTGGGCCACGCTACGGCCCATCTGCTGGCACACCTGGCCGGTTGTGACGCACTGCTGCTGGAATGCAACCACGACACCGACCTGCTGTCTCAGTCGGCTTACCCGCCTTTTCTGAAAAAGCGAGTCGGCGGCCTCTACGGCCACCTGTCCAATGACGCAGCGGGCGCCATAGCCAGGTCCGTGGCACATGCAGGGCTCAAGTGCCTGGTCGCAGCCCACCTGAGTCAGCAAAACAACCGGCCGGACCTGGCGCGTCAGGCCATGGGAGACGCGCTGGGCAGCCGAGCGGAAGTCGTGGTGGCAGATGCCAGCGCGGGCACGCGCTGGATTGCGATGTAAACCCGACAATCCGCTGATCCCTTTTGCGCGTCCTTGGCCACTTCGTGTGCGCAGAATGCAAAAAGCCGCCCGAGGGCGGCTTTTTGGCGCATAGAAGTGAATTACTTCTTCGCGTCGCTGGCAGCTTGCATGGCGGCAGCAGCGGCATCGGTTGCCACGGTGGCGGCGGCGCCAGCAGCAGATGCGGAACCCGCTGCGGCAGAAGCAGAACCGGCGGCGGCAGATGCCTCGGCAGCTGGAGCCACAACAGCAGGAGCTGGTGCAGGCACAACAACCACAGGGGCTTCTTCTTTCTTGCCGCAAGCGGCGAGGGCGACAGCAGCAACGATGGCGGCCAGAACGAGGGACTTGTTCATTTGAGATGATCCTTGATGAATGAGAAAAACAATTTCCGGAAACTGTCAAAAAAAAACCCAAATCGACAGATTCGAGTTTTTCCGGGGAGAGGAAGACCGGCGCTCACTTCACCCACCCGCCTAGTATATGCGGGTTTGCACGAGCGTAAAAACCCTAGGAAAGCTCCGGGCACCCAAGTGGTGCCTTTTCAGGCCCTCAAATGCCCAATGTGGTGGCGGCAAAAGCCGGGCTGCTTCTCTGCAACTTCTCCGCCAGCCTCTCCCTGAGTGCAAGGCGGCGCGCCGCCTCCGGGCCGGCCACGCCCGTGCTGCGGACCAGGTCCATGCGTTCAAACACCCACACCGGGCTCCAGAAGGCGCTGGGCAGATCGCTGGCAGACACCGACCCGCTGCTGCGGCATTCGATGATGTGGGACCAGGTACGCCGCCAGCTCACAAAACGCGCATGCCGACGCACCACTTCGTCATAGTTTTGCGCCAGCATGGTCAGCTTGCGCCCGGTTGCGGCCCAGTCATGGAGTGACTGCGCCACGCTGCGCTCGCCCAGGGGCCAGTCTTCAAAGTTTGCGTCACACACAATGATTTCGCGCCAGCCTTCTTCGGCCGCCAGGGCAAATGAGCGCCGTACCAGCTCGGCAAATTCAAGACGGCCCTCAAAGCGTCCGTGCGGCAGCCCAGGCAAGGGCGGTGCTGGTTCCTGGGGTTTGTCCATAGCGTAGGCCTGTTACTCAGACAAGGGGCTGCGCAGTCAGCACCCAGCCATTGGCATGCCAGTCGGAAAGAAGGTCCAGCGCGTCGGGGCTGGCACCGCGCAAATCGGCCAGCGTCAGTCTGCGCTGATCTGCCAGTCGCCGCATCAGGCGCGCATCGGCCCCTTTGGCGCGGTAACTTTCGCCGTTGATGAACACATGGTGGCCGTCGTACATCATGCGGCTGCGCGGGTCCAGGCACAGCCCGCCGGTGCCGCGTGGATTCCAGGCGTCCGAGGGTGTGTCGAACCAGAGCGACGCTTTCGGCTCAGTCAGGTACTCGCCCAGTACACAGGCCAGCGCCAGAGGGTCTTTGAGCGCAGCCTGCACCGCATCCTGCGCAAACCCAATCAGGCTGCCCGGTACGGCAGCAGGTGTGCTGACGGCGGGCTGGGACGGATCACGGTACAAGCGCCGCGCGCCCTCGCCTTGCTGTCGGTCGTCGGCAAAATCGGCCAGGCGCTGCAGCAATTGCCCCGCAAGCCCTCCCTGCTCCGGCGCCTGAAAACCAATGGAGTAGGTCATACAGTCGACGGGCTTGCCATCGCCGCCGGTGCAGGCCTCTGCCAGACCGTCATGGGCATAACGGGGGGGCAAATAAAGCATGTCGCCAGCTTCCAGCAAAAACTCCTGCTCGGGCTCAAAGTTTTGCAGAATTTTCAAGGGCACACCTTGCTGCAGACTGAGATCTTTCTGGCGGCCAATTTTCCAGCGGCGCCGGCCGCTGGCCTGCAACAAAAACACGTCATAACTGTCGAAGTGCGGGCCCACACCACCGCCGCTGGTAGCAAAGGAGATCATCAGATCGTCCAGCCGTGCGTCAGGCACAAAGCGGAACTGCTGCAGCAAGTCATGTGCTGGCCTGTGATGCAGGTCCACGCCCTGCACCAGCAAGGTCCAACCGGGTCTGGCCAGAGCGGGCAGGCTGCGCGGCCCAAACGGTCCCTGCTTCATGCGCCAGCCACTGGCCTGCTGCTGCACCAGACGCGACTCCACCTGCGGCTGTGCGGCCAGAGCAAAAAGTTCTGCACGGCTGAGCACCGGCTTCAAGCCGGATATGGCTGCGCGCACCAGCAAAGGCTTTTTTTGCCAATGACGGCGCATGAATTGCGCCGGGCTCAAACCGGCAAGAAGGGCAAGGGGTTGTTCAACATCCATGGGACAATTGTGCGATGAAAATCACCCCGCAATGCGTCGTTGGCCTGACCTGGACGCTGAAAGATACTTTGGGCGCGATCCTGGACGAGCTGGATGAACCCGTAGAGTTTTTGCTCGGCGGCGACGACCTGCTGGCAAAAATAGAGGAAGCCCTGCAGGGCTACGAAGCAGGCGCCACTGTCAGTCTGCACCTGGAGCCGGAAAGCGCCTTTGGTGACTATGACGAAAACCTGGTCTTTCTGGAAGCGCGCAAGCTGTTTCCCTCAGAGCTGGAAGAAGGCATGACTTTTGATGGCGCGGCGCTGCCGGCGGGTGTCAATCCCGAAACCCCGCGCGAACACATCTACACGGTCACTGAAATTTACCCAGAACATGTGGTGCTCGACGGCAATCACCCGCTGGCCGGCATCGCCATCCGCTTGCGCCTGAAGGTCGAATCGGTGCGTGAGGCCACCGAAGACGAAATCGGCCAGGGCTCGCTCGGTACCGGCTTCTTCCGGCTGGAAGCGCAAGCCCCTGGTAACAACACGCTCCACTGACTGGCTCGCACATGAAAAAGCCGCCAGACCTTGAGGGCCTGGCGGCTTGATTTGAGACAGCAGGTGTTTACAGAATGCGGTACAGCTGGTTGTTCTCGATCTTCACACGGTCACCAATGCGCAGATCGCCAAAAGCGGGTACGTCAAAGGCGCGCGCCACGCCGTTGTCCAGCTGGACAGAGATGCGGTAGCTTTCGTTGACAGGCTGCGTGTTCCGGCTTTTCTCGATCGCATTGCCTGCAACCGCGCCGCCCACGGCACCAATGACGGTGGCGGCCGTGCGGCCGCTGCCGCCGCCAATCTGGCTACCTACTACAGCACCGGCGACGCCGCCCAGCACGGCACCCACGCCGGAACCACGGGCCTGCTCTTGCGAACGCAGGACTTCGACATTGCTCACCCGGCCATATTCCACATAGTTGCCCTGCGGGGTTTGAACCGGGTAGGTTGTCTGCGGGTAGGTGGCTGGGTAGTTGGACACTGGCGCCGGCTGGCTCATGGGCGCTGCACAAGCGGCCAGACCTGCCACGACCAGCACGGAAGAAACAACAGAAACAAAACGGGTAGTTGGGCGCATGAAAATCTCCTGTGAGTAAAAGGGTTCCCGGGGCTGCCCGCTTCTTGGCCTTGAGAGCATCGAAGCGGTTGGAAGACCCGCACTTCATTACAGGTCTGGTGGCGTCGAGCGACCGTGGGTAGCACGGCTGTCGCAGCGTGGGACCGCCTTGCCGACGGGCGTAGGAAAAGCCTGACGCAGGGCCTGTCAGGCCTTGCCAGTAGAGCCGTAACCGCCCTCGCCGCGTTCGCTGGGCGCAAAAGACTCCACCACATGGAACTCGGCCTGGATCACAGGCACGATCACCAACTGCGCGATACGCTCCATCGGCTCTATCGTGAACGCGGTGTCGCTGCGGTTCCAGGCGCTGACCACCAGCTGGCCCTGATAATCGCTGTCGATCAGGCCCACCAGATTGCCCAGCACAATGCCGTGTTTGTGCCCAAGACCTGAGCGCGGCAGGATCATCGCCGCGTAGCCCGGGTTGTACAGATAAATGGCCAGGCCGGTCGGCACCAGTTGCCATGCATTGGGCTGCAGGGTCAGTGGCTCGGTCAGGCAGGCACGCAGGTCCAGCCCGGCGCTGCCGGGCGTCGCATAAGCAGGCAGGTTGTCACGCAGGCGTTCGTCGATGATCTTGACGTCAATTTTCATGTCACTTCCGTTGTTTGGGTTCTTTGGCCGCCTGCTCAGCCAGTTCGCGCAAGCGCGCCTTGAGCAGTTCCGGTGAATATTTCCTGAAGCGGTAAACCGCCCACGCGGCAAAAACCAACAGCAGCGGGAGGGTCAACATGCCGGCGCGCGGGAGCATCGCGGAAAGCAGCTCTAGCGCAACCCAGGCGATCAGCACCCATTTGCCCACGGTCCACACGGAGATTGCAGCCCCTTGTTGTGGCACCTCGACCTGCGCGGCCCGCCGGCTTTGCGCCGCAGGCCGTACAGGTTCGGTCGCCAGAGGGTTGGCCCGCTCCTGGTACCGCCCATGCGATGCGGCTGCAGTGCCGGCCTTCTCCAGCGCCCGCGCAGCCGCCTTTGCATTGAGCTGCTCTATGTAGCGGGCAAAGTCCCCATCAGGCGGTGTGTCAGAGGGGATCTGCATGGCACCTCACCCCGCCCGCTTCAATCGGCCAGCGATTTCGCCCACCAGCTGCCGGGCCAGCGTCAATTTGGACGCACGCGCAAGCTCCCGGCTGCCGTGCGCATCCACCAGCAACAGCACATTGTCATCACGTCCAAAAGTCGCCGGGCCGATGTTGCCAACCAGCAGCGGCACACCCTTGCGCAGGCGCTTGGCTTGCGCGTTGTCTTCCAGATCGTGGCTTTCGGCCGCGAAGCCCACACAAAACAGCGCGCCCGATTGCGCCCGGGCGGACTGCGCGAGCGTGGCGAGAATGTCGGGGTTTTCAGTAAAAGTCAGTGTCGGCATCTGCCCTGTGCCGTCCTTCTTTATTTTGCGCTCCTGGCTGCTGGCTGGCCGCCAGTCGGCCACAGCGGCGGTTGCTATAAAAATAGTAGCTGTTTGCGCGCGTCCGGTAACGGCTTCGAGCATATTTTGTGCTGACTTCACATCAACACGCGTCACGCCACGCGGTGTCTGCAGGCTGACAGGTCCAGCGACCAGTGTGACCTCTGCGCCGGCCTCATGCGCCGCACGCGCCACCGCAAAACCCATTTTTCCACTGGACAGGTTGGTGATGCCACGCACCGGGTCCATCGCCTCGTAAGTGGGGCCCGCTGTTACCAGCACGTTCTGGCCGGCCAGCACCTTCGGCGTGAAAAAAGCAATGATGTCTTCCAGCAGTTCAGGCGGCTCCAGCATGCGGCCATCGCCGGTCTCGCCGCAGGCCTGAAAGCCGGAACCCACACCCAGAATGGTCGCGCCATCGGCCTGGAGTTGCGCCATGTTGCGCTGAGTCGCAGGGTGCGCCCACATCTCGCGGTTCATGGCAGGTGCGATCAGCAGGGGCACCGTGGCCAGGGGCCGCGCCAGACACATCAGGCTCAGCAAATCGTCAGCGCGGCCGTGTAGCAGTTTGGCCATGAAGTCGGCACTGCAAGGCGCAATCAGGATCGCATCGGCCTCGCGGCTCAGATTGATGTGCGCCATGCTGTTGTCGATGCCACCGGCCGGCCGGCTGTCCCACTGGCTGGTAAATACCGGGCGGCCACTGAGCGCCTGCAGCGTCACTGCCGTGATGAACTGCTCGGCCGCCTCGGTCATCACCACCTGCACCGTGGCGCCCTGTTTGATCAACGCACGGCACAACTCGGCCGCCTTGTAGCAGGCAATGCCACCCGACAGGCCGAGCACGATGTGTTTGCCGGCCAGGTCGCCACGCGGAGTGCCCGGTTCTTCATTTGCTTGCTGCGTCATGCTCCGCAATGTATCCCAGATTAAGCCGCGCTTTGCCAGTCAGCGCGGCGTTGGGCCGGCGCCCACCCCGTATAATCCTCGTTTACCACCTACGCGAACTTGCGGTTCGTACCTGACATGACCAAATTTGTCTTCGTCACCGGCGGTGTGGTGTCTTCCCTGGGCAAGGGAATCGCCTCAGCCTCCCTAGCAGCGATCCTTGAATCGCGAGGCCTCAAAGTCACTTTAATCAAGCTGGACCCCTACCTCAACGTCGACCCCGGCACCATGTCGCCGTTTCAGCACGGTGAGGTTTTTGTCACCGACGACGGCGCAGAGACCGACCTGGACCTGGGCCACTACGAGCGTTTTGTTGAAACGCGCATGCGCAAGGCCAACAACTTCACGACCGGCCAGATCTACAAAAGCGTGCTCGAAAAGGAACGGCGCGGCGACTACCTCGGCAAGACTGTTCAGGTCATTCCGCACGTCACCAACGAAATCCAGGAATTCATCAAGCGCGGCGCCGGTTACGACACGCCGCAGGCCGTGGACGTGGCGATTGTTGAAATTGGCGGCACGGTCGGCGACATCGAGTCCCTGCCGTTTCTGGAGGCCGTGCGTCAGATGAGCTTGCGCATGGGCGCCAACAACTCGGCCTTTGTGCACCTCAGCTACGTGCCCTGGATCGCAGCTGCGGGCGAACTCAAAACCAAGCCGACCCAGCACACCGCCAAGCAACTGCGTGAAATCGGCATCCAGGCCGATGTGCTGCTGTGCCGCGCCGACCGGCCGATTCCGGCGGAAGAGCGCGAAAAAATATCGCTGTTCTCCAACGTGCCCGAGTGGGGCGTGATTTCGATGTGGGACGTGGACACGATTTACAAGGTACCGCGCATGCTGCACGAGCAGGGCCTGGACGGACTGATCTGCGACAAGCTGCGCCTGAACACGCCACCGGCCAACCTCAAGCGCTGGGACGACCTGGTGTACGAAACCGCGCATCCGGCCAATGAAGTGCACATTGCCATGGTCGGCAAATATGTGGACCTGTCAGACAGCTACAAGTCGCTGAACGAGGCGATACGCCACGCCGGCATGAAAAACCATGCCAAGGTGGTTATCGAGTACGTCGATTCGGAAACGCTCACGCCAGACAACGTTTCCCGCCTGGCCAAGTTCGACGGCATTCTGGTGCCCGGCGGTTTTGGCAAACGCGGCATTGAAGGCAAAATCTGCGCGGCGCGTTTTGCGCGCGAGAACAAGGTCCCCTACCTGGGCATCTGCCTGGGCATGCAGGTGGCCACCATCGAATTTGCCCGGCATGTGGCGGGCCTGAAAGATGCCAACAGCACCGAGTTTGAACCGGACAGCCCCAACCCCGTGATCGCGCTGATCACCGAGTGGAAAGACGAAGACGGCACGATCAAGACACGCAACGAGCAGTCCGACCTGGGCGGCACCATGCGGCTGGGCGCACAAAGCTCTGACGTGGCAGAGGGCACCTTGGCCCACAGGATTTATGGCAAGGTGGTGACCGAGCGGCATCGCCATCGCTACGAGGCCAATGTGCATTACCTGGACCGGCTGCGCGACGCCGGTCTGGTGATCTCGGCCCTCACCCAGCGTGAGCACCTGACGGAAATCGTCGAGCTGCCGCAAAACGTGCACCCCTGGTTCATAGGTGTGCAGTTTCACCCCGAGTTCAAGTCCACGCCCTGGAATGGCCACCCGCTGTTCAATGCCTATGTGAAGGCGGCACTGGATCACCAGGCGGCCGGTAAATCGTTGAAAGTTGTGGCATGAAGTTGTGTGGTTTTGATGTGACGGCCGCAGGGCTGGAGAGGGCCCCCAGCTCCGCTGGGGATAGCAACCCGAAGGCCGTCGTGCCCACGTCGCAAGAGGTGGCGGCATGAAGTTGTGCGGCTTCGATGTGGCAGCCGCAGGGCTGGAGAGGGGCCCCAGCACCGCTGGGGATCGGAACCCGAAGGCTGCCGAACCCACATCGCAAGAGGTGTTGGCATGAAGTTATGTGGCTTCGATGTGGGCCTTGACCAACCGTTTTTTCTGATCGCCGGCCCCTGCGTCGTCGAGTCCGAACAATTGCAGATGGATACCGCGGGCACGCTGAAAGAAATTACCACCTCGCTCGGCATCCCCTTCATCTTCAAATCCAGCTACGACAAGGCGAATCGCTCCAGCGGCACCAGCTTTCGCGGCCCCGGCATGGACAAGGGTCTGGAAATTCTGGCCAAGGTCAAACGCGAACTGGAGCTGCCCATCCTGACTGACGTGCACTCCGAGGCGCACATTGCCGCCGTCGCGGCTGTGGTGGACGTGTTGCAGACGCCGGCTTTTTTGTGCCACCAGACCGACTTCATCCATGCGGTCGCGCAATCGGGCAAACCGGTCAACATCAAGAAGGGCCAGTTTCTCGCGCCGGGCGACATGAAAAACGTGATCGACAAGGCACGTGCCGCCGCCCGTGAAAAAGGCCTGGACGAGGACCGATTCATGGCCTGCGAGCGTGGCGCCAGTTTTGGCTACAACAACCTGGTCAGCGACATGCGCAGCCTGGCCATCATGCGCGAGACGCGCGCGCCTGTGGTGTTTGACGCCACCCATTCGGTGCAGTTGCCTGGCGGCAACGGCACCAGCAGCGGCGGCCAGCGCGAGATGGTGCCGGTGCTGGCACGCGCTGCTGTTGCGGTCGGCATTGCCGGCCTGTTCATGGAAACCCACCCCGACCCGGCCAAAGCCATGAGCGACGGCCCCAATGCCGTGCCGCTCAAACACATGAAGGCCTTGCTGGAAACGCTGCTTGAACTCGACCGCGTGACCAAGAAAAACGGCTACCTCGAAAACAACTTTCAAGCCTGAACCCAACGGCCCCAGAGAGACATCACATGACACCCGCCTACATCATTGTTGACATGAAGATCACCAACCCCGAGCAGTACAAGCAGTACATGGCGTCTGCGCCTGCTGCAGTGGCCGCTGCCGGCGGCGAATACCTGGTGCGGGGTGGCAAGTTCGAGGTGCTGGAAGGCAACTGGCAACCCGCGCGTGTGGCGATGCTGCGTTTTCCCAGTTTCGAGAAAGCCAAGGCCTTTTACGACGACGAGATGTACCGTGCCGCGCGTGCCAAGCGCGCCGGCACCACGGAGTTTTTCAACATGGTGCTGGTTGAGGGGATGGGTTGAAGCCCGCCCCTTACCGCCCTTCCCTTCACGGGCCGGCAGTTAAAAGCAGATTCAAAAACCAAAGAGAGATCGAATAAATGAGCGCAATTGTTGATATCGTCGGCCGCGAAATCCTGGACAGCCGTGGCAACCCCACCGTCGAATGTGACGTGTTGCTCGAATCCGGCGTCATGGGCCGGGCCGCAGTGCCTTCGGGCGCCTCGACCGGCTCACGCGAGGCCATTGAACTGCGCGACGGCGACAAGGGCCGTTACCTGGGCAAAGGCGTGCTCAAGGCGGTTGAACACATCAACACTGAAATCTCTGAGGCTGTGCTGGGTCTGGATGCCAGCGAGCAGGCCTTTCTGGACCGCACGCTGATTGATCTGGACGGGACCGAGAACAAGTCACGCCTGGGCGCCAACGCCATGCTGGCCGTCAGCATGGCCGTCGCCAAAGCCGCCGCAGAAGAAGCCGGCCTGCCGCTGTACCGCTACTTTGGTGGCAGCGGCGCGATGCAGATGCCTGTGCCCATGATGAACGTCATCAATGGCGGCGCACACGCCAACAACAACCTCGATCTGCAGGAACTGATGATCATTCCGGTGGGCGCACCGAGCTTTCGCGAAGCCGTGCGTTACGGCGCCGAAGTCTTCCACGCCCTGAAAAAAATCATCCACGACAAGGGTATGAGTGTGGCCGTTGGTGATGAAGGTGGCTTTGCGCCCAGCCTGGCCAACCACGAGGCCGCCATCCAGATGATTCTTGAGGCCATCGAAAAAGCCGGTTTTGTCGCCGGCGAACAAATTGCCCTGGGGCTGGACTGCGCCGCGTCCGAGTTTTACAAGGACGGCAAGTATGTGCTGGGTGCCGAAGGCCTGAGCCTGGACGCCACCGAGTGGACCAACATCCTGGCCACCTGGGTCGATAAATACCCCATCATCAGCATCGAAGACGGCATGGCCGAAGGCGACTGGGACGGCTGGAAAATCCTGACCGACAGCCTGGGTAAAAAAGTGCAGCTGGTCGGCGACGATCTGTTTGTGACCAACACCAAAATCCTGAAAGAAGGCATCAGCAAGGGCGTCGCCAACTCCATCCTGATCAAGATCAACCAGATCGGTACCCTGACCGAAACCTTCGCCGCGATCGAAATGGCCAAACGCGCGGGCTACACCGCCGTCATCTCCCATCGCTCGGGCGAGACGGAAGACGCCACGATTGCCGACATCGCTGTCGGCACCAACGCCGGCCAGATCAAGACCGGTAGCCTGAGCCGCTCTGACCGCATGGCCAAATACAACCAGCTCTTGCGCATCGAAGAAGACCTGGGCGATATCGCGACCTACCCTGGCCGGGACGCCTTTTATAACCTCAAGTAGGCATGGGTTCACGCCTGGTCCCTGCCCTGCTGATCGCGCTGCTGGTCATCGTGCACGCACAGCTCTGGGTTGGACGCGGCAGCATCACCAGCGTCAACAGCATGCAGCGCAAATTGAGCGAGCAGGCCCTCAAGAACGCCCAGGCCCAGGCCGACAACGACCGACTGGCGGCCGAGGTCAAAGACCTCCGGGAAGGGCTGGAGATGGTGGAAGAAAAAGCGCGCCAGGAGTTGGGCATGGTCAAGCCCAATGAAATTTTTGTGCAGATTGCGCGCTGAGGCGCCCAAACCGTTGCCGGGAACTTGCTCTTATTTTTATAGCTGCTTACGCACGAAAAATAAGAGCTGGAGCCCGATTTGATACAAAAACTGGTGGTATCTCAGCTGCCGGGACAGCCGCTGCACATTGCGCTGCTGGGTGCGCCCGGCACCGGCAAAACCCGATTGGCCTCTGAGCTCAGGGCGGCGCTGGCTGGCCATGACACCGCAGCGGGCGGACTGCTGATCACCGACACTCCGGCGCACGACCCACAGACCTGCACGCATATTCTGCTGATGGGACTGGACCTGCCCACACACGACAGCTTGCGTGCTGCACAGGCAGCCGCCGACCATCATTTGCGCCAGCAGCTCAACCAGGCGCGTGTACCCTACAGCGTTGTTTACGGCTTGGGCGCAGCGCGACTACACGACGCATTGCTGGCGCTACACGACACCTCACCCGGCACGCGGTCAAACGAAAACTCCAATGAAAGGCAGCGTCCCTGGGTTTGGGCTTGCGACAGCTGCAGCGACCCTGACTGCGAGCGTCGACTGCTCAGCGCCCTGATCGCGCAGAAAAAGGCCGTGACTACTGCACCGTAGGCGCAGGCGGCAACTGGCTGGCCTGGCTGGTGAATATCTGCGCGGCATCGACCGGATCGAAGCCATATTGCGCGCCGCAAAACTCGCAGCCCACGTCAATCCGCCCCTGCTCGGCGATGATGCTCTCCACCTCGGCCGTGCCCAGGCTGCGCAGCATGCTGCTGACCCGCTCTTGCGAACAGCTGCACGCAAAAGTCGGCGTGCCAGGTACAAAGCGCGTGATTTTTTCTTCCCAGAACAGCCGGTGCAAAATCGTGTCGACGTCCAGCCCCAGCAACTCCTCACGCTTGAGCGTGCCGGCCAGCAGCGCAATACGCTTGTAGTCTTCGTTGCGGCCAATTTCGTCCTCGTCAGAGCGCTGCTGACCTTGCAAATTGCCCTGGCCCTGCATTGGCAGACGCTGGATCAGCAGGCCGGCCGCCACCTGGCCGTCCGCAGCAAGAATCATCCGCGTGTCGAGCTGCTCGCTTTGCAGCATGTAATGCTCCAGCACGTCGCCCAGGTTCTCAATCTTTTCATGCTGGTCACCAAACAGCGGCACCACCCCCTGGTAGGGCTGCTGGCCGGGCAATCTGTCTTTTGGGTCCAGGGTGATCGCGCAGCGCCCCAGATTGTTGACATTGACCAGGCGGCTCAAGGTGTCGCCCGGTTCCACCGTGCCGGTCACGGTGGCGGTGGCGCGCAGGCTCAGGTCGGGTTGCACCTCGGCCACGGCCAACTTGACCGGGCCGTCGCCGAAGATCTGCAGGATCAACGCCCCGTTGAACTTGATGTTGCTTTGCATCAGCGTGCCAGCCGCCGTCATTTCGCCCAGCAGCTGCATGACCTCGGGCGGGTAACCGCCCGCCGCCTCACGGCGTTTGAGGATTTCCTGCCAGGCGCCGGTCAGGCGCACCAGCATGCCGCGCACCGGCAGGCCGTCGAAGATAAATTTATGGAGTTCAGAGGACATCAGGCAATCTTTTTGAGCCCGGCTTTGTAGCGCCGGGCATTGTCCATATAGTGCTGCGCGCTCATTTTTAAACCCTCTATCTGCTCCGGCGTCAATTGACGCACCGCTTTGGCCGGGCTGCCGATGATCATGGATCCGTCGGGAAACTCCTTGCCTTCGGTGACCAGCGAACCAGCGCCTACCAGGCAGTTTTTGCCGATTTTTGCGCCGTTGAGCACCACCGCCTGTATGCCGATCAGCGAGCCGTCGCCAACGGTGCAGCCATGCAGCATGACCTGATGGCCGACGGTGACGTTTTCACCAATCACCAGCGGCATGCCCATGTCGGCGTGCAGTACGCTGTTGTCCTGGATGTTAGAGCCCTTGCCCACGCTGATGGTTTCGGTGTCGCCGCGTATCACCACGCCAAACCAGACGCTGCTGCCTTCGGCCAGGTCCACGTTGCCCATGACCTGCGCGGTATCGGCCACCCAGGCGGTGTGGTGGATGGAAGGTGTCAGCTCATCAAGTTGGTAGATCGCCATCGGGTTGTCCTCTGTATTGCCATGTCTGTCGATAAGTCCATTGTAAAGAGGCACCCTGTCTTTCGCCGACAATCCGGGCATGACCCTGCCCGCTTCCCCGCCCGAACTGCGCCAGCAGGCCCTGCAGGCGCTGCTGCAGCCAGATCCACAGCAAAAAGTGCTGCTGGCCCATGCCCTGCATGCGCAAGCAGCTACTCTTTTAATAGCAAATCAACGCCTACCTGAAGAGCCCACCGGCCTGCCCGGCTGCCCCGCGCGGCCGGAGTTGCGCTTGCACCTGGACGTGCCCAAACGGTCGCCGTTCACCGCGCAGGGCTTGGCGGCCCTGCTCCACGCGGTGACACACATCGAGTTCAACGCCATCAACCTCGCTCTCGATGCCGCCTGGCGCTTTGACGGCATGCCGCCGGCCTACTACCTCGACTGGCTGCGTGTTGCTTCCGAAGAAGCGCTGCACTTCAGCCTGCTGCGCACGCAACTGCAGGCCATGGGTTACGACTACGGCGACTTCCCTGCCCACACAGGCCTCTGGGACATGACCCACAAAACCGCCGATGACGTGCTGGCGCGCATGGCGCTGGTGCCGCGCACGCTGGAAGCACGCGGCCTGGACGCCACGCCCGCCATGCAAACCAAGCTGCGCAAGGTCGGCACTCCGGACGCGCTGGCGGCCATCGGCATTCTCGACATCATCCTGCGCGATGAGATCGGCCATGTCGCCATCGGCAACCACTGGTACCGGCATCTGTGCAGCGAGCGCGGGCTGGACCCGGTCGCCGGCTATGCCGAACTGGCCGCGCGCTACGGCGCACCCCGGCTCAAGGGGCCGTTCAACCTGGATGCGCGGCGAGCTGCCGGATTTGACGAGCACGAGCTGGCGCTGTTGGGCGCCTGACGCTCAGGGCGGGCCCAGTACCGCTGATTGAAGTCATGGAAGTAAAGGCGTGGTCCAGCCGGGCGACCAATTGGAAACAAACCGTTTTTCCTACAGACGAAAATCTGAAGTTCGCGCATATTCGGGACTTGCCAACGGGTCGATGGCAACCGGTCGCCGCAGCGCCGGGCTCTTCATTCCAGACCCGCTTGAATGCAAGAACAGGAGTGCGTCCATGATCCGGCATCTCGTTCCCCATCTGGAGTCCCGGCTGGTCAGCCTGCCAGCACCCATGTCCGTGCAACTGCCTGCAGGCCAGGTGCTCGGCGCGTCGGATGCGCCGGTCAAGATGAGTTTTTCGCACTGGTCCAGCCTCACGCGCCTGCGCGCTGGCCAGATCGGCGCGCTGGCCCAGGAGTACGTCGAGGGAAAGCTCCATATCGAAGGCCACATGCGGGACGTGATGGCGGTGGCGGCCAGCCTGCTGCCCGCCAACCCGGTGCACAGCGACACCGGCTGGTGGACCGGTCTGCAGCGCCAGATGCGCTCGCTCAGGATGCACACCCCCGAGAAAGATGCAGAGCAGGTCCAGTTTCACTACGACGTGTCTGACGACTTTTATGCGTTGTGGCTGGACCCGCGGCGCGTCTATTCCTGTGCCTACTACCGCGACGAGGCCATGACGCTGGCGCAGGCGCAGGAGGCCAAGCTGGACCACATCTGCCGCAAGTTGTTGCTGCGGCCCGGTGAGCGCTTCCTCGACATCGGTGCGGGCTGGGGCGGGCTGCTGCTGTGGGCCGCCGAACACTACGGCGTGGACGCAACGGGCATCACGCTGTCAAAAAACCAGCATGCCCATGTGCAGGGCCTGATCGCCGCCAAAGGCCTGCAGGGCCGGGTGCGCGTGGAGCTGCGCGACTACCGCCACCTCGACGAAGGCCAGCCCTTCGACAAGATCTCGTCAGTCGGCATGTTTGAGCATGTGGGCCGGGCGCAGATGGGCGCCTATTTCGGCAAGATCATGCGGCTGCTGGCGCCGGGCGGCCTGGTGCTGAACCACGGCATCACCGCTGGCGGCCTGGACAACCTCAAGCTGGGCGCGGGCATGGGGGACTTCATCGAAAAATACATCTTCCCGGGCGGCGAACTGCTGCATGTCAGCGATGTGCTGACCCATCTGGCCCGCTCGGGCCTGGAAATGGTGGACACCGAAAATCTGCGGCCGCATTATGCACGCACGCTCTGGGGTTGGTCCGACGCGCTCGAAGCGCGGCTGGGCGAGGCCCGGCAGGTGCTGACCACCAACGACAGCAGCAGCCGCGCCGAAAAAATCCTGAGGGCCTACCGCCTTTACCTGGCTGGCAGCGCCATGTGTTTCGAGCAGGGCTGGATCAGCCTGCACCAGATGCTGGCAGCCCGCCCGGCTGAAGGCATGGTGGACGAAACCATCAGGGGTGCGCAGAGCCGCTACCCCTTCCGGCGCGACTACATGTACACAGCGCCGGGATGATGAAACAAAAAGGCCTCCAGCCCTTACTGGACATGCGAAGACAGCTATTAAATCAATAGCAACCCGGAAAAGGCCTCCGTCGGGCTTGATCTGCGCCGCCTTGATGATGCGGGCGTTGCTGGTTGACTCCTGGGCAATCTGGCGCGCGAACTCTGCGGCAGTACCTGCCGTCGGCACGTTGTCGGCGCTGAGCAAACGCTTGCGCAGTTCGGGCGCCTGCAGCGCCAGGTTGATCCCGGTGTTCAGCCGCTGTAAAACCAGCGCCGGTGTGCCGCCGGGCGCGAACACGCTCACGACCACTGGATGAGCAGCGAACGACCGTGGGGGCTCAATCACCCCCGTGGGTGATGCTGCGAATGCAGGGCTTTGAGCCGCTCCCGCGCCACATGGGTGTAAATCGTGGTGGTGGAAATATCGGCATGGCCCAGCAGCATCTGCACCGCGCGCAGGTCGGCCCCGTGGTTCAGCAGGTGTGTGGCAAACGCATGACGCAGGGTGTGCGGCGACAAGGGCGAGGTGATGCCGGCGCGCAGCGCATATTTTTTGACCAGCATCCAGAACATTACGCGGCTCATGCCGCTGCCGCGCACGGTCACAAACAAATCGTCGGTCTGCTGGCCGCCGAGGATGGCGGGGCGTGCCTCGGCCAGGTAACGCTCAATGGACTGGCGCGCCACCTGCCCAAACGGGACCAGGCGCTCTTTGCTGCCCTTGCCCATGACACGCAGCACACCCTCGTTCATGCCGAGGTGAAAGGTTTTGAGCCCAACCAGCTCGCTGACGCGCAGGCCGCTGGCGTAGATCAGCTCCAGCATGGCGCGGTCGCGCAGGCCAAGCGGCGTGTCTTCATCCGGCGCGGCCAGCAGGGCCTCTACCTGTGCCTCGGACATCAGCTTGGGCACACGCAGCGCCTGCCGGGCGGACTGCAGCTTGAGCGTCGGGTCGGCGCTGATGAAACGCTCGCGCAAAGCCCAGCGGAAGTAACGCTTGAACACGGTGAGTCGGCGGTTCGCAGAGGTGGCTTTGGTAGTGCTGTGTTTGGCGGCGAAGTAGCTGCTCAGCACAAGCTCGGTGGTGTCGTCCAGCCTCAGCCCCTGCTTGCCGGCCCAGCTGGCGTAAAGCGCCAGATCGCGCCGGTAGGCCGCCAGCGTGTTTTTGGACAGCCCGTCTTCCAGCCACATGGCGTCGATGAAGGTGTCAATGCTGGCCTGGCTCTCGGGTTTCATGAGCAAGACGATAACAAACCGCGCAGCCGGCCACAAAAAAGCCCCGTCAGGCGCAAGGCCTGCGGGGCGCATGGGTGGAAGTGACCGCTTATTCGAGCGAGAGCTTGGCGTCAACCACCACTTTTTTGTACACCTCGAATTCGGCCTTGATCTGCGCGGCGAACTGCTCCGGCGTGTTGCCGACGATGATGGAGCCCGTGTCTTCAATACGCTTGCGCACGGCAGGGTCCTGCAAGGCCTTGAGTGTGGCCGCGCTGACCTTGTCCACCACCTCTTTCGGCAGGTTTTTGGGACCCAGGATGCCGTAATACGCCATGCGGTTGACCGGCTCCAGACCCACTTCCTTGAAGGTCGGCACGTCAGGCAGAACCGCCAGCCGTGTAGGCGCTGCGACCACGATGGGGATCAGGCGTTTTTGCTGGATGAAAGGCAGCGCAGAGGGAATGTTGTCAAAAATGATCTGCACCTGACCGGCCACTGTGTCGTTCAGGGCCGGGCCCGCACCGCGGTAGGGAATGTGCGTGATGAAGGTGCCGCTCAGACTTTTGAACAGCTCGGTCTGCAGGTGGCCGATGCCGCCCGTGCCCGACGAAGCGTAAGAGTATTTGCCCGGGTTCTTCTTGATCTCGGCGATGAACTCCTTGTAGTTGCGCGCCGGAAAACTCGGATGCACCGCAATCAGGTTGGGCGTGGCCGCAATGTTGATGATGGGCGTGAAGTCGGTCAGCGTGTTGTAGGGAATTTTCGGGTTGATGGCCGGGTTGGCTGCGGTGGTGGATACCGTGGCCATGCCGAGCGAGTAGCCGTCAGGCGCTGACTTGGAGGTATCCAGCGCGCCCACGACACCGCCGCCACCGGCCTTGTTCTCGACAATGACGTTCTGGCCCAGCGCCTTGCCCAGCGGCTCGGATATCACGCGCGCGACGATGTCGGTGGTGCCGCCAGGTGCAAAAGGCACTTGCAGCTTCACCACCTTGTTCGGGTAGGACTGGGCAAAAGCAGAACCGCTGGCGGCGATCGCCAGGGTCAGCGCGGACAGGGTAAACAGGTAGCGGCGTTGCATGTGGCTATTCCTTTGAATGATTGACAAATAGGGGACGACAGCCTCGATCCTAAACTTACAACGCGCGCCCGTATGTTGTGGATTACGCATAGGGGCAAACCCGGGCCTTTTACAGCTTTCGGGTTATTCTTGACGGGTGAACTATGCGCAACTTCTTTTCCCCGACTTTTCCCTGATTCTGTGTGGCTACCTGGTGTGCCGCTACACCGCCCTGAACCGCACGGTCTGGCAGCAGGTGGAAAGCCTGGTGTATTACTTCCTGTTCCCGGTCCTGCTGTTTCACTCCATCGTCAGAAGTCCGCTGGACCTGGGCGCTGCCTCCAGCCTGATCGCCGCCGGACTGACCATGGGCGTGCTGGGCATCGCACTGGCCTACAGCCTGCCCTGGCTGCCCTGGCTGGGCGCGCACATCGACAGGCGCGAACACGCTGCCAGTGCGCAGGTCGCCTTCCGTTTCAACTCCTTCATTGCATTGGCGCTGGCCGAGCGTCTGGCCGGCGCCGAAGGACTGCTGATGATCGCCGTGTTGATTGGTGTCTGTGTGCCGCTGTTCAACGTGGGCGCAGTCTGGCCCATGGCCCGGCACGCCAACACCGGCTTCGTGGGCGCGCTGGTGCGTAACCCGCTCATCATTGCCACCGCCACCGGGCTGGTCGCCAACCTGGTGGGCCTGCAGATCCCCGTCTGGATGGAGCCCACACTGACGCGCATAGGCGCGGCCTCACTTGCGCTGGGCCTGATGGCGGCCGGCGCAGGCATGCAGTTCGCCTCGCTGGCATCGGGCAAGACCCTCGCGGTGTCGCTGCTGGCCATACGCCATTTTTTCATTCCACTGATCGCTCTGGGCCTGTCCTGGGTGTTCCGGCTGTCACCGGTGCAGACCACGGTGTTGCTGTCGTTCTCGGCCCTGCCAACCGCTTCAAGCTGCTACGTGCTGGCCGCACGCATGGGCTACAACGGCGCGTTTGTCGCCGGCCTGGTCACCCTGTCCACCCTGCTGGGAATGGTCAGCCTGCCGTTTGCTTTAGGGCTGTTGAGGTAGCCCCCACGTTCGCTCGTTTCATATCCATTCGTCTGAGCTTGTCGAAGGATGCCCCCCCCAGGGGAAAGCTGCGCCTGCGGCCGCTTACCTCGTTGCGTTGGGGAAGAACAGCTGCTCGCCGCCAATCTTGTAGCTGGCAATCGCTGCCTGGCCGACGGGCGATGTCACCCAGTCCACAAACTTTTGTGCCTCGGCGACCTTGACCTGAGGATGTCTGGCCGGGTTGACCAGCATCACGCCGTACTGGTTGAACAGGCGTGTGTCGCCCTCGACCAGCACCACCAGTTCACCCCGGTTTTTGAAGCTGAGCCAGGTGCCGCGGTCCGTCAGCACATAGGCGTTTGACGAGGATCCGATGTTGAGCGCCGGGCCCATGCCGCAGCCGCAGGCCTTGTAGTTGGCAAACTGCGGGTTGTCCACACCGGCGCTTTTCCAGTAGCGCAGTTCAGCCGCGTGGGTGCCACTTTTGTCGCCGCGTGAGACGAAGTTGGCGTTGGCGGCGTTGAGTTTCCTCAAAGCCCCGGTGATGTCCCTGCCTTTGGTTTTGGCCGGATCGGCAACCGGGCCGACCAGCACGAAGTCGTTGTACATGACCGGGAAGCGCTTGACGGCAAAACCCTCGGCCACGATTTTTTCCTCGGCGACCTGGTCATGCACAAACAACACGTCGGCATCGCCGCGCCGGCCCATGTCGATGGCCTGGCCGGTGCCAAGCGCCACCACCTTGATGGCTATGCCGCTGGCCTGCTTGAAGGCTGGCAGCAAGGTGCCGAACAGCCCCGACTGCTCGGTCGAGGTGGTTGAAGCCATCACGATGGGTTGTGTTTGCGCTATCGAAAATGTAGCTGCAAGCGCAATATGCATAAGGGCTACAGCCCTAAAACGCTTGAGCAATCCGAAATGCATGGAAATCGCGTTCATACAATTTCTCCTTTGACAAAAATCTCGGCTTCCGGCGGCAGGGGGCCGTTGAAAAAGTCGTGGGCAGGCAAGTCAGCCAGCAGCCGGCCATGCTCCAGGTACATCACGCGGCTGGCCAGGCGCTTGACCTGGCCCAGGTTGTGGCTGCTGAAAATCAGCGTCATGCCGGCCTGCGCAAATTCGGCCATCAGGGCTTCCACCTCGCGTTTGGCGGCTGGGTCCAGGCTGGCCGTCGGTTCGTCGAGCAGCAGCACATCGGGCCGCAGCGCCCAGGCCCGCGCCAGCGCCAGCCGCTGCTGCTGCCCACCTGACAGCGCCTTGGCGTTGCGCTGCGCCAAGGCCAGCAGGCCGACACGTTCGAGCGCGCGCAAGGCCTGGGTTTTGGCATCCTTCCAGGCCACGCCCTTGAGCCACAGCCCCAGCGCCACGTTGATTTGTGCGCTGGCGCGAAGCATGTAGGGGTGCTGGAACAACATGGCCTGGCGTGCCGCCGCATCAAACTGCAAGGTGCCCACCGTGGGCCGTACCAGCCCGTGCAAGGTGCGCAGCAAGGTACTTTTGCCGCTGCCGTTGGAGCCGACCAGGGCCACGCGCTCGCCCGGGTGGATTTGCAGCGCGCACGCGCTCAGGGCCCGGGTGCTGCCAAAACACACGTCCACCGCTTTGAGTTCGAACAAAACCGTCATGGCTGGACCGCCCCGCCCTGCGGCAGCAACAGGCGCGCCGGGTCCGGCAACCGGTCGTCAAGCCGCTCGCGCCAGCGCCGCACCAGTGCAATCAGCACGTTGAGCAGCAGCACCACCGCCAGCAAGAGCAGGCCCAGCGCCAGCGCCAGAGGCAAGTCGCCCTTGCTGGTCTCCAGCGCTATCGCAGTGGTCATGACACGGGTGAAGCCGTCGATATTGCCCCCGACCACCATGACCGCACCCACTTCTGAAATAGCGCGGCCAAAGGCGGCAATCAGCACCGTCAACAGGGCATAACGCTCGTCCCACAGCAGCAACAGGCTTTGCATGCCTTTTCCGGCGCCCAGCGACTGGAACTGTTCGCCATGCAGGCGGTCGGCATCTTCAATCGTCTGGCGCACCAGCGCCGTCACCACGGGCAGCACCAACACAGCCTGCGCCAGCACCATCGCCTGGAAAGAAAACAGCCAGCCCAGAAAACCCAGCGGCCCCGAACGCGACAGCAGCAGGTACACCACCAGACCCACCACCACCGATGGCAGAGCCAGCAAGGTATTGAGCAGGGTCAGCAAAACCGCACGACCGCGAAAACGCGCCACCCCCAGCCAGGCGCCCAGCACCAGACCGGCGCTGCAGGCGATGAGGCAGGCACAGGCGCTGACAGCCAGTGAGCGCAGCACAATGCTGCCCAGCAGGGGATCCAGGGAGACGATGAGCGAAAAAGCCGTGCTGACGCTGTCCGAGAAGGTGTTCATGCAGAAGAAAAAGGGCACAAGGGGAAGAGCCTTATCGTAGGCACTCAGGTGCCGGCCAGCCATTGGTAGTCACGAGCTATGAAGCCACATGCATAGCCGCGCGGATAATCACGCAACACCTTCACCTGCCATGCACAAAGTCGAACTCTCCTACCTGCTGTCGCCCGGGCGAAGCGCAGACACGCTGATCCGCAACCCGTTGATGGACATGCTGCATGCAGTGCGCGAACACGGCTCGATCTCCGCAGCGGCGCGGGCGCTCGATCTGTCCTACCGCCATGTCTGGGGAGCGCTCAAAAAATGGGAGCAAACCCTGGGGCGTCCGCTGATCGTCTGGGACAAGGGACAACGCGCGCAGCTGACCGAGTTCGGTGAAAAACTGCTGTGGGCCGAGCGTCAGGCGCAGGCCAGGCTGGCGCCGCAAATCGAAGCCCTGCGCGGCGACATCGAACGCGCCTTCTCCACCGCCTTTGACGACGAGGCCCACGTACTGACGCTCTACGCCAGCCACGACGCCGCACTGAGCGCGCTGCGTGAGCAAACCGCCGCGCGGCGGCTGCACCTGGATATCCGCTTCATGGGCAGTGTGGATGCCATTGCCGCCCTGAACGCCGGGCGCTGCATGATGGCGGGTTTTCACACGCTGGAGCAGCCGGGTACCCAATCGGTCGCGGCACACACCTACCGCAGCTTGCTTAAACCCGGCTTGCACAAGCTGATTGGTTTTGCCGATCGCCAGCAGGGCCTGATGGTCGCCAGAGGCAACCCGCTAGGCATCATCGGCCTGCGCGACCTTACACGGCCCGGCCTGCGTTACGTCAACCGCGCGGAGGGCACGGGCACACGTGTGCTGCTGGACGAACTGCTGGCACAGGCGGGCCTGACGCCCCAGGACCTGAACGGCTACGCCACACAAGAGCCGTCGCACACCGCCGTGGCACAGGTGGTGGCCAGTGGCGGCGCCGATGCGGGTCTGGGCATTGAATCGGCGGCGCGCGACAAGGGCCTGGATTTTGTACCCCTGGTGCGGGAGCGTTATCACCTGGTGTGCCTGAAGTCGGCCCTGACCGACGCGCCGGTGCAAGCCCTGCTGGCCGAATTGCAAAGCACCAACTGGCAAGCCCTGCTGGCGGGTTTGCCCGGTTACAGCGGCGACGGTGCGCAAAGCGGCCAGGTCTTGTCGCTGCGGGCCGAGCTGCCGTGGTGGAATTACCGCAACACCAAGCCCGCGAGAGTCTGATTACAACAAGCCCGCGCCCGGCAAATAGGCCGCCGGCGGCTCGGGCGGAGTGGGCTCGGCTTTCTCAACCGGCATGCGCAGATCGTCCAGGTAGTCGCGTGCGATGTTGACGGTACTTTTGACACCCAGCGCGCTGAAGCGCCGGTCCAGCCAGTCTTTGCCGCAGACCCGGCCCAGATCGCGCAGCGAATGGATCAACGCCTTGTCGGTTGACGATTTGGATTGTGCCGTGAATTTTTCCAGCGCCTCCCCTCCGTCAATGCGGTGCATCAACACATCCTTGTAATGCGCGGCATCAAGTTTGCCTTCGGCCAGCAGGCGTTTGACAAAATCAATCGCACGCATCTCGGCAATCAGCGCGGCGTTGAAGGTGATCTCGGTCATGCGGTCCATGATTTCGTTGGGCCGGGTCGGCAGCGCCGCGCGCTGGATCGGGTTGATCTGCACCAGCACAATGTCGCGGCTCTGGCAGCGGTAGATCAGCGGGTGAATGGCCGGGTTGCCTGAATAACCGCCGTCCCAAAAATGGTCGCCATCAATTTCCACCGCCTGAAACACCATGGGCAGGCAGGCAGACGCCATGACAGCGCTGGCCGTCAGCCGTTTGCCGCAAAACACCTCGGCCTTGCCGCTGCTGACGCGGGTGGCCACCACAAAGACCTGGGGCGTGTCCGGCCCGACAGCCTGGGACAGGCGCTCAAAGTCCACCTGCTTTTCCAGAAAGTCCTTCAACGGATTGATGTCAAACGGGTTGCTCTGGTAGGGCGACAACGCGCCTGACCAGTAACGCGTCATCGCGTCGGTCCAGAAACTGGAGGAGCGCTTGCCGCCACCCATGAAACCAAACAACATGCCAAACGGCGCTTGCTGCATCTTGGTCATGGACTGTGACAGTGACGACGAGAGTGCCCCCATCTCGACAATACCGTTCCAGAAGCTGTCCAGCGCCTGGCGCGCTGCGTCATGCCGGTCGGCACGGGGTTTGCCTTCTGATTGCGCAAAGCCGTGTGCCAGCGCCACCGCATTCATGGCGCCCGCGCTGGTGCCGCTGATGCCTTCCGGCGTTATCCGCCCGTCTTCCAGCAGGGCGTCCAGCACGCCCCAGGTGAAGGCGCCGTGCGAGCCACCGCCCTGCAGCGCCAGGTTGATGCGCGGCGTGGGGGCCTCAGGGGCTCGGGCGTGGTCCGACGGATCAGGCGGGTTCATGACCCAAGCTTAGCAAGAACCGCGCGCGGCCTAAAATAAAGGCCTTCCTCCGAGCCGCCAACGCCCCATGAACTACCTGACGGCCTACCCCGCCACCCTGCAAACCCAGGTACGCGACCTGGTTGCCCAGGACCAGCTCGGTGGCCTGCTGCGCAAAAAATACAGCAGCACCCACGACATACGGACCGACAGGGCGCTGTACGACTACGTGATCGGACTGAAAAACAGTTTTCTGCGCAATGCCGACGCATTGAGCAAGGTGGCGTTTGACAGCAAGCTGCAGGTGATTGCCCATGCGCTGGGTACCCACACCACGGTGTCGCGCGTGCAGGGCAACAAGCTCAAGGCCAAACGCGAAATCCGTGTGGCAAGCCTGTTCAAGGAAGTGCCTATCGAGTTTTTGCGCATGATCACGGTGCACGAACTGGCGCATCTGAAAGAAAAAGCGCACGACAAGGCCTTTTACAAGCTCTGCACCCACATGGAGCCGCAGTACCACCAGTTTGAGCTCGATTTGCGCCTGTACCTCACGCACCTGGACGCGGGGGGCGCACCGCCGTGGGCGGTCACCCAGCAATAATCCGCTATTGATTCAGGAGCTGTTCACGCAATCCCGGCATGGGCTGGAGGCAGAAAAGGCTTTTTTTTTCTTCAGGGTACAAGCCCGAGTGCGTGCATATACGCCGGGTGCAGCATCAGATCGTCCCAGGCGATGGCGGGCGTGGTTGGCAGCAGGTCCAGCCGCCGCGCTTCACTGCTTTCCAGCGCTTCCCATTGCTGCTTGAGCAGGGCTTCGGCCATGCCATTGAGCAACTCATCGACCGCTTCGCCGCCATCGACCGACTGGTTGCACAACAACACCATGTCGCAGCCGGCGTTCAGCGCGGCCACAGCAGCCTGGGTGTAGCTGACCTGTTTGCCGTCGAGCAGGCGGGCACCGGCCATGCTGAGGTCGTCGCTGAAAATCGCGCCGCCGAAGCCGAGCTGCCCGCGCAGGATGTAGGTCAGCCACTTCTCCGAAAAACCGGCCGGGCGCGCATCGACCTTGGGGTAGATCACATGCGCGGGCATGACGCTGGTCAGGGTCGTGTTGAGCCAGTCATAGGGCGCGGCATCATCGGCCAGGATGGCTTTCAGGCTGCGTTTGTCCACCGGAATGTCGGTGTGCGAGTCGGCTTTGACAAAACCGTGGCCCGGAAAGTGTTTGCCGCAATTGGCCATGCCGCTTTGCAGCAGGCCGTGCATCAGGCTTTTGGCCAGCAGGCCAACAATGCGCGGATCGCGCGCAAAAGCACGGTCGCCGATGACACTGCTTTCGCCATAGTCCAGGTCGAGCACAGGGGTATAACTGAAATCTACCCCGCAGGCACGCAGCTCGGCGCCCAGCACATAACCGCAGGCAGTGGCGGCATTGGTGGCTGCCATCGCGTCTTTCAGCCACAACTGGCCCAGCGTGCGCATGGGCGGCAGATGGGTGAAGCCATCGGTTTTGAAACGCTGCACGCGCCCGCCTTCGTGGTCCACGCAGATCAGCAGGTCTTTGCGGATTTTTTTGATCTGGGCGCACAGCGCCGTGAGTTGGGCGCGGTTCTCCCAGTTGCGCGCAAACAGGATGATGCCGCCGGTCAGCGGATTTTTGAGGCGTTGTCTATCGGCTTTGCTCAGGTTCAAGCCGGCGATGTCGATGATCAGGGGGGCGTGTGGGCTCATGATGGGGTTTCCAGAATTACTGTTAATTTGATAGCTGCTTGCGCACAGCCAGATTGGGCTAGAGTCACTTTTTCTCTACGACCACAAAGCTGGCGGCGTAGTCGGTTTCGTCTGTCACGCTGACGTGGGCGCTCAGGCCGCGCGCCTCAAACCAGTCCTTGAGCGCGCCGTGCAGAACAATTTCGGGTTTGCCGCTGGCTGCCTTGGCGACCTCGCAGTTGCGCCAGGTCATCGGCAAACGCATGCCCATGCCGACGGCCTTGCTGAAAGCCTCTTTTGCGGAAAACCGCGTGGCCAGGTAACGCAGGCCGCGCTCGGGCCAGCGCGCGCTGCGGGCTTTCCAGGTGGTGAACTCGGCGTCGCTGAGTATCTTCAGCGCAAAACGCTCGCCATGGCGTTCGAAGCTGGCGCGCACACGGCGCACATCACAGATGTCGGTGCCGATTCCGTAAATCATTCGGGAGACGCGTTGTCGATGCAGCGCAGGTACGCGGCGACAGTGGCGCTGTAGCCGAGCTCCAGCGCATCGGCAATCAGCGCGTGGCCAATCGACACCTCCAGCACGCCAGGCACGGCGTGCAGGAACTCGGTGAGGTTGTCGCGGTTCAGGTCGTGGCCCGCATTCACGCCCAAATGAACAGCGGCAGCGGCCCGTCCGGTATGCGCAAACTGGCTCAGCACCTTGTCTTTGTCGGGCGTGCCCCAGGCCCTGGCGTAGGTTTCGGTGTACAGCTCCACCCGATCCGCACCAAGCTCTTTGGCGGCGGCCATGGACTCGGGCAGCGGGTCCATGAACAGGCTGACACGCACGCCACGGCTCTGGACTTCTTCAATCAGGGGCTTCAACTGCGCTGCATGCTGCGGAAAGCTCCAGCCATGGTCGCTGGTGAACTGGCCTTCGCTGTCGGGCACAAAGGTGCACTGGTGCAGTGGCAGGCCGCGCGCCGACAGGTTGCGCACAAACTCCATCAGGTTCTGCAGCGGGTTGCCCTCGACATTGAACTCGCGATCAGGCCAGTCCTTCATCAGCGCGGCCAACTCGTAGACATCATCCTCGCGGATGTGCCGCTGGTCGGGGCGTGGGTGCACGGTGATGCCCTCGGCGCCCGCCTCCAGGCACAACTCGGCGGCGCGGAGCACATCGGGAATGCCGAGGTGGCGCGTGTTGCGCAGCAGGGCCACCTTGTTGACGTTGACAGACAAGGCGGTGCGGTGACGGGGAGCGGAGGCGTGTACAGGAGCCATGATGGGCATTGATCCGTTAGAAAGCCTGCAGATCGATCATCATCTGCCGGGTTTTGAGAACCTTCACATCGCAATGGTAGTGCAGCAGCGAGCGCAGTTGGGTTTTGAGCGATGGCAGGTGGTTGACGCAGGCTTGCACCGTGTCGGTAAATGGCGCGTCGTCGGCCAGTGTTTCCTGCAAGTCCAGCCACTGCTGACCTTGCAGGCTGGCCCGGTCGTCGTCGTGCGCCTCGCGCAGGCCGGCCTCGGCGACCAGCACATAAGCGGTCTGCGGCTCCAGCAGCGCCAGCGTCGCGGTCTGCACATCCAGCGTCGGCAGCAGGCCGATGTCGCGCAGCAGGCGAAGTTCAAACGCCCGCAAGGCGACCTGCAAGGTGTCGACGCTCTGGCTGGCCAGCAGCTGCACAGTCGCGGCATAGGCGTCAAACAGCACTGGGTGCGGGTCGTCGCGAGCCAGCAGACGCATCAACAATTCATTGAGGTAATAGCCCGACAGCAGCGCGTCGCCCGTCGGCATGACGTGGCCGCCTTGCCACTCGGCGCTGCGCAACATGCGGATCTCCGCATCACCGCCGAAAGCTATGTGCAGCGGCTGCAACGGCAGCAGGACGGGCCGGAAATTGGAGCTTGGTTTCTTGGCGCCACGCGCGACCAGCGCAATACGGCCATAACTGCGGGTGAAGACTTCCAGGATCAGGCTGGACTCGCTCCAGTCGTAGCGGTGCAGGACATACGCCGGTTCGTCGGAAATGCGCTTGGTCGCCACTTACTCGTAGCCAAAGGTTTTCACTCTGGCTTCGTCATCGGCCCAGCCCGAGCGCACCTTGACCCAGATCTCGATGAATACCTTGCCGCCGGTCAGGGCTTCGAGTTCATGCCGGGCTTCGGTGCCTATGCGTTTGAGCTTTTCGCCCTTCTCGCCAATGATCATGCCCTTGTGGCCGTCGCGTTCCACCACGATAGTGGCGGCGATCCGGCGCAACTCCCCCTCCTGCTCGAACTTGTCGATGATCACGGTCGAGGTGTAGGGCAACTCGTCACCGGTCAGGCGGAAGAGCTTTTCGCGGATGATCTCAGCCGCCATGAAACGCTCGCTGCGGTCGGTCAGCTCGTCGGCACCGTACATCCAGGGCTGCGGCGGCAAATACTTCTCGCAGATGCCGAACAGGCGGTCCACGTCCTTCGCGTTGTTGGCCGACATGGGCACAAACTCGGCAAAATTGTGGCGCTCCTGCATCTCCTTGAGCCAGGGCGCAATGTCGGCGCGGCGGTGAATCAGGTCGAACTTGTTGGCCAGCAGGATGGCCGGCGTGCCGGCCGGCAGCAGCGACAGCACCTTGGCGTCGGCCTGGTTGAACTGGCCGGCCTCGACCACAAACACGATCAGGTCCACGTCGTTGACGGCGCCGACGACTGTCTTGTTGAGTGAGCGGTTCAGCGCATTGCCATGCCGGGTCTGGAAACCAGGGGTATCGACAAACACATACTGGGTGGCGCCCAGCGTGCGCATACCGGTGATACGGTGACGTGTGGTCTGCGCCTTGCGCGAGGTGATGCTGATTTTTTGCCCCACCAGCGCATTGAGCAGGGTCGATTTGCCGACATTGGGCTTGCCAACGATGGCAATCAGCCCGCAGCGCTGACCTTCGGCAGGCGGCGCATTGTTGGCGCGTGCCGTCATGGCCTGCGCCAGCATGGCTTCGAGCGCGGCGTCCTGCGTGCCGACAGTTTCTTCGGCATGCTGCACGGCGGCCTTGGTCTTGGGTTTACCGATAGGCGCTGGCTGGCGCACCGTTTTTTTGGGGGGGTTTTTCGCGGAAGTCATGTTGGAATGGCCTGTTGGCAGCTGCGCTGCAGCGCCTGTTAAATCAATTGAGCGTTTTCACGTAAGCCAGCATGACCGCTGCCGCTGCCTGCTCACCAGCGCGGCGCGAGCCGCCCATGCCCCGCTCGGCACGCCCAAACTCGCTGATTTCGCATTCCACATCAAAGGTCTGCTTGTGGGCAGCGCCCAGGGTGCCGACCACGCGGTAAATCGGCAAATTCATTTTGCGACCCTGCAGCCATTCCTGCAACTCGGTCTTCGGGTCTTTGCCGATGGCGTCCATCTGCGGGTTGATCTCGATGTCCCGGAACAAGCTGCGCACCAGCCCGGCAGCCTTGTCAAAACCGGCATCAAGATACACAGCGCCAATCACAGCCTCAAGGGCGTCGGCCAGAATGGAGGGGCGCCTTTGGCCACCGGACTTGGCCTCTCCCTCACCCAGCCGAATCAACGCAGGCAAGCCTAGCTGGACAGCGAGCTGATGCAGGGTCTCCTGCTTCACCAGATTGGCGCGTACCCGCGACAAGTCGCCTTCCGGGAGCTCGCTCAGGCGCTCGTACAACAGGCCCGCAACAGCAAGATTGAGCACCGAGTCACCCAGAAACTCGACGCGCTCGTTGTGGTCGGCAGAAAAGCTGCGATGCGTCAGCGCCTGCTGCAACAGGCGAGGATTGGAAAACTCGTGCTCCAGGCGCTTTTGCAAGGCCTGCAGGTCAGGACTTGAAGTGGAACTCGCACGCACTTATTTGGAACGGCCCGTGTATTTAAGCAGCAAATAAGCCGGCCCAGCGATGTGGATTTCCTTGTTGTAGGCAAACGCCACAACCGTCCTGTCGCCTTCCTTGGTTATTTCCAGGTCCTTGCCGGTGATGGACGTGATGTCGTCAATCTGGGCCGCCTTGTCAAAAGTGGTTCGTACTTCAGGAACCGTCGGGGCAGCAGCGGCCTTGCTTGCGGCCTTGGTAATGGCCTGGAATTCGACCAGCGTGGGGAACACCTGCGCGGCGATCACGCCGGCGAAGATCAGCACCCCTCCAACAAACAGGATACCGATGAACGAAATGCCTTGCTGCCTGCGTTTCAAGTTTTTCATGTGATTTCCCAGCTTTTGTTGATTGCATCGATAAGCCATAACACCCGCCGACCCCGCCCATGCAGCCTGCGCAAGGCCGGTTTGGTCTCAGTCAATCCGGCCTATGCGCTTGAGGTTACCAAAATTCATCCAGACAAAAAAGGCCTTGCCGACGATGTTGGCCTCGGGCACAAACCCCCAATAACGCGAGTCCAGAGAGTTGTCGCGGTTGTCTCCCATCATGAAATAGTGGCCTTCGGGGACCTTGCACACCACGCCCTCACTACTGTAACGGCAATTATCCCGCCAGGGAAACTGATCTGCACCGGCAATAAACGCCGGCCGGTCTGCGTCATTGAGCAAGCGGTAGGTCCTGTTGCCAGTGGTTTCCTGAAATTGTTTGGCATAACGCAGCGCGTCTTCGTCAAAAAAGTCAGGCATCGGGACTTTGCTCAGCGCCTTGCCGTTGATACTGAGTTTCTTGTTCAGATAGGCCACCTCGTCGCCGGGCACGCCAACCACCCGCTTGATGTAATCCAGACTTGGCTTGGGGGGATAACGGAACACCATCACATCGCCGCGCTGGGGACTGTTGTTGTCGATCACCTTGAGGTTGATGACGGGCAGACGCACACCGTAATGGAATTTGTTGACCAGAATCAGGTCGCCCACCAGCATGGTCGGGATCATCGAACCGGAAGGGATCTTGAAGGGCTCGAACAGGAAGGACCGCAGCAGGAACACCACCACAATCACCGGAAACAATCCGGCAGTCCAGTCCAGCCACCAGGGCTGCTGCAGGACTTTGGCGTGGGCGTCATGCATGTCGCTATCTACTTGCGTGATGCCCTGGGCAGCCAGTTGGGCATGGCGCTCAACACGTTGCGACTCCAGTCGCGCGGCGGCCTGGCGGCGCTGCGGCCAGAAATAGAACTTTTCGGCCAGCCAGTACAAGCCGGTGACGACGGTGGCCAGAAACAGCAGCAGCGAAAAATTGCCTTCCACCATGCCCAGATACCAGGCGCCGCCATATCCCACAAAAACAGCCAGTACCAGCGCGGTGAGCGTACTCATGAAGGCCAGCATTATTCTTCCACCTGCAGAATGGCCAGAAAAGCTTCCTGGGGCACTTCGACCGAACCGATTTGTTTCATGCGTTTTTTACCCGCTTTTTGTTTTTCAAGAAGCTTTTTCTTGCGTGAAATGTCGCCGCCGTAACACTTGGCGATCACGTTTTTGCGGAGGGCCTTGATTGTCTCACGCGCAATGATGTTGGCGCCGATGGCGGCCTGGATGGCAACGTCAAACTGCTGCCGGGAGATGATCTCCCGCATCTTGGCGACCACTGCCCGGCCGCGGTAGGCTGACTGGGTGCGGTGAACAATGATGGACAAGGCATCGACCTTCTCGCCATTGAGCAGAATGTCCACCTTGACCACGTCGGACGCCCGGAACTCCTTGAACTCGTAGTCCATGGAGGCGTAGCCACGCGACACAGACTTGAGCTTGTCAAAGAAGTCGAGCACGATTTCGCCCAGGGGCATCTCGTAAGTCAACATGACCTGCTTGCCGTGGTAGGCCATGTTCAACTGAACGCCGCGCTTGAGATTGGCCAGCGTCATGACGGCGCCCACATAGTCCTGCGGCATATAGAGATGCACGGTCACGATAGGCTCACGGATCTCGTTGACCTTGCCGCCGTCTGGAATCTTCGAGGGGTTCTCGACCATGATGACCGTACCGTCGGACTGCAGCACTTCATAAACGACGCTGGGCGCGGTCGTGATCAGGTCCTGGTCAAATTCGCGTTCCAGCCGCTGCTGCACGATCTCCATGTGCAACAGACCCAGAAAACCGCAGCGAAAGCCAAAGCCCAGGGCCTGGCTGACTTCCGGCTCGTAGTGCAGCGACGCATCGTTGAGCTTGAGCTTTTCCAGCGCGTCGCGCAGCGAGTCGTACTCGCTGGCTTCGGTCGGGTACAGCCCGGCAAAGACCTGCGGCTGGATTTCCTTGAAGCCCGGCAAGGCTTCGGTGGCGGTGGCAGCCGCCCCGCCAGTGCCGGCTTTGATCAGTGTCACGGTGTCGCCGACGCGGGCCGCCTGCAACTCCTTGATGCCGGCGATGATAAAACCTACCTCGCCAGCTTCCAGCGAAGGCCGCTGCTCGGTATGCGGCGTGAACACCCCGAGCTGCTCGGCGTTGTAGGTGGCCTCGCTGGCCATGAGCTTGATACGGTCACCCCTGGCCACCCGGCCATCGACCACACGCACCAGCATCACGACGCCCACATAGGCGTCGTACCAGCTGTCAACGATCATCGCGCGCAGCGGTCCGGCCGGGTTGCCGCGCGGCGCAGGCATGCGCGCAATCACGGCTTCCAGAATCTCGTCGATGCCCATGCCGGTTTTGGCGCTACAGGGAATCGCATCGGTCGCGTCGATCCCGATCACATCCTCGATTTCCTGCTTGGCGTTGTCCGGATCCGCCTGCGGCAAATCCATCTTGTTGAGTACTGGCACCACGGTCACGCCGAGGTCGAGCGCGGTGTAGCAGTTGGCAACGGTCTGCGCTTCCACGCCCTGGCTTGCATCGACGACAAGCAAGGCGCCCTCACATGCCGACAAGGAGCGGCTCACTTCATAAGAGAAGTCCACGTGACCGGGCGTGTCGATCAGGTTGAGGTTGTAAACCTCGCCATTGAGTGCCTTGTATTTGAGCGCAGCGGTCTGCGCCTTGATGGTTATCCCACGCTCTTTTTCCAGGTCCATGGAGTCAAGCACTTGCGCACTCATCTCGCGGTCCTGCAAACCGCCGCAACGCTGGATGATTCGATCGGCGAGCGTGGACTTGCCGTGATCAATATGCGCAATGATCGAAAAGTTTCTGATGTGATTCATCAAAGGGAACGCCTAAGTGCTTGAAAGTATTGCGAACCGAGCAATGTCCATTCGCGAGAGCCATAAAAAAGGGCGCGTCACTTGTGACGCGCCCTGAACCAACAATCTATGGCAACTGCGAAGGTTGGAAGCTTCATTGTAGGCAAAAAGCCCGGAAGACATAGCCTCGAAATTGCCAATTTTTTCTCGTTGCAAGGCAGCAACATGCATCTTATGCACAACTTATTCACAATTTTAACTTAAAGGCTCTGGACAACTTGTGGGCGATCTGTGGATCACCGGTGAATCAGCCCTATCTGTGTGTCGAGCCCTATTTTTTTACTGCTGATATATCGTAAAACTCAAATTCTCAGCATCCATTCTACCAAAATTCGTCATTAGCCCGGCACCCATGTTAGTGCTTACAAACATAGAGTTGAGCCACAAACCCGCAGAAATATTTTTTTGTGGCACGGATTGCCAGCTCGGCAGCGCTAAAACCACACGCTTGACCGGGTGGCCGCCAGACCTTCGCATGGACAGGCCCGGGGCAAAGACCCGTTAAACATGGACACCCAGGTCGCGCGCTTCACAGCGCGTGACGGGCACTTAACGGGCAGGCCGGATCAAGGCGAATTGCGAAACATCAGCACGACGGAAAAGCACATTGACCACCTTGCTCTTGTCGATCCTGGCCAATACCGCATCAAACTCCTTGACGCTGGCGACCTCGGTGTTGGCGATGGCCAGAATGACATCGCCCTCGCGCAGCCCTGCGCGGGCAGACGCGCCTTCACTCGCATCCACCTTTACCCCGCCTTTGATCTTGAGCTCTTTCTTCAGCGCGTCCGGCAACTCACTGACCACCAGACCCATCACCTGGGCCGGTCCGGCTACGGGCGGCTTGGCCTCTGGCGCCTGCGCCTTGCGGACCGGTTTTTCGGCCTCGACTTCGGCAATCGTCACGCTGAAGTCGCGGCTGTTGCCGCGTCGGAACACCGTGACCGTGGTTTTGGTACCTGGCTTGACGTTGCCCACCATACGCGGCAGATCGGTTGCCTTGTCAATCGTCTTGCCCTCAAATTTGGTGATGATGTCGCCAGCTTCTATGCCGGCTTTTTCGGCTGGCGACCCGGCCTCTACACCCCGCACCAGCGCGCCCTGCGGCTTGCCCAGCCCGATGGACTCGGCCACATCCTTGCTGACCTGGTCAATCTGCACACCGATGCGCCCGCGCGTCACCCGGCCGGTACTGCGCAACTGGTCGGTCACGCGCGTCGCTTCGTCGATCGGAATGGCAAAAGAGATGCCCTGAAAGCCGCCGGAACGCGAGTAGATCTGGCTGTTGATACCCACCACCTCACCACGCATGTTGATCAGGGGGCCACCCGAATTGCCCGGATTGATTGCGACATCGGTCTGGATAAACGGCAGGTAATCGCCAGTGTCGCGCTGCTTGGCGCTGACAATACCTGCGGTCACGGTGTTCTCCAGCCCAAAAGGCGAACCAATCGCCATGACCCATTCACCCACCTTCATGCGATTGGCATCGCCGATTTTCACGGCCGGCAAACCAGTCGCTTCGATTTTGACCAAAGCGACATCGGTGCGTTTGTCCGTGCCTATGATCTTGGCCTTGAACTCGCGCTTGTCCGTCAGGGTCACCAGCACTTCGTCCGCGCCTTCCACAACGTGCGCATTGGTCATGACCAGGCCATCGGATGAAAGGATAAAACCCGAGCCCACACCGCGCGGCTGCTCTTCGTCAGGCTGGCCGCGGTCCGGCCGGGGCGTGCGCGGCATATTGGGCGGCACCGGGATTCCAAAGCGGCGAAAAAACTCCAGCATCTGCTCGTCAGCGCCGCTGGCCGAACCGGCCTTGACTTTTTCCAGCGTGCGTATGTTGACGACAGAGGGACCGACGGTTTCGACCAGATCGGTGAAGTCAGGCAGGCTTCGGGTTTGAGCCATCAGGGCCTGCGCCGGCAGCAGGGACAGCGCGCCACCCCATGCCAACGCAGCAGCAGCCAACCAGGCGCGCCCGTGATTGCAGTTCAATTTAAGCATCATCCACCTTCAATAAAAGTCAGGCAACAGAAAAACTACAGCGCAGGAAAGATGCCTGCACAAACGACGGGAAGCATCCGCGGGCGTCTCACCGGTCAGTCCCAATTGGGGTCTTTACTTCCTGCGTTCAAGGCCGTCGGCAAAAAGACGCAGCGTCGCAACCGGCACTTCACCCATGACGGTCAGCCAGTAGGCATCGAGCCTGCGGGTCAGGGACTGGGTGGCGCCTATCGACATCCTGGACTCTTTCAGGTGGCGCTCGGCGTCAAACGGTTCGGCAAAAACGGAGACAGAAGCCAGCCCATCGGAAAATACCCATTGCATCGGCTCGCCTCTGGCGGGCGTAGCGCCGGGACGTTTGTAGCAGCTCATGGGCTGAAAACCGGCCACCGGCGTCTTGAGTACCCAGCCCTCGGCGCTGGCAGTGGTTTTAACCAGCTCTGGCTTTTCGATGCGGTAGCCATCTACCTTGCCCATCATCTGCACCAGCTTGTCCATTTTGACGGGCGCATCAAACTGCAATTCTGAAAAAGCAGCCTGCTCCAGAACCTTGCCCTCGCCATCGAGTGTTTGCAACTTGACGACCATGCCCCTTTTTGGCTCCACCCATACCCGGTAGCCAAAACGCATCGCGTCCTTTGGAATCAAGGCGACGATGTCGGCATCCACACCCGCCACCCGCTCGCTACCCTCCTGCCTGGCTTTGTAGAACTCGGCGATGCGGCTGTCTGCCGACCGGAGCAACTCCGGGAACAGACCCAGCGACTCCCGCCGTTCCGTCCGTGCCACCTTTTGCCCGGGCAGGAAGGTCACCACCTGGTCGTTGTGCCGGAAGATGGAGCGCGGCGCACCTGTCAGTGTTTCGACACGCTCCACTTGCTGTGTACCCTCACACACATGCCAGATCTTGGCGCTGGACATCACGCCGTCGTAAGACACCACAAATGTGCCAATGTATGAGCGCTTTCTGGACGCCTCGTGCATGCGCATCAACCATTCGTTGATGTTTTTCGGCTCACCTGCAACCAGCTGCGCTGACTGCGCGGCCGGGGCGGTCGGGGCAAGCGTTTGGGCCGCGAGGTAGGGGCCCGCGAGCAGCGAGCAGCCAGCCAGTGCAAATTGACACAACCGCCTGCGCATCATGGTGGGTGCGCAGGAAGATGCCGGGAGGTACCGTGAGGCTTTCAACGTCGCTCGCTCTGCTGTGTTTCAAACGTCGCATTGCGCAGAAAGCCTGAAGGCGCCTGCAAGGCGGACGTGCCGCCAAACTGTTTGTGGGCGGCCAGCAATTCCTGCATACGGGCATCGCGAACCATGGTCCCCTGTTCGGACACCACCAGAACCTGCTGCGCGGCTTCCTGGCGGGCCAGTTGGGGCGCGGGCGAAAGTTGGCCACCACCGGCGTTCCAGGCAATTGCAGCAACGGCAGCCATCGAGGCAAAGCCCGCTACCAGTTTCCAGCGCAGGTTCGAATCATTGGCGGCGTCAGGCCACCGACCCGCAGAGACATCGCCGGCAGGCATCAAGGACGCGGGCGCCAAAGCAACCGACGGCAAGGCAGCCAACGCCGGCTCCTGAAGCAGCCGCGCATTCAGGCGGGTCAGAAACCCGGCGTCACGAGCGGGTGTCATCGATCCCGGCGCGCGCAATACGTCGCCGATGAGGTGGTAAGCCTCCCAACGCCCAAGTGTCTCGGTATCAAGCGCACATTCCGACAGCGCAAGCGCAAAGTCTTCGTCCGACAGTTGGCCATCAGCGAGGGCAGAAATCAGTTCAAGGTTGTGCGTCTTCGGTTTCATGGTTGTCGTGGCAGGGTGGAACTGCCCCCGGTTAAACAATAGCTCTCTACATTCACGCTGGCCAGGCATTCACCAGCGCTTGCCGGACTGGTTTTCCAGCAAGGGTTTGATCCGCGCAGAAATTGCCTCCCGCGCCCTGAAGATGCGTGAACGCACGGTGCCTATCGGACAATTCATGGCTTCTGCAATTTCTTCGTAACTCAGACCTTCAATTTCGCGCAAGGTGATGGCCTGGCGCAACTCCTCAGGCAAGGCATCCATGGCGGTATTGACCATCTGGGCGATTTCCTTGCCTGCCAGCAATGATTCCGGCGTTTCTGAACTGGTTAGTTCGTTTTCCAGCGGGGAAGTTTCATCCGCGTCGCCTGATTTGAAGGAATTTTCCGACACGGTCGGATTGCGCTTGAGGTCCATCAAGGCCTTTTTGGCGGTGTTGACCGCAATCCGGTAGAGCCAGGTGTAAAACTGCGCTTCGCCGCGAAACTGCGCCATCGCGCGGTAGGCCCGGATAAATGTCTCCTGGGCGATGTCTTCGACCAGATCCACATCCCGCACCATACGCCCGATCAGCCGCTGAATGCGGCGTTCATACTTGATGACCAGCAGCTCAAACGCCTTCTGATCGCCCGCTACCGTGCGTTCGACCAGCATTGCATCGCTGTCATTGGCTGACACTGGCGCCGCAGGTGATTCGTCGGAACTCATGCGGACAGCCGCTGCGCGCGGGAATCGCCCGAAAGCGGGGAAAGGCGTTGGTGCGCATACACCGCGCGACGCAAATCAAGCCAACGTTCAGGCAGCGCCTTGCGCTCAGCCCACAGCCACAGACGGGCGTGGTCCTGGTTTTCCAGTCTCAGCAGCAGCACGCGCTGAAAATCCAGCACCACCGAAAGCCTCCCCACCGGAGTGCCCGATTGATAAGCCAGGCTTTCCCAGTGCCAGCCCCGCGCATCCCAGTGAAGCTGGCCAAGCGGCGATTGTTTCCAGTCCCAGGCGGCCGCACCGCCAACAGCCAGCACCACGAAGGCCATCAGCCAAAGCCGCCAGCCGAGAGCAGGCGCGAGAAAAGCACACAGCACAGAGACGGCGAGGCCAGCAAGCCAGACACCCATCAGCAAACGAGCCTGAAAAGACGAACGCCCCAGCGGATAGACAACCGGCGGGGCGTTATGCATGGTCACACAAGAAGGTGGAGGCGGTAGGATTCCTCGGGCCTGGCGGGCAATAAGGCATCAGGCCCGCTTGAACACCAATGTCCCGTTGGTTCCGCCAAAACCGAAGTTATTCTTCACCGCCACATCGATTTTCGCGTCACGCGCTGTATTGGCGCAGTAGTCCAGATCGCACTCGGGGTCCTGGTTGAAGATGTTGATGGTGGGCGGAATCTTCTGGTGATGCAGCGCCAGCACGGTAAACACCGACTCGATGCCGCCCGCGCCGCCCAGCAGGTGCCCGGTCATGGACTTGGTGGAACTGACGACCAGCTTTTTGGCGTGGTCGCCATAAGCCGCCTTGATGGCATTGGTCTCGTTCAGGTCACCGAGCGGGGTAGAGGTGCCATGGGCATTGAGGTACTGAACCTCCTCTGTGTTAACCCCTGCATTTTTCAACGCCATGACCATGGAACGCCGCGGACCATCGATGTCCGGCGCAGTCATGTGGTACGCATCGGCGCTCATGCCAAAGCCCGCCACCTCGGCATAGATCTTCGCGCCACGCGCTTTCGCATGTTCGTATTCTTCGAGCACCACCACGCCACTGCCCTCGCCCAGGACAAAACCGTCACGGTCCTTGTCCCAGGGTCGCGACGCGGTCTTGGGGTCTTCATTACGGGTGGACAACGCGCGGGCGGCGGCAAAGCCCCCCACACCCAGCGGCGAGACCGTAGCCTCGGCACCGCCAGCAACCATCACATCGCAGTCGCCGTATTCGATCATGCGCGCAGACAGGCCAATGGCATGCAGGCCGGTGGTGCAGGCGGTCACAACAGCGATGTTGGGGCCCTTGAAGCCGAACTTGATCGATACGTGGCCGGAGATCATGTTGATGATCGAGGCCGGCACAAAAAATGGGGAGATACGGCGCGGGCCGCGATTGGTCAGTTCGGTGTGCATCTGCTCGATCAAGGGCAGGCCCCCTATGCCCGAGCCGATGTTGCAGCCAATGCGTGTCGCCATCTCATCGCCCAGCGCCTCACCAGTCGGCAAACCGCTGTCGGCAACAGCCTGGCAAGCGGCTGCCAGACCCAGGTGGATAAAACGATCCATGTGCCGGGCTTCTTTTTCAGGGATGTAGTCCGTGATGTTGAAACCCTTGACCTCGCCCGCAAACTTGCAGGACAGGTTACTGGCATCAAACTGGGTAATCAGGTCAATGCCGGGGGTTCCGGCCAGCAGGTTGGCCCAGGAGTCAGCCACGGTATTACCCACCGGGCTGACACAACCCAGACCTGTCACAACGACGCGGCGACGGCTCATGCGCAAATCCTGAAGAAAGACCTGAAAGACCGACGGCGGCCTTTCAAGCCAGATGGAAAAAGACCGGAGTCCTTAAGCTTTTTGATGGGTGTTGGCGTAGTCAATCGCATTCTGGACGGTGGTGATCTTCTCAGCGTCTTCGTCGGGAATCTCGATGCCAAACTCGTCCTCCAGAGCCATGACCAGTTCTACGGTGTCAAGCGAGTCAGCGCCCAGATCGGCCACAAAGGCTTTTTCATTGGTGACCTGGCCCTCTTCAACGCCAAGTTGCTCGGCAATGATTTTCTTAACACGTGCTTCGATATCGCTCATAAGTCCCTCTGAGGGTTGTGAATTAATCCGTGATTTTAGCGTTGTTAGGGTTGATTCCCTAACCCGCCAGCCGTACGGATAGAACCCGGCTTCTGGACCCGCGCCGGCAAAGTGCCCGCGCTGCCATTATTCATGATCCTGGTGACACCAGACGGTGTGCACACGCCGCAGTGAAGCGCTCACATGTACATCCCGCCGTTGACGTGAATTTCCTGGCCGGTGATGTAGGCCGCCTGAGGGCTGGCCACAAACGCCACCGCGTGGGCAATATCCTGTGGTTTACCCAGATGCCCCAGCGGAATCTGTCCGAGCAGGGCCTTTTGCTGCTCTTCGCCGAGTCCGGCGGTCATGTCGGTTTCGATAAAACCCGGCGCGATGCAGTTCACGGTGATGTTGCGGCTACCCAGCTCACGCGCCAGCGCCCGTGTCATACCGGCCACCCCGGCTTTGGCCGCGGCGTAGTTGGCCTGGCCTGCGTTGCCTGAAGCACCCACCACCGAGGTGATGCTGATGATGCGGCCATAACGCTGCTTCATCATGGTCCGCATGACAGCGCGGCTCATCCGGAACACCGCCTTGAGGTTGGTGTCCAGCACCGCATCCCAATCGTCGTCCTTCAGGCGCATGGCCAGCATGTCGCGGGTGATGCCTGCGTTGTTGACCAGCACCTGCAAACCGCCATATTCCTTGACGATGCCGTCGATCAGCAACTCGGCCGCCGCTGCATCGTTGACATTGAGGTTTTTGCCGCTACAGCCGGGGAAGGCGGACAGCGCCTGGCTGATCTTTGCAGCGCCATCGTCGGTCGTGGCGGTCCCTGTGACTCTCAGGCCGCGCTGGGCCAGCTCCAGTGCAATCGCTGCGCCAATGCCACGCGATGCACCGGTGACCAGTGCGACTTGCCCTTCAAATTTAACTTCACTCATGCCAACGCCTCCCTGGTTTGCGCCAGACTGGCAGGGTCAAACATTGCAAAACCGGTCAAGTCTGCGTCGATGCGCTTGACCATGCCAGCCAGCACCTTGCCCGGGCCACACTCGACGATGCTTGTGATCCCGCGCGCCTTGATGGCCTGCACACATTCAACCCAACGCACCGGACCAAAAGCCTGTGCATACAGCGCAGCGCGGATACGGTCAGGGTCGGTTTCGACCGCGACTTCAATGTTGTTGATGACCGGGATTTGCGGGACGGCGAAACCGACGCTGGCAAGCTTTTCCTTCAGTTTGTCGGCAGCGGGCTTCATCAGGCTGGAGTGAAACGGCGCCGAAACCGGCAGCGGCAAGGCGCGCTTGGCGCCATTGGCCTTGACAAGCTCACAGGCTTTTTCAACGGCAGCTTTGCTGCCGGCAATCACGGTCTGCATCGGGTCGTTGAAATTGACCGCTTCCACCACCTCGAGGGTTCCCACACCAAAGGTGCGAACCGCTTCGGCACAGCTTTCGATCACCTGGGCGGCTGGCATGCCAAGAATGGCCGCCATCGCACCCACACCCACCGGCACGGCTTCCTGCATGGCCTGCGCACGAAAACGCACCAGCGGCGCAGCCTGCGCCAGGCTGAGCACACCCGAAGCCACGAGCGCGGCGTATTCACCCAGCGAATGGCCAGCGACGAGAGCCGGGGCGGCGCCGGTGTCTGCCATCCAGGCGCGGTACGCGGCCACACCGGCCACCAGCATCACAGGCTGGGTGTTGGTGGTCAGTCCAAGTACTTCCTTCGGACCTTCGCGGATCAAAGTCACCAGGTCTTCGCCCAGCGCATCAGAAGCTTCGCGCAGCGTCTCCCGCACGGCAGGGTGTTCGCCCCAGGCGTCCAGCATCCCGACGGCCTGCGACCCCTGACCCGGGAAAACAAAAGCAAATGGTTTCATAAAATGATAATAAAACAGCCTTCAGCCCATATGGAACGGGCGCAAGCAGCTACAAATTCAGGAGCACTGCACCCCAGGTGAAGCCGCCGCCCACACCCTCCAGCATCAGGGTGTCGCCTTTTTTGATCTGGCCGCTGCGCACCGCCACGTCCAGCGCCAGCGGAATAGATGCCGCCGAGGTGTTGCCGTGCTGGTCCACCGTGACGATGAGTTTTTCCAGCGGCAGCTTGAGCTTCTTCGCGGTGCTGTGCATGATGCGGATGTTGGCCTGGTGCGGAATCAGCCAGTCGATGTCGCTGTCCTGCAGGCCGGCCTTGGCAAGCGTCGCCCGGGCCGACGCCTCAAGCACCCCCACCGCCAGCTTGAACACCGCCTGCCCGTCCATCTTGAGCAGTGGATCGCCGAGCACCTTGCCCCCGGCCACCGTGCCGGGCACACACAGGATGCCGACATGTTTGCCGTCGGCGTGCAGATCGGTAGCCAGGATGCCGGGGGTTTGCGACGCTTCCAGCACCACGGCGCCGGCGCCGTCGCCAAACAACACGCAGGTGGTGCGATCGGAAAAATCGAGGATGCGCGAGAACACTTCGGCGCCAACCACCAGCGCCTTGCTCGCTGATCCAGTCTTGATCATCGCATCGGCCACCGTCAGCGCATATACAAAACCGCTGCAAACCGCCTGCACATCAAAGGCGGGGCAACCGGCGATGCCGAGCTTGTTCTGCAAAATGCAGGCCGCTGATGGAAAAATCATGTCGGGCGTTGATGTCGCCACAATGATCAGGTCGATGTCGCTGGCCTGCAAACCAGCGGCCTGAAGCGCATTTTTAGCCGCCTCCAGACCCAGATCGCTGCTGCACACATCGGGCGCCGCGAAGTGGCGGGCACGGATGCCGGTACGCTCGACGATCCATTCGTCCGAGGTTTCCACACCCTGAAGCGCCAGTTCGGCTGTCAGTTCGGTGTTGCTCAAGCGTCGCGGTGGCAGGTAACTGCCCGTGCCGGTGATACGTGAATAGGGGCTCATGAAGACTTAATGGGCAGCGGTGGGGTCGGAAATTTCGGCGCGGGGCACAAGCTCAGGACTCTCTGCGGAGGACGGCCCGGTCTTGACCAGCAGCGGAGCCGCATGGGCAATACGTTCTTTCACCTTGTCCAGCAACTTGTTGCGAGCTGCATCATAAGCCCGATTGAGCGCCCTTTCGAAAGCGAAAGCGTCGGCCGAACCATGGCTCTTGAACACCAGGCCACGAAGCCCGAGCAAGGCAGCACCGTTGTAACGCCTGTGATCTACTCGATTTTTAAATGCAGATAACACCGGATAAGCGACGATAGCTGCAATTTTTGTCAAAATATTCCGGGAAAACTCGGCTTTGATAAACCCACCAATCATGCTGGCAAGTCCCTCACTGGCTTTCAGGGCGACGTTTCCGACAAAACCGTCGCACACGACAATATCTACACTTCCCTTGAAAATATCGTTGCCTTCGACATTGCCGTAAAAATTCAAATCACCCGTTTTAGCAGCAGATCGCAACAATTCACCGGCTTTTTTAATAGTTTCGCTGCCTTTTATCGCTTCTTCGCCAATATTGAGCAGGCCGACGCTGGGGTTGGCCTTGTCCTGAATCGCGGCCACCAGGGCCGAGCCCATCACCGCGAACTGAAACAAATGGTCTTCGGTGCAATCGACGTTGGCACCGAGATCCAGCACGGTGGTCGCACCGCCGGCGGCATTGGGCAACTGCGTAGCAATGGCCGGTCGGTCTATGCCATCAAGTGTTTTGAGCACGTATCGCGCAATAGCCATCAGCGCGCCGGTGTTGCCCGCCGATACGGCTGCGTCGGCAAGCCCTTCCTTGACCTGGAAAATCGCCACTCGCATGGACGAGTCTTTTTTGCGGCGCAGGGCGACCTCGATCGGGTCGTCCATGGTGACCACCTCCGAGGCGGAAAGCACCTGGCAGCGCGGATGGGACTGAAGGGCGGCGAATTGCGGCTGGCCAGCCAGCACGGCCGGCTGGCCCACCAGCACAATGGCGGCTTCCGGGTGACTGTCCAGAAAGGCCAGACTGGCCGGCACGGTCACCGGCGGACCAAAGTCTCCGCCCATGGCGTCCACAGCTATCCTGATCATGACAGGAGTGACGCAGTCAAAAAATGGGGATGCAACAAAACAAAGGCCCGCAGGATGAGTGCGGGCCAGTGGTCAAAGCGAGAAATTACGCTTCGGATTTTGTTTTCAGCACCTTGCGGCCACGGTAGAAACCGGTGGGGCTGATGTGGTGGCGCAGGTGTGTCTCGCCAGTGGTGGATTCAACCGCAATGCCCGGAACGGTCAATGCATTGTGTGCACGGTGCATGCCGCGCTTGGAAGGTGATTTTTTGTTCTGCTGGACGGCCATGATCCGCTCCTGAGGGGGTATAGGGTTGGTAAATTTCGCCGCCAACTCTCAAGAGGGTGTGCTGCGACTAGCCTTTGATTATAGCGCGATACGGCCAGCTTATCCAGATGCCACCGCCATCGACCGCTTTGCGCCCGCTCCCGGCACAAGCCCCTGCCCGCTTACTTTGACTTTTTCAGCTGGGCCAGCGCCGCAAAAGGATGCGGTTTGGCGTCTTCCTGCACAGCCAGCTCGCGCTCGCCAGCGCTCAAAACAAGCGTTACCGGGCAGGTCTCGTGCATGGGCACCAGCGGCAACGCCATCAGCAGCTCGTCTTCCAGCAGCGCCAGCAGGTCAAATTGCGGCGCCAAAACCAGCAGGTCTTCCTCGGACTGGTCATCTTCGGCCATGGCGATTTCTTCGCTGGCTACAAACCGGTACCACTGGTCGATCTCCAGCGCGGTGGCCACCGCTCCCATACAACGCTGGCAGGTCAAAGGCAGGCTGGTTTTGGCCTCCAGCCGGAGCCAGACCTCGTCCTCTGCACCGGCACCTGCCCGCAGTTCCCCGGTGGCCCGCCAATTGATGGACAAATCAGGCTCCAGCCCATGCAGCTCGTGCGCAAGGCGCTCTAGATTTGATAGCGGCGTAATCTCGATAAGAGGCTGGCCCTCCTGGGCAAAAGCGGGGATGTTGAGGCGCTGGGCATGAAGATGTCTGGACATGCAGGCAGTGTAAGAGAATCAGCGCATGAACCCAGCACCTGCACCGGATGCCCGCACCGGCATCGCCACCACCCCAACCCGTCGCCTGATTCTTGGCTCCACCTCGCGCTACCGGCGTGAATTGCTGCAGCGCCTGCAGATTCCTTTCGAAGTGGTTTCGCCCGAGGTGGACGAAAGCCAACACCCCGGTGAGACACCTGAACAAATGGCCCGGCGCCTGGCCCTGGCCAAAGCCCGTGCAGTGGCCGCTAACTTTCCAGACGCAGTGGTGATCGGTTCCGACCAGGTCGCCGACCTTGCCGGTCAGGCACTCGGCAAGCCCGGCAGCCATGACAGGGCGGTGGCGCAGTTGCGTCTGATGCGGGGTCAAAGCCTTGTTTTTCACACCGCAGTGGCGGTGGTCTGCCTGCAAAGCGGGTTTGAGCAGACCGATCTGGCAGCGGTGACAGTGCAGTTTCGCGCACTCAACGACGAGGAAATTGAAAACTACCTGCAGGCCGAGCAGCCCTATGACTGCGCCGGCAGCGCCAAGAGTGAAGGCATGGGCATCGCCCTGCTGGACGCAATCAACAGCGACGACCCGACTGCACTGATTGGTCTGCCCTTGATTCGCACCTGCCGCATGCTGCGTGCTGCTGGCATGACCTTGCTGCGCGCGCCGGGAGCCAAAGCATGACCGGCAGCAACAAAGGCCGACTCTACCTGGTGCCGGCGCCGCTGGACTTTGGCTGTGACAGCCAGGCACCACTGCAGGACGTGATGCCCATGGGCACGATACAGACTGCGTCCAGGCTGTCACACTGGATTTGCGAAAACGCGAAAAGCACGCGGGCTTACTTGAAACGCGTCGGCGAGATACAAGCCCTGGCGCAAGCGGTGCAGCAGCAGCACATCCAGGAGTTGCCGCGCGAGGTGCATAAAAAGGGCGACCACGGCGGCGGCTTTGATGCCAAACCGCTGCTGAAGGCAGCGCTCGAAGGTCATGACATCGGCCTGGTCAGCGAAGCCGGCATGCCGGCCATTGCCGACCCCGGCTCTTCCGTGGTGCGTGCAGCGCACGACCTCGGCCTGCAGGTGGTGCCGCTGGTCGGCCCGATGTCGCTGATGCTGGCGCTCGCGGCCAGCGGGTTGAACGGCCAGAACTTTGCGTTTGTCGGTTACCTGCCGCAAGACGGCGGCGAACGCAGCCAGCGCATCCGCGAACTCGAATCACTGGCCCTGAAAACCGGCCAGACCCAGATTTTTATTGAAACGCCTTACCGCAATACCGCGCTGTTGCAGGCCTTGTTGCAAACCCTGCAAGGCAACACCCGGCTGGCGCTGAGTTGCGGCTTGAACCTGCCCACGGAATGGACACACAGCGCAACTGTCGGTACCTGGAAGCGCGACAAACCCGCGCCGCCGCTGGCTTTGCCCACCGTGTTCTGTATGGGACGGTGAATCACACAGGCACAAAAAAGCCCGCAGCTGCGGGCTTTTCTTGAGCGCTGCCAAACCGGGTCAGCGAATCACAGGCAAGGTCTTGAGCGTCCGGATGGCGCCATCACCGATGGCGGCGCCGAAACGTTTGGCCAGCCGCTCGGCAACGTTTTCGCGGCGCGTGTAATCGATGATTTCATCGGTCTTGACCACTTCGCGGGCCACATATTCGAGCGAACCGAGTTGATCGGCCAGACCGAGCTCGACCGCCTGCTGGCCGGTCCAAAACAGGCCGGTGAACATTTCAGGCGTTTCCTTCAGGCGCTTGCCACGACCGGCCTTGACGACCGTGATGAACTGCTGGTGAATCTGGTCAAGCATGGTCTGGGCATAGGCACGCTGCTTTTCAGTCTGCGGGCTGAACGGGTCCAGAAAGCCCTTGTTTTCACCGGCGGTCACCAGGCGGCGCTCGACGCCCAGCTTGTCCATCAGCCCGGTAAAACCAAAACCGTCCATGAGCACGCCGATGCTGCCAACAATGCTGGCCTTGTCCACAAAAATCCTGTCGGCCGACGCAGCAACGTAATACGCCGCCGAGGCGCAGGTTTCCTCGACCACCGCATACACCGGCTTCTTGTGTTTGGCCTTGAGACGAACAATTTCGTCGTTCATCATGCCGGCCTGCACCGGGCTGCCGCCCGGCGAGTTGATCAGCAGCACAATGGCTTTGGCGCCTTCGTCTTCAAAAGCAGCTTTCAGCGCGGCGTTGACAAACTCGGCGCTCGCGTCGGCGCCGGCGGCGATTTCTCCCTTGATCTCAACCACCGCCGTGTGCGCGACGCTGGGGCTGGTCGAGGGCGAGCCGCGATGCAGCGCGAACCACACCAGAAACACAAAAAATGCCAGCCAGGACAGGCGCACAAAGGTTTTCCAGCGGCGCGTGGCCTTTTGCTCGTTGAGGGACGCAAACGCCAGCTTTTCCAGCGTGGCGCGCTCCCAGCCGGGTTTTAGATTTGCTACGTTTTCAGGAGCAGCTTGCGCACGCTGCTCAAGGGCTGAGGGCCGATTTGTATCAAAATCCGGGGCATCAGCCGGGTCAGGACGGTTTGAATCATTCATACGCTAGTTTAGAACTCCATGGCTTTTAGTTTGTAGGACGTGTGCCAGAAAACAAGGCCATCACGCTCCGAAAGATCAATTTTCACGAGGCCGCCCTGGCAGGGACCGCCGCTGCACTGGCCGGTATCGGGGCGGTAAGCTGCGCCGTGGCTGGCGCACAGCAGCCACTGGCCGCTCTCGTCGAACACCCGGTTAGGTTGCCAATCCAGCTCCATCGCCACGTGGGTGCAGCGGTTCAGGTAGGCATACGGCTGGCCTTCAAAACGAATCGCAAACGCGCGGCAGGTCTGGCCGGCATAACTGACGTCAAAGGGCACGGCCTGGCCACCGTCGATCAGCTCGCCAGCAGGGCACAAAGCGATAGGCGCGTCTGTCATTTCAAGCGTACCGGGCAAGCCAGTCGTGCAGTTGCTGCACCGAATGCGCAACATAACGCGGCTTGAGCGCCCCAAATGCCCCGCTTTCATGCGCGCCGTAACTCACGCCCACGCTGGCACAACCAGCGTTGAGCGCCATCTGCAGGTCGTGGGTGGTATCGCCAATCATCAGCGTGCGGTCTGCGCTGACACCAAACTCTTCCATCAACTCGTGCAGCATGCGTGGGTGCGGCTTGCCAGCGGTTTCGTCAGCGGTGCGGGAGCCGTCAAAGCGGCCCTTGAGCTCCACTGCGTGTAATGCCTCATCCAGACCGTGCCGGCTTTTGCCGGTCGCCACGGTCAGCAGGTGGCCACGCGCCTTGAGCGCAGCCAGCATCGCAAGCACGCCGTCAAACAGGCTGAGGTCGTTCTGGTGTGTCACGTAGTGGTGCCGGTAACGCGCCCCCAGTTCGGGGTATTTGTCCTGCGGTACATCCGGCGCCGCATGGGCCAGCGCCTGCATCAGCCCCAAACCAATCACATAACCCGCCGCTTCGTCGCTGGGCACGGTGCCGCCCACATCGCGCACCGCGGCCTGGATGCAGCGCACGATGATATTGGTGGAGTCGAACAGCGTGCCGTCCCAGTCGAAGGCGATCAGGTCAAAGTTCAAAGGGTTTGCTGCGTTAAGCGGGCTTGGCATGGCGGGTCAGAATTTCGAGATCGGGGGGAAGCGCGGCCAGCAGTTCTATGCGTTTGCCGCTGGACGGATGCGTGAACTTTAACCGCCAGGCGTGAAGAAACATGCGTTTGAGGGCCGTGCCGCCGGCTTCTTTTTGCAAGGCTTTGTTCAGGTCGAAGTCACCGTATTTGTCATCGCCGGCTATCGGGTGCCCGGCACTGGCCAGGTGCACGCGGATCTGGTGCGTGCGGCCGGTTTTGATGGTGACTTCGAGCAGGCTGAAGTCACGCCCCGCCAAGGGCAGCACCCCGTTGACCTTGACCAGCGTCACCGCGCGCATGGCGTCGGGATGGTCTTTGGGGACGACACGCACACGGCGCTCGCCATCGGGCAACAAATATTTTTGCAGCGAGGCATCGAGCACTTTTTTATTCGCGGGCCAGACGCCGCTGACCAGCGCCAGGTAAATCTTGTCGGTTTCGCGTTCGCGAAACTGCTCTTGCAGGTTCTTCAGCGCAACCCGCTTCTTGGCGACCAGCAAAATGCCGCTGGTCTCGCGGTCCAGCCGGTGCACCAACTCCAGAAAATTCCAGTCCGGCCGCGCCATGCGCAGCTGTTCAATCACACCAAAGGCCACGCCGCTGCCGCCATGCACCGCCACCCCCGCTGGCTTGTCTATCGCCAGCACATGGTCGTCTTCAAACAGGATGGGGAATTCACGCGAGGGCGCGTGGCCACCCACGGTGGACGCTGCGCCATGGCGTGCCACCTCGGCCGCCATGGCCTGGGCTTTCTGGTCGGCCCGCTCCGAGGTGCGCACCGGCGGTAGCCGGACGATGTCGCCCGCTTGCACCCGGGTGTCGGCCTGCGCCCTGCCCTTGTTGATACGCACCTCGCCGCTGCGGATGATGCGGTAAACGTGGGTTTTGGGCACACCCTTGAGTTGGCGGATCAAAAAATTGTCCAGCCGCTGGCCAGCCAGATCGGCATCGACCGTCACCAGCGTGGCTTGCGGCGGGGCTTTTTCAGGCTCCACCGGGCTGGGAAGCGGGCCGGGGAGAGGGGCCATGCTGGCCGCCGCCGGGGGTTTACCCGGGCGGCCCTTTGGAACGTAAGCTGCGCCTATAATGTGTTTCACTAGCGACAAGCTGTAAGTGGTTGATTTATCTGGGAGTTTAGTCCACAGACCCTCAAGCCACTGACAACAGCCTTGCTGGAAGGTCGACGCCACTGGCAGCAAATGCCCGCAAGCGCACGGTGCCAGGCACCCCGCGGCAGGAAAATGATGTGCAGACGAGTTGACGTTTTGCGAATACAACTACGGAATACGATGTGTCCAGCCCCACGGGCTGAACACGGATCCAGGTGAAACCTGGTCTTGATATGGGTAGCCTCTTGACAACACTGGTCGTACTGATGAACACATGCCTGCGGCGCTTTTTAGCCCCGCTTTCAGGCATTGATCAGCCTCCAGCCCTTGTCCTGCGGGCGCAAGCAGCTATCTTTTTGGTAGCAAATACCTGTCGGACCCCGGTTCACCCCATCCACGCGCCTACGCCCAGACTGCTCAGCGCCTGATTTTTTCAGTCGCCATAGCGGGTCAAAAGCTCTCCGGCAATTCCCCACGTTCGCATTGCGTCTTCTTTGGCGTCGTTGGCCCAATTTGGGTTTGAGAGACGAAAACGATAAGGAAGAGCACCATGAAACGGATGCTGGTCAACGCCACGCAGGCAGAAGAACGCCGCCTGGCGATTGTCGACGGACAAAAACTCCTCGACTACGAAATCGAAATTGAAGGGCGCGAGCAGCGCAAGGGCAACATCTACAAGGCCGTCGTGACACGCGTCGAGCCTTCGCTAGAAGCCTGTTTTGTTGACTACGGTGAAGACCGCCACGGCTTTTTGCCGTTCAAGGAAATCTCCAAACAGTACTTCGCGCAAGGCGTGTCGGTCAGCCAGGCACGCATCCAGGACGTGATCCGCGAAGGCCAGGAAATCCTGGTCCAGGTCGAAAAAGAAGAACGCGGCAACAAGGGCGCGGCCCTGACCACGTTTGTGTCGCTGGCCGGCCGTTATGTCGTGCTGATGCCCAACAACCCGCGCGGCGGTGGCGTGAGCCGCCGCATTGAAGGCGAAGACCGGGCCGAGCTGAAAGAAAACATGGACCAGCTGGAATACCCGGCCGGCTCCAGCATCATCGCCCGCACCGCCGGCATTGGTCGCAGCGCCGCCGAGTTGCAGTGGGACCTGAACTACCTGATCAAGCTCTGGACCGCGATTGACGGCGCCGGTAAAGGTGGCAAGGGCGCTTTCCTGATTTACCAGGAATCCAGCCTGGTCATCCGCGCTATCCGCGACTACTTCAACAGCGACATCGGCGACATCCTGTTCGACACCGACGACGTGTACGAACAGGCCCGCCAGTTCATGGCCCACGTGATGCCCGAGCACGAGCACCGCGTCAAACGTTACCGCGACGACGCCCCGCTGTTCAGCCGCTTCCAGATCGAACACCAGATCGAATCGGCTTACGCCCGCACCGTGCAGTTGCCATCCGGCGGCGCGATTGTGATTGACCACACCGAAGCTTTGGTGTCGGTGGACGTCAACTCGGCCCGCGCCATCAAGGGCGGCGACATTGAAGAGACCGCCACCCGCACGAATCTGGAAGCCGCCGACGAAGTCGCGCGCCAGATGCGTTTGCGCGACCTGGGCGGCCTGATCGTCATCGACTTCATCGACATGGAAGAGTCGCGCAACCGCCGCGATGTGGAAAACCGCCTGCGCGATGCGCTGCGGCAAGACCGTGCGCGTGTGCAGTTTGGCACCATCAGCAAGTTTGGCCTGATGGAAATGAGCCGCCAGCGCTTGCGGCCGGCGTTGTCAGAAGGTGCGTCGATTCCCTGCCCGCGTTGCGGTGGTTCCGGCCACATCCGCGACACCGAAAGCTCGGCGCTGCAAATCTTGCGCATCATCCAGGAAGAGTCGCTCAAGGACAGCACGGCCTCGGTGCTTTGCCAGGTGCCGGTTGACGTGGCGTCTTTCCTGCTGAACGAAAAACGCTCGGAGATCGCCAAGATCGAAATGAAGCAGCGCATCAATGTGCTGCTGGTGCCCAACAAGACGCTGGAAACCCCCAACTACAAACTCGAGCGCCTGAAACACGACGACCCGCGCCTCGACAACATCCAGGCCAGCTACAAGATGGCCGACGAGATGGAAGACGCGACCACCGTCACACGCCGCAGCCAGGAAAAACACAACAAGCAGGAACCCATCATCAAGGGTGTGCTGCCTGATGCGCCGGCCCCTGTGGCCGTGCCAAAACCAACGCCCGCCGTCGCCCCTGTGGCGCCAGCGCCGGCCCGTGCAGTGGCTGCGGCCCCGGCAGAAAAAAGCTTCTTCGCCAAAATCAAGGCGTTTTTTGTGGGCGAGGAAGCCGCCCCCGTGGCAGCACCTGTCCGCGAAGTGAAAAAAGACGAACGCGGCGATGGCCGCCGCGACGAGCAGCGCGGTGATCGCAATGAGCGTGGCGGTGACCGCGGAGGCCGCGATGGCCGTCGCGGTGGTCGTGGTGGCCGAAGCGAAGGCCGCTCGGGTGAGGGACGTGAGGCACGCAGCGAGGGCCGCCCGGACCAGCGCGGTGGTGAGCGTGGTGAGCGCCCTGACGGCCGCAACGGCGAGCGCCGCGAGCGCAATGCCGATGGCCGTGACCCTGCACGCCAGGAGCGCCCAGCCGGTGAGGCCCGCAACGATGGCCGCAACAACGAGTCGCGCCCAGAGCGTGCCGAGCGCCCTGAAGGCCAGGGCGCAAGCGAAGGCCGCTCAGAGCGCGGCGAACGCAGCCGCCGTGGTCGAGGTGAACGTGGTGCAGAACGCGGTGGCGAGCGCAATGACCGTCCGGCGCGCGACCCGATTGAGCAGGACCTCGCACTGGCGAATCAGGCAGCCATGGCTGCAGCCATGAACGAAAGCGAAGCACCGCAGCGCCAGGAGCGTCCGGTGCAGGACGCCGGACGTGACGCTGATCGCCAGCCACGCGTTGAAGGCCAGGGCCAGGGTCGGCGTGAACGCGGTGAACGCGGCAATGGCCGCCGCAACGAGCGCCGTGATGACCGCACCGACGGCAATGCGGCACCAGCAGCAGCTGGTGTGCAGGCAGACAGCTTTGATGCAGCACATCCTGGCGTCGTAGCAGGCGCAGACGAAGCCGGCAACCCGGTGGTGCCTGCTTCATCGCACGACACCCAGCTGCAAACCGACGGTCAGCAGCCGAATCAGGACGACGGCCAGGAGCGCCAGCCACGCGAGCGCCGCAGCCGCGACCGTTATGGCCGTGACCGCCGCGAGCGCAACGATGGTGTGGCAGAAAGCCAGCCGCAAGACGCTACAGCTTTTGCCGGAAATTCAGAGACAAATCAGCCTGTAGCCCATCAGGAACCTGTGCCAACAGCTACTGAAATGATAGCGACTGCCGAGCCGGTGCGTAGTGCCCCAGTGGTTCCGCCAACGCCAATCGTGACGGTAGCTGCGATTGTTGTGCCTGCGGCCGCTGCACCAGCAGCGCGCGCATTGCCGAAAGTCCAGTCCTACGACTTGCCGCTGCAAGACCTGGCTCAGGTCGCCAGTTCTTCCGGTTTGCAATGGGTCAACTCCGACGCCAGCAAGATTGCCGAAGTGCAAGCCGCGATGGCCGCAGAAGCCAAACCCATACACGTTCCACGTGAGCGGCCACCGGCAGCCCAGCTCGATGCCAGCCCGCTGGTTCTGGTTGAGACCAAACGCGATCTGCGTGACGTGAGCTTGCCGTTTGAACAAGCTGCCGCACCGGCGGCGGGTGAACGCGCGGAATAATTGCGCCGAGTGTGCCGGCTGGGCACTGAGATTAAAGGCGGCTTTCGGGCTGCCTTTTTTTTGTCTGTCGCGCGGGATTGGGTTGGGTGCGCTGGTTGAAGTCGTCTTGGCATCCACTGCCTGGGGTTTGCCTACAAGCCGGGTCTCGCCCCGGCGGGCGAGGCACTTTTCTTTGCGTCGCTGTATGGACAGGAGACATGGGAAACAGGTGTGCGAGGACATAGGAAACACTTCTTGCTTGCGATCAACGCAAGGAGAGGCCCATGCCCTGGCAACCGAAAGACCTCATGGACACCAAAAGAGAGTTTGTAGAGCTG